>NZ_PHIE01000002.1:365104-553572 GCF_002796895.1 Bacillus sp. SN1
AAGGTGAGAGCTTCCCAGCTTAGGAATATCGTTTACCGCCTTGGAGCAGCATTGGGGAACTGAAGTATCCAATGCCGTCTATGCTGCGTTACAGCACCGAGCCGATAAACATAGCGTTTGTCGGGAATTTGGGTGGAACCACGGGTAAATCACACACTCGTCCCTTTTAGAGGGATGGGTGTGTTTTTTTTATGAATTGAATACATGCGAAGAAAAGGACATGAATGATATTTACGGTTTTCAGAGAGGGAAGGAAAGGTGAGAGCTTCCCAGCTTAGGAATATCGTTTACCGCCTTGGAGCAGCATTGGGGAACTGAAGTATCCAATGCCGTCTATGCTGCGTTACAGCACCGAGCCGATAAACATAGCGTTTGTCGGGAACTTGGGTGGAACCACGGGTAAATCACACACTCGTCCCTTTCAGCGGGACGGGTGTGTTTTTTTATATACAACAATTGATAAGGAGTGTTTAAAATGAGTAAACATGTACACATTCAGCTTCCGGACGGACAGATCAAGGAATATCCGAAAGGCGTCACTATTAAAGAAGCGGCTGGTTCTATCAGTTCCAGTCTACAAAAGAAGGCGGCTGCGGGCCAGGTCAACGGCAAGCTTGTTGATCTCAGCTTCAAGCTGGAGGAGGATGCTGAGCTTTCGATTGTCACACTTGATTCCCAAGAAGGCTTACAGGTGCTTCGCCACACATCAGCGCACGTGCTGACTCAAGCGGTGAAACGGCTGTACGGCGAAGTGTCATTGGGGATAGGTCCAGTGATTGAAGACGGCTTCTACTATGACATGAAGCTGGAGCAAAGCTTAACATCAGGAGACTTAAAGGCCATCGAAAAAGAAATGAAGAACATTATAAATGAGAACCTTGAAATTAAACGAAATGAGGTTTCTTACGAAGAGGCTGAAGAGCTGTTTGCCAAAAAAGGCGAGCCGTTTAAGCTGGAGATTTTGAAGGATATTCCGCGGGGGGAGGACATTACGCTGTATCAGCAGGGAGAATTCGTTGACCTGTGCCGCGGGCCTCATCTTCCTTCTACAGGAATGATCAAGGCGTTCAAATTGACAAGGGTATCGGGCGCTTATTGGCGCGGAGAAAGCGAAAATGAAGTCCTGCAGCGGGTGTACGGGGTTGCGTTTCAAAAGAAAAAAGATCTCGATGCGCATCTGCATATGCTGGAAGAAGCGGCAAAACGTGATCACCGCAAGCTGGGCAAACAATTAGAGCTGTTTATGTTTTCTGAAGAAGCGCCGGGGATGCCGTTTTATTTGCCAAAAGGGCAGATTGTCCGCAATGAGCTGGAACACTTCTCGCGTGAGCTGCAAACAAAGGCCGGATACGATGAGGTGCGTACGCCGTTTATGATGAATCAGCGGTTATGGGAGCAGTCAGGCCACTGGGATCATTATCGCGACAATATGTATTTTTCAGAAGTTGATGATACAAGATTCGCAATGAAGCCGATGAATTGCCCGGGCCACATGCTCATCTTTAAAAACAGCCTGTATTCTTATCGGGATCTGCCGATTCGCATGGCGGAATTCGGCCAGGTGCATCGCCACGAATACAGCGGTGCTTTAAACGGAATGCTTCGCGTCCGTACGTTTTGCCAGGATGATGCCCATATCTTTGTTCGGGAGGATCAGATTGAAAGTGAGATCAAAGAAGCGATTGGGCTGATTGATGAGGTATATCGTACATTTGGCTTCGAATATTCGGTCGAACTCTCGACTCGCCCAGAGAATTCATTAGGCGATGACAGCCTTTGGGAAGCGTCGGAACGTGCCTTAGCACACGTCCTTGAGGAGCTCGGCCTGCCTTATGAGGTTAATGAAGGCGATGGGGCGTTTTACGGGCCGAAGATTGATTTTCACATAAAAGATGCCCTTAAACGGAGCCACCAATGCGCGACAATTCAGCTTGATTTTCAAATGCCGGAAAAATTTGATTTAACATATATCAATGAACACAATGAAAAGGTTCGTCCTGTTGTCATACACAGAGCGGTATTCGGCTCGATCGACCGTTTCTTCGGCATTTTGATCGAGCATTTCGGCGGGGCATTCCCAGTCTGGCTTGCACCGATCCAGGTTCAAATCCTACCGGTTTCACACGTTCACTTGGACTATTGCAGAAAGGTGCAGGAAGAGCTGAAGCAGCTGGGGATAAGAGCAGGCATTGATGAGCGCAATGAGAAGCTGGGCTACAAAATCAGAGAGTCGCAGGTGCAGAAAGTCCCGTACGTGCTGGTGCTTGGAGATCATGAAGAGCAGTCAGGTGCGGTAAACGTCCGACGATTCGGACATCAGCAGAATGAACACGTTCCTTTTCAGACGTTTAAAGAAAAACTTGTCAAACAGGTGAAAAATCGAAGTATCTAGGAGAAAAGCTGTAAATTCTCATTTTGCTTTTTTGACTTTCCCTATCCGGAATCAGTAAAATAATAAGTAAATCATATCGTTCGTATGTTATGAATGCATCTCGAAATGGGGAAATCTACATGGACCATGACAAACTGGAAGCAAATTTGCTGGATCACGCACTTACAAAATATTTGAAAAGCACGAAGCAATTAGATGAAGCCACCGTTCCGAAACACGTAAATAATGTAAGAGGATTTATTCTGCGGATCATATACAGGCATGGGAGCTGCACCATAAAGGATATTCTGAAGGAGGTCACACTGTCTCCCTCTGCTACGACCACTGCTCTTAATCATTTAGAGCAGGAGGGATTCATTGAGAGATCCAGAAATAACAATGACCGCCGCACTGTATGGATTACGCTTTCTGAATCGGGCAGGGCAGCGGCTGAGCAAATGATCGAAAACCGCCAGGGACTGATTGACGGCATGTTTGAGCGTTTGACAGCCGAAGAGAAAAAGGCGTTATTAGCGATTATTGCGAAGCTGACCCAATAGGGATGGAAAAAGCCGGTGCGCGAAGCGCCGGCTTTATAGAAATTATTCCATATCGCTCAGGCGTTTGCCTGCGACGGCATAATGGTCTTTTCTCATTTCTTCTATAAACACAACAATTTTTTCTTCAGAAGCACCGGTGGTTTCCTTTACGGCTTCTGTTACTTTCTCGACAAGATTGCGTTTTTGCTCGTCTGTACGGCCTTCGAGCATTTTGACGGTTACGTATGGCATGGGTGCTGAATCCTCCTTTATTTCGTTTCCTCTCTTTAGAAAAAGAGGTTTCTTATAGTATACTGAATAAAGTAAATTCTTGCATTTTTAGAAAGAGGGATATCTCACTTGGACCGTTTTTTATATTATCCGTTATCGTTAATGCCATACCTCGTCATCACGTTAATTGTGTCGTTTACCATACACGAGCTTGCCCATGCCTATGTCGCGTACAAATTCGGTGACGATACAGCGAAAAGAGAAGGAAGGCTGACGTTGAATCCCATTAAACACCTTGATCCGTTCGGAACCATTTTGATTCTGGTGGCCGGATTCGGATGGGCGCGTCCTATTCCTGTCAATCGCCGCTTCTTTAAGAAACCTCGGCTTGCCGGCGTGCTCGTCTCCATCGCCGGGCCTGTCAGTAACCTGATTCTTGCGTTTATCGGTTTCTTTTTGTTAGTGTTGATGCATGCATACGGAATGGAGATGCTTGCGGCGTTCAGCACGGGGCTGGATCAGTTTTTTTCCATTTGGATACAGCTGAATCTTGTCTTGTTTTTATTTAATCTGCTGCCGCTTCCTCCGCTCGATGGCTATCGTATTATTGAAGATCTCGTTCCGCCGGGGGTGCGTGCCAAGATGACGCAGGCGGAGAGCTACGGCTTTATCGTCTTTTTGGTTCTGTTTGTGACACCGCTCGGATCTTACGTGCTTTGGCCGCTGCTAAATGCCGGAAGAGATCGGATTTTACAGCTGTTTTCAGCGATATTTCAACCGCTTTTGTAGGAGGTAGAACTCATGGAAGAAAAAAAGAAAAAATCAATCGGGTTTAATATTATCAAAAGTGATCCGACAGATGGACACGGCGGCTTCGGTGTAGGGGCGCTCAGTCTCGATAACATTTCTCCCGTATTCGTCGATGTAGAGGAAAAAGAAGCGTTCGTTGACATCGGCGCCATGCACGCCCGCAGCACCGTTGAAAAAGGAATTAAATTTCTGCCGAATAAAGAAGAAGTTCCAAACGGAAAACCGTACTGGCTTGTGTGGGTAACGATTGACAGAATAGAAGAGGGACCTTATTACGCTGGTGTGACAGCCTGTGAAATGACGGTCGACAGAAGCATCAGAAGAGGCTACAAATCGCTGCCTGAGCATGTGAATCTGATGGATAAATCCATGAAGCGGAAAATTATCATCGATAAAATGGACGACAGCTCGAAGCGTGTACTAGGTGAATTTCTGAAAAAACACGATCAGGGCCTATGGGATCGGTCCCCAGATGAATTAAAAACAGGCCTGCTTCCAGAAGACAATTAATTTGTGAACTTTCTGTGAACTTTTAGAATATTTGAACTATTTTTCGTAAACATTGAGTAAACTGGTGATACAGAAACTAGGACATGGAAAATCCCGAGCCGAAACAAGACTCGGGGTTTTTCATTTTTTAGGGTGATATGATGTACGAAACCATTCGAGTCGGTGACTGGGTGATGAAAGCCGACGTGGAGAAACGAGAAAGCAGTATGAGAAAGATATAGAGGGATATGTGTGAATTCGGTAACTGTCTTAACTACTATGAGGCAGTGAATGAACTGCCGGTTCAAAAGGATCAAGTATTAGAGAGTCTAGGTCTCATTCCGTCATTATCCAAATCTGTATAGGATGCAATCCCGCTTGTATGATTCAATAACTGACGAATGGTAATTTTGTTACCGTCATACCCATTACCCTGTACGATCCCCGGTAACCATTTTTCAACCGAATCATCAAGGTTTAATTGTTTCTCCTCAGCCAACTGCAGTATAACGGACGCTGTGAACGTCTTCGTGATGCTTCCAATACGAAATGAAAAGTTCTGTTCTGCTGCGCGCGGTACCTCGTAACTCGCTGTCCCTGTAGCATAAGACCAGCGTTTACCGTTCTTTAATCCGCCTGCTATGACACTTGGGATTTTTTTATTGGTTACTACCTGGTCGATTACGTATTTGACTTCTCCTCGATGGTTCCTTTTCTTTTCTTTATCGATAACTTCCTTTTTGGTTTTCCCTGCAAACTCTGAGACTAAAATATTCTTGATATGTTTTTCTGCTCCTAGTACATTGATGTTTATCGAAATGACATGTTGACCATCTTCCGTTCCACCTGCAAAGTTAGTAAATCCGGGAATACCACCACCATGCCCCCATACTTCGGTACCGTCCGGCAATTTTGTTGCATGTATGCTAAGCCCATACTTTCCTAACGGGGAATCAGCGTACTATCATCATTTCCTTTTGCATGCCTATTTCTGTATCTGATGAATTACAACTATTTGCTCAAAAAATTCAAAGCTTCTTGTATGTAACATAAAACCCTTCTCTATGTAGGTTCTATTTTATCTTAAGGTTAAATTATTTTTTTAAAAGTTATGGAACAATATTGTTATTTAGAGTGTCTATTAAGTGTAATTTTAAAAACTGATGTTCAAATTCAATACAATTGTATCTAATTTAACATCTGTTTTAAGTATTAAAAGTCTGAAGGGAATGATCATTTTGAAAAGTACAAGGATGCTAAAAATAGGGGTGTGTGTTGGCATACTAAGTTTAAGCCTTGTAAGCGTAAAATTCTTTATAGGTGAACCATTGCAAGTTGAAGCAAAAGAAAAAGCAGAGCAAACCAATCATACAAACCATGCGACTCATCGAGAGTTCGCTCAACTTGAGAAAAAGTTTGACGCTCGACTAGGTGTCTATGCTATCGACACTGGTACAAACCAGACAGTAACTTATCGACCTAATGAACGGTTTGCTTACGCATCTACCTACAAAGCTTTGGCGGCAGGAGCTGTATTACAGCAAAACTCAATTGACAAATTAAACGAGGTCATTACCTATACCAAAAATGACTTAGTTACGTATTCACCAGTCACAGAGAAACATGTGGACACTGGGATGACCCTTGGGGAAATTTGCGAGGCTGCTATTCGTTATAGTGATAACACTGCGGGGAACCTTTTATTCAAGAAACTAGACGGACCTAAAGGCTTTGAAGAAGCGCTTAGACAGATTGGTGATAAAGTTACCGTGGCTGATCGCTTTGAGACGGATTTGAACGAAGCTATTCCGGGAGACATTCGTGATACAAGTACAGCAAAAACACTTGCTACCGATCTTAAGGCTTTCACAGTCGGAAATGCGCTCCCAGCTGACAAACGTAAAATTCTTACAGATTGGATGCGTGGAAATGCTACAGGAGACAAACTCATCCGCGCTGGCGTACCAAAAGAATGGGAAGTCGGTGATAAATCTGGAGCCGGAAGCTACGGAACACGAAATGATATCGCCATCATTTGGCCACCGAATAGAGCACCTATTATCATCGCAATTCTGTCCAGCCGAGATAAGAAAGATGCTACCTATGATAATGAACTGATTGCGCAGGCTGCCAAGGTTACAATTAATGCTCTCAAGTGATAATATCTCAGTTTCCTCATTCCTTTATCCAACGTTATCTAGAGGATAAAAATAGAAACCGATTCTTTTTAGTGTAAAGAGAATCGGTTTTTTGCATGCTTATCATTTCCATTATAAAAATAATAATCCACTATATTAGACGGAAGGAATCTGTTTTATATTTGGATCGCCGGTGGGACCATAAGGTGTAGCCAGTCTTTTGAGAAGATCAGACGTAAAGCTCATACTTGTAGATTTCATATCAAATGGTTTAAAAATATTCTTTTCCATATATTTTGAGAAAGGGGTGCTAGTAACATTCTCTACTGCTAACCCTGTGAGCGCAAATGAGACGTTGTCATACGTATAAGCTTCTCCTGATGGCCGTACCACGTATGAACAGAGTGTAGCAAGCGGCGAGTCATAGTCGATAGTGAACTTTTGTCATATTTATAAAGGATAACAAAAATTGAGTGGGCTGCGGCTGTCTAGGTAGTTATGTCATACAAACCATGACACTTTGACACTACCGTATGTGACAGAAAAATACTTAGAATCAAAAAGTAGCTTTTACCGCATTAGCAATGAATGAGGAGGAGAGATTTTAATGACGAAAGCATCAGCTCAAAAAACTTTGCAAGATTTCTATTTCTTGTTATTTACCTTTGCATCCGGATTCTTTTACTTTTGTTTCTATCTGGTCAGCATTACATTTGCATTAGTAATGACGATTATCTTTTTTGGTATTCCCTTGTTGGCTTGGGTGCTACAAACAACTCACACGTTTGTTCAGTATGAACGCATTCAGACGAAGGTTTATACGGATATATCGATAGAGTTATTCGAATCAAGGAGAAAAAAGGAGGGAGATAAATGGATTAAAGCGAGAGATATTATCTTTAATAATAGCAACTGGAGGGCTATTTTTTGGCTGATGCAGAAATTCTTTATCGGAATAATGAGTCTTATATGCGCTATTTTACTGTATGTAACGCCGCTAGTATTTATCGTTACGCCCTTACTTTTTCGATATTTTAATATATACTTATTGGGGATTTCTGTGAATTCATGGACGAAAGCTTTTTTTGTCATGATTGTTGGATGTATTCTCATCTGGATACGTATATGTATTGGAAACTGTTTAGTTCGAATAATTGGAATGTATACACGTACTATGTTTAAAGCTATAAAGGAGTGATAATTTGATTAAGACTTTGAAAATATGGTTCTGGTATGATTGGGCCTTACTTTGTATACGTTTTATTATTTGCCTATCATTGATATCAGTGACTATCCAAGAACAAGATTATTTGACTGTACCACTTTGGATCATTATTCTTTGGGAAGTCGTTTCATTTTCAGTACCTTGGATTTGTTTAATGTTCAGTTATCGCTATTATTTGTTTACTGAAATAATATTATTTGGCGGAGTGTGTTTCTATTTAACTTTATTATTTCCGTCAGCGTATCTTGCTTTTTTGATGCCAACTTTTATGATTGCGGCAAATAGTGCTCATAAATCTTACCGCTGGTCAGGTCCTATCACAATTATTTTGTTCCCGTTGCTCATTGCGATATTTTCCAAAGTAACAGATTTATGGGTAATCATTCTACAAATCAGTTTAGCTTTTGCTATGGGCTCTTTCTTTCGTTTACTGGCTACTAATTACCGTCAAAGTGAAACTATTCGGAACCAGAAACATGTATTGGAACAATACATATCTCAAGTTGAGCGGATTACTTTACTAGAGGAACGTGACAGGCTCTCAAAGGATTTACATGATACGATGGGACATTCCTATACCTCAATTATTATGGGGATGGAAACATTACGTACGGAATTAAAAACTAAGGAAGGGGAGCAACAGCTCGATTCATTATTACAATTGGCCCGTAACAGTATGGAAGAAGTAAGACTGTATTTACATCAATTGGATTTATCACAAGAATCGCTTCCCTTAGCTGTCACATTACAACAATTGACAGAGGAATTTAAGAAACATGCAAAAGTAAATGTACGTACTCGAATAATAGGGGAAGAGTATATGGCCTCCAAACAATCAAAAATGACACTATATCGGAGCTTGCAGGAATCACTAACAAATGCTGTTCGCCATGGGCATTCCACAGAAATCATTGTGTCACTTCACTTTGAACCACAACAGATAAGATTGGATGTACAAGATAATGGATGTGGGGTAGAAGAGTGGAAGGATGGCTTTGGATTAACTGCAATGAAAGAGCGTGTGAGTCAGTCACAAGGAAGAGTCATTGTTTATTCCAAAAAGGGGGAAGGGACGCTAATTTCATGTGTTTTACCGAAACAAGTACAACTGTCTAATGAACAAATCCGCCTGTGTATTGTCGATGATCATTCTTTCATCCGAGAAAGTCTTCATACAATTTTGGATGGACAGGAGGATTTACAAGTAGTGGGAATGGCTGAAGATGGAGAACGGGCTTTGGAATTGTGTGAGAGACTAAAACCAGATGTAGTATTAATGGATTTAGAGATGCCAAATCTGGATGGGATTCATGCGACTAAAATGATTAAGGAAAAATGGCCGGACATTCGTGTACTCATTTTGTCAACCTTTCAGAATACAGAAAGGGCAAAAGAAATCATACGAAATGGTGCGGATGGATATTTATTGAAATCCATAGATTCGCGTGAACTGGCTGAATCAATTCGTCTGGTCTATCGAGGAGGCACGATGATTAATCATGACTTGTTCCATAGAATATGGGAAGAAAATGAAGAAACAGGATCATTTGAATCAAAATCAGATGGAAAAGAGTATGGATTAACGAAACGAGAATTAGAGATTTTGGAACTATTATCACAAGGAAGCCGTTATAAAACAATAGCTTCGAAACTTTACTTGTCAAACGGAACGGTAAGAAATTACGCCTCCAAACTCTATGAGAAGCTAGGAGTTAAAAATCGAGAAGAAGCCGTACAAAAGGCAAAAGATACAGGATTACTTTCTTGACACTCTCACTTGAACTAGTTAGCTGAAGTCAATGGGGAACTTACAGATAATGCAGGGCATCACTACCCATTACCATATTTGAAACTACAATGAAAAATAAAGAGTTGGAAACCCCTACTTTTTTGTGAATATAGTCTAATATAATTTAGTTGTTTAAAAGGGGTATTCGGATTTTTATATCGAAAAAGTAAAACACTATGGAATAGGATGTCGATGACTATAAAAGTTGTAGACTATAACCGAAATTGGAACAAGGTATAAGGGAGATGAATATTTTATTAAAACCTATCTTCACAGAGGGCTGGTAAATAGTTTTCATTTCCGCATTTAGTACAATATTTCATAAAATGCGCCCCTCTTGTACGATTACACTCTAATTAATCTAAGCCTTATTTTTATTGTTTATGAACAATGTATAAATTTTAATGTCAACAATGTTTCGTTGCCAGAATTACCTTGATGAGCTTACCGTTGTAAATCTACATTTTTCTAACAGTACCCCACATCCATCAACTTAAGAAATTGCTTTACCCCCAAATGTAAAAAAACGCTATCCTTTCCTATGATCCTAGAGAAAGAATAACGTTTTTTTCATGTTACCGAGGATTTTGTTTTATTAGCTTAATAGTAGTATTTACCACCTTAAGAACTTCCAGCTATTAAAAGGATCATACTTGCACATGTAATTTGATTACGTATTTTCATAAGGCATTCCTCTCCTCTATTTATATTGTGTAGCTGGTTGTTAGCTGTTTCATACTAACCACACAGCTATCATTTCTACCAATAGTTCAAGAGTGAATTTGTAATTTTTTACTAATTATTTTTTTCGCAAACGCCATTGTATCCTAACAAACGGTAAATCCCTCTTTTTCCACATGTATGTTGAACCTAAAAATTACTTTTTTTCCTTGAAACACTCTTGTTACCGGTTTGTTTTTCATAAATAGGTCATACCTGTTTCCCCTTTCAGGCCTCTTTATATTTTTATCATGCACAATGAAAATCTCCCCTCCTCATTTATTGTTAATACTTTAAAAACTGCTCCTTGATTCTAAGTGTTTTTCTGTCATATACGGTAGTGTCAAAATGTCATGATTTTTATGACATAACTATCAATACAGCCTTATCCACTCAATTTTTGTTGTCCTTATGACAAAAGTTCACTATCGACTATGACTTACCCCTTGCTACACTCTGTTCATATGCTAACGAGCCGCTAACTCGTTGCGCTAACAAAAAATCCCAATCAAATAAAGGAGCGTATAAAAATGAAACAACCAATTAACAAACTGGGGATCGTTGCAATTCTTCTTTCTTCTTCAACTATGATTTCTGCTTGTTCCCAACAATCATTAGAAGCAGGAAAATCAAAACCATCGGCTTCCACGACTAATATCCAAATTGCGAAAGGACCTAATAATAAAAAAGAAATAGAATCTTTTGCTGATCCGTTATTTGAAGAAAAAATGAAGAAGTACAATGTGAACGGTTCTAGTTTTGTCGTCGTTCATGATGGAAAGGTCGTTGTCAATAAAGGGTATGGATATGCTGATAAAGAAAAGAAAATCCCCGTTACTAAGGACACGGTTTTTCAAATCGCTTCAGTCTCAAAAACTTTTACTGCTTTGGCTGTGATGCAGCAAGTTGATAAAGGAAAGCTTAAACTAGATCAAGATGTACAAAAATACCTTGGTGGATTAAAAATACCTAATCAAACAGGGAAACCTCTTACCCTGTTTGATATGCTCACTTATACTAGCGGGGTAGATTTTCCCGATCTCACAAATATAACCGGACCTGAATATATTAATAATAATATACCAATGAAAGAATTTTTCTCTAAACATATGCCAACAGTGATACGGCCACCAGGAGAAGCTTATACGTATGACAATGTCTCATTTGCGCTCGCGGGGTTAGCAGTAGAGAATGTTACTAGCACCTCTTTCTCAAAATATATGGAAAAGAATATTTTTAAACCATTAAATATGAAATCTACAAGTATGAGCTTTACACCTGATCTTCTCGAAAGAATGGCTACACATTATGGTCCCACTGGCGATCCGATTCCAACAAGTGGGAGCGGTTTAAGGGATACGCCACAAGGAGGCATTTTATCTACTGCGGAAGACATGTCAAAATACATGATTATGCAACTACAGAAAGGAAAGTTTAAAGACAAAGAAATTGTAAGTGAAAAAAGCATAGATATGATGCATGCCTATCAAGTTTTTGATGATAAGACGATTCCTGTTGCAACAATTGGGTTTGAAACGCCTTTTAATGAATTTGCTAACGGTCAACACGTTGTAATAAAAGGGGGAAGCATGCCTGGACATCAATCATTGCTGATTTTAGTGCCTGAACAAAAAACAGCATTCTTCATGTCTTACAATAATGATTCAATGATGAGTGTAGACATATATGAAACTCTCATGGATCACTATTTCCCTGCTAAGAAGAATGAAGTAAAAACAAGTTATCTCCCGTTAGAGGAAAAAGAAGCTCATAAATACTTGGGCTTATTCCAAAATTCGCGTTTCGCTGCAATTCGCACTCATTTCACTTATGAAAATGGGAATTTGGTCATGGAGGGTGGAACACCTGGAAAACAAGTTCTCAAAATGATTCATCCGTTGTTATTTGAAGATTCGGAAGGTAACAAAGTTGCCTTCAAAAAGAATTCAGCTGGAGAAATCGCATATTTTCACTACAACTCTCCTAAAAGCCTTGATTTTGTAGCAGATGCCCAGAGAATTAACAACAAACCACCTTTTGATGACGTTCCACAAAAGAGTAACTATAGAAGTCACATTGATAATCTTCATGCTCTAAATATTATGGGTGCTAAAACAGGTAATCTATTCAATCCGATGGACATCATGACACAAGGAGAGTTTGCGGATACGTTGTTACTTGCTTATGGATGGAACGGTTTTCCAGACGACTCCAAGGAGGCAAGGGAAAAAGTTATGAAAGGAATTCCTGGGTATGACCGTGCTACTCCGATTACCCGACAGGTCGCAGCAACCATGATTCAAAACTTAAAGCAAATTCATGACATGAAACCGATTCAACCTGACAAAGCTATTAAAGTTAAATTACTTGATGCTGCGGATGACTGGGCAATTCAATCGATTCAGGCACTTGCCTCCCAAGGAATTCTAGACCCTGATACTTCCATCAATGCTGACGGATCCTTTATGTTCCGTCCGAAAGATCTGTTACTACGTCAAGAAGCAAGTGCCTTGCTGGATTTAGCTTTTGGCTATTATGCATTGCCTATTAAACGACAGTAGATATTTTATCCTAATTTGAATAATGAAAAAAATTGCATTCTAGTATCTTATCAGCATCAAGCCTTTATAAGAGCTTTATGGAAACGGAAACGATTCTAAAGATAATGCGATACATCTTAAGTTTTTGCATTTAAAGAAGGGGTTCTGGTGCAAATACTTAGGAAAGATATAAAGGGGCAAAAAGTTTCCTAGTGGAATCTAGTCTTAAGCAGGAATTCCAAATAGTTGATGGATGAAATTCACTTGAGTTCGGACAGACTTATCCAGTGAAACAAGTTGCTTTTTTTTACCGTATGCATAGCTTCTATTCCAGAAATAATGTATGTAGCTGTGCGAAAGGATTTCAGTCCTAACATCGAACGAACTCGCTTTTTAATAAACCGATGATCTGGTTCCACTATGTTATTGAGATATTTCACTTGCCTTAGTTGGATGCCTAATGGCATCTTTTTTTCTTTTCTCAATTCTTCAACTGCTATAGGATAACGTATTTCCTACGGGAAAAGCTCAAGGAGTTAAGCCAGCAAGAAGGATCCACCTTATTTATGACCTTGATGGCGGCGTATCAAAGCTTCCTTGCTCGTTATACGGGACAAGACGACATCTTGGTTGGAAGCCCGATTGCGAGCCGGAATGTTAGAGAGATTGAAGGAGTAATTGGTTTCTTTGTAAATACGTTGGTTTATCGAGCTGATCTCAGTGGAAATCCGACGTTCCAAGAACTTCTGTCGCAGATACGAAAAACAGCACTAAAAGCATACGAATGTCAGGACATTCCGTTTGAAAAAGTGGTAGAAGCCGTAAAACCTGAACGGAATACCAGTCATTCACCGATTTTCCAAACCATGTTTACCTTACAGAATACAAAACAAGAGTTACCTCAGCTATCTGCAGGAAACATGGAGATATGGAAAGTCATACTTCGGTTGCCAAATTTGATTTGAGTTTGTTTGCATCGGAGACGGAAGAAGGGTTATTGCTAACTTTTGAATATAATACCGATTTGTTTAATGCTGCAACCATTGAGCGAATGGCAGGCCATTTTGAATATTGGTTATATGAAATTGTATCTAATCCAAAAGATTCTCTATCAAAACTGAATATGCTATCGAAAGCAGAATATAAGCGGTTACTAGATGAATGGAATGACACAGGTGTCGTTGACCTACGTGAAAGCACGATTCATACATTGTTTGAGGAACAAGTGGAGAAAACGCCAGAAGCGATCGCGGTAGTGTGCGAAGATGAGAAGCTAACGTATCGAAAACTGAACGAACGTTCCAATCAGTTGGCCCATTATCTCCAGAAGAGGGGTGTGGGATGCGAATCATTGGTTGGGATCAGCGTTACACGTTCATCCGAGATGATTGTTGGTCTCCTGAGGAATCATGAAAGCAGGAGGAGCGTATGTTCCGATTGATCCTGCGTATCCGGAGAGTCGACTACGGTATATTTTAGCGGATGCTCATATCGAAGTACTGGTGACACAGGAAAAGTTGCAGCAAAAAATGACGTTACCTGAATCCATTGACATGATTTGTATCGATCGTGATCGAGCAGCGATCGAACAGGAAGTAACGACGGCATGTACGAGTGAAGTGACAAACGATAACTTAGCTTATATCATCTATACCTCAGGATCCACTGGCAATCCCAAGGGAGTGATGATTGAGCATCGGAGTACGTTGACGATGATTCATTGGGCACATCAAACCTATTCCCGACAGGAATTAACGGGAGTGCTGGCTTCAACTTCACTTTCCTTTGATCTATCGGTTTTTGAAGTGTTTGTTCCTTTGACGATGGGTGGTAAGGTGATTGTCGCTGAAAGTGCCCTTCATCTGGACAAGTTGTCTACGAAGGATGTGACTTTGGTCAATACTGTACCATCAGCAGCGAAGGAACTGGTTCGAGCAAAGACGATCCCTTCTTCGATAAAGGTGATGAATTTGGCTGGAGAACCGTTGCCGCAGTCACTGGTCCAGCATTTGTATGAGAGAAGTCCGATTGAAAAGGTGTATAACCTATACGGTCCATCCGAAGATACTACTTATTCCACGTATATGAAGCTAGAAAAGGGTGTCATGCACAAGGTACCATCGATTGGTAGGCCTATCTCAAACACAGAAGTATATGTACTCAGTGCAAACCAGCAAATGGTACCCAAATGCACAGATATAAATTACCATGGGATAAAAGATCATTTGCACTTTTATATAGCCAGTTATTTTATAGTAGGCCGTATTGTAGAAGGAAAACAAGAATTGAACCCGGAAAGGATTAATTCAGAGCCTCGGCACCAAATTTACATTCCTAAGGGTTTCCGAAAACCAATTATTCAGCTCGATTGTGTTACGCTTCTTCCGTGGGTAATTGACGAACCATACGAATAACCCGGCCTCCGAGGAGCCGGGTTATTTTTAATGATTCCGCCCCAGCCATTTATCCCACCATTTTTTCTCGGAAGCGGGTTTTTCTTTGGTTGGAAGCCGGTCTTTTGTTTGTTTAGCGGGTTCTGCCCCGTAGCATACGTTTGATGGCTCAGTGCCTTTCACAAAATACGTGTAATGCTTGGCTGCGCATCCGGGGCCGGATGAGTAGCCTGTTTCTGGATCAATGTACACGCCGGTTACGCCTTTTGGCGGTTTGAACGCAGTTTCCGGTTCTCCTTTGAGCGCATCCTCCATGAAGTCAGCCCAAATCGTTTTGGCATAGCTTTTTTCTTCGACCGAGTCGATGGTGCTGTTTTTGTCATAGCCTGTCCAAACCCCTGCGGCCAGCTTCGGATTGAAGCCGATCATCCAGCTGTCTGCGCTTGTGGTTCCTGATTTTCCCGCATATGTTCTTGTCAGGCGGTTGGCGATTGTCCGTCCGGTTACCGACGTATAGCCGTTTAAATCCGTATCAAACATGCCTGTCATCATACTTGCCGTGACAAAAGCGGCTTTTTTATCGAGCACCTGCTTATGCTTGCTCGGGTTTTCGTACAGCACATGTCCCGCCGCGTCCGTAACTCTTGAAATAAAAGTCGGTTCGATTTTCTTCCCGCCATTTGCGAGCATGGCGTAGGCGTTGACCATCTCAATCGGACGTACGGGTTCAGTGCCGAGCGCGAGGGAAGGCAGTGCTTGAAGACGCGCAGTGATGCCGAATTCCTTTGCCGATTGTACAAGCTTATTCATTCCTAGAAAGAGATGTGTTTTCACAGCGTAAATGTTGTCGGAAAGCGCCAGCGCCTGCAGAAGCGTAATCGGCTTGTTGGCGTAGTATCCGTTATAGTTGCTTGGAGAATAGGTTTCTCCACTTGCATCAATTTGAAACTCGGTTTCTTCGCTTTTCATCAAGGTGACTGGCGTAAATCCGCTCTGGATCGCTTTATAGTACAGTAACGGTTTGATCGTCGAAGCAGGCTGGCGCTTCGCCTGTGTCGTCCGGTCAAACGGGCTTTTTTGATAATCCCTGCCGCCGACAAGGGCGAGAACGTTTCCTGTACGGGGATCAATGGCTGAAAACCCGACTTGAATGTCAGAGCCGGCGTTAACGGTTTCGGTAATGGTCTCCTCAGCGATGCGCTGCATCCGTTTATCTACCGTTGTATAGACGTTTAACCCGCTCGTTTCAATTTGCTCCCTCGTCATGCCGAGCTTTTTCTCCAGCTCTCTCATCGCATTGTCATAGAAATAAGGGGCCTTTCTCTTGGAAACTTGTTTATTCAAAGGCTGATAGGAAAGAGGTTCTTTGATCAGTTCATTCGCTTTTTTATGGCCGATCATCTGCTGCTTTTCCATCATCCGCACAATCGTTTTCTGGCGCTCCTTGGCCTTTGTTTCATTGACATATGGCGAGTAGCCGGAAGGACCTTTCGGGATTCCCGCCAATAACGCAGCCTCCGCATCCGTCAGGTTTTTTGCATGCTTGCCGAAATACAGGCGGGAAGCAGCTTCAATGCCGTATGCGCCGTGTCCGTAATAAATTGTATTTAAATAGCCTTCTAATATCTCGTCCTTAGAATAGTTTTGTTCCAGGCGGATCGTGTAGAACGCCTCATTCCATTTTCGTTTCCACGTTTTGTCGTGTTCAAGGTATAAGTTTCTCGCATATTGCTGGGTGATGGTGCTTGCGCCCTGGACCTTGGCAAATGCTTTCAGATCTGCAAGCGCCGCGCCGGCCATGCGTTTATAATCAAAGCCGTGGTGATCGTAGAAATTCTGGTCTTCAATCGCCACTGTCGCTTTTGCAATCGTCGGATTCATGTCCTTTAAGGGGACCCAATAGCGCTTTTCGCCGTAGTTCGTTTCCCCGAGCTTTGAGCCGTCACTGGCATACAAAATCGTGGATTGCGGCACTTGCACCGAGGGAGCGCCCTGGTATTTGGCTATCAAAATGACAGTCATAAACACAGCAGCTGCCGCCAAGGCCGCAAAAGCCCCTAAAAAGATGAAGGCGCGAACGGTTTTCAGCGTCAGTCTCAGCCGTTTATTTGTCATTGCATCCACAACGGGTTCCCCCTTTTTTTATGTTTCTACTATTATGAGAAAAAAAGATCGTTTTTAAACATCTCAGAACAGGACGCATCTTTACTTTTTCCCTGCCATCCTCTATACTTTTTCCTTAGGTGAAAATGCGATTTCAACCGAGAATAAAAGCTGATAAGACGCTTACAATAAATGAATACAGCCTTGAAAGGGAGATGACAATTGAGCGAACTTTGGTACACAGAGAAGCAGACGAAAAACTTTGGCATTACAATGAAGGTTAATAAAACGTTACATACAGAACAAACGGAGTTTCAGCATTTAGAAATGGTGGAAACAGAAGAGTTCGGCAACATGCTGTTTTTGGACGGCATGGTCATGACATCTGAAAAAGACGAATTCGTTTATCACGAAATGGTGGCGCATGTCCCATTATTTACACACCCAAATCCAGAGCACGTTCTTGTTGTCGGCGGCGGTGACGGCGGCGTCATCAGAGAAATCCTGAAGCATCCAAGCGTGAAAAAAGCGACACTTGTTGATATTGACGGCAAGGTCATCGAATACTCTAAAAAGTTTCTTCCTTCTATCGCAGGTAAACTGGATGATTCGCGCGTTGACGTTCAGGTGGATGACGGATTTATGCACATTGCGAAATCTGAAAATCAATACGATGTAATTATGGTAGATTCAACTGAACCTGTCGGACCAGCTGTAAACCTGTTTACAAAAGGATTCTACGCGGGAATCGCGAAGGCACTGAAAGAAGACGGCATTTTCGTCGCTCAAACGGACAACCCATGGTTTACGCCTGAATTAATCACAAATGTACAGCGCGACGTGAAGGAAATCTTCCCGATTACGAAGCTTTATACGGCAAACATTCCGACATACCCAAGCGGTTTGTGGACATTTACAATCGGATCGAAAAAATATGATCCGCTTGCAGTGGAAGACAGCCGTTTCTTCGATATTGATACGAAATATTACACAAAAGATATTCATAAAGCGGCGTTTGTTCTGCCGAAATTTGTGAGTGACCTGATTAAATAATGATGGTATGGCGCAGGAGCGAATCTTGCGCTTTTTTACAGGAAAGCGAGGGTATTATAGATGAGATTTGATGAAGCTTATTCAGGAAAAGTATTTATCGCGAGCCGTCCCGAGTGGGAAGGGGCGGACGCCATCCTTTACGGCATGCCGATGGACTGGACGGTCAGCTATCGTCCGGGCTCACGCTTTGGCCCGAGCAGAATCCGCGAGGTGTCAATCGGCCTTGAAGAATACAGCCCGTATTTAGACCGTGATCTGGCCGACCTGAACTTCTTTGACGCCGGCGACATTCCGCTGCCGTTCGGAAATCCGCAGAGAAGCCTTGATATGATTGAGGAGTATGTGGACAGCATTTTAGAAAAAGGGAAGTTCCCGATGGGAATGGGCGGAGAGCATCTTGTGACATGGCCTGTCATTAAAGCGATGCACAAGAAATATCCCGACCTTGCGATTATCCATTTTGACGCACATACAGATCTTCGCGTAGATTATGAGGGAGAACCGCTTTCTCACTCCACGCCGATCCGCAAAGCGGCAGAATTGATCGGACCGCAAAATGTATATTCATTCGGAATCCGTTCCGGCATGAAAGAAGAGTTTGATTGGGCGAAGGAAAACGGCATGCACATCTCCAAATTTGAAGTGCTTGAACCGCTGAAAGAAGTGCTTCCGAAGCTGGCGGGACGTCCGGTATATGTCACCATCGATATTGACGTATTAGACCCTGCACACGCACCAGGAACAGGAACGGTTGACGCCGGCGGCATCACGTCTAAAGAACTGCTTGCATCCGTCCATGAAATCGCGCGCTCAGAGGTAAACGTGAAGGGCGCTGATTTAGTGGAAGTCGCACCGGTATATGACCACTCAGAACAAACGGCAAACACAGCCAGCAAAATCATCCGTGAGATGCTGCTTGGGTTTGTGAAATAGTTTTTAATAAAAGGGCCTGAATGTAATTCAGGCCCTTTTTCATCTTTTAATTATTTAAAGTCATTTTATAAGAAATTCTTTTATTAGATTCGTCGTCTATAACAGTATAATAAGCAAATACTTTTGATGATTCAGGATTGAAATTTTTATAATTTACTTTTTCGTCGGGATACAAACTTAATCCTACATATCCTAGTACTGTTTTCCCTGATGGAATCTCTGTATTGAATTGATACTTATCCGGCAAATCATAATTATAAGGCATCAATTGTTTATTATATTGATACTGACCAAAAAATAAAAAGTTTTTTCCGTCCGGTGAAAGCTCCTCTAGAGTAATTTTGTGATTAGAAGTATTTTCAGCATTAAAAGGCAAAATGTATATATATTTTATGGAATTTGTTTCTTTATCAAATGACTTAATCGGCTTTAATGGTTTTAATATATGGAGTTTTATTCCTTTCCCTGTATCGATCGTTTGGTTTGCGGCAATATTAATATTTTTTGGAGTGTATTTATCATTTTGGGCGTTCACTTTATAGAAACGAACACAGCTGAATGTTACTATTATTAATAAAACAATAAAGAAAATCCAACGCTTATTCATCTGCATCCTCCAGCTTACCTTCACTAATATCGATAATTCTATCGACAACACTGTTTTCACATAGTGTATCATCATGACTAGCCACTACAATCGTTGTGCCGTTTTCTTTTTCGGTTTTTAGGATATCCAGTATAAGATTAATCCCTTTTTTGTCTAAGGCATTTGTTGGTTCATCTAAAAGAAGTAATTTGGGTTTTTCCATTATTGCTTGAGCAATTCCTAAGCGTTGCTTCATCCCTAAAGAATAGCGTTTGACTTTACGCTTATCTTCGGGGTCTAACCCAACTTTTCTTATTACTTCTTTGATTTCTTCATCAGATACTTTTTTCTTGATAGAAGCAAGGAATTTCAGATTTTGAAATCCCGAATAGACAGGGATGAAGCTCGGGTATTCAATTAACAGACCTGTATGTTCAGAGAAGTCAATATCTTTTCCGATCACGAGGCCGTTAACAGAAACTTCGCCTTTTGTTAATGTTAGCAGTCCGGCGATGGCTCTTAAAATCATTGTCTTTCCAGATCCATTATGGCCTCTTAACACGACAAATTCGTTTTCTTTAATTGAAAAACTGATATCATCTAATACATGATTTCCCTTTAATTTTTTTACTATATTTTTACACTCGATATACGACGTCATAATTACTCTCCTAAAATATCTGTTTTTTTAATAAAAACTAGGCTGATAAAAGTACAAGCTGCACAGAAAATAAGTGCAGTTAATAAAAAGCCGGAGGCATGAAAAAAACGACCATCTGAGTAGTTAACGTTCATGCGCGAATAATCAATAAAAGCCCACTTTCCAGCCATAGCAAATGAAGCGATAAATAAAGAGCTGTGAAAAAAAATAGATATTACAATATAAGCAACAATAATAATAAATGCTGATATAAAAGATATCATGAAAGTTAAAGTTTCTAGCAAAACTGCATACATAAACGAAACTAAGATTTGAATTAACATAAATAATATTACCTTGCTGTTCAGTTCTGCTGTAAAGCCTTTAAATGAGGTAAATAACATAATGTATATAAAGAGCCATACGCACCAAATAGATACAATCAGAACAAACAGTGACAAAAGTTTGCTGAATATAAATAATCCTTTTTTAGGGATTTTTGGAAGGATATAAGCTCCAGAAATTTGAATGTCACGAAACATAAAATTACCCACAATCAACAAAGGCAGCACTTGAAAACTAATCCATTGTAGAGGGATAGATAATCTATGTTGTGTATATAAGATATGTAGATCAAAGAAATTCATCGAATGAAATAGTGTGATCAGGCTGTCGGAAAAACTTTGATGGCCTAGCTGTCCCGTCTTATTGCTATTCCAGAGGAAGCATAAAAGAAGGAGGGCAATAGCTAAGCTAATGACAAAGTATGTAATCTTACTTTCATTGAAACGCATGACAATATCACGTTTCAGCATATTCATAATAGACAATCAGTTTGCTCCTTTCTCCTCAACCTGCTGTAAATAATTGCGTCGCTTTATAGATTCTATAGAAATCCCGAATAATAACAACATAATCCCTAATCTAATCAATAATAATTCAGCCGAATCACTAAATTCCAGCACAAAACCATTTAAAAAGAGCATACCATTACATGCAAGGTAATCAATCAAAAATAAAAGAATGAATAGAAAAACTACAATGATTTGATTCAAATACAGTAAAATAAATGAAACAACATAACAAATGAAAATAAATGCAAACACATGAGTGATAAAAGATATCGGGGTCACATACAATAGTCCCGTATCATTGAATACACATAAAGTATATAATTCACCCATAATGATAATCCCGTATACTGCTGAAAATAAAAGTGTTTTTAAAAGGTATATCATTGTTAGATAAGGAGCATTGTTTACTCGGATTACAGTATAAATTGAAAAGTAATCGGATGAGATCAAAACAGAAAATACAACGGCAGCAGGGCATAAAATAGAAACGAGATGCCAATAGGAAAAAATATTTTCCAGTACAAAACCATCATCACTACCATTTTCTTGATGAAAAAAGAAATAAACAGCAATTAACTGCAGCAGTAATGCGACGGTGATACCCGGCCACTTCATTCTTAATGTTGATTTTAGAGTATTATAATAAAACACGGCGTTTTTTTCCCCACATATAAAGTAAAGTAGTTGCAATGAACACGCTAAGGTTCAAATAAATAAACTTATCTACACTCAAAAACCCTCCATCGTTAACAATATATTTCATTGGATTGTAATGGTTGTTGAGTAAAGTAAAGCCTATTAAATTGATTAAGAAAGGTATGATATAAACAAAATATTTCTTTTTAATAAAAAATGATGAAGCTAATCCAATGGAAGAGAGAATGGCACCGTACAAACCATTTAGTATAAATAGAATGAGAGTATAAATCAGCGAGTTTTCATAATAAAGGTTTGCTAAATCAGTTCCGCCCAAAACGATTGGGTCCATATAATTGACGATTCCGTCCGGATTTACTAAAGGATATGTCATCATCAGCAAGTAAAGGTTTAATAATAACGGTAAAAAAATAACCAAAAAAGAAATCACAACATTCAATCCGAATAATACTGTGAAGTATTTCTTTTTAGTTGTTTTTGTTATAACATTCATAAAAAATCCAGTATTTTTATCTTCACGGTACATACCGGACATTGGAAGTGATGCTAATAACGGAAGAATGAGAATCCAGACAGTCTGAGCTGAGGTTGTATTTCCTTCTGCAATATTCGATAAAAACGGTGAGTTATGGATTTCATAAGGAAGATTGATCTTCTTATGAAAGAAGAGAATACCTAGATAACTGACGATCATAAGAACGATACTAATGAATAAAGAGAAATAAATCTCTTTATTTTTCAATAAACGCTTTAAAAAGAAAGAAATCATGTGCGAGGCTCCTGTTTTTTTTATTAAAACTCTGTGTGAGTTTTGGATAGTTTTATTTTAATAAAAAATCTTGAAGAATGGATATTATTTTTACCTTAAAAAGCGATCTTACATGTTTAATGTAAGATCGCTTTGTTTTGAGAAAGGTATTAATAGATTGTGTAATTTCCCTTAGGTTTTACGCTGTCAGGACTCCAATCAGTTGAGAAGGAATCATTGCTGCGGCTGTAACCGCCAAACCTTACGGGTACATTTCTCCCGTAATTTTCAACAGCAGTGTTGGAAAATAAGTATGTATGACCCGGGTGTACTGTTCCTTCGTGAGTACCACCACCGGATACATTGTGCCAGTCGCGCCCGCCAGAGTGAACGTTTTTATCTGCCTCTGCCCATACATTAAATTTACCTCCGTCATCTTTCTTTAGGAGATGCATATACATGTAGCTTCTATTTTGTTTTCTTCGAGCAGTTGTATAGTCGTAAGGGCTGTACCATCTGAAAGTAAAATGCACTCTTGAATCGCTCGTATTTGCTTTTGCATGAACCGCCTGTGTAACACCCAGTGAGGAAACTGCGATCCCAAACATGATGATGAGTAAACTAATCCTTTTTTTGAATTGAACTTTCAAAATAAATCCTCCATTTTTAAACTTCAATTGAAGTGATACTGAACTTAAGTCACATAATATATTAATTCAAAAAAAAGGAAAAGTAAATAACTTTTTTATTTATGTATAATAAAATTTTTCTTATTTACTATGTTTCTGGATTGGGAAACCAATTCAAAATATATTAGTAATTAATATTTTGAATTTTAAACGAAACTTGTCTTGGCTGTTTATTTAACAAAAAAACAACCGGTAAAAACCGGTTGTTTTCATTAAATCATTCCTCGCTGTGCAACTTCAATTTGGTGTGTAGGTGCATTTGCAATATTCGTTGCGATGAAAACAGTGCTTAGGGCCAGACAAGAGAGTAATAGTTTAGACTTCAATTTCATACAATCTCACTCCTCCTTGAATAAGTTGCCTTACTTGTTCCACCTTTAGGAAATAAGCAGAAGCTTTTTGAAAATTTTCACGTTCATGATAATATTTTGCCACATCAAGAGCGAAATCTTCAAGATCAGCATACAACATTTTACTTTCGAGGAAATCAAAGAAACTTTGAATTGCTTCTTCATCAGGGCCTGATAAGTATAAAGATTTCAAAAATTCAAACTCCGATAAATATATTGAATCTCCGACCTTTTGAGAATAAGCCATTCCCTTACTATGATATGCATGGGCTTTATCCATTTTTCCCATTTTATAATGAATTTGTGTAATTAAAAAATAGGCTTGGGGCAGGGAAGGAATAATATTAGATTCTTCAAAAACAGCTATTGCTCTTTTGAAATATGTTACGGCATCCTCATATTGGCTTTGGCTGTTTTTACAAAGCCCGATGTTGTACAATGTTCTTCCCATTAATTGGGGCTGATTCTCAGCTTCCGCCATAGAGTAAGCTTTTTTAAAATGTGATATGGCATCCTCATATTGTTTCAGATCTAGGAAATTGGTAGCAAATAAAGAGTGACACTGAAGCAATCTTATATTATAAGCTTCATGTTCTTTGTATATTTCATATGCCTGCCGTGCATAGTCCATTGAAAAATACGTTTGTTTCATATAGTAATAAGACTCAGACATTTTAAAGAAAAACTCTGCCTTCTCTATTCGATCCTTAACGAATATCAACTTGCTTTCGGCCTTTTTAAAAAATTTAATAGCCGACAGATATTCCCGCTGGTCCAGCTCATACATGCCTCTGAAGAAATTAAAGTAATAATCAAGGACTCCAGTTAAACGAGCCTGTTTTTTATCAATCTCAAGCAGCAGATCAGACAGTCTCGGCTGTTCCTCGATCCGCATTTTTTCTAGCGGTTCAAGGTACTCAAGCATCAGGTTGTGCCGGAATTCCATCAGTGAATAGTACAAATGAAGGTCTTGATCTTCTTCCATTTGATCCAGCTCTTGCTTGATTTCTCTTCGCAAATATTCTGCATCGGGTATGCTGAATCGGCGTATGTACATATACCATTCGTTAATCTTTTCTCCGACGGAAGAAGAAGATATGACACCTGTCACGTTTGCAAATCCCTCCCTTCATTATTCTATATATGTCATATTTTATCATTATCATCCTTAAGAGAAGCGCAAAAAAACCGCAATTTTTTCTTTCGTTACACCGCATGTTGGAGGAAATACTTTCGAAAAACCACTTTTACCCTCGGCAATTTGTACAAGCAAACACATTCACCTTCCATATTCTGTTGTATCTGCGTGAGCAGTGTATTTCTGAAAAGGAAGTGAAGGTATGAGAAAAAATAAGCTTTCCTTTAAAGAAAAAGCAGGAGTCACACAAGAAGAATGTTTATGTTTTTGTGAGGAAGAAACTAGCCGTGAAGCAATGTTTCAAGCACCGATTGAATTGCCTGAGGGGTTTGTCGTTGATCCGGCTGAGGCTGTTGCAAACGTCACATGGAATGCAGACAGCCTTTCTTGTGTCAGTGAACGCTGTTTAATTCAAACGGGGCCTGAGCCTGATGAGGTTGGTGTTCAATTTGCAGTACGCCTGCAGGGGACCGTTACGCTTCTCGTCAGTGTCTCACCTGTACGAAATCAATATGGACAAGGGAACGGGGCTGTTTCTGTCATTCACAATGCAGAGATCGACCAAGTCGTCTATTATTCTGATGAACCGGATGATTGCCCGGATCTCAGTGAGATCACGATCGAGAACCTTGTTGTTGTCCCGCCGTTTTACGGCAGTCCTTTATCAGTGACGGGGACGATTGTGCTTGTACCGGAACCGGAACCCGTTTATGCGTTCACAGCGAATCCAGATGATCAATCGGTTTCTGTAATTGATACAAACACTCATGCCGTGTTTACAACGATTGCTCTACCGTTCGAGCCGACAGGTATTGAAATGACCCCGGATAAAAACTCTGTGTTTGTCTTGCATTTCAACAAAAATATGATTTCTATCATTGATTATGACACATTGACTGTTAATACATCCATTCTGCTAGATCAGCCGCCTGAAACAATTAAATTTGTGCCTGAACATGATTTTGCCTATGTTCTCGCCGGTAATGCCATTTATGTGATCAGAATAGAAACGTCAACTGTAGAAAGGTCTATTCTTGTTGAAGGGTATGATATTGCAATTGATCCCAATGGGTTGTTCGCCTATGTTCTTGATTTTGGTTTAGTGCAAAAAGTGGACTTATCTACCGGTGAAGTTACAGGAACGATTGAACGAGAGCTTATTGTAAATTCCATAGAAACAAAGCCGCCGGAGCGATATGCCTATGTATTAGAAGAAGATCACTTCTTCAATTATTTGACGATTATTGATTTAAATACCTTTACGATCAGTAGTACCCAAGAGCTGGAGTATGAAGGTGAGTATCTAATGTTTACGAGCGGATCAGAGGTGTATTTGTTTGATGGTTTCACTCACAATCTATATTCCGTCAGTCCAGGTGGTGCAGACGTAATAGGAAATCTTCCACAACGGGGAAATGACTTTGCGTTTACCCCGAATGGCGAATTTCTGTATGCAACTCATTTTATAGAGCAAAGCATTACGGTTTACAACACAGGTGATTATTCTGTGGAAACTGTCATACCTCTTGGGGTTTCACCGAGTGCCATTGCAATTTAACCAAATGCATGTTGTGCATTTTTAAAAGGGCGTGAAATTATGAAAAAAAATGATCTTTCAGCTTTACAGGAAAATTGTTTCTGTTTTTGTGATGAGGAGATCAGCCGAGAAGCGCTGTTTCAAGTGCCAATTGACATTCCTGAGGGGTTCACTATTGATTCTGCCGAAGCAGCTGCAGCGGTTACGTGGAGTACAGACAATTTGTCCTGTATCAGTGAGCCTTGCTTAATCCAGACTGGGCCGGAACCAGAAGATATCGGTGTTCAATATGCTGTGCGTCTGCAAGGGACCGTTACGCTTCTTGTCAGTGTCTCACCTGTACGAAATCAATATGGACAAGGGGACGGGGCTGTTTCTGTCATTTACAATGCAGAGATCGATCAAGTCGTCTATTATTCTGATAACCCGGATGATTGCCCGGATTTCAGTGGCATCACGATCGAGAACCTTGTTGTCGTTCCGCCGTTCTACGGCAGCCCTTTATCAGTGACGGGGACGATTGTACTTGTACCGGCGCCGGATCAGCGATCTTACGTGTTTACTGCAAACACTGGAGACAGCACGGTTTCGGTCATTGATGCTGACGTGAATACTCTTGTAAGTACCATTTCTTTATCTGATATCCCGACTGATCTGGGTGTTACCTTGGATAAAGCGTATACGTATGTTCTCCATAGGAATGCGAATCTTGTATCGATCATTAACAACGAAACATTAACGGTTACACAAACCATCCCTCTTGCAGGAGCCCCAAGAAAAATCCAGTTTAAAACTGGGGGAGAATTTGCTTATATTCTCGCAGGGGGCAGCTCCATTTATGAAATTAATATTTCCTCGCAAACCATTACCAATACATTCACGGTGTCCCCCGCTGCGGACGATTTTGCCCTAGACCCTAACGGACAGTTTTTCTATACGACCAACTCTGTATTTTGGGTCGTTAATAAATATGACCTAAATACCGGACAGCTGATCGAAAGTTTAAGTAACTTTGAAACACCAAATTTAATTGTAACCCCGATAATAGGAGATTTTGCTTATCTGGAAAATGGTGAGCTAAGTCCGAATGCCATTTCTGTGATAGATTTGACAACATTTAGCGAATCTTCACAAATTAACAGACTGTTTGACGGTTTAATTACAATTGTTTTTTCTGCTGACGGGACTCGTGCGTTTTTCCTTGAGGCATTTCTGGAGAATCTCACTGTCGTAGATACAGCGCAGCATACCTTTATAACAACTGCCTCTCTCCCCGGCGCTTCTGACATCACCGTAACACCTGATAATCAGTACATTTATGCAGCACAGCCCGACGACAATACCGTGACCGTGTACCGCACGAGTGATTATACAGCTGTGACGGTGATTCCGGTTGGGGCCGGTCCGTCTGCGATAGCGATATAGCTTATTTCACAGGTCGAGAGAAGCAGAGCTGCGATAAGACAATCGTTTATAAATAAATGACCCGATCTGCTGGATGGCTGCCAGGATGATCAGAAACAGCAGTTCACTTATGGTAAAACTGAGCATCCACCATATTCCGGCTCCTGTCAGCACTCCCACAAGCACTTTTCTGAACAGGGTGCCATGCTGGAAAAACTGCATCAAGTACGTTCGCATATAAAACAATAAATACAAAACAAGCAACACCGCAAGTCCCATTGAAACGGCAGGGGGCGTGTGAAAACGGAAAGGGACGGCTTTGACGATTTCGAACATGCAGCCGAATATGATGACTTGGCATAATACAGCAGCCATCACGTATGCTTGGCGGACGTTTTTATAGCTGTCACGCAGCGATTTGACATCGTCGGCATAACGGCTGCACAATCTGTGATGCTGGAAGTCACAGCAGCTTTGATGAGACTGTGTGAGTTTCTGAAAGGCTGCTGTCATGTTTTTTACGGATTGGGTGACATAGTGAAGATAGAGAAAAGCGGGCAGCATCAGGACGGAAGCGATACAAGCCAGCAGTCCGAGCCGCACAGCATCATTGTTGATCACCTTTACATATTGGGCAGCGGCTTCGGCGAAGGCCTGAACCCAGCCGAAGGAATACGCCGCCATACCAACGAGCAGCAATAACACGGTAAAGACAGTGCTTTTTCTCATTGTCCGATCGCCTCTTTCTGTGAAACGTGAATGACCGCTTTTTTAGAAGATGCCAATGCATCAATGAGAGACAAGAAATCCTGAACATTCATATCGTGAATGATGCGGTACATGTCGAGAAACGAGCAATCGAACCGTTCACACTCGTCCGCCCATTCAAAGCATTTACGCACATAATCGCTGTCATAAATGATCGCGTCGGTCAAGGAATCCTTGCCGTATTGGAGCCAGGCCCCAATTTGCTTTTTCTGCTGTCTGACATAGTAGGAAGCGACATCGACATAAGCCGAAGAATGCGCCCCTTGGCTGTGAAGGATCAAAAAACCGCCATCCTCATACATGTGAGCCTCGGCTGACAAGCGATCGATTTCCAGGCGGTACGTTTGCTGAATTTCTTGAAAAAACGGCGAACCGAATTGAAATAGAATACGAGACACGATGTCCCAATAAAGCTTTAACGTCAACAGATCATTTTGTCCGGGGAGTGCGCCGATTTGCAGTCCGGTCCATGTGTCTTCAGGCCTCTCCTCATCACCCAGCACCTCTTTTTGCGAGAGGAAAGGAGGGCATGCGGATATGATTTTTTGCTCTGCTTTCTCATCTGGCCGCTTTTCTAGCCGTAGATCAGGAGGCAAAAGGGTTTCCGAATCTTCTAAGCCCCCAATCAAAAACACCGTCATCCGCTGGGGCTTGTAGGCGGCATTGTAGGCTTTCTGTAAATCACGGATGTCCAGCGCCTCAATGTCCTTGATTCTGCCTGCAGGGAAGACCGCAGCAGGTGAGGCGGGAGAAAGCATGCTGATCAGCTGGTAATGGTAAGAGAGCTGATGATTGAGGTGTGCTGTTTGAATTTCATTTGTAATCACAGCTTTTTCCTGAGTGATCATCTGCTTGTCAAATGAGTGGTTCGATAACGCATCAAGCAGGATGGGGATCGTCTGTCTGCACCGATCCGGCAATGAGGTAAACATAAAATTCGTATCGGTATAGGTAGTGAACGCATTTAAAAGCGCGCCATGAGCAAAGAAATCACTGTACAGATTGCGGCCATTATGCCAGAAGAGAAGATGCTCTAAAAAATGAGCTGTGCCGTATGGGAGTTGCGTGTCACCGGATTCTGCCTGTAAGCGGACATCCCGGCTCCCAAAATCGATTTTCACATTGCACAGCCGCAGGTTTGCGCGGGGAAATTTCAATCTGAATATTTTCAGTCCGCTGTCTGTGTATCTGATATCGGTTCGTTCATCCAGCTGTTGAAAAAAAGCGTTTTTTTCCATCTCTTCATCCCCTTACTACATGAGCTCCGATATAATTGATAGTCGCTATGAATTCCAACACATCACGGCACGTAACCGCTGAGATGCCATCCAGCAAGTCTTCCTTCGTGCAGGAGAAGCGGCGCAGAATCCCCATATAGGCCAAAAGACCTTCTGGAGAATCGAATTGCAACAGCATTTCATTGCGTAAAAATTGCTTTGCCTGTTCTAGTTCCTGTTCATCCGTTTGAAAATGTGAGACAGCTTCCAAAACGCGCGGAGGAATTTCTTTCTCATGAAGCTGATCCGTACATATTGAAACAAGCAGCAAATTGTTCATGATGTCGTATCGGGTGATGACGTGATAGACTGCCAGATCCTTCTCGCGAAAATGCTTGAATAAAGCGGAATGACCGTATTTTCCGAGCAATCCGTCTATCAGCTGAATGTTGATATAATCGCTGGCGTCTTTCATCTCCCCGCAGTCAAACCCGAGTGTCAAGACGGAAGGGCCTGCTGCGCTGCGTGTCTCTGTTTCAAAAACATGCCGGTTCACGGGTATTCTTCCGGCCGTCATGGCAGACGTTTGCTGGGCATGTCCCGGAACATCACAGGCTTGTACGTGTCCCAATATGTTCAGCTGTTTTTGCTGGGACAATAAATCAACAATGAAATCCGTTGCGTCGAGAAACCGTTCAGGACGGATCGCCTGTATCTTGTCTTTCCGGCCAAACATGGCTGTGCCGTACATTGGGTTTCCGAAGGCCTCCTCCGCCAAGCGGGCCGCCGAGTAGGAGAAGGGGTCAGCGAATTTTTTTTCGATCTTCAGCAGCAGCTCATTCCTTGCCCTTTCAACAGCTTCGGCTGAAAGAGAAGAAGGGAAGGATATGTCTGCAAATGTCTTCATCAGGGCATCAACATGAAGATTCTTGTCATATAAAGGGTGAATCAAACGGGTTCCGCAGGTTTTCAGCTGCTGGTCAAAAAAGAGATTCGCTGAATACATAAAGCGGCTGCCGGCAGCATAACCGAAAGCGTCAATGATTTGCTGCTTCAGGTGTGCGGCGGCGCCGTAAAAATAGATTGTTTCTTCTTCAGGTTCCGCCGCGCTTTCGATTGGCTTCAGAAAGCTCGCGGCGATTGAGATTGTTGAAAATTGATGAGTCTTCAGCAGGTTAACTTCCAAGCCGTTCTCTTTTGCTTGTATCAAAGAAACCACCATCCTGTTTTTGCAGGTAATAGACTATGATCAGCCCGGCAATCGGAATAACCGCCAAGGAGACAGCGGTGCCGGCTAATGTGGCTAAGAAAAGAGGAAGACAAAATAGATAAGACCGGTATTTTGAGAAACCGCTCCAGAGCTGCTGTTCCGTCTGCCAGCTGAAGGACGGCCTTTTTTCATCCGCGGTTAACCGGATAAACGCTCCCGCCAGCAGCAATTCCATACACTGCACAAAAGTGAGAGCTGAAATCGGACGGCCGCTGATGAAGCCCACAATGATCGCGACAAGGAGAAATCCGCCTGCCAATAGGCCTGAATAAAAGCGGTATTTCGCCCAAAACATCGTTCTTCGTTTAATCGGAAGCGTGATGAGCAACATCCGATCATTTTTTTCAATAGAGTACAAAAGGGCGATCGGCGAGCAGATCAGCAGAAGGGCGGAAATCACAATATAAATCACTTGCTGATTAAAGATGCCGGTATTCATCATCTGGAACGAAAAGAAGCCGCTGAACGCCGCCATCACCACGTAATTTAACAGCATCGCTTTAGAGGAGATAAATCGGTTCCATTCTCTTTTGTAAAACGAAAATTCAGATCTCCGCAAAAAAGAATGCATCTTGCTCTGCTGCGGAGGCGCTTGCAGAAAGACAGGAAAGTCAATGACCACCGCCCATAGCATGTGAACCGCGCATAGCGGGATTGTAACGGCCGGCATAAAAGCGGCACTGAAGCATACACAGGCGAAAACGGCTGCATGCAGCAGAAACATCCAGTTCTTCTTTTTGACAAAATGGTTGCTTAGTACTACACCGAATATTATTGAGTAAACGGTAAAAAACGAAAATCTGCCGAGCCAAAATAATGTTTGCGCCCCTGACAGCGTTCCGTTTCCAAATAAGAACAGCGGTAAAATAAAAAAGAATAATGTTCTTCTCAAACAGGTGTCGATAAACAGAACGACACTCTGGGCGAGCCAAAAGCTCCGTGAAGAAATCGGCAGCAGGCAGCTCAGCTTCATATAAGATTCCTTCCATTGAGATGTCACAGAAAGAAACACCATATATGCGTTCATTAAGAGAAGCGCGAGTATGATATATGTTTTTCCCAACACCGATTCGTCAATGCCGGCCTGGCGGATCAGCCCGATTTCAAACACGGCGAGAATCACAAGCCCTGCGGCAATGCGAATGGCGTCCTTTTTCCCTTGACGGCTGTAAAGCTGTTTGAACAGCAGAGACATGATGGGGAATATGTTATTCATGGCCGATCACCTCAAAAAATTCCCGCCGCAGATCGGTCTCCTCACCAATCGGGATGACCTTTTGGATCTGTTTGTTGTGAAGAATGGCCGCATAATCACAAAATCTCTGCACGACATCGAGCAGATGGGAAGAAAACAGAATGGTTCCGCCTGCCTCACAGTACTCGCGCATTTTTTGATAAAAGACTTCTATCGATTCCACATCCAAACCGACGAGCGGCTCATCTAAAATAAACAGGGGAGCCCGCAGCAATAAGCCTGTCATCAACACAACCTTTTGCCTGTTCCCCAAGGAAAGCTCCGCAATTCTCCTGTTGGTGTATTTGGAAAAATGAAAGGCCTCGGCCAAACTGGTAAACTGCTGTTCTGAAAAATCCTTTTGATAAAGCGAGTGAACGAAAGACACATAGTCCTTCGCCGTAATTTCTGTAAACAGCAGCGGATAATCGGCGGCGAAGTAACGGTGAATCTTCAGCTGATCTGATGTTTTCTGCGGCATGCCGGCCTCCGCTTCAATGCCGCACAGCGTAAAGCGCCCGCTGAAATTACGGTTCACCCCTGTCAGTGTATTGATCAGTGTCGTTTTTCCGGCGCCGTTTACCCCAAGCAATCCGTAAACAGCGCCTTTTTCTAAATGTAAATCCACGTGTTCTAAGATGACGTTGTCCCGTTCATACCAAACGGAGACATCGTGTATATCCAAAATGCTCATCGCGAGTCAGCCTTCCGCGCGCGCATCCCGAAAAGAATGGCAATGGCAATGAAAATCAGCGTAAATAGATAATCGCTTTTGACAAAATAGACGACTGCGCCGATGACAAAGATAAATGAAAGGATATACAGTAAAATTCTTCTTTGTGCTGGTGACAAATCGTTTCCCTCCTAAATAAGCTGGACCACGTCTTCTAATTGTTCATTTTTCGCCCAGGAGCAAATGTTTTTCCGGTGATATTTGTTAGAGTTCAGCCCTTTTAAGTAACAGCCTCCGCAATAGCCGCTGAACGGGCATTTGTCTTTCATGCAATGCTCGCTGAATCGCGGTGCCTGCGCTTGCCACAGTTTATGGACGAGAGGGGAGTTAAAGATGCTTTCATATGAATCATGAAAAATATTTCCCAATGAAAATTCCTTTGGAAAGAGCGCGCACGGACGTACTTCTCCGAACGGGCTGATTACGATGGACTTCCAGCCAGCGCCGCAATTTGCCGCACGTTTTCTCTCATAAGGAATAATCGGAATCAGATCTTTAAACTCATCAATGATATTTTGCTCGTATTCCATAAATTTGCGGTGCTGCTCGGCATTTTTTGTGGGGTGGACGATATCTCTGCCTCTTCCGAAGTCATCAACCCAATTGTAAGAGAACGCCTTCGCCCCGAGATCCCGAACCTTTTGGGCCATATCGTGGATTTCCCACATGTTTTTTTCGAAAACGGACATGGCGACTCTGACAAATATCCCGTGGTCACTCAACAATTTTATCGTTTTACAAGTTTGGGCAAAAGAGCCTTTTCTCCCTCTAAAGGAATCATGGACCTCAGAATTCACACTATCGAGAGATATGCCGACGATGATTTTTTGCTTGTAAGTCTTCAACAGCTCAAGGCTCTCTTTTCGCATGAGTGTTCCGTTCGTTAAGACAGCAACCTTTTTGAACTTTTTGCATACATAGTCAAGAATCTCATTGGCGTTCGGATGGACAAAAATTTCTCCGCCCGTGATTTCGCATGTCAACACACCGTTGTCGAACAGCATATCAGCCGTTTTCTTGAATTGTTCAATCGACACGGTGCCGAGCGCTTCCGGCGAGCTTTCCAAATAACAGTGAGCGCATTTCAAATTACAGCGGTGCGTCAGCTCAAAGGTGGCGTGCAGCGGCATCGGAAATTCATTGCTTCCGCTCGTGGTGATTGTGTGGCGGCTGGCCCGATTTCCAACCTGGATGACCTGCTTGTTCAGAAGCATGTTGAGCATATCGTAATACCAGTCCTTATGGTCCTCCGGTGATTCATCGTACACTGCGCATTGCTCCGCTAAAATCTGTTTAGCCGTTTTTTGCCCATCCATTCGCATGCAAAGCTCGTAAGCCGTTTTGTTAAGATCCAAATACTCAAAGTCAGAAATGGAGACATTATCGCGCAAGTAGTCGATTTCTAACACGCCGCCCTCAGGAAGCTGGTGAACTCTTACACTTTCATTAATAAATGGAAACATCTGCTCTATAAACAAAATACCATCCCCTCTACATATGATTCAAATGAAAAACGATTGTGTATGTATAAACCATGAGGTAGATTTAAGTTAAAAATTGTAATTTACTTAAAAAGGGCATAGTAGAATCACTATGCCCTTTTTGGAGAACCTTATCCCCATAGACCGAATAGACCTGTTGCACCGGCAATTTCAAAATCAGGGATAGGACCGTCCACTAGACAAGCGGCTCCGATCGAGCATGTTGCACAACCTTTGTTTTCTACAATAACAGCTTTTTTCATAATTGAATCCTCCCTTTTTTTTGTTTTTTCTAGCAGATCTATGTTGTACTTTTATGATAAAACTAATAAATTACCAATTCAATACATATATTTTGAATAAAATGTGAAATGAAAACGGTAGATTTCGGAAAAGTGTAACATTTCCTAAAGGTAATTAGTGATATGATTTTCTCTTCTATTAAGGGAATGCTTTTTATGAGGTTTATCTTCAAATATGATGAGCAATGATGGTAAGATAGAAGCAGTTGAAGTTTACAAACTGAATGATTATACTATTCAAGTCAAAGTGGAATGATGAAAAGGACGTGTCAAAATGAAGCAAGAGACACCGATAACACTCCATGTGAAGTCTGTGATCGAGGATGACGGAAACCAGGAAGTCATCGAATTCCGCACCACCGGATTTTACTATGTAAAACAAAATAAAGTGTATCTATCTTATTATGAGGAACACGACTTAGGCAAAGTAAAAACGATTGTGAAAGTAAGCGAAGGCGAAGTGCTGGTCATGAGGTCAGGCGCTGTCAAAATGAATCAGCGTTTCGTAACGGGAGCTTCCACAATTGCTAAATATAAAATGTCATTTGGTGAGCTTGAGCTGAAAACAAGCACAAAATCGATTCAATCTGATCTCGGCGAAGAAAAAGGCCGTATCAGCATCGCATATGACATGCATGTCGGAGACGAGCAGCAGCATTTACATAATATGACGATCACGTATGAGGGAGGAACTCACGCATGAACATTGCGGAACAAATGAAGGACGTGCTGAAAGAAGAAATCAAAGCGGCCGTTCTGAAAGCGGGACTGGCTGAAGAAAGCCAGATTCCCCATGTCATTTTAGAAACACCGAAAGATAAAACACACGGCGATTATTCAACGAATATGGCGATGCAGCTGGCTAGAGTTGCAAAAAAAGCGCCGCGCCAAATTGCTGAAGAAATTGTCGCTCATTTTGATAAAGGAAAGGCTTCGATTGAAAAACTAGATATCGCTGGCCCGGGTTTTATCAATTTCTATATGAACAATCAATATCTAACGAAGCTGATTCCTTCTGTATTGGAAGCAGGAGAAGCATACGGGGAAACGAACATCGGAAACGGTGAACGAGTCCAGGTAGAATTCGTATCAGCGAATCCGACGGGAGACCTTCACCTCGGCCATGCGCGCGGTGCGGCTGTCGGCGATTCCCTGTGCAATGTGCTTTCAAAGGCTGGTTACGATGTGAGCCGTGAATACTACATTAACGATGCCGGAAACCAAATCAACAACCTGGCGCTTTCTGTGGAAGTCCGTTATTTTGAAGCGCTCGGCTTGGAAAAACCGATGCCGGAGGACGGCTACCGCGGCGAGGATATCATTGCGATCGGAAAGCGTCTCGCTGAGGAATACGGCGACCGTTTCGTCAACGAAGAGGAAAGCGAACGCCTCGCATTTTTCCGTGATTACGGCCTGAAATACGAGCTGGAAAAGCTTCGCAAGGACTTGGAAAACTTCCGTGTGCCGTTTGATGTGTGGTATTCCGAAACTTCACTGTACCAAAACGGAAAAATCGACAAGGCGCTTGAAGCGCTCCGCGAAAAAGGCCATGTCTATGAAGAAGACGGCGCAACATGGTTCCGCTCCACGGCGTTCGGCGATGATAAAGACCGTGTATTGATCAAGAAGGACGGCTCGTACACGTACCTGCTGCCTGATATCGCGTACCATAAGGATAAGCTTGACCGCGGCTTTGATAAGCTGATCAACGTTTGGGGCGCCGATCACCATGGCTACATCCCGCGTATGAAAGCGGCAATCGAAGCGCTTGGCTATGAAAAAGGAACGCTTGAAGTAGAAATCATTCAGCTCGTTCACCTTTACAAAAACGGCGAGAAAATGAAAATGAGCAAACGGACGGGTAAAGCGGTAACGATGCGCGACCTGATTGAAGAAGTCGGCTTGGATGCCGTGCGTTACTTCTTTGCGATGCGGAGTGCGGATACGCATATGGATTTTGACTTAGATCTTGCTGTATCAACATCTAACGAAAACCCTGTGTATTATGCACAATACGCACATGCCCGTATTTGCAGCATGCTTCGCCAAGGGGAAGAGCAGGGACTTAAGCCGGCGGCGGATCTTGATTTCAGCCATATTCAATCAGAAAAAGAATATGACCTGCTAAAAACGATCGGCGGCTTCCCAGAGGCAGTGGCGGAAGCGGCGGAAAAACGAATTCCGCACCGTGTCACAAACTATATTTATGATCTGGCTTCTTCTCTGCACAGCTTCTACAATGCAGAGAAAGTCATAGATCCTGAAAATGAAGAGAAAAGCCGTGCGCGCCTGGCTTTAATGAAAGCAACGCAAATTACGCTGAACAATGCGCTTCAGCTGATCGGCGTATCGGCTCCGGAAAAAATGTAATGATGAGAAAGGGCAAAGCCTGCGGGCTTTGCCCTTTTTTATGAGGAAAACGTGTGATGTAATTCACAATCCTGTTTGCTGAGTTTTTGTATGATAAGACTGATTATTGAATCATTGAAAGGGGCAAGCCAAATGATCAACCGTCAACACATTCAATTATCGTTACAGTCATTAAGCTTGGTGGCAGGGTTTATGGTTTGGGTGCTGATTTCATCACTCATTTCCCAAATCACATTAGATATTCATTTAAGCAAAGGCGAGATTTCTTTGGTGACAGCGATTCCCGTAATCCTCGGGTCGCTTCTCCGCATTCCTTTAGGGTATTTAACGAACAGGTTTGGCGCAAGGCTGATGTTCATGATCAGCTTCATCCTGCTTTTATTTCCTGTGTTTTGGATCAGTATCGCGGATTCTCTGTTTGATTTAATCACGGGCGGTTTTTTCTTAGGGATTGGGGGAGCGGTATTCTCTATTGGGGTGACATCCCTGCCGAAATATTATCCGAAAGAAAAGCACGGTGTCGTCAATGGGATTTACGGGGCCGGAAACATCGGAACCGCCATTACCACATTTGCCGCGCCGGTTATCGCTCAAGCTGCGGGATGGAAAACAACTGTGCAGATGTATCTGGTTCTGCTGGCAGTTTTCGCATTGCTGCACGTATTATTCGGCGACCGGCATGAGAAGAAAGTGAATGTTTCCATAAAAACTCAAATCAAAGCCGTATACCGAAATCATGTACTGTGGTTTTTGAGCCTGTTTTATTTTATTACGTTTGGCGCCTTTGTCGCTTTCACCATCTATCTGCCGAACTTTCTAGTTGAGAACTTTGGGCTGAATCCTGCGGACGCCGGTTTGCGGACGGCTGGATTTATTGCTGTATCAACGCTGCTCAGGCCTGTGGGAGGACTCTTGGCTGATAAAATGAGCCCGCTCCGCATCTTGATGTTCGTTTTTGCGGGACTTACATTATCAGGAATTATCTTATCGTTCTCGCCGACGATCGGCCTTTATACGTTTGGGTCATTAACGGTGGCAGTCTGCTCAGGCATAGGAAACGGGACTGTTTTTAAACTGGTGCCTTTCTATTTTTCGAAGCAAGCGGGGATTGCCAATGGTATTGTGTCTGCTATGGGCGGACTAGGCGGTTTTTTCCCTCCGCTGATTTTGACGAGTGTGTTTCAGGCAACAGGCCAATATGCGATCGGCTTCATGGCGCTTTCGGAAGTTGCGTTAGCCAGCTTTGTCCTTGTCATATGGATGTATTGGCAGGAAAGAATGAAAACGCACACGGAGAGAAACAGTCAGAGCGTCAACTAACACTGGGCATTCACAAGATTGTTAGTTTTTTCTGGATGGGTGCAAATCAATTCACGTTACAATAGACATACGCAACGTGACTTTCTTCGAGGTGAGCTCATGAATTTTCTCTCTGTTCGACCATCTGACAGTGACTTTCTTTCCAGCGATCTGCATGAATTGCTGGAATCAATCAGCACGAAAAGAAAAATGGAAAAACACACGTATTTGTTTCAAGAAGGAATGGATGCAGAAGAGCTTTATCTGATTCAATCAGGACTCATTGAAATCGGCAAGCTGACGTCTGACGGAAAAGACCTGACGCTTAGAATCTGCCAAAAAAACGATATCGTCGGGGAATTAACACTTTTCACTGAAGAACCGAGATATATGCTCAGTGCGAAAGTGCTAGAGGATGGCGAGGTGCTCGTCATTAATAAAAGCAAGCTGGAAAAGGAATTAACCCAAAACGGTGCTTTGACATTTGAATTTATGAAATGGATGAGCACCCACCTCCGGAAAATTCAGTCCAAAATCAGAGATCTGCTTCTTCACGGCAAAAAGGGGGCGCTCTACTCCACTCTTATCCGCTTATCAAACAGCTACGGGGTGGAACGAAGCGACGGCATTCTGATTAACATTGTGCTGACAAATCAGGATTTGGCAAAGTTTTGCGCGGCGGCAAGGGAGAGTGTCAACCGGATGCTGGGAGATCTCCGCAAACAAGGGGTGATTTCGATAGAAGAATCCGGAAAAATTATTTTGCACAAGCGGGACTATTTGCGATGCGAGATTGAGTGTGAAAATTGTCCGCTGGAGATTTGCAATATTGACTGAAGAAACCAAGGACCGCCGGCGGTCCTTGGTTTTTTATTTTGTGATAAACATACACATGACGGCGAAAAAGAAGCAGGCATTCACGATTTCCAGAATGCCGATCGTTTTCACAGGCCAATCCCTTCCGTGAAAAAACCATGCCCGCAAACTGCTTGGGATAAAAGCAAGAAATGCCCATCCTGCTCCGAGAAGAGCAGATAAAAAGGGGAGCAGCAGGTGATATCCCCATGACCAGTATGCAAATGCGCTGTTTTTTCTCTCCCGGATCACCGACTTCACATAAAAGGAACTCCCGATAAAAAATAAAGCAGATTGAGAGAAAATAAACCAAGCCCAGCCGTCAAGGTTTCCATTCCCCAGCCAGCAGCTTGCAAGCCCGCCTGAACAAAAGAACAAGACGCCTGCAATATCATTCACTAGCGCTCGTTCGTTTTTTCGGCGGGCATAATACATATGTATGAGAAACAGCGGCAATAAAGAAACGCCAACCCAGATGAGCGGCGGCTTATAAAAGACAGAGGCAAATAAAAAGCAGCAGGCTGGAAAACCGTAATAACAAATCCACTTTTGATAGGGTTTGATTTGTTTCTTTTTTAAGGCGAGCGTAACAGGATAAACCGCCAAGTAAAGGAAAAGCCATCCTAGGAATAGCGGAATATGCCAGAAAACGGGTCCTCCCTTGATCATGCCGAGTAAAAATGGAATCAGCAGCATCGCCCATGCGCCGTGCTGCTTCGGAATCAGTACCTTCATCAAAATCCTCCTTTTTTATTTCATTATAAATGCAGTCAACTTCCAAATGAGTGACATTCATCATACAAGCTGTGAAATACATCACTGCTGTACAGGCTCAATCGAGCTACACTAAAGCTATCCTTAACACAGGAGGCTTTCCTATGAATCAGTGTGACTATTTATTATTTCTGAAACAACTTCCCATGTTTAATGAAGTGCCTCTATCCATTGTCGAAACCTTGCTGAAAAATGGGACGTTTATCTGTGGCTTATGTGACCAGTCTCCATCCTTTCTTCATTCTCAATCCGTTTATATTGTATTAAAAGGCAGTGTCCGTTTTATGGACAGCAGGCTCCCTGAAGGCTCGAAAACTGTTGCGCTGTGGGAAAAAGGCGATGTGTTTCCGATTGATGAAAAAGGCGGGCTTTATTTATCGCCTTTTATCTCAGTCAATGCCTCTCCAGACATTCTGATACTCAATATCCCTTATTACATATTTAAAAAAATGATGTCTTACAATCCGCAGTTGCAAATGAATTTTTTGGCCATGCTTCAGCAAAATGTCTTTTGTTCCTATCAATTATTTTTGCGGTATCTGCATACATCACAGGATGATAACGTAGAGCCCGGTTCTTAAAATAGAGCCGGTTTTTTTGATCTTTGGAATAATAAAGCGGCTAATGACTCAGGCGTCCTGCCTGAACGCCGCCTTTATCACATCCTGTGAAAGTCCTTCCTTCTCCTTTGTGTGAACATTTTGTGAAAAAAGCAGAGTGTGTGACATAGTTCACAAGGAAATGCGCTTTCTCTGTTTATAGTGAACTTAGCATCATCTGACTCGGAAGGAGTGAACTCTCATGAAGAAAAAGAAATTGAGTCCGTTGTTTAGGAGATTGAACTATTTCTCTCCTATCGAACACCATTCAAATAAACATAGCCAAACCACCCGCGAAGATCGCGATTGGGAGAATGTATACAGAAACAGATGGCAGTACGACAAAGTCGTTCGCTCCACCCACGGCGTCAACTGCACGGGGTCCTGCAGCTGGAATATTTATGTGAAAAACGGAATTGTCACGTGGGAAGGACAAAACTTGAATTATCCATCAACAGGCCCGGATATGCCTGATTTCGAACCGAGAGGCTGTCCGCGGGGGGCCAGTTTTTCATGGTACATTTACAGCCCGCTCCGTGTGAAATATCCGTACGTGCGCGGTGTGCTGATTAATTTGTGGCGGGAAGCACTGCAGACGCATCAAAATCCATTGGAAGCCTGGAAATCGATTGTTGAAAACCCTGAAAAAGCGAAGTCCTATAAACAGGCAAGAGGGAAAGGCGGGTTTGTGCGCGCTGAATGGCCGGAGGTGCTGAAGCTGATTTCAGCGTCCCTGCTATATACAGTTATGAAATACGGGCCTGACCGGAATGTCGGTTTTTCTCCGATTCCGGCCATGTCCATGATCAGTCATGCGTCAGGCTCCCGGTTTATGTCATTAATCGGCGGCCCTATGCTCAGTTTTTATGACTGGTATGCGGATCTTCCTCCGGCGTCCCCGCAAATTTGGGGTGACCAGACAGACGTTCCGGAAAGCAGTGATTGGTACAATTCAGGCTATATCATCACATGGGGCTCCAACGTTCCGTTAACGAGAACACCTGACGCGCATTTTTTGGCGGAGGCCCGCTATAAAGGCGCTAAGGTTATTTCGATCAGTCCGGATTTTGCGGAATCCTCAAAGTTCGCGGATGACTGGCTGAGTATCCGCCAAGGGACTGACGGGGCGCTTGCGATGGCGATGGGTCACGTCATTTTGCAGGAATTTTACGTGAACCAAGAGACGGAACGTTTCATTGAGTACGCGAAGCAATACACCGATTTTCCATTCTTCGTCACTCTGTCAAAAAATAATGGCATATACACAGCGGGGCGGTTTCTGCATGCCAAGGACATCGGGCGGCAGACAAAGCATGATCAGTGGAAGCCTGCGGTCTGGAATGAACAGACAAACGCATTTGCCATACCGCAAGGGACAATGGGCTCCCGCTGGGACGGGCAGCAAAAGTGGAACCTCCACATGGTCGATGAAGAAACCGGAGAACCGATTGAGCCCCGTCTCTCTGTGCTCGGAATAGAGGACGAAATCGGAACGGTGCGCATCCCGTATTTTTCAAATGACGGAAACAAAGTGCTTGAGCGGGATCTTCCTATAAAAAAACTGAACCTGAATGGCGAAGAGGTGTACGTCACGACCGTCTTTGACTTGATTTTGGCCAATTACGGCGTAAACCGGGGCATCGGTGAACAATCCGCTGTCTCTTATGATGATCCTGAGCCGTTTACGCCTGCCTGGCAGGAACAGATGACAGGAATCAAAAAAGAAGCCGTCATTAAAATTGCCAGAGAGTTTGCCCAAAATGCGATTGATACAGACGGCCGGTCCATGATTATCGTAGGAGCGGGGATCAACCACTGGTTCAACTCAGACACGATCTACCGGGCGGTGTTAAATCTAGTTTTACTGGTAGGCGCCCAAGGCGTAAACGGCGGAGGCTGGGCCCATTATGTGGGGCAGGAAAAGCTCCGTCCTGCTGAAGGGTGGCAGACGATTGCCAACGCAAAGGACTGGGAGGGCGTGCCCAAGCTGCAAAACGGCACCTCATTTTTCTATTTTGCGACAGACCAGTGGCGTTACGAGGACCAGCCGATCAGTGACCTGGCTTCACCGATCGCTGCGTCATCCCGCTACAAGCATCACGCCGATTATAATGTGCTGGCGGCGCGCTTAGGGTGGCTGCCGTCCTACCCGACATTCAATAAAAACGGCATTGATCTATACAAAGAAGCTGAAAGAGCGGGGGCGGCAACACCTAAAGACGTCGGTGCGTACGTGGCCTCACAGCTTCAAGAGAAAAAACTGAAGTTTGCGATTGAAGATCCTGACAATGAAGTGAATTTCCCAAGGAACCTCTTCGTATGGCGGGCAAATCTGATCTCCAGCTCAGGAAAAGGGCACGAATATTTTCTCAAGCATCTGCTGGGGACGACGAACGGTTTGATGAATGACGACAGCGACAGCATCCGCCCTGAAGAAATCAAATGGCGGGAGCAGGCGCCGGAAGGGAAGCTCGACTTGTTAATCAATCTTGATTTTCGAATGGCTGGTACGGCCCTGTATTCCGATATCGTGCTGCCGGCGGCGACATGGTATGAAAAACACGATCTTAGCAGCACAGATATGCATCCGTTCATTCATCCTTTCGCTCCGGCCATCTCGGCTCCGTGGGAATCGAAGTCAGACTGGGATATTTTCAAGGCACTATCAAAAGCCGTTTCCGATCTGGCAGAAGAAGTCGATATGGAGCCGGTGAAAGAAGTGGTCGCGACGCCGCTCCTCCACGACACGATGCAGGAATTGGCCCAGCCGTTCGGCAAAATCAATGACTGGAGCAAAGGCGAATGTGAAGCCATTCCGGGAAAAACGATGCCGAACATCCAAGTCGTTGAACGGGATTACAAGCATATTTTTCATAAAATGACCGCGCTCGGGCCTTTCGCCGGTTTAAAACCGAGCGGAACAAAAGGGATGAGCTGGTCGATAGCTGATGAATATGAATCACTCAAAAAGAGGCTGGGAGAAATCACCTCGGACAGCATCGCAAAGGGATGTCCGAATATAAGTGAAGCAAAACAGGCGGCAGAAGCCATTTTAACCCTATCGTCCACTTCAAATGGAAAAGTCGCTGTGAAAGCATGGGAATCACTTGAAAACATCACAAACCTAAAGCTGAAAGACCTGGCTGAAGAACGGGAGGAAGAATGCTTTACGTTTGAACAAATTACAGCCCAGCCGAAAACGGTCATCACGTCTCCGGCATTTACCGGCTCAGAAAAAGGGGGACGCAGGTACTCGCCGTTTACGACGAACGTTGAAAAATTAATCCCGTGGCGAACACTGACGGGCAGACAATCTTATTATGTCGATCATGAACTGATGATGGAATTCGGTGAAACGATGGCGACATTTAAACCGATCCTTCAGCATCGCCCGTTTTTGAGCAAGCGGCCTGATCAAGAGGGCAAAGAAATCGTCCTTAATTATTTGACGCCGCATAATAAATGGTCCGTCCACAGCATGTATTTTGATTCCCTGCCGATGCTGACGCTGTTCCGCGGCGGGCCGACTGTGTGGATGAATAAAGATGACGCAATGGATACAGATATCCAAGACAACGATTGGATTGAATGCTTCAACCGAAACGGCGTTGTCGTCGCGAGAGCGGTTTTGTCTCACCGGATTCCTAAAGGAATGGCGTTTATGCACCATGCCCAAGACCGCCACATCAACGTGCCTGGCACAAAACTGACGAATAACCGCGGAGGCACCCATAACAGTCCGACAAGGATTCACGTCAAGCCGACACAGATGATCGGGGGCTATGCCCAGCTCAGCTACGGCTTTAACTATTACGGTCCAACAGGGAATCAGCGCGACCTGAACGTCGTCATCCGCAAGCTGAAGGAGGTCGATTGGCTTGAAGATTAAAACGCAAATCGGTATGGTCATGAACCTGGATAAATGCATCGGCTGCCACACGTGCAGCGTCACCTGCAAAAACACGTGGACAAACCGTTCAGGTGCGGAATATATGTACTTCAATAATGTAGAAACAAAGCCGGGCATCGGCTACCCGAAGCAATGGGAGGATCAGGACAAATATAAAGGCGGCTGGACATTGAAAAAAGGAAAGCTCGAGCTGAAATCAGGCCCGAAAACAAACCGGCTTGCAGGCCTTTTCTATAACCCGAACCAGCCGACGATTGATGATTACTATGAACCTTGGAACTATGATTATGAAACATTAACAAACAGCCCGCAGAAAAAACACCAGCCAGTGGCACGCCCGAAATCGTCCTTGACGGGAGATTTCATGAATATCGAATGGGGCCCGAACTGGGAGGATGATCTCGCAGGCGGCCACATTACAGGGCTTGAAGATCCAAACGTGCAAAAGATGGAGGAATCGATCAAAACAGAATTCGATGAGGTCTTTATGATGTATCTGCCGCGTATTTGCGAGCACTGCATCAATCCGGCGTGCGTTTCATCCTGCCCGTCCGGCGCCATGTACAAACGCGAGGAAGACGGCATTGTGCTTGTGGATCAAAACGCGTGCCGTTCATGGAGATATTGCGTTTCATCCTGCCCTTATAAAAAAGTCTATTTTAACTGGCAAACGAACAAAGCGGAAAAATGCACACTCTGCTTTCCGCGCTTGGAGGCGGGACTGCCGACCATCTGCTCTGAGACGTGTGTAGGCAGAATCCGCTATCTCGGTGTCATGCTGTATGACGCGGACAAAGTGGAGGAAGCGGCATCTGTTGAAAATGAAAAGGATCTCTACCATTCCCAATTAGAAGTTTTTCTTGATCCGAATGATCCTGAGATTGCCAAACTGGCAAAAGACCAAGGCATCCCGGCTGAATGGATAGAGGCCGCGCAGCAATCGCCGATCTATAAAATGATCATTGATTGGAAGATTGCGCTGCCGCTTCATCCTGAGTACCGCACGCTGCCGATGGTTTGGTACATTCCGCCGCTTAGCCCGATTATGAATCTCTTTGAAGGAAAAGGCAGCCGGCAATCTGCGGAAGATATTTTTCCGGCTATCGACCAAATGAGAATTCCGATTGACTATTTGGCACAGCTATTAACGGCCGGTGATACGGATCATATTCGGTCAACATTAAAGAAAATGTCTGTCATGCGCCAGTATATGAGAGCGGTCCAGACAAATAAAACCGTCGACCCGGCACTGATTTCCAGTGTCGGCTTAACAGAACAGCAAATTGAAGACATGTATCGGCTGCTTGCGATCGCCAAATATGATGACCGCTTTGTGATTCCGAGCAGCCATCGAGAAGAAGTGTCTGATTTATACGCTGAGCAAGGGAGCTGCGGCTTATCATTTTCAGGCGGTCCCGGCTCTTGTTTCTAATTTTTGATTAAATGAGGTGTAACAAGATGACCACCACAGACCGGCAAATCACGTTCTCCGCTCTTTCCTATCTTCTTTCTTATCCGGATGAAGAGTGGAGAGCCGAGCTTCCCGATTGGAAGGCTCTTATCCTTGAAATCGGCAACCAGCAAATCCGGGAGAAGCTGCTGCACTTTTTCGATGCGACAGCCGGCTTTTCTCAAGAAGCGCTGATTGAACACTATGTCTATACGTTTGACTTCGGGAAAAAAACGAATATGTACGTCACCTACTTTAACTCAGGCGAGCAAAGGGAACGAGGCATTGAATTGCTGCAATTAAAAAACACATACGAGCAATCCGGCTTCCTGCCGACAGAGAAAGAGCTGCCTGATTACCTGCCGCTTATGCTGGAATTTGCCGCGATTGCGGAGATTGAAGCAGCTAAAAGTGTGTTTGAGAAATATCTGTCCAATGTGAGGGAGCTGGCTTCCCGTCTCGAAAAAAATGACAGCATCTATGCTGAGCTGCTGCACGTGCTGCTGGCCGCGCTGGAAAACATCGGCGTGCGTGAAAGCGTTGAAGGGGCTGTTCAGGCATGAGCGGGCAGATCCTGTGGGGCGTGATGCCATACATTGTATTGACGATCTTTATCGGCGGCCATATTTACCGCTATCAGCATGACCAATTTGGCTGGACGGCGAAATCAAGCGAGCTGTTAGAAAAGAAAAAACTCGCGGTGGGCAGCACACTTTTTCACTGGGGCATGGTGTGCGTTATCGGCGGGCATCTCATGGGAATTTTGATCCCGGAAGCCTTGTACTCTTCCATTGGCATTTCGGAACATGTGTATCACAAAATGGCGATTGGCGCAGGCCTGCCGGCGGGGATCGCGGCATGTACCGGACTTATCATCCTGACGTACAGAAGGCTGTTTGACAAAAGAATCCGCAAAACCAGCTCGCCATCAGATATCCTTACGCTCCTCCTGCTGCTGTTCATGATGCTGTCGGGTGTTGCAGCCACGTTTCTCAACATTGATTCGAAAGGATTTGATTACCGGACAACTGTAGGGCCGTGGTTCAGGGACATCGTTTTGTTCAGGCCTGACGCCTCCTTGATGGAGAGTGTCCCGCTATGGTTTAAGCTTCATATTATGATAGGATACGTCGTTTTTATCCTGTGGCCGTTTACGAGATTGGTTCACGTGTTCAGCCTTCCGCTCAAATATTTGACACGAAGCTATGTCGTGTATCGGAAACGCTCGTGAAAATCCCCCCTGAAAGAGGGGGATTTTTTATGATAATCGTTTGATGAAAAAATAAAAACGCAAGATATTTTCTGCCAAGGTAATGGCTGGGCGGCCAGGAATCCTGTTATGTTTGTATGTGGAAATAACATCATCTAAAAAGGAGAGTGAAGAATGAAGCGGATTTTACTCATTTTAACTGCTTGTCTTATGACAAGCGCCGGGGTCCTGACACTCAGACATTCTCATGTATTAACCGGCGGCACAGCCGGACTGTCACTAAGCCTGACATACTTGTTTCATTCCTCGTTTGCCATTATCTTCTTTCTGATTAATATCCCGTTTTATATATTTTCTCTCATCAGAATGGGCATCACATTCACCTTATCCACTGTATTTGCAGTCACAGCGCTGACTCTGTTTACAAGCGCGGATCACTGGCTGCCGTCTGTCTCTTTTTCACCGCTTGCCGGGGCGATTTGCGGCGGGGCGCTGATTGGATTCGGCCTGTCGCTCATGTTTTATCATCAGGCATCCCTCGGCGGCGCCAATATTCTCGCTTTATTTATGCAAAAACGGTACGGATGGAATCCTGGGACAGTTAATTTCCTCTTTGATTTTGCCGTAGTGCTGGCCGGCATCTTCTCAGTCGGCTTGCTGAAAGGGCTCTGCTCCTTAGTGTCGATTGCGGTCTCGGGCCTGATCGTCAGCTTCTTCAAAAATAAAATCAAAAGCAGCTACTCTCTCAACTCGGCTTTGTTCCAGAACATCACACCCGGCCAATCACAGGAAGCCTCATCATAAGCCTTTCCGCCTCGTGCGGGGAGGCTTTTTTTCTGCAAAGGTTTAAATGTTAGAAAGAAGAGGAAATACGGAGGTAATCGGATCAGATTGGAGAGAATCAGGATGCTGAAAAGGAGACTGGAGTTTTTCTTTTTATATATGATGCTTATCGGGGCATATGTTATATGGTTTTTTCCGGTTTCCAGACTTGAGTTTTACGGAGGATTGCTTTGCTATGGAAGTATTATTTTGTTCAGCATCTATTCGTTAATTCTTGAAAACCGCACCTCGCAGCACACGCTGTTATGGATTCACATTCTTGTCTTTTTTCCGATCGCCGGCTATATGTTTTACCTGTTTTCCGGACAGCTTTATGTGAAGGGAAAGCTGTTTAAGACAAAACGAATGTACAACAGGGAAAAGCTCAGGAAGCTGTTTGACATGGAGGAAACGCCGGAAGTGACAGGGCTGAAGGACAATCAGGAAAGGTTCTTTACGTATTCCATCAGGGCTGCCCATATGAATATCAATACGAAAAGCAATATTAAAGTGCTGAAAAACGGTGAAGAAACCTTCCCGGACATTTTCAAAGCGATGAGGAAAGCGGAATCTTATATACATATTGAATACTACATGTTTAAATCAGACATGCTCGGCCGCGGCATGATGGACATTATGATGGAGAAAGCGCGCCAGGGTGTCGAGGTGCGGTTTTTATATGACGCCGCAGGGAGCATCAAGCTGGCAAGCAGAGATATTGTGAAAATGAAACAAGCGGGAGTGGACATCGTTCCGTTTTCTCCCCTGAAATACGGGTTCTTCAATCAGAAACTGAATTTTAGAAATCACCGGAAAATCGTGATCATCGACGGGAAAATCGGTTTTGTGGGCGGATTAAATGTCGGGAAGGAATATATCAGCAGAGATCCGTACATCGGGTTTTGGAGAGATACTCACCTGCGGCTGGAAGGAGAAATTGTGCAAACGCTTCACGCCATTTTTATGCTGGATTGGGAATATGTCTCCAATGAAGTGTTAATTGATCAAGAGGCGTACAATACGCCGGTTCCCGTGGAGGGAGGGGGCATTTATCAAATTGTCGCGACAGGCCCTGACATGAAGGAAAGCATGAGCGACCTTTATTATGAAATGATTTCTTCAGCGCAGAAATCAGTATGGATCGCCACGCCCTATTTTGTCCCGAATGAGTCCATTCGCACGGCGCTGAAAGCAGCGGCGACAAAAGGCGTGGAGGTAAGGGTCATGGTGCCGGAGAAGAACGACAGCTTTTTGACGCAATACGCGTCGAGGTCCTATTTCCCGGAGCTGCTTCTGGAGGGCATTGAAGTGTATTCGTATCAAAAAGGCTTCATGCATCAAAAAGTCATGATCGTTGATGGCGACCTCGCCTCCGTCGGCACCGCGAATATGGACATGCGCAGCTTCCAGCTCAATTTTGAAGTGAACGTGTTCTTCGCAGATGCCGAAGCGATTCGCACCCTTGAAGCTCATTTCGAAGAGGATATGCTGGACAGTGAAAAACTCAGCCCTGTCGGCTTTTATAAAAGGGGAATGGCCGACCGGACAAAAGAATCCTTTGCCCGTCTGTTTTCAGGTGTTCTGTAAGAAAAAGAAATCTGACCTTTCAAAACAGCCGGTGTATAGTATAATTGAGAAATGTTATCAGTTATTTATGCATTGGGGGAAGATAGGGTGCTGCGGCAGTTTTTTTCGTATTATAAACCATATAAAACGTTGTTCTTTCTCGATTTTTTCTCGGCGATCGCAGGAGGCTTAATGGAGTTGAGTTTTCCTTTGATCGTCAATTATTTTATTGATACCTTGCTTCCGGGCAGGGACTGGGGGCTGATCATCGCGACCTCAATCGGCTTATTTGCGGTGTATGCGCTCAGCTCGGCTCTGCAGTATATCGTCACATACTGGGGGCACATGCTCGGGATCAATATCGAGACCGATATGAGAAAGTCGCTTTTTGACCATTTGCAAAAGCTCTCGTTCAAATTTTACGACAACAACAAGACAGGAACGCTGATGTCGAAGCTGACGAACGATTTAATGTACATCGGCGAAGTTGCCCATCACGGCCCGGAAGACTTATTCATTGCCATCATGACCATTCTCGGGGCGTTCGGGGTGATGCTGTTTATTAACTGGCAGCTGGCATTATTAACGTTTATCATCATGCCGATTGTCATTTGGCTTGCGCTTTATTTCAACAAAAAAATGACCAAAGCATTTACCACGCTGAACAAAGATATCGGAGACTTCAGCGCGCGGGTAGAAAATAATATCGGCGGCATTCGGCTCGTGCAGGCGTTCGGCAATGAAGCGTTTGAAAAAGAACGCTTTGCCGTCAACAATCAGCGTTTCCGTGTCACAAAGCTTTCCTCATACAAAATCATGGCGAAAAACGGTTCAATCAGCTATATGCTGACTCGGTTTGTCACGCTGTTTGTCCTTTTATGCGGTACGTGGTTTGTCATTCGCGGTTCCTTATCGTACGGGGAATTCGTGGCATTTGTGCTCCTGACGAATGTACTGTTCAGGCCCATTGACAAAATTAATGCCATTATCGAAATGTATCCGAGGGGGATCGCCGGTTTTAAAAGCTATATGGAACTGATGGAGACAGAGCCGGATATTCAGGATTCTCCGGATGCGAGAGACGTTTCCGGCCTGAAGGGCAATATCCGCTATGAAGATGTTTCATTTGGCTATGATGGCCATCACAACGTCCTCAATGACATTAACCTGTCCATTCAAGCGGGGGAAACGGTTGCGTTCGTCGGTCCGTCAGGCGCGGGAAAATCAACGCTTTGCAGTCTGCTTCCGCGCTTTTATGAAGCATCGGAGGGCGACATTACGATCGACGGCATCAGCATTAAAGATATGACACTGTCTTCACTGCGGGGGCAGATTGGCGTCGTGCAGCAGGACGTTTTCTTATTCTCGGGCACGCTTCGAGAAAATATCGCCTACGGCCGATTAGACGCATCAGAAGAAGACATTTGGCAGGCTGTGAAACAGGCGCATCTGGAAGAGCTCGTCCATAACATGCCGGATGGATTGGATACCATTATCGGCGAACGCGGCGTGAAGCTCTCCGGCGGGCAAAAACAGCGGCTGTCAATTGCACGGATGTTCTTGAAAAATCCGTCGATCCTGATTCTCGACGAAGCAACCTCGGCCCTTGATACAGAAACAGAAGCGGCGATCCAAAAGGCGCTTCAAGAATTGTCGGAGGGGCGCACGACGCTCGTGATCGCCCACAGATTGGCGACGATCAAAGACGCGGACAGAATTGTAGTCGTCACAAACAACGGTATTGAAGAACAAGGCCGCCATCAAGACCTGATTGAAGCCGGAGGCCTATACAGCAGGCTGCATCAAGCGCAATTCGGGCAAATGGTTCAGCAATAGGAGGAAAATATGGATAGAAAAAATGTGCTGTACATTGCCGTTTCATTGGACGGAATGATCGCGAGAGAAGATGGAAGCATCGATTGGCTGGATGAATTTGAAGGTGAAGGCGATAACGGATACAGCGATTTTTATCAGACGGTTGATACCGTCATCTTAGGCCGGAGCACATATGAACACGTCAAAATCCTCACACCGGTTTTCCCGTATCAGGATAAAACATGCTACGTTTTCACAGGAACGCCCGGCAGCTATCATGATGAACATGTGACATTTATCAATGAGAGGGCCAAGGCCTTCACTGACCGTTTGAAACGGGATAAAGGCTTAAACATCTGGATAGCAGGCGGGGCAGAGCTGGTGAATGCCTTTATGAAAGAAGACGCCATCGACGAATTCATCATCACCATTATTCCAGTCGTTTTAGGGAGCGGCATCCCGCTGTTTCACGAACTAACAAATGAAACAAAGCTGCGGTTAAAAGGGATGAAACAATTTGGACAGGCGGTTCAGCTCCATTATGTAAGGCCATAAGAAAAAGGATAGACAAGATGTCTATCCTTTTTATATGTAAGTTAAAGCGCCTCTTTTTCAGCAGGCTCGACGATATTTTGGAATTTTTCAATCAGCTGTGATGCTTTGGTTCCTTCCACTACAATCAAATATTCCTTTTCATTATGAGCCATGCGGAACGTTTCAAGCTCAATTAAGCTTTTGATTTTGCACATCGTTTTCTTCGAATAAATATAAACCTCGTGGCTTCCGGAATGGCACATTTTATAAAGATGAATCAAATTTCTTAAAGTAAATGCCTGTGCGGCTACTTTCAGAGACTTGATGTTTTTCATGATCTTTCTCCTCCATCGATTGTTGTCTTATATAGCGTATGTTCCCAGAACCGGCGATCTGTAAACCTGATTTTGCACATTTAAGATTTCCATTGCAGCGTGCCGCCGCCGATGCGTTTGACGCCGCGGATGGAGCTTAATTCATCCATCAGGCGGAGAAGCGCCTTGTCTTTCTGTTTGGCTTCAATCATGAAATCAATATTTGTTCCCCATTGCCTGAAGCGTTCCAAGAGCGGCAGCAAAAAGTTGGCGTCAACATAATCAGCATGGCTGCGTATGGCTTGCTCCGATTTTGGGGAAGACAGGTGAACCTTTGGCTGCAGCCCGATCCGCTCCCACGTTTTGATCATCCGGGGCAGTGCTTTATTCAGGTCGGCGTGATCATCTTGATTGGCGTAAAAATGATGAAAGTCAAAGACAAACGGAACATCCTCTTTTTCACAGACCTGAAGCGTTTCTTCTGTCGTATATGTTTTATCATCATTTTCAAGCGTCATTTGCTGTTTGATCTCCTGCGGCAACTGCTTCATATTTTGATGAAATTGAGCAGTGGCAGTCTCTTTATCTCCGTAAGCGCCGCCAATATGAATGTTGATAACGGAGCGGTCAGCAATGCCCATGGCTTCAAGCATGCGGTAGTGATACGCCATATCGGTTACCGCATTTTTTGTAACGGATTCCTTCGGGCTTGTAAAAAGAGTGAATTGGTTGGGGTGAAAGCTTGTTCTTAGATGATGTGTTTTGACAAGCTCCCCGATCTCCCGAAACTCCTTTTGAAACGGCGTCACAAAATCCCACATCACATCGGGATGCGTGGCCAGCGGAACAATCGAACTGGAAAAACGGTACAAAGGAATGCCGTGGCCGATGATATAGTGAAGGGTCCTCATCGTATTGCGTAAATTGGCTTTTGTCACAGTCAGAAGCGCTTCTTTTCTTTCATCCTTTGCAAGCTTGGAATAACGCGCGAATGTTAATGTTTTAGCGGGAGACGCATCCCAAAGGCCCATCGCGTTTGAAACGAACCCAAATCTGAAAATCATAGGAACTCTCCTTTATAAAAAATAAGATATTGCTCTGCCAAGCCATTCCGCCGGGCGCTGCCTGAATGTGCGTTTTTTAAAATTCTCCTTTGTCAGCAGCTCCGACCTTTTAATATCCTCTTCAATCGTGGCATAGACTTCTTTTGTAAAAGCCCTATCATCGATTTCAACATTCACCTCTTCATTTAAAAAAAAGCTTCGCTGATCAAAATTGGCGGTGCCGATGATGCTGAAATGATCGTCAATAATCAGGGCTTTCACATGATAAAACCCCTGATAAAAGCGGTAGATAAGACAGCCGGCATCCAAGAGCTCCGAATAATACGAAAAAGCTGCTTCTCTGACCAGCGGATGATCTGATTTCATCGGCACGATGATCGTAACGGCTACACCGTTTTTTCTTGCTTTGACCAAGGCCTGCTGAAGTGACTTTGTCGGAATATAATAAGGAGTGCAAATGGTAATGCGCTCTTTTGCCTTCGCGATATTTGCCACATACGTTTTTTCAAGAGAATAACCGTCAGTTGCATAAATCTTATGAGAGATATTCCCTTGCGGAAGCTCCGGCCAAACATCCGGGCTTAGTTCAGCTGATCCGGTATTTCGTTTCAAGTCGTCGGTAAAAAGCGTCTGAAGATCGCGTACGCCTTCTCCCTTCATACGCAAATGATAATCCTCCCAATTGCCGAACTTCGCCTTCTTTCCCAGGTATTCCTCACCGATGTTAAACCCGCCGATATAGCCGATTTTTCCGTCTATCACAGCGATTTTCCGGTGATTCCGTTTTTGCATATGAAAAAAGAAAAAAGGAAAACGAGGCTTGTTAAGAAAATGAACCTGAACCCCGGCATTTTTCATCGTCTTCAGCGCCGGTTTTTTAATTTTTTGGCTGCCGGACCAATCCAGCAGCAAATAAACAGAAACACCGGCTTGTGCTTTTGCTTTCAGCAGCGTAAACATATTGTGGCTGACCTCATCGTTTTTCATAATAAAAAACATCACGTGAACTGAAGAAACGGCCTGGCGGATGTCTTCCATCATCCGTTCCACAAGATCAGCACCGCAGTGGATCAATTCAATATCGCTCTTCTTTTTTGAAAAAACAGGCTCGTACGCGTTTTTTTTATAAATGGCGCGTCCCATGAAGATATCAAGCAGAATGAAAGCCAATAGTATGATGACAATGATAAGAATCACGAAAAATATCTTCATCCCGGCACTCCTTTCCGTAGTAAAGATAGTGTGCCCGAACAGCAGGAATTTAATTATTGACTGAACACTCATTCATTATTTATCATAAAGATAATCTTATACAGATTCGAGGGTAGGGGATCGCGGTCTTTATCAGTAAAAAGGGGGAATTGGAATGAGCGGCTTTCTCATCGCAAATGCATTGTTATTTCTGGTTGTAACCGCTTACGCTGTCTGTTTGTTTATTTATTTGGTCAAAACGAGACTGGCCTACATCAGGCTCGGCCAGAAAGAACAATTTGATAAACGGATCAAGGAACGGCTTCACGCCATTTGGGTGAATGTATTCGGGCAGAAAAAACTGCTCAAGGACAAGAAAAGCGGAATCATTCACGTCATGTTTTTCTACGGATTTATATTGGTTCAGTTCGGAGCTATTGACTTTATCATCAAAGGACTGGCTCCCGATCGGAATCTGCCGCTTGGCCCTGTCTATCCCGCTTTCACCTTTTTTCAGGAAATCGTTACGTTTCTCATTTTAATTGCTGTGGGCTGGGCATTCTATAGACGTTATATCGAAAAGCTCGTCAGGCTGAAACGCGGTTTCAAAGCAGGACTTGTTCTCATTTTTATTGGGGGGTTAATGTTGACGGTTCTGCTTGGAAACGGGATGAATCTGATCTGGCATGAGCACGGGCTTTCTTGGAGCGAGCCGATAGCATCTGGTATTGCGTTTTTGCTTGGCGGAATTGGGAAAACAGGCGCGGCGGTCATTTTCTATATCGCATGGTGGGTCCATCTTCTGTTTTTGCTGAGCTTTTTAGTGTACGTGCCTCAGTCGAAGCATGCCCATTTAATCGCCGGACCTGCCAATGTTTTTTTCAACAGAATGGAATCGGCCGGAAAGCTTGAAAAAATCGATTTTACCGACGAAACGAAAGAAAGCTACGGAGCGGGGAAAATAGAAGATTTCAGGCAGTCCCAGCTGCTTGATCTGTACGCGTGTGTCGAGTGCGGCCGCTGCACCAATATGTGCCCTGCAACAGGCACCGGAAAAATGCTGTCGCCGATGGACTTGATTTTGCGCCTCAGAGACCATCTCACAGAAAAAGGCGCGGCCGTCACCTCACGCTCGCCATGGGTGCCCGTGGCAGCGTTCCGGCATACGAGAGGCAATCAGCTGGCGGCAGCGTCAGCGGGCAGCGGATCGCAGGAAGCCGCCGCCGCGCTGGATTACAATCCGAGCCTGATCGGCGACGTCATCACAGAGGAAGAAATTTGGGCGTGTACGACTTGCCGGAATTGCGAGGATCAATGCCCCGTCATGAACGAACACGTGGATAAAATCATCGACCTCCGCCGCTACCTCGTACTGACAGAAGGAAAAATGGACAGTGACGCACAGCGCGCCATGACCAGTATCGAGCGGCAGGGAAATCCGTGGGGCCTCAACCGCAAGGAACGTGAAAATTGGCGTGACGCGGCGCCGGATGCCGAGATTCCGACCGTAAAAGAAATGAAAAAAGAAGGAAAAGAATTTGAGTACCTTTTCTGGGTCGGTTCCATGGGGTCTTACGACAACAGAAGCCAGAAAATCGCGGTCTCCTTTGCCAAGCTGCTCAATCACGCGGGCGTGTCCTTCGCGATCCTCGGCAATAAAGAAAAAAATTCAGGAGACACGCCGCGCCGCCTCGGAAATGAATTTTTGTTCCAAGAGCTGGCTGAGAAGAATATCTCTGAATTTGAAAAAAATGATATCAAAAAAATCGTTACGATCGACCCGCACGCATACAATTTATTTAAAAACGAATATCCGGATTTCGGATTTGAAGGCGAGGTTTATCACCATACAGAAGTGCTGGCCGAGCTGGTGAAGAACGGGAAATTAAAACCGCAGCACCCGCTTCAAGAGGCGATTACCTTCCATGATTCATGTTACTTGGGCCGGTACAACGAAGTCTATGATCCGCCGAGGGAGATTTTGAAAGCCATTCCGGGCGTACAGCTGATTGAAATGGAAAGAAACCGGGAAACCGGCATGTGCTGCGGGGCCGGCGGGGGATTAATGTGGATGGAGGAAGAAACGGGCAACAGAATTAACGTCGCCAGGACAGAGCAAGCACTCGCGGTTAACCCATCGGTGATCAGCTCCGGCTGTCCGTACTGTCTCACGATGCTTGGGGACGGCACAAAGGCGAAAGAAGCCGAAGACCGGGTCAAAACGTATGACGTCGCCGAGCTTCTGGCCCAATCTGTCTTAGGTGCTGATATGAAAATGGGGGAGAAGCCATGAATTTTTCATTATCAGAAGAACATGAAATGATCAGGAAATTGGTCCGTGATTTTGCAAAGCATGAAGTGGCCCCGACAGCGGCAGAACGCGACGAACAAGAACGCTTCGACCGCGAGCTGTTTCGGGAAATGGCGAATCTAGGGCTGACGGGAATCCCGTGGCCTGAAGATTACGGAGGAATCGGAAGTGACTTTCTGGCTTACGTCATCGCGGTGGAGGAGCTTTCGAAAGTGTGCGCCTCCACCGGTGTGACGCTTTCCGCCCATATCTCTCTATGCAGCTGGCCGCTGTTTGCCTTTGGGACGGAAGAACAGAAGACAAAGCACTTAACACAGCTGGCCCTCGGAGAGAAAATCGGCGCTTTCGCTTTGACCGAAGCAGGGTCCGGTTCTGACGCCGGCGGCATGAAAACAACTGCTGAACGAATCGGCGATGATTATGTGTTAAATGGTTCAAAAGTGTTTATCACAAACGGCGGGATTGCGGATATTTATATTGTTTTTGCCGTCACCGATCCCGAGAAAAAGAAAAAAGGCATTTCCGCTTTTATAGTAGAAAAGGATTTCGAAGGATTTTTGACAGGCAAGAAAGAAAAGAAGCTGGGCATCCGTTCGTCCCCGACAACGGAAATCACGTTCGAAGATTGTGTTGTGCCTGCAGCAAACCGACTCGGAGAAGAAGGGGAAGGCTTCAAAATCGCGATGAAGACGCTGGACGGAGGCAGAAACGGCATTGCCGCTCAAGCTGTCGGAATCGCTCAGGGGGCGCTTGATGCGGCGCTGCAATACGCAAAAGAGAGAAAGCAATTCGGAAAATCGATCGCCGAGCAGCAGGGCATCGCTTTTAAACTCGCAGATATGGCTACAATGATAGAAGCTTCAAGGCTATTGACCTATCAGGCGGCGTGGCTTGAATCATCAGGCCTTCCATATGGAAAAGCTTCCGCCATGTCCAAACTGCTGGCGGGGGATACGGCGATGAAGGTGACGACCGAAGCCGTGCAGATTTTCGGCGGCTACGGTTATACAAAAGATTATCCGGTTGAACGCTATATGCGTGATGCAAAAATCACGCAAATCTATGAAGGCACTCAAGAAATTCAAAGACTTGTCATCTCCCGAATGCTCGCGGATTGATGCAAAACATCTATCAGTCGGATCACTCTTGTAAAATTATTTAAATTAACGCCGTTAAGGGTAGCATATTCTGTTTTATTTTGTTTATAATGAGAGGTATGGTTTGTATAAGAACGATACAAAATCGCTTTCATTATTGATAAAACAGATACATATATGTAATAGAAAGGGAGTGTCCGACCTTGGGTATCAAACAATATTCACAGGAAGAGCTAAAGGAAATGGCTTTAGTTGAAATCGCTCACGAATTATTTGAAGAACATAAAAAACCAGTTCCATTTCAGGAGCTTTTAAATGAAATCGCATCTTTGCTCGGCGTGACAAAAGAAGAGCTTGGAGACCGCATCGCTCAATTTTATACAGATTTAAACATTGACGGCCGCTTCCTGGCGCTTTCTGACCAGACTTGGGGGCTTCGCAGCTGGTATCCGTATGATCAGCTTGACGAAGAAACGCAGCCGACAGTCAAGGCGAAAAAGAAAAAAGCGAAGAAAGCAGTCGAAGAAGATCTTGATCTTGACGAGTTTGAAGAGATCGACGAAGACGACATTGATTTAGATGAAGTCGAGGAAGAACTTGATCTTGACACCGACGATTTTGACGATGAAGATCTCGATGAAGACGACGACGATCTTGAGATCGAAGAGGATATTATTGATGAAGATGATGAAGACTATGAAGAAGAAGAAGAGGATCTCAAATAGTAAAAGATTTCATCTTCAAAACGATCTTGACTTTCATAGTCGAACTATGTAGTATGTATTTTGGGCTCTTCAAAAACGAAGAGAGAACATAGTACGTTATGCTCCCTTTCAAGAAATTGAAAGGGAGCTTTCTTATTTTCACCCCTCATTTTTCTTATAAATCATTTAAAAGGCTAAATGATTTTTTATAAAATAGTACATTTTAAAAATGTAGCTAAGAGCGAAGAGAGGAGCAAACGAAATGACGAAATATATTTTTGTAACCGGGGGAGTTGTATCCTCACTAGGAAAGGGTATTGTAGCAGCTTCATTAGGACGTTTGCTGAAAAACCGCGGAATGAACGTGACGATTCAAAAATTCGATCCATACATCAACGTTGACCCGGGAACAATGAGCCCGTACCAGCACGGTGAAGTATTCGTAACGGATGATGGCGCTGAAACAGACTTGGACCTTGGTCACTATGAGCGTTTTATCGACATCAACCTGAATAAATTCAGCAACGTGACAACAGGTAAAATTTATTCAACAGTTCTTAAAAAAGAACGCCGCGGAGACTACCTTGGCGGAACCGTACAGGTCATCCCGCACATCACAAACGAACTGAAAGACCGTGTTTACCGCGCGGGGAAAGAAACAAACGCAGATGTTGTCATTACAGAAATCGGCGGTACTGTCGGAGACATCGAATCACTGCCATTCCTTGAAGCGATCCGCCAAATGAAGAGCGACATCGGCCGTGAAAACGTAATGTACATCCACTGTACGCTTGTTCCTTACATTAAAGCTGCGGGTGAATTAAAAACAAAACCGACACAGCACAGCGTAAAAGAATTGCGCAGCTTGGGTATTCAGCCAAACATCATCGTCGTTCGTACAGAAATGCCGATTTCTCAAGATATGAAAGATAAAATCGCGCTATTCTGCGACATCGATACAAAAGCGGTTATTGAGTGTGAAGATGCGGACAACCTTTACTCCATTCCGCTCGAGCTTCAAAAACAAGGGCTTGATAAGCTCGTTTGCGAGCACATGAAATTGGAATGCAAAGAGGCGGAAATGTCCGAGTGGAAAGAGCTTGTGAACAAAGTCAGCAACCTGTCTCAAACGATCACAATCGGCCTTGTCGGTAAATACGTTGAGCTTCCTGACGCTTATATTTCTGTCGTTGAATCACTCCGCCATGCGGGCTATGCGTTTGACACAGATGTAAAAGTAAAATGGATCAACGCAGAAGAAGTGACAGAAAGCAACATCGAAGAGCTCACAAGTGAAATTGGCGGCATCATCGTGCCGGGCGGATTCGGAGACCGCGGTGTTGAAGGTAAAATCGTCGCAACAAAATACGCGCGCGAAAACAAAATTCCGTTCTTGGGCATTTGCTTGGGCATGCAGGTTGCGTCTATTGAATACGCACGAAACGTACTGGGCTTAAAAGGCGCTCACTCAGCGGAAATTGATCCGTCAACCCAATACCCGATCATCGACCTTCTTCCTGAACAGAAGGATGTTGAAGATCTCGGCGGAACGCTTCGTCTCGGCCTTTACCCTTGTAAGCTTGAAGAAGGCACGAAAGCCTTTGAAGTGTATCAGGATGAAGTGGTGTATGAGCGTCACCGCCACCGTTATGAATTCAACAACGAATTCAGACAGCAAATGGAAGACCAAGGCTTCGTATTCTCAGGCACAAGCCCTGACGGACGCCTTGTTGAAATTATCGAGCTGAAAGACCACCCTTGGTTCGTGGCTTCTCAGTTCCACCCAGAGTTTAAGTCAAGACCGACAAGACCTCAGCCGTTATTCAAAGGCTTTATCGGAGCGTCTGTCGAAGCTGCAAATCAGAAGTAATAAAAAAAGACTTGCCGTTTGTCAAAAGCGGGCAAGTCTTTTTTATTTGTTTCCGGCAAGAGACAGCATGTACAATAAGATATTATGCATACTCTTGCAGAATTTCTTTTAATGTGAACGATAAAGCATGGTAGACATACAGTGCAGTCATTAAAGAGGGAAATCCGTAACGGGTGCCGTCTTCATCGGGCACAAGCGGCATTTTTAATTTAGAATCAATATGCACATCACAATATTGTTCAATTCCCGTACTGTCTTTAGCTGAAGGCGATACGCATACGACCCCCGCACCTTTTTCATAAAGCTCTTTCGCCAGCGCCTGCTCTTCGGCTGTGCCCGTCCCTGAGCAAAACATCAGCACCCTGTCGCTTTCGGTCACTTCCTCAGCGCTTCCTGGAAAGGCTTTGACGGATGGGAAGGGTTCTTTGCTTTCGGTGGCCTCATAAAAGACACCCTGAAGCTCATTAGCTCCATATAAATAAATGGAATGCCCGCTGATCACCGCTTGAGCAAGCAGCCGCGCCCCATCTTCAATCGCGTCAGATTCCTTATCCTGAATGCGGGAAAAAATACCTGTTAACTGCGTCGTAAATATTTTCAACATAAGTGAATCCTCCTTTATAACGTACAATATCAGTATACAACAAAAGAGAAAATGCTCAGAAAATGTCGTAAAGTAGACTATTATAATTAAAGGAAATAGGAAAATCAAACAGAATACATACACTACTGCTTACTTTTGACGAAAATCATAATATTGGGGTGTAAAATGATGAATGAAAAAATTTTAATCGTTGATGATCAATACGGTATACGTATTTTGCTTAACGAAGTGTTCAATAAAGAAGGCTACCAGACGTTTCAGGCTGCAAACGGCCTGCAGGCGCTTGACATCGTGACAAAAGAACGGCCCGACCTTGTGCTTCTGGACATGAAAATTCCCGGCATGGACGGAATTGAAATCTTAAAACGGATGAAGGTCATTGACGAAAACATCCGGGTGATCATCATGACGGCATACGGAGAGCTCGACATGATCCAGGAATCAAAGGAACTGGGCGCTTTGACGCACTTTGCGAAGCCGTTTGACATCGACGAAATCAGAGATGCCGTGAAAAAATATCTGCCCCTGAAGTCTAATTGACAAAAAGAAGAAACAAATGAATCATGTCATTGTGTTGCCGATTTGTCGAAAAGTTGGTATTCTAGTTATGGAGAAAAAGCGATCTGGTATTTACATATGACAGCAATAGATGGGTCATGCTAGGGTGGAAAGCTTTTTTCGCTAGAAGACAATCAGGCTACATAAGGAGGACATTCGACATGCCTTTAGTTTCTATGACGGAAATGTTGAATACAGCTAAAGAAAAAGGTTATGCTGTAGGACAATTTAACTTAAACAACCTTGAGTTTACTCAAGCGATTTTACAAGCAGCTGAAGAAGAAAAATCTCCAGTGATCCTTGGTGTTTCCGAAGGTGCGGGACGCTACATGGGCGGCTTCAAAACAGTCGTAGCTATGGTAAAAGCACTTATGGAAGAGTACAAAGTGACAGTTCCTGTTGCGATTCACTTAGACCACGGTTCAAGCTTTGAATCTTGTGCGAAAGCGATTCATGCAGGTTTCACATCTGTAATGATCGACGCTTCTCACCATCCATTTGAAGAAAACGTAGCAACAACTGCTAAAGTTGTTGAGCTTGCTCATTTCCACGGAGTATCTGTAGAAGCTGAGCTTGGAACAGTAGGCGGACAAGAAGATGACGTTATCGCTGAAGGCGTAATCTACGCTGATCCTAAAGAGTGCCAAGAGCTTGTTGAGCGCACTGGCATCGACTGCCTTGCACCTGCATTAGGTTCTGTTCACGGCCCTTACAAAGGTGAGCCAAACCTTGGCTTCAAAGAAATGGAAGAGATCGGAAAATCAACTGGTCTTCCGCTAGTTCTTCACGGCGGTACTGGAATTCCGACTGCTGACATCAAAAAATCAATCTCACTTGGTACAGCTAAAATCAACGTGAATACTGAAAACCAAATTTCTTCTGCAAAAGCTGTTCGCGAAACATTGGCAGCTAAGCCTGACGAGTACGATCCACGTAAATATCTTGGACCAGCTCGTGAAGCGATCAAAGAAACAGTTATCGGTAAAATGCGTGAATTTGGTTCTTCAAACCAAGCTTAATTCAATTGGAACGTTTATAGCCGCCTGACAGCTTGACAGGCGGTTTTCCGTCTATCTTTAGAAAGCGCAATCATTATTCACAGTTCAGAAAATTTCTTACTCAGGGAGGCTTTTTGAAAATGTTATTTTTTGTTGATACAGCTAATATCGATGAAATTAGAGAAGCGAATGAATTAGGAATTCTCGCCGGTGTAACGACGAATCCTAGTTTAGTAGCAAAAGAAGCTAACGTATCATTCCACGACCGTCTTCGCGAGATCACAGACGTCGTGAAAGGCTCTGTAAGTGCAGAGGTTATTTCTTTGAAAGCTGAGGAAATGATCGAGGAAGGAAAAGAACTGGCGAAAATCGCACCGAACATTACGGTGAAAATCCCGATGACGTCTGACGGTTTAAAAGCGGTAAGAGCACTTACTGACTTAGGCATCAAAACAAACGTCACATTGATCTTCAATGCAAACCAGGCGCTTCTTGCTGCCAGAGCAGGGGCAACGTATGTATCACCATTCCTGGGACGTTTAGATGACATCGGCCACAACGGACTTGACCTGATTTCAGACGTCAAGCAGATTTTTGACATTCACGGTCTTGAAACACAAATCATTGCGGCGTCAATCCGCCATCCGCAGCACGTGACAGAAGCCGCTCTAAGAGGGGCTCATATCGGCACAATGCCGCTGAAAGTCATTCATGCGCTCACTAAGCATCCGTTAACAGACAAAGGAATCGAACAATTCCTGGCAGACTGGAATAAATAATGCAAAGGGCGGCAAACAGCTTTATGCCTGTTTGCCGCGGCCTTTGTTTTTCACCGTCCTGATACAGCGGACCTTCAGATCCAAACGCCGCTTTACAGAGAAGGAATCATTGGGCTGCAGAAGCTGATATCGGAATGAAGGGTTTGCGTACTGCTTTTGCCGGATGACGACGATGTCTCTCGAGCCGGCGGGTCTCTGTGCAATTTTCGAAACCTGTGCCCCGCAAAGCTTCGCTATTTTCTTCCTGATATTTTACAATGTGTTGTATTCTTTCTCTTCGAATTGGCTAGATTTTGGACATGAGCTTTATTTGCAGAGACAGAATAAAATGACATTTTATTTAGCTCCGCAGCTATCTTCTTATGGAAGGAGACTATCATGGAAAAGTTGAATATTGCCGGCGGTGACTCGTTAAACGGTACAGTACATATCAGCGGCGCTAAAAACAGTGCTGTTGCATTAATACCTGCAACCATTTTGGCAAATTCCGAGGTGACAATTGAAGGGCTTCCAGAGATTTCAGATATTGAAACGCTGCGTGACCTGTTAAAGGAAATCGGCGGCAACGTGCATTTTGAGAATGGGGAAATGGTTGTTGACCCCACGTCGATGATCAGCATGCCGCTTCCTAACGGAAAAGTAAAAAAGCTTCGCGCGTCGTATTATTTAATGGGGGCGATGCTCGGCCGCTTCAAGCAGGCCGTCATCGGATTGCCCGGCGGCTGCCACTTGGGCCCCCGTCCGATTGACCAGCATATTAAAGGCTTTGAAGCACTCGGAGCTGAAGTAACCAATGAACAAGGCGCCATTTATTTGCGTGCTGAAAGGCTGAGAGGCGCACGCATTTATCTAGATGTCGTAAGCGTAGGGGCAACCATTAACATTATGCTTGCCGCTGTTTTGGCAGAAGGAAAAACGATCATCGAAAACGCTGCCAAGGAGCCTGAGATCATTGATGTCGCGACACTGCTTACAAGCATGGGCGCCAAAATCAAAGGTGCGGGAACCAATGTGATCCGAATCGATGGCGTGAAGGAACTGCACGGCTGCAAGCATACGATCATTCCGGACAGAATTGAGGCCGGGACATTTATGATTGCAGGGGCTGCAATGGGCAAGGAAGTCATTATCGATAATGTGATTCCCACTCATCTTGAGTCGTTAACGGCAAAGCTGAGAGAAATGGGTTATCATATCGAAACAAGCGACGACCAGCTTCTCATTGTCGGCGGGCAGAAGCACTTAAAGCCGGTTGATGTCAAAACCCTTGTATACCCGGGCTTTCCGACTGATTTGCAGCAGCCGATGACAGCACTCCTGACAAGGGCAAAAGGGACAAGCGTCGTCACGGACACCATTTACTCGGCAAGATTCAAGCACATTGATGAGCTGAGACGGATGGGTGCCAATATGAAAGTAGAAGGCAGATCTGCCATCATCACAGGTCCTGTCGAGCTTCAAGGCGCAAAAGTGAAGGCGAGTGATCTGCGTGCCGGAGCCTGTCTGGTCGTAGCCGGACTGATGGCTGACGGCGTCACGGAAATTACGGGCTTGGAGCATATTGACCGCGGATACAGCACCCTTGAGAAGAAGCTCGAGGGGCTAGGAGCAACAATCTGGCGTGAAAGAATGACTGATGAAGAAATAGAACAGCTTCAAAATTCATAATGGTTTCTTGTGAGAGGAGATCGTGTTGAAATGGAAAGAAGTTTATCAATGGAATTGGTACGTGTGACCGAAGCTGCGGCATTGGCATCTGCAAGATGGATGGGCCGGGGGAAAAAAGATGAGGCTGATGAAGCGGCAACAAGCGCAATGAGAGACGTTTTTGATACAGTTCCGATGAAAGGAACCGTTGTGATCGGTGAAGGAGAAATGGACGAGGCGCCGATGCTGTATATCGGGGAAAAACTCGGAAACGGGTACGGCCCGCGCGTCGATGTTGCAGTTGACCCTCTTGAAGGCACAAATATCCTAGCAAGCGGCGGCTGGAACGCGCTGACGGTTATCGCAGTCGCAGACCACGGCACGCTTCTGAACGCTCCTGACATGTATATGCAAAAAATCGCAGTCGGTCCGGAAGCGGTGGGCTGTATTGATATTGAAGCACCTGTCATTGATAACCTTAAAGCGGTGGCAAAGGCGAAAAATAAGGACGTTGAGGACGTCGTTGCCACAATCTTAAACCGTGAAAGACACGCAAAAATTATTTCCGAGCTTCGTGAGGCCGGCGCCAGAATCAAGTTGATCAATGATGGCGATGTCGCAGGCGCCATCAACACGGCTTTCGACCACACGGGCGTTGACATCCTGTTCGGATCAGGCGGAGCTCCTGAGGGTGTGCTTTCTGCTGTTGCGTTAAAAGCGCTGGGCGGAGAAATTATCGGTAAACTTCTTCCGCAAAGCGATGAAGAAATCACACGCTGCCACAAAATGGGCCTTGATTTAAGCAAAGTCCTCCGTATGGAAGACCTTGTGAAGGGTGATGACGCGATTTTTGCAGCTACCGGGGTAACTGACGGCGAGCTGTTAAAAGGCGTTCAATTCAAAGGCTCTGTCGGCACAACTGAAAGCTTAGTTATCCGTGCAAAATCAGGTACTGTCCGCTTCGTTGACGGCAGACACAGCCTGAAAAAGAAACCAAATCTTGTAATCCGTCCATAAAAAAAGAAAAAGCGGGTGTGAGCCCGCTTTTCTTTTGCAGAAAAGAGTCAACTCTATCAATTCCGTGTCAAAACCTTATTTCAGTTGAATAATTTTTTGAAATAAGGTAAAAATAAAGAGTGCTGCGATTTTTACTGCGTAATTCCTTCTTTTAAGCACTAGGAAAGTTTCAATTTCTACCGCATACAGACGATATAAGTATTGATCTTCTCATGTTTTTGTCCTCGCTTCCTTCAAAACTCATTAAGACAATCCTTTTAACAAAAGCGCCGATCATGGGTGGAAGTGTTACCGATAGAAGTTCCTTTATGTTAAAAAAAGAATGTGCTTTGGCGGATGTTGTGCAAAAGCAGCAGATTTACATGTGCAGAGTAAGATATTGACTATGAAAAGCGTGGTGTTTTTATGAAAGACGTATCTATTTCCTCTTTGGAAAATATGAAATTGAAAGAGCTTTATGAACTTGCAAGACATTATAAAATCTCCTACTACAGCAAACTGACAAAAAAAGAACTCATTTTCGCCATTCTGAAAGCGAATGCAGAACAGGAAGATCTGCTGTTTATGGAAGGCGTTCTTGAGATCATCCAGTCTGAAGGTTTCGGCTTCCTGAGACCGATCAACTACTCTCCAAGCTCAGAAGACATTTATATCTCAGCTTCACAAATCCGCCGTTTCGATTTGCGAAACGGAGACAAAGTTTCAGGCAAGGTTCGCCCGCCAAAAGAAAATGAGCGTTACTATGGACTTTTGCACGTTGAAGCAGTGAATGGAGATGATCCTGAATCAGCAAAAGAGCGTGTGCATTTCCCGGCGCTTACACCTCTTTATCCAGATCGTCAAATGGTGCTTGAAACAAAGCCGAACTTCTTGTCTACAAGAATTATGGACATGATGGCGCCGGTCGGATTTGGACAGCGCGGTTTGATTGTTGCGCCGCCAAAAGCCGGAAAAACGATGCTGCTGAAGGAAATTGCCAACAGCATTACAGCGAATCAGCCTGAAGCAGAGCTCATCGTGCTTTTGATCGACGAAAGACCGGAGGAAGTAACCGATATTGAGCGCTCTGTAGCTGGTGATGTCGTCAGCTCAACGTTTGATGAAGTGCCGGAAAACCATATCAAAGTGGCCGAGCTTGTGCTTGAGCGCGCAATGCGTCTCGTGGAACATAAAAAAGATGTCATCATCCTGATGGACAGCATCACACGCCTTGCCCGCGCCTACAACTTAGTGATTCCGCCGAGCGGAAGAACGCTTTCCGGAGGGATTGACCCAGCAGCGTTCCACCGTCCGAAACGCTTCTTCGGAGCAGCGAGAAATATCGAAGAAGGCGGCAGCTTAACCATCCTTGCTACGGCTCTTGTCGATACAGGGTCACGTATGGATGATGTCATTTATGAAGAATTCAAGGGAACAGGCAACATGGAGCTTCACCTTGACCGCTCTCTGGCAGAGCGCCGCATCTTCCCGGCCATCGATATCCGCCGTTCAGGAACGCGCAAGGAAGAGCTGCTTGTGCCTAAAGAGCATCTTGATCGTTTATGGTCGATCCGCAAAACGATGTCTGATTCACCTGATTTCGCAGAAAAGTTCATGAGGAAAATGAAAAAAACCAAAACAAACCAGGAATTTTTCGATATTCTCAATCAAGAATGGAAACAGGCAAATCTATCATCTGCTAGAAGATAAATTGTATTTGCAAAAGAAGTAAATCACTGATATAATTTTCTCATATGCGTTTCGGACAATGCTCCGAAATAATAACTCTGTTTCCACACGGGATTCAGGGCGGAAGGAGATGGATACAATGAAAGCAGGAATTCATCCTAATTTCAAAAAAGCAACAGTTAAATGCGCTTGCGGAAATGAATTTGAAACAGGCTCAGTAAAAGAAGAGGTACGCGTTGAGATTTGCTCTGAATGCCACCCATTCTACACTGGCCGTCAAAAATTCGCTTCTGCTGATGGTCGTGTTGATCGCTTTAACAAAAAATACGGTCTTAAGTAATAATAGATTTTTCAACAGGCAGGAAGCAGTCTTGCCTGTTTTTTATATTGTCTAAAACACAGCTGGCAGAGAGGGGGAGCGGAGCCTATGTACATAATGAAACAAAGCGGGTGGCTTGAGCTGATTTGCGGCAGCATGTTCTCGGGGAAATCTGAAGAGCTGATCAGAAGAGTGAAGAGAGCGACTTACGCCAAGCAGGAAGTCAGGGTATTTAAGCCTGTGATTGATAATCGCTACAGCGAAGATGCTGTTGTCTCCCATAATGGAACATCCATGACGAGCTATGCCATTTCTTCTGCTGCGGACATTTGGGATCACATCAGTGAGAGTACGGATGTGATTGCGGTTGATGAAGTGCAGTTTTTTGACCAGGACATTGTTGAGGTATTATCATCTCTTGCCGATAAAGGCTACCGTGTGATTGCAGCGGGTCTTGATATGGATTTTAGAGGAGAGCCGTTCGGCGTCGTCCCGGATATTATGGCGATTGCGGAAAGTGTGACGAAGCTGCAAGCCGTCTGTTCCGTCTGCGGATCACCGGCGAGCAGAACACAGCGCCTGATTGACGGCAAACCTGCTTCTTACGATGATCCGGTCATAAAGGTGGGCGCATCCGAATCGTATGAAGCAAGATGCAGACATCATCACGAAGTCCCAGGAAAATATAAAAATTAACCCAAAACATGGGTAAAAAGATAGAAAGCACCGTGTGAAAACACCGGTGTTTTTTTTATATTCTGATAACATTCAATTAAAAAATTTAATTAAGTGTATTAAAAAATTAAGTAATTTTCTTCTCTTGAATTTTGATTTTGACAGGCATAAAATAACTAACGTAATGTAAATAGTTTTGAGACATTGTTCGAATAATTGTCACAAAGTCGCATAAAGATCATGATCGGTCATATTTTAGATGGGTTATTACTTAACTTGGTTAACTATTTCAAGAAAGAAGGAGATTTGCTTGAATAACATAAAAAAAACGAAAGAAGGCCACTTAGAAACAACTCTTAGAGGAAAAGAAGTTTTATCTATTCCTACTTTAAATAAAGGCGTTGCTTTTTCAGTAGAAGAAAGACAAGAACTTGGCTTAGAAGGACTTCTGCCGCCAACTGTACTTTCTCTTGATCAACAAGCACAACGCGCATACGAGCAATTCCAAGCGCAGCCTGACCGCCTTCGTCAAAATGTTTACTTAAGTGATCTTGCAAACCGTAACGAAGTTCTTTTCTATAAATTGCTGAAAAACCATCTTCGCGAAATGCTTCCTGTTGTGTACACACCAACAGTTGGTGAAGCGATTCAGGAATACAGCCATGAATATAGAAGACCTCAAGGTATCTACTTGTCAATCGACAACATTGACGGTATTGAAAAAGCGTTTGAAAATCTTCATGCGACTGCAGGAGATATTGATCTTATCGTTGCTACTGACTCTGAAAGTATTCTCGGTATCGGTGACTGGGGTGTAGGCGGTATTAACATCGCAATCGGTAAATTGGCTGTTTACACTGCTGCAGCTGGTATTGACCCTAGCCGTGTTATCCCGGTTGTGCTTGATGTCGGTACGAACAACGAAAAACTTCTGAATGATCCTTTATATATTGGTAACAAGCATGAGCGTGTTCAAGGCGAACGCTATGAAGCTTTCATTGACGCTTATGTAAAAGCGGCATTGAAATTCTTCCCTAAAGCGCTTCTTCACTGGGAAGACCTTGGCAACAAAAATGCACGTAATATCATGAAAAAATACAATCATGAAATTCTTACATTTAATGATGATATCCAAGGTACAGGAGCGATTACACTTGCTGGTGTGCTTGCGGCGATGAAGAAAACTGGCGCTTCTATTAAAGATCAGCGTGTTGTTGTCTTCGGTGCTGGTTCTGCTGGTATCGGTATTGCTGACCAAATCCGCGACACAATGGTGCTTGCTGGATTATCTGAAGAAGAAGCTAACAAACGCTTCTACACACTTGATTACAGAGGCTTGCTGACTGAAGAAATCGAAGGCATCCTTGATTTCCAAAAACCTTACCTTCGCAGTACGAATGAAGTAAAAGACTGGAAACGCGATGAAAAAGGCCAAATTCCTTTCGATGAAGTGGTTCGCCAAGCGAAACCAACGATCTTGATTGGTACTTCAGGGGTTTCAGGTGCGTTCACAGAGGAAATTGTAAAAGAAATGGCATCTCACGTAGACCGTCCGGTTATCATGCCGATGTCTAACCCGACTCACCTTGCTGAAGCAGTTCCTGAAGATCTGTTCAAATGGACTGACGGAAAAGTGCTTATTGCAACAGGAAGCCCATTTGACAATGTAGAATACAACGGTGTTTCTTATGAAATCGGACAATCTAACAACGCATTCGCGTTCCCAGGTCTTGGACTTGGTTCAATTGTAGCTGAAGCGCGTATCATTACGCCTGCGATGTTTGCTGCAACTGCTGATGCGATTGCTGAAATGGTTGACTTCGAAACACCTGGAGCAGGATTGCTTCCAAGCATCGATAAGCTTCAAGAAGTTTCTATTCAAGTTGCGATTGCCGTTGCTGAAGCAGCAATTAAAGAAGGCGTAGCAAATCGTCAGCCTGAAGATGTAAAACAAGCTGTTCTTGATGCAATGTGGACACCTGAATACAAAAAAGTCATCGCGAAATAATTAGCGAGTAAATTTTTTCGTCCGAGGGAAAGCTTTTTGTAAAGCTAAAGTATACGGACATAGGATTTGGAGGAGAATATTTTGAGCATCTTAGATATCTTAATCCTCCTGGCACCGATCTTCTTTGTTATCGTGCTGGGTTGGTTTGCAGGACATTTTGGAAGTTATGATGCCAAGTCGGCAAAAGGGGTAAGTACGTTAGTAACGAAATACGCACTTCCAGCTCACTTTATCGCTGGTATTTTGACAACTTCCAGAAGTGAATTTTTATCACAAGTTCCATTAATGGTTTCTTTAATTATTGGGATTGTTGGTTTCTATATCATCATTCTTTTGGTTTGCAGATTTATCTTGAAGTATGATTTAACGAACTCATCTGTATTTTCTTTGAACTCTGCACAGCCAACATTCGCATTTATGGGTATTCCTGTATTGGGAAGCTTGTTCGGGGCGAATGAAGTTGCGATTCCGATCGCGGTTACAGGTATCGTGGTAAATGCGATTCTTGATCCGCTTGCGATTATTATCGCTACTGTCGGTGAGTCTTCTAAGAAAAACGAAAAGGGCGGCGACAGCTTCTGGAAGATGACAGGAAAATCAATCCTGCATGGCCTTTGTGAGCCGCTTGCAGCTGCTCCGTTAATCAGTATGATCTTAGTGCTGGTTTTCAACTTCACTCTTCCTGAGCTGGGTGTTAAAATGCTTGATCAGCTTGGAAGCACAACATCTGGTGTTGCTCTCTTTGCTGTCGGTGTTACTGTTGGTATCCGTAAAATCAAACTCAGTATGCCGGCTATCGGTATTGCGTTACTAAAAGTTGCGGTTCAGCCTGCGTTAATGTTCCTGATTGCTCTTGCAGTCGGACTTCCAGCTGACCAAATGACAAAAGCGATCCTTCTTGTGGCATTCCCTGGTTCTGCCGTAGCAGCCATGATTGCGACTCGTTTCGAGAAACAAGAAGAAGAAACTGCGACTGCGTTTGTGGTCAGTGCGATTCTGTCATTGATTTCACTTCCGATTATTATCGCGCTTACTGCGTAATCAAAAAAGCTCCCCGTAAAGGGAGCTTTTTTACTTTAGGTTTGAAATTTGAACAGTGACAGCAGCGGTTTTTTTCTTGTTTTTGTTTTTTCAGAAGAAGCAGCAGTCTCGGGGATCGGCTGGGCGGTGAATTCTTTCATTTGTGAGGTCAGTGATTGCAGGTCTGCAAGGATGTCGTCAATTTCTCTGCGGTGCTGAAGCAGCTGATAAGATACACCTTCATCGGCTTTTTGCTTCAGCTGGCGTTCCAGTTCCCCGATCCTTGCCAGCAGCTCGTTTTCGTCCTGCTTTTGCTGTAAAAGGGCGTCGAGCTTCTGTTCGAGCTGTTCGATTCTTCGTTCTGTGTCGCCATTTGTTTTTTGGACAAGGAAGCCTGTGCGCTTCTTAGTGCTTTGCGGCACATGAATATCCTGAATCGCCGTGCCTTCAGAAATTTGTTTTTGAACAGATTTTAGAACCTTTACATCTTCTGCTGTAAACGAATAGTGTCCAAGCTCATTGCGTTCGGCCGGAAGATTCAGCTGCTTCACCCACCGCTGCACCGTTTTTGCGGAGACGCCGAGTTCACTTGCTACCATATTTGTATTCATGATCCCATACCTCCTTTTTAGCTAGGTATTCGACCATAGAATGCGGTTCCCTTCCTATTAGACAAAACAAGAAAAGATTCGGCAAAGAAAGTGGGTATCTCCTTTTTTTCTTCAAAAACCGTTATTGTTCATACAGCTCTAAAGGAAGCTGGTCCGGATCAAAAAAGAAGGTGAAACGCTTGCCGGTCAGCGGATCTATTCTGATCGGCTCTGTTTCGATTCCTTTTTCATGAAGCTTCTGAACTACCTTATCCAAGCTGTTGACTGTGAAGGCAAGGTGGCGCAGGCCTGCCGCTTCAGGCCGGGTTTGGCGCGCGGGCGGATCGGGAAACGAGAACAGCTCAATGACATACGTGCCGTTAAGCGACAAATCAAGCTTATAGGAGCCGCGCTCTTCGCGGTACGTTTCTTGAATGACTTGAAAACCAAGCTTATGTACGTAGAAAGCTTTCGACTTTTCATAATCTGAACATATGATTGCAATATGATGTATGGATTTCAGCAACATCATCCCTCCTCGATTCCCAGTATAGCAGAGGAGGCTTTTCAAGCTGGGATTGAAATGCTTTTGACTGGGGTTAATCACTATACTATAATGAGAATGTTACGCACAGGAAAACAGAGGTGAAGACCGTGTTAGACCGTTTAAAGTCAATCGAAGAACGATACGAAAAATTAAATGAGCTTTTAAGCGATCCAGAAGTAGTCAACGATCCGAAAAAGCTAAGAGAATATTCAAAAGAGCAATCTGATATACAAGAAACAGTTGACGTATATAGACAATACAGAGATGCGTCAGAACAGCTGGCTGATGCAAAAGCGATGCTAGAAGAGAAGCTGGACGCTGAGATGCGCGACATGGTGAAGGAAGAGATTTCTGAACTTCAGAAGGAAACGGAAACACTGTCAGAACGCTTGAAAGTGCTCCTGATCCCGAAAGATCCTAATGACGACAAAAACGTTATCATGGAGATCCGCGGAGCTGCGGGAGGCGAGGAAGCCGCTTTATTCGCGGGCAGCCTGTACAGAATGTATTCCCGTTATGCCGAGCTTCAAGGCTGGAAAACAGAGGTCATGGAAGCGAGTGTAACCGGAACCGGCGGCTACAAAGAGATCATCTTTATGATTACGGGAAGCGGCGCATATTCTAAACTCAAATATGAAAACGGCGCCCACCGCGTACAGCGTGTTCCGGAAACAGAATCAGGCGGCCGTATCCATACATCAACTGCAACAGTAGCATGTCTTCCTGAGGCAGAAGAGGTAGAGGTTGACATTCATGAGAAGGATATCCGAGTCGATACGTTTGCATCAAGCGGACCGGGCGGACAAAGCGTTAACACAACAATGTCTGCCGTTCGTCTGACGCATTTGCCGACAGGTGTTGTTGTATCATGCCAGGATGAAAAATCTCAAATCAAGAACAAAGAAAAAGCAATGAAGGTTCTCCGTGCCAGAATCTATGATAAATTTCAGCAGGAAGCCCAAGCTGAATATGATCAAACACGGAAATCAGCAGTTGGATCAGGTGACCGCTCTGAGCGTATCCGCACATACAACTTCCCGCAAAACCGTGTGACGGATCACAGAATCGGCCTGACGATTCAAAAGCTTGATCAGATTCTTGAAGGAAAACTTGACGAAGTGGTTGAAGCGCTGATTGTTGAAGATCAGGCAAGCAAGCTTCAGCAGTCGGAAGGTTAAGATGAAGACGATATTTGAAGCCCTGAAATGGGCTTCTTCTTATTTAACCGAAGCGGGAAGAGAAGAAAATGCGGCTGAGCTTCTTTTGCTTTATGATACCGGAATGGACAGAAGCAAGCTGCTCGCCAGCTTACAGGAACCGATTGGCGAAGACGAACTGTATCGCTTTACGCGTCACGTTGAGATGCATAAAGAGGGCGTCCCGGTTCAGTACATTATCGGAAAAGAGTTTTTTTACGGACGGGAATTTATGGTGAATGATGACGTGCTGATCCCGCGGCCGGAAACAGAAGAGGTTGTCTATCATCTGCTTGAAAAATATCGGCATGTCTTTTCGGAAGACGGGCGGCTTGATGTCGTTGACGTCGGGACAGGAAGCGGCGCGATAGCCGTCACGCTTGCGCTTGAAAACAAAAACTTTTCGGTGTCGGCGGTTGATATTTCAAAAGAAGCGCTGCAAGTCGCCTCTGCCAATGCGGAAAAGCTCGGAGCGGATGTGCGCTTTTATCAGGGCGATTTGCTTGAGCCTTTTATTAAGGCAGGAAAAAAAACGGATATTGTCGTCTCAAATCCTCCTTATATTTCAGAAGAAGAAATGGCTGATCTATCAGAGATTGTCCGTTTTCATGAGCCGCTGCATGCTCTCACTGATGGCGGAGACGGGCTGAAATTTTATAAGCGGTTTATGGAAGACATCCCGCTTGTCATGAAGGAGAAAGTGTTTGTCGTTTTTGAAATCGGATGGAAACAGGGCGAAGCGGTCAAAGAGCTGATCCTCAAGGCGTTTAAACATGCGGAAGTGGAAGTGCTGAAAGATATTAACGGAAAAGACAGAACCATATGCGCTGTGATTCATAAAAATAAATAAGCAGCTTGCTGGCGAGTTGATGAATCAAGCTGTTTTAACACCAGCAAAGGGGATGTAAAGGATGAAAAAGGCCCTGACAGCAGGAATCTTGCTCATTGCGATTGAGAGCATGATTGGCACCATTTTTCCGCAGGCTCTTTCATATGAAGCGATTTTTGGCGTTGCGTCTCTCGTTTTGATTGGGCTCGCGATCATCACATCGGGTTTGGCTGTAAGCGGAAGTGATCAGCGGGCAAACTACCATTCAGAAACCAAAGAAGGCCGTACATCCCGCTTGAAAATGGCGGCTGCTTTCTTTGTCGCGGCGATACCTTCTATTCTATGTTATTTGCTGACGGTTTTGTTTTAATGAAAAAGGAAGCCTCTTAGGCTTCCTTTTTTTGCAGTAAAACAGAATCCCATATCCAATAGACAAGAGCTGTTAATACAGCGAAAAGATAGAAGGCCATATTTTGAAGCAGGGATTGTCCCGAAGGCTGCAGCACGCCGAAAATGATCGCGTTGGCAATAAAAGCTGCTACAAGATAATACAGCAGATACAAAGGGCTGAACCGTTTCGGCTTTTTATTCATCATGAATTGAAGCGGCAGAGCGAATATCAAATAAGGAAACAGAAAATAAAATGCCATCGTTATGAGAGCGGCAATGATGAATGAATGGATATAAATAATTGAATAAAGAACCGACATCGTGAAGGCTGATAACAGCACTGTATAATTATATTTCATCTTAAACCTCCTAAAACACTATCGTACCATAAATAAGATTAACAGCTTGCTAGATTTTTTTCACTCTGCACGTTTACCCCGGGCTCTCCTTGTCCATAATAGGGCTAGAAACAAAGCACGGAGAGGAACGGTGGGGACCGATGAAAAAAACAGTAATCATTTGTATATATATCTTTCTTTTATTATCCGGAGCACTTGTAGGGCTGGCAAAAGAAGAGACGGCACAGCAATCAGAAAATCAGCCGGTGGTCATACCGGATGAGGCGATTCGCCTGAGAATATTGGCAAACAGCGATAGTAATCAGGACCAGCAATTAAAGCGGCATATCAGAGACGCGGTCAATAAAGAAATCACAACATGGGTAGAGGATATCACTTCTATAGAAGAAGCGCGGCGTGTGATTCGCTCAAAGCTGCCTGAAATCAAAGAAATTGCAAAGGAAACAATGGAAGAAGAAGGAGCAAACCAATCGATATCCGTTGATTTTGACAAAATCTCATTTCCGACAAAGCTTTACGGCAATATGGTATATCCCGCTGGCGAGTATGAAGCGATTCTGATTACGCTTGGAAACGGAGACGGCGCCAACTGGTGGTGTGTGCTGTTCCCGCCGCTCTGCTTTCTCGATTTTTCCAACGGAGAAGCCGTAAAAGAACAAGAAGATCAAGAAGCCTCAAAAAAGCAGACTGAAAAAGTGCTTGAGGACGTAACCGCTAAAGCGGAAAAAGCCAAAAAAGAAGAGAAGGAAGAGAATGAAGACGGCACAGAAGTGAAATTCTTCTTAGTCGAATGGATTTCCGACCTTTTTTCCTAATCACCTGGTCTAAAAATAGATTTGCCTCATAGATTGGAAGAAAGAATGCAAAAACGGGGTGAACGGATGTTTTATCAACTGCGGGTGGCAAGGGAAAAAGACGGAGATGTGCTCGAGGAATTTCTAAAACAGGCGAAAACCAATTATGAAGGCGTGAAAGAAGGCTTCACCCAGTTTCTTATGCTGGAGGACAGCGAGAAAAACATTGCCGGATGTCTCGGAATTGAAAAAATCAGCTGTGATCAAGGGCTGCTGCGATCACTTGTGATATCGGACAAGCTTCACCAAGGCCATATTGTGACGCTCTTTCAGAGCATGGAACTGCTGTGCGAAAAGCATCAGATCAAAACAGTATACTTAATAGCGAATCAGCATTCCTCTGCTGATTTCCTGACGGCCATGGGGTTTGAACGAGCTGAAAGTGTACCGGAAGAGCTGTTTTCTTCTGATCATTTCTGTGAATCGCGGCAAACAGAAGGGGCCGTCTTGATGAAAAAAGCGTCTGGATCAGTGTGATTTATACACATACTTATCCACTTCTTCATTAGCGTTGTCCACAATTTGTGGATAACGCTTGTTTTATTACAGGACATCTTTTATACTTTCAAAAGGATTACACGCGTAAAACTATCGTTTTATTATTGTGAATAAGGAGTTTGGTCAGAAATGAAAACGAAAAGATGGTTTGTGGATGTAACTGATGAGTTATCCACAAATGATCCACAAATTGCACAAGCAGCCGCTTTGCTCCGGGAAAATGAGGTTGTTGCGTTCCCGACAGAAACGGTATACGGCCTCGGCGCAAACGCGAAAAGCACAGATGCCGTCAGAAAAATATATGAAGCGAAAGGGCGGCCGAGCGATAATCCCCTGATTGTCCACATTGCGGACATTAGCCAGCTTGATGATTTAACGGGTCCAGCGCCGGAAAAGGCGAAAACATTGATGAAACGGTTTTGGCCGGGAGCACTCACGCTCATTCTGCCTTGCAAACCTGGTGCACTCTCACCTCGTGTAACGGCAGGGCTTGAAACGGTTGCCATTCGAATGCCGGATCATCCGCTTGCCCTTGCATTGATTCGCGAGTCGGGGTTGCCGATTGCAGCACCGAGCGCCAATCTATCAGGGAAGCCAAGCCCGACAAAGGCGGAACATGTGGCCTACGACTTGGATGGCCGCATAGCCGGAATTATGGACGGAGGCGCTACCGGGATTGGGGTCGAATCAACCGTACTTTCATGTGCGGGCGACATCCCTGTTCTCCTGCGCCCGGGCGGCATTACGAAAGAACAAATTGAAGAGGAGATCGGACCAATCCTTGTGGATAAAGGGCTCAGCGATCAAAATGAGAAGCCGATTTCCCCGGGGATGAAATACACACATTACGCGCCGACAGCGCCGCTTGCCATTTGCGAAGGCAGCCCGGAGCGCATTCAGCACCTCATTCAAGAATATCAACAGGGCGGCAGACGGGTCGGTGTCCTGACGACAGAAGAAAACGCGGGCGTTTATTCCGCTGATTATGTGAAGAGCTGCGGCAGACGGGCTCAGCTTGAGACTGTTGCGGCAGGGCTGTACGATGCTTTACGCAGCTTTGATGAGAAGAAGGTGGATTTTATTATCGCGGAATCCTTTCCGGACACTGGCGTCGGACTCGCCATTATGAACAGGCTGATGAAAGCCGCCGGAGGAAGAGTGATTCGCTGAACACAGTCAGATGTTCTAACCCTTTTTGGACACGCATAGGCTAAAAAAGCGGGGCGTGTCCAAGGGGGTTATTTATGTATGTCGGATTTGTTCATAGGGGAACTGATTACATTAAGCATCATGGCGTTTGCTTTAGGGATGGATGCTTTTTCTGTCGGTCTCGGAATGGGCATGGTCAAACTCAGAAAAAAGCAGATATTCTATATTGGTTTTATCATCGGCCTCTTTCACGTTATCATGCCTCTCGGGGGGATGGCGGCCGGTAACATGCTGTCAGGGCTCCTCGGCGTGTTAGCGGTTTATATCGGGGGTTCATTGCTTTTTGTTCTTGGGGTTCAAATGCTTATGGCTTCTTTTAAACAGTCAGAAGAACGACTTATGTCGCCGGCAGGGCCGGGCTTATTGCTGTTTGCCGTCGGCGTCAGCCTTGACAGCTTCTCCGTCGGTTTGAGCTTGGGGATATACGGCTCGCATCCGCTCCTCACAATTACCCTGTTCGGGCTGTTCAGCATGATTTTGACATGGCTGGGCCTGCTGATCGGAAAACAAGTGCAGTCATGGCTTGGCACATACAGCGAAGCGCTCGGGGGCATCATATTAATCGCATTCGGCCTAAAGCTGCTTTTGCCAATTTAATATACCAATAAAAGAAACGAAGTCGCCGTTTCTTTTTTCTTCATATATAATAGAGAAAAATAAGGGGTGACTGACATGAACATTATTTTTGTCTGTACTGGAAATACGTGCCGCAGCCCAATGGCTGAGGCGCTTTTTAAATCAATTGCAGAAGCGGAAGGGCTGAATGTCAGTGTCCGCTCGGCAGGCGTGTTTGCTTCGCCTAATGGGAGAGCGACGCCTCATGCAGTCGAAGCGCTGTTTGAAAAACACATTGCTCTTAATCATGTGTCTTCTCCATTAACTGAAGAACATATGGAAGCGGCTGATTTGGTTCTGGCTATGACCCATCAGCACAAACAGATCATTGTCAGCCATTTTGGACGTTATCGTGATAAAGTATTTACGCTAAAAGAATACGTCACAGGCAGCTATGGGGATGTCATCGATCCGTTTGGCGGCTCAATTGATATCTATAAACAAACGAGAGATGAGCTTGAAGATCTTCTTCGGCAGCTGGCAAAACAGCTGAAAAAAGACAGCAGGTAAGTTGTCAGAAAATCTGCAAACAGGTCATTTGCAAATCCTGCGTGAAGGAGTAGAATATAGTGAAAAGCACATCATATGGTGTGAATCAAAGAGCGGACAGGCTGCGCGGTCAACAAAGCGGGCGGGCCGCATCACACACACTGGGGAGGAAAAGCTGATGAAAGTAGCCATAGCATCGGATCATGGCGGCGTTCACATTCGAAATGAAATCAAAGAGTTAATGGACGAATTGCAAATTGAATATATTGATATGGGCTGTGACTGCGGCAGCGGATCTGTCGATTATCCGGATTATGCTTTTCCGGTGGCCGAAAAAGTGGTTAGCGGAGAAGTTGACAGAGGCATTTTAATTTGCGGGACAGGAATCGGCATGAGCATTTCCGCTAATAAAGTCAAAGGCATCCGCTGCGCGCTGGCGCATGATACATTCAGCGCAAAGGCAACGAGAGAGCACAATGACACAAACATCCTCGCGATGGGTGAACGGGTGATCGGCCCCGGTTTGGCGCGGGAAATCGCAGAAATCTGGCTGACTACTGAGTTTACCGGCGGAAGACATCAAAAGCGCATCGGAAAAATCTCAGATTATGAAGAGAAAAACCTGTAGGGGTGCTGTTCGATGAGTGAGATCAAACAAACGTGGAAGACGATGCTGTCTGAGTTTCAGGAACAAGCAGGATTGAAACAAGATCAGCTCTTTGTCCTTGGATGCAGCACGAGTGAAGTGGCCGGCAGCCGGATCGGAACATCGGGCAGCGAAGACATCGCGGAAAGCATCTACAGCGGACTTGCTGAGCTCAAGGAAATAACGGGTATCCATCTGGCATTTCAATGCTGTGAGCATTTGAACAGAGCGCTTGTCGTTGAAGAGGAGACGGCTCAGCTGTTCAGGCTTCCGGCCGTTTCTGCTGTACCAGTTCCAAAAGCGGGCGGGGCGATGGCTGCTTATGCGTTTAAGCAGATGAAGTCTCCTGTTCTTGTCGAAACCATTCAGGCTGACGCCGGAATAGACATCGGCGATACGTTTATCGGCATGCATCTGAAGCCGGTAGCTGTCCCTGTGCGTGTGTCTCAAAACAGTCTCGGGGCAGCACATGTGACATTAGCGCGCACGCGGCCGAAACTGATCGGCGGAGTGCGGGCGGTTTATGGGTGCGAATGAAAGGACTGCGTGGCCAGTCTTTTCTTTTATTTTTAAGGCAGTAAAATAAATCCCGAACTTTAATTTAAATTTAAGTTATCAATATTCGTTTTTACCAATAAAAATTTTGATTTTTTAAAAATAATCTTTTACATCGGCCTAAAAAACCATGTACAATAGTGGTGGTAAAAACAAAGAACAGGATACGGATAGGAGAGGATCTCGCTGATGAAACATTTACCTGCGCAAGACGAACAAGTGTTTAACGCCATTAAAAATGAGCGTGAACGCCAACAGACTAAGATCGAATTGATTGCTTCTGAGAACTTTGTAAGTGAAGCGGTTATGGAAGCACAAGGATCTGTTTTGACAAATAAATACGCTGAAGGATATCCGGGCAAACGCTACTACGGCGGATGTGAGCACGTCGATGTCGTTGAAGATATCGCTCGTGACCGCGCGAAAGAGATCTTTGGAGCGGAACATGTAAACGTTCAGCCGCATTCAGGCGCACAAGCAAACATGGCAGTGTACTTCACGATTTTGGAGCAAGGCGATACTGTACTTGGGATGAACCTCTCCCACGGCGGCCATTTAACACATGGAAGTCCAGTCAACTTCAGCGGTGTTCAATATAACTTTGTTGAGTACGGCGTAGATAAAGAAACTCAATATATTGATTACGATGACGTGCGTGAAAAAGCCATTGCCCATAAGCCGAAGCTTATCGTAGCAGGAGCAAGTGCGTATCCTCGTACAATCGACTTTAAGAAATTCCGTGAAATTGCTGATGAAGTCGGCGCTTACTTCATGGTGGATATGGCGCATATCGCAGGACTTGTTGCGGCAGGCCTTCATCCAAACCCGGTTCCTTACGCTGATTTCGTTACAACAACAACACATAAAACACTTCGCGGACCTCGCGGCGGTATGATCCTTTGCCGTGAAGAGTTCGGCAAGAAAATTGATAAATCAATCTTCCCTGGAATTCAAGGCGGCCCGCTGATGCACGTTATTGCCGCAAAAGCTGTTTCATTCGGCGAAGTATTGCAGGACGATTTCAAAACATATGCACAAAACGTCATTTCAAATGCAAAACGCCTGGCTGAAGCGTTAACGAAAGAGGGCATCCAGCTCGTTTCAGGCGGAACTGACAACCACCTGATCCTTGTTGACCTTCGTTCTCTCGGACTGACAGGTAAGGTTGCAGAGCATGTGCTTGATGAAATTGGTATTACGTCTAACAAAAACGCAATTCCATACGATCCGGAAAAACCTTTCGTAACAAGCGGTATCCGTCTTGGTACAGCTGCTGTGACAAGCCGCGGTTTTGACGGAGATGCATTGGATGAAGTCGGTGCCATCATTGCGCTTGCATTGAAAAACCACGAAGATGAAGGAAAACTTGAAGAAGCAAGACAGCGTATAGCTGCTCTGACCGATAAATTTCCTTTATATAAAGAATTAGATTACTAAGATCCTAAAAACCCGCTCGGCTTTGGCCGGCGGGTTTTTTGACGATGTTCTTGAAACTCAATGTCTTTTTTTGTAGAATCAATAGAAGTGTGTAATTGTTGATGGGACAATAATAAAGGAGCTGAAACACAGTATGGGAAAGGTTTATGTATTTGATCATCCTTTAATTCAGCACAAGCTGACATATATACGGAATGAAAATACAGGTACGAAAGATTTTAGAGAGCTTGTAGACGAAGTAGCCACTCTTATGGCGTTTGAAATTACCCGCGATCTTCCTTTAGAAGAAGTGGATATCAATACACCGGTTCAGGCTGCGAAATCGAAAGTCATCTCAGGAAAAAAACTTGGAGTGGTTCCTATCCTCAGAGCGGGATTGGGAATGGTTGACGGCATTTTAAAGCTGATTCCTGCAGCAAAAGTGGGACATGTCGGCCTGTATCGTGATCCTGAAACCTTAAAGCCCGTGGAATACTATGTCAAGCTTCCTTCTGACGTGGAAGAGCGTGAATTCATCGTGGTTGATCCGATGCTGGCTACAGGCGGGTCTGCTGTAGAAGCGATTCACAGCCTCAAAAAACGCGGTGCGAAAAATATCCGTTTCATGTGCCTTGTAGCGGCGCCGGAGGGCGTGGAAGAATTGCAGAAGCATCATTCGGACGTAGATATTTACATCGCGGCTCTTGATGAAAAATTAAATGAAAAAGGTTATATCGTTCCTGGTCTCGGAGATGCAGGAGACCGTATGTTTGGAACAAAATAAAAGGAAAACTCCCGAAAGGGGTTTTCTTTTTTTATCCAGTTATTTGCTATTCGGTGAATCTGTATACAATTATAGGTGAAAATGTGAACATTCTGTGGAGACGTAAAGTATAAAAAGTTTTTTAACTTTAAACAGATTGACACATGTTAGGGGCTATTGTATGCTAAACGAGGGTATTATGAGAAGGTTTTCATAGCTTTCATTATAGTCCTCATCCTCAATGTAAATCCTCTCAGCAAACCCGTATTATGAGGATTTATTTAAGCGAATGAAACAGCATCCCTGCAAGGCTTGCGGATGAATGATTTTTTCGAACAGGCCCGTTTTGCCGGACAAAAAAGGTCTTCTACTAGGGTTAACCGCTGATTTATGCCGTATCTAAGCTATACATTATTTTTTCATCAGGAGACAGATAATTGATGGACGATCCCAAGCTTACATTTAGCAGACAACGCAAATACTTATTGTTCATTTTGGCAGTGTATGTACTGGGTTATGGTTTAACAGCGTATAAAACCGTTTTTTTAGGCCTTATTCTGGGAACTGTTTTCAGTTTGTTTAATTTTTTACTGCTCGTCAGGAGAATGAACGCCTTTGACAGAGCCGTTGAGAAAGGAAAGTCCATACGATCTCTTGGGAGCGCAGCGCGGTGGTGCAATGCGATTCTTGCTGCGGCTGTCGCCTATAAAAATCCCGAGCATTTTCATATGGCAAGTACAGTTATTGGATTAATGACAATATACCCTGTCATTATGATAGATTCCTTTATCCAGCTTAAACGTTCATCAATGGAAGAGAGGTGAAAACCCTTTGAATCATGAATACAGAACTATTGAATTTCTAGGTCTTACTTTTAATCTGACAAACATTCTGATGATTACTGTGGCGAGTGTGATTGTTTTATTGATTGCTATATTAACGACAAGAACGCTTTCGATCCGTCCCGGAAAAGCCCAGAATTTTATGGAATGGGTTGTTGATTTCGTCCGCAATATTATCGGCAGTACAATGGATTTGAAAACAGGGGCTAACTTCTTGGCACTTGGTGTCACATTGCTGATGTACATATTTGTGTCGAATATGCTGGGGCTGCCGTTCTCTATTACAATCGGACATGAGCTCTGGTGGAAATCTCCGACAGCCGATCCTGCCATTACATTAACGCTAGCCGTGATGGTTGTTGCTTTATCCCATTACTATGGTGTGAAGATGAAAGGACTCAAGGAATATTCCAAAGACTATTTAAGACCTGTTCCATTCATGCTCCCGATGAAAATCATCGAAGAGTTTGCGAATACGCTGACTCTCGGGTTGCGGCTTTATGGTAACATCTTCGCCGGTGAGATTCTTCTCGGCCTGCTTGCGGGATTGGCGACAAGCCATTATTCACAAAGCGTGGCTCTCGGTCTTGTCGGTACACTCGGCGCCATTCTGCCGATGCTGGCATGGCAGGCATTCAGTTTATTTATAGGTGCCATCCAAGCGTTTATCTTTACAATGCTGACGATGGTGTACATGTCTCATAAAATCAGTCATGATCATTAAAACATTATATCCAAACGGATAACATTTTAAAGGAGGAACTTTTTCATGAATTTAATAGCAGCTGCGATTGCAATTGGTTTAGGCGCACTTGGTGCAGGTATTGGTAACGGTTTGATTGTTTCACGTACGGTAGAGGGGATTGCCCGTCAGCCGGAAGCAGGTAAAGAACTTAGAACTCTTATGTTCATGGGTATCGCATTAGTTGAAGCCCTTCCTATTATCGCTGTCGTTATCGCATTCTTAGCGTTCTTTGGCTAAGCATAAAAGCCTTATATGAACTAAAAATGGCGAAGATCATTCCAAGAGAACCTTCGCCATTGCTTTATGTCTGATAAGCATCCCGCCTTGCCGGCTGAAAAGAGACAAGTGCGGCTGCTGGATCAGCAAAGAAAAACCTGCAGAAGGGAGTTGCCGTAGTAGATGTCTCAATTACCACTTGAACTAGGGTTTTCGTTTAACGGCGGAGATATCCTGTTCCAACTGTTAGCTATGTTAATCTTATTAGCGCTTCTGAAGAAATACGCTTTAGGGCCGCTATTAAACATAATGAAACAGCGTGAAGACCACATCGCTGGAGAAATTACGTCTGCTGAAGAAAAAAATAAAGAAGCGCAGCAGCTGATTGAAGAGCAGCGCGTTCTTTTAAAAGAAGCAAGACAGGAATCCCAAACTCTTATCGAAAACGCAAAGAAACTGGGAGATAAGCAAAAAGAAGAGATTATTCAGGCTGCACGTGCAGAATCTGAACGTCTGAAAGAAGCAGCAAGAACTGAAATCGTGAAGGAAAAAGAACAGGCGGTTTCTGCTCTCCGTGAGCAAGTAGCGTCTCTTTCTGTCATGATTGCGTCGAAAGTGATCGAAAAAGAACTGGATGAACAAGCTCAAGAGAAATTGATCCAGGACTATCTTAAAGAGGTAGGAGAAAGCCGATGAGTGGATCAGCTGTCTCAAAACGATATGCGTCAGCTCTTTTTGATATTGCCAATGAGTCCGCTCAGCTGAATCAAGTAGAAGAAGAGCTAACCGTTGTAAAACAAGTATTTCAAAATGAAAAAGCGCTTAATGATGTGTTAAACCATCCGAAGGTGCCGGCTGCGAAGAAAAAAGAGCTGATTCAGAATGCATTTGGCTCTTTGTCACAGTCCGTGCTCAATACGATTTTTCTTTTGATTGACCGCCATCGGGCAGCGATTGTGCCTGATCTCACAGATGAGTTTATTAAACTCGCAAATGAGGCTCGTCAAACAGAAGACGCAATCGTATATTCAGTGAAACCGCTGACGGATGCGGAGATTGCATCATTATCACAAGTGTTTGCAAATAAAGCCGGAGTCGCTTCACTCAGAATCAGAAATGAAGTGCAGACGGATTTAATAGGCGGCATTAAAGTCCGCATTGGAAACCGGATTTTTGACGGCAGCGTAAGCGGAAAGCTTCAGCGCATTGAACGTCAACTAGCCGGGGAAAATCGATAGAAGGGGTGAAACCTAAGTGAGCATCAAAGCTGAAGAGATTAGCACGCTGATAAAACAGCAAATACAAAATTATCAATCTGATATTGAAGTTCAAGACGTAGGTACAGTCATCCAAGTCGGTGACGGTATTGCTCGTGTGCACGGCCTTGACAACTGTATGGCCGGTGAACTTGTCGAGTTTTCAAACGGTGTTTTGGGTATGGCTCAAAACCTTGAAGAATCAAACGTAGGTATCGTCATCTTAGGACCTTTCAGTGAGATCCGTGAGGGAGACGAAGTAAAAAGAACAGGCCGCATCATGGAGGTTCCTGTCGGTGAAGAATTAATCGGCCGTATTGTGAACCCATTAGGTCAGCCGGTAGACGGACTTGGCCCGATCCTCACAAGCAAAACGCGTCCGATCGAAAGCCCTGCACCAGGCGTTATGGACCGTAAATCCGTTCATGAACCGCTTCAAACAGGTATTAAAGCGATCGATGCACTGATCCCAATCGGCCGCGGCCAGCGTGAGCTGATCATCGGTGACCGTCAAACAGGTAAAACATCTGTTGCGATCGATGCGATCCTGAACCAAAAAGACCAAGACATGATCTGCGTATACGTTGCGATCGGTCAAAAAGAATCAACAGTCCGCGGCGTAGTAGAAACATTGCGTAAGCACGGCGCGCTTGATTATACAATCGTTGTAACGGCGTCTGCGTCACAGCCGGCACCGCTTCTGTACCTGGCTCCGTATGCAGGGGTTACAATGGCAGAAGAATTTATGTACAGCGGCAAGCACGTTCTTGTGGTATACGATGATCTTTCTAAACAAGCGGCTGCTTACCGTGAGCTGTCCTTGCTTCTTCGCCGTCCGCCAGGCCGTGAAGCGTTCCCTGGGGATGTATTCTACCTTCATTCCCGTCTGCTTGAGCGTGCAGCAAAGCTTAGCGACGCGAAAGGCGCAGGATCAATTACAGCTCTGCCGTTCGTAGAAACACAAGCCGGAGATATCTCTGCTTATATTCCGACGAACGTAATTTCCATCACCGACGGACAGATCTTCCTGCAATCTGATTTGTTCTTCTCAGGCGTACGTCCAGCGATCAATGCCGGATTGTCTGTATCCCGTGTCGGCGGTTCAGCGCAAATCAAAGCGATGAAAAAAGTATCAGGTACTTTGCGTCTTGACCTTGCGTCATACCGTGAGCTGGAAGCATTCGCTCAATTCGGATCTGACCTCGACCAGGCGACTCAGGCGAAACTGAACCGCGGTGCGCGTACAGTTGAAGTGCTGAAGCAGGATCTGAACAAGCCGCTTCCGGTTGAAAAGCAAGTAGCCATTCTTTATGCGCTGACAAAAGGACATCTTGATGATATTCCTGTAGCGGATATCAGACGTTTTGAAGAAGAGTACTACATGTACCTTGACCAAAACCATAAAGAACTGCTTGACGGAATTGCGAAAACAGGAAACCTTCCTGCTGATGAAGACTTCAATGCTGCAATCGAAGGCTTCAAACGCACATTTGCACCAAGCAACTAACTCGAATGCTGATGAGAGAAAAAGGTTCTCTTTTTCTCTCTTTTTACGCAGATGAAGAGAAAAGGTGGTGAAATCTTTGGCCTCATTACGCGATATTAAGTCAAGGATCACGTCAACGAAAAAAACAAGCCAGATTACAAAAGCCATGCAGATGGTATCTGCGGCTAAGCTGAATCGTGCAGAAAACAACGCAAAATCATTTGTGCCATATATGGATAAGATCCAAGAGGTTGTGTCAAATGTCGGGAGAGTTTCCGGCAACGTAAAGCATCCGATGCTTCTCAGCAGAGAAGTGAAAAAGACGGCATACCTTGTCATTACGTCTGACCGCGGTCTTGCCGGCGCTTTTAACAGTTCGGTTTTACGAAGTGCTTATCAGGCCATGCAAGAACGTCATCAGTCTAAGGATGAGTATGCGGTGATCGTCATCGGAAGAGTAGGCCGTGATTTCTTTAAGAAACGTGAGATTCCGATCATTTCTGAGTTAACAGGACTTGGAGATGAAGTAACGTTTACAGAAATTAAGGACCTTGCCCGACAAACGATCCAAATGTTTATAGATGGTGCGTTTGATGAATTGCACCTTGTGTATAACCATTTCGTCAGCGCCATTTCTCAAGAAGTAACGGAGAAAAAACTTCTGCCGTTATCTGATTTGGGCAGCGGCGGCGGAAAGAGAACGGCGTCTTATGAATTTGAACCGTCTGAAGAGGAGGTTCTGGAGGTTTTGCTTCCTCAATATGCAGAAAGCTTAATCTTTGGTGCGCTTCTTGACAGTAAAGCAAGTGAGCACGCTGCAAGAATGACGGCGATGAAAAACGCGACAGACAACGCGAAGGAACTTATCGATTCACTTTCGCTTTCTTACAACCGCGCTCGCCAAGCAGCCATCACACAAGAAATTACGGAAATTGTCGGCGGAGCAGCCGCTTTAGAATAGAAAGATTTTGTCAGGAGGGATAGCGATGAAAAAAGGACGCGTTAGCCAGGTATTAGGACCGGTCGTCGACGTGCGTTTTGAAGACGGTCATTTGCCTGAAATTTATAATGCGATTAAAATTTCACAGCCAGCTGCAAGTGAAAATGAAGTAGGTATTGATTTAACGCTTGAGGTCGCTCTTCATTTAGGCGATGATACAGTCCGTACAATCGCAATGGCATCTACGGATGGTGTTCAGCGCGGAATGGAAGCTGTTGATACAGGAGCGCCAATCTCAGTACCAGTTGGTGATGTAACACTCGGCCGTGTATTTAACGTACTCGGAGAAAATATTGATTTGAATGAGCCAGTCCCTGCGGATGCGAAAAAGGATCCGATTCACAGACAGGCGCCTTCATTTGATCAGCTTTCAACAGAAGTTGAAATTCTTGAAACAGGTATTAAAGTTGTTGACTTGCTTGCTCCATACATCAAGGGCGGTAAGATCGGATTATTCGGCGGTGCCGGTGTAGGTAAAACCGTATTAATCCAGGAATTAATCAACAACATCGCGCAAGAGCACGGCGGTATCTCTGTATTCGCCGGTGTAGGGGAGCGTACTCGTGAAGGGAACGACCTTTTCTACGAAATGAGCGACTCTGGCGTAATCAACAAAACAGCCATGGTATTTGGACAAATGAACGAGCCGCCGGGCGCACGTATGCGTGTTGCATTGACAGGCCTTACAATGGCTGAGCACTTCCGTGATGTACAAGGACAGGACGTACTGTTCTTCATCGATAACATTTTCCGTTTCACACAAGCGGGTTCAGAGGTTTCAGCCCTTCTTGGCCGTATGCCTTCAGCGGTTGGTTATCAGCCGACGCTTGCAACTGAAATGGGTCAGCTTCAAGAGCGTATCACGTCTACTAACGTTGGATCAGTTACATCTATCCAGGCGATCTACGTGCCTGCCGATGACTACACTGACCCGGCGCCGGCAACTACGTTCGCTCACTTGGATGCGACAACAAACCTTGAGCGTAAGTTAACTGAAATGGGTATTTACCCTGCGGTTGATCCGTTGGCTTCTACATCACGCGCCCTTGCTCCTGAAATTGTCGGAGAAGAGCATTATGCGGTTGCCCGTGAAGTACAGTCAACACTTCAGCGTTACAAAGAGCTTCAAGATATCATTGCGATTCTCGGTATGGATGAATTGAGTGATGAAGACAAGCTTGTCGTTCAACGCGCACGTCGCATTCAGTTCTTCCTTTCTCAAAACTTCCACGTGGCTGAACAGTTCACTGGACAAAAAGGTTCTTACGTGCCTGTAAAAGAAACGGTTCAAGGTTTCAAAGAAATCTTAGCCGGCAAATACGACCATCTTCCTGAAGATGCGTTCCGTCTTGTAGGCCGTATCGAAGAAGTTGTTGAGAAAGCAAAAGAAATGGGTGTAGAAGTTTAATCTGGTCCTAGGAGGGTAAAAGCATGAAGACCGTTAAAGTCAATATCGTTACTCCCGACGGCCCAGTATACGATGCGGATATCGAAATGGTGAGTGTGAGAGCCGAAAGCGGCGATCTCGGTATTTTGCCAGGTCATATTCCAACCGTGGCTCCTCTTAAAATCGGCGCTGTCCGTCTGAAAAAAGACGGGCAGACTGAATTGGTTGCCGTCAGCGGCGGATTTGTAGAAGTCCGTCCTGATCAGGTTACCATCCTTGCCCAGGCTGCTGAGACAGCGGAAGGCATCGATAAAGAGCGCGCTTCAGCTGCACGTCAGCGGGCGCAGGAGCGTTTGAATTCTCAATCAGATGATACTGACATTCGTCGGGCTGAGCTTGCGTTACAGCGGGCTTTGAACAGATTGGATGTAGCAGGGAAATAAGAAAAAAATCCTTCTCATTATGAGAAGGATTTTTTTTATGATCGCACAAGAGAATCAAACAGCGACAAAAGCGGCTGACTCTCTTTTTGCCGCAAGTATAAACGATCACAGCAATTCATGGTATGCCATGATTTGCGATGTCTTCTAAAGCCCATTGTATAAGCGCCGTCTGTATACGGGTAAGGCTTTACGATCCATTCAGCATCTTCATGGTGGGCAATCACGCAATCTATAAGATAAACACTGATCATTTTCTCGAATTCTTCAATAGGAAGATTCCAATCAGCAAGCAAAAGCTCTTGTATACTTTGAAAATAAAGGTTTTCAAGCTCTTCAAGGCTTTCTCTCGTATAGGTAAGAGAAATGTTATAAAACTGACACAATTCATTCAGTTCTTCAATCTGTGACTGTCTATAATCATAATAGAATGCAATTGCTTCCCATTCCTGAGCAAAAATTGGCAGGTCCTCACCGTATTGCTTTTCAGGCTGAAAAAAAGAATGATTCACATTTGCCAGCTCCTTTCCAACAAAGTATACCATGTAAAAGAATCGCACTTTAAGCGGAGATTAGCCCTATATTTGGCTGATTATTCCATTCTGTATAAAATGTATCATCTTTATCTGTGCTTCTTATATAATAAGAAAGGGTATAAACGCGGAGAAAGGATGAAAGGAGTGGAATAGATGAGTATATTGGGACAGCAGGCTGCAATTGGCATTGTCGTTCACCTGATTTTTATAGCGGTGACTTGGTGGGCGCTGCAAGCCGTCAATATCGATCCGTTAATCAAAAAAGGCAAAGTCGTGCAGGCAAGACTCCTGATGATTTTGCTGACAATCGCCATTGGAACAACCGTTGCGAATTTCTTTTTAGATTACCTCAATTATTCACAGCAGCTTCCCTATCTATTTTAATAGGTTTTGAACATCATAATCATGGGAATGGTTGGGGAAGCGGGTTGAAGCGAATAGCTCGAGTTTTGACGAAGATTTTTACGTATGGCGCCTCTTGCCTCCGGTAAAACTGGGGATAAGGGGGAGAGATGAACATGAAGAAAAAACAAGTAAGCTACGCTATTATCATATCCGTGATGTTAAGCTTCGTCATTGCTGTTTTCCATACAATTCATGCGAGTGAGTTAACGCCGTTAGCACAAATTGCAGAGGGGATGGAACGCCAAGATGTGTCAATAGATAAGTGGACATTGCATGCAAAACAAAACATGTCGCTGACCAAGAAAGAATTTTATAAAAAAGTGCAACGTTTAAAATCAGAGTATCGTCAATATCATTGGGCGATTGCACAGGAAGATAAAATCGTAAAGGCAATTGGCACATATACTGACAAAAAAAATCGCACTTCTTTTAGACTGCAGCTTGTCACAACCCTCAAAAAACACAACCCAACTTCGTATTTATTATATGAGCAAATGAGTCTTGAGACACCGAATAGCTGGAATGATACATATGAACAGTTTGAACGGGAGACACTCGGGATATTCCAAGAAAAAGTAGTTATTTTTACTTGTCTAAATGGTCATTTAGATGATAATATGAATATTGTTTTGCAAAAAAAAGCAAATCAGTTATTAAAAGAATTTCAAGCAAGATCTGTAGAACATGTAGTTGAGCCAAATTTCGTTTCTATTTCTGCGTTTACAGATGAGTGGGAAGAGTACATCATGACCTCGAAACATAAAATGAATTTGCAAATTGCACTTAGAAGTGCAGGAATGGGCGGAAAACATACCGTTACGGTTGGCACACCAATCGTTACGACTGAATATTAATATAGAGAATTTAGGGACGCGGAGGGGAATACCTTGGAAAAAATCATCGTCCGCGGCGGTCAAAAGTTAAACGGCACAGTCAAAGTTGAAGGCGCTAAAAATGCCGTTTTACCTGTTATCGCTGCATCTTTATTAGCAAGTGAAGAAAAAAGCGTAATTTGTGATGTACCTACGCTCTCCGATGTATATACAATTAACGAAGTGTTGCGTCATTTAGGAGCAGATGTGCATTTTGAGAATAATGAAGTGACTGTAAATGCTTCATACGCTTTGCAAACTGAAGCACCTTTTGAATATGTTCGTAAAATGCGTGCATCTGTGCTTGTCATGGGGCCGCTTCTTGCGCGTACAGGTCATGCAAGAGTTGCGCTTCCGGGCGGATGTGCAATTGGTTCCAGACCGATTGATCAGCATTTAAAAGGTTTTGAAGCAATGGGCGCAGAAATCAAAGTCGGCAATGGCTTCATCGAAGCTGAAGTAAAAGGCCGTCTGCAAGGCGCAAAAATCTATCTGGACTTCCCAAGTGTAGGAGCTACAGAGAACCTGATTATGGCAGCCGCTCTAGCTGAAGGAACAACAACGCTGGAGAACGTGGCGAAAGAACCAGAAATCGTTGATTTAGCAAACTATATCAATGGCATGGGCGGAAAAATCCGCGGAGCGGGCACCGGCACCATCAAAATTGAAGGAGTCGAAAAGCTTCACGGCGTAAAACACCATATTATTCCTGACCGCATTGAAGCGGGCACATTTATGGTTGCCGCTGCAATTACTGAAGGAAACGTATTAGTTAAAGGAGCGGTTCCTGAACACCTCACCTCTTTAATTGCAAAAATGGAAGAGATGGGTGTAACGATTAAGGATGAAGGTGAAGGCCTGCGTGTCATCGGCCCGAAAGAACTTAAACCGATTGACATTAAAACAATGCCTCACCCAGGCTTCCCGACTGACATGCAGTCACAAATGATGGCGCTTCTGCTTCGTGCAAGCGGCACAAGCATGATTACAGAAACTGTTTTTGAAAACCGTTTTATGCATGCGGAAGAATTCCGCCGTATGAATGGTGATATCAAGATTGAAGGACGTTCTGTCATCATTAATGGCCCTGTACAGCTTCAGGGAGCTGAAGTTGCAGCGACTGATTTGCGTGCAGGTGCAGCGCTGATTCTTGCGGGGTTAGTGGCTGAAGGTCATACACGTGTTACAGAACTGAAGCACTTAGACCGCGGTTACGTTGATTTCCATAAGAAACTTGCAGCTATTGGCGCAGACATCGAACGTGTAAATGATGAGTCTGCTTCTGAGCAAGAGAACAAAGAAGTCGTTTCTGACTTAAACGCATAAACTTACCTAAAAATCAGTATGTCACTCTGGCATACTGATTTTTTATTTTTCGTGTATTATCATCATTATGCGCAAAATAGCAAAAAAGAATACGTAAATGACAAATAAAGTTTCTGTCCAAAACGAGAGTCATATTAGCTTGTCCCTGCCCATAGACTAGACTAGAGTCGAATCCCGAGCAGGAGGCAGCTGAATATGAAACAATTCGTAATCACACTATCCGTACTATGTGCATTGATTCTCTTGATTCCCACACTCTTGGTCATACCGTTCCAGCATAACAAAGAAGCGGGGGCCAGCGTAGAATCAGGAAAGACAGCAGTCAGCACGAAACCAGCATCAAAAGGAGCGGAAACGTTGAAAGCATCGCCTGTTTCTATTCCCGTCTATCGAACCGCAAATCAATCCGTAGAAGACATTCCGCTTGAAGAGTATGTGATTGGAGTCGTCGCCTCCGAAATGCCGGCAACCTTTGAATCTGAAGCACTGAAAGCCCAGGCGCTAGCCGCCAGAACATTTATTGTCAGACTGATGGTCTCAAATTCAGCCGTAGAGGCCCCTAAAGGCTCGCTGGTGGATGATACACAGATGTTCCAGGTGTATAAAAGCAAAGCAGAGCTGAAAAAACAGTGGGGCGCGAGCTATGAGGGAAAACTGAAGAAAATCACAGATGCGGTAGCAAGTACGCAAGGCAAAATCTTAACGTACAACAACCAGCCGATTGAAGCCTCTTTTTTCTCCACAAGCAACGGCTACACAGAAAATGCAGAAGCCTATTGGACAAGTGCCATCCCATATTTAAAAAGCGTCAAAAGCGCTTGGGATAAAAAGTCTCCGAAATATAAGGCAACGAAAACCTTTACAGCTTCAGAATTTGAGCAAAAGCTTGGCGTCAAGCTGGATGGGTCTGGCACAGTCGGGAAAATTACCGGAGAGACACCGGGCCATCAGGTCGCAACAGCCGTTATTAACGGCAAGACGCTGAAAGGAAGAGACATACGCGAAAAGCTGGGACTTAATTCAGCCGATTTTGATTGGGAGCGAAACGGAGACACGATTACAGTCACGACGAAAGGATTTGGCCACGGTGTCGGGATGAGCCAATATGGCGCGAATTTTATGGCGAAAGAAGGCAAAACGGTTGATGACATTGTGAAGTACTATTATCAAGGCACGCAAATTTCTAACGCAGATTCGTTTTTGAATAAATATATGGCGAAGAAGTAAAAAAAGACGCTCACTGAGCGTCTTTTTCTGTTCCTGAATGTCTTTTATCTAAGGGCGGTTAAAACTGTTTAGAGAAGCTCCTGACAGTCTTTAGGGTGACAAGGGAATCAATCCCTTTTTCCTGATTGCTGACTTTGAGATTGTGGTAAAGTAATCCACATTTATCGACAGACTTCGACAGACTCATATAACGAAAGCCGAAAGGCCGACAATCATCTATTTTCATCATAGCGTTAGGCGGAAATCACTAATAAAAACAAAGGTTTCTATGCAAAAGTAAACAACAGCAATGGGGAAGCCCGCCCTATTTATTTCTCTGTTTTTGTCGATTACGATTAGTTATGTTCAGCGTTGAACATCTGCACGCAGAAACAAACTTGTAAAGGGGTACGAACATGAAGAAAAGATTTTCACTGATCATGATGACAGGCTTGCTATTTGGATTAACTTCACCTGCTTTTGCGGCTGAAAAGAAAGAATCGGAGGCTGAAGCTCCGGCAAACGTGGCAGTATTGCTTGATGCCAGCGGAAGCATGGCGAAAAGAATAGACGGTGTCTCTAAATTTAATTCAGCAAAAAAAGAAATTTCTAAGTTTGCAAGCTCACTGCCGGAAGGAACTCAGGTGAAAATGAGTGTGTTTGGTTCAGAAGGAAACAATAAAAATTCCGGAAAAGTTCAATCATGTGAAGCTATCCGCAACGTATACGGCTTCCAAAGCTTTAACGAGCAAAGCTTCCTCAATTCTCTCAATGCAATTGGGCCGACTGGCTGGACGCCAATTGCCAAAGCGCTGAACGAGGCGAAATCTTCTTTTGACCAGCTTGACACTAAAGGGGAAAAAGTGGTGTATCTGCTGACAGACGGTGAGGAAACGTGCGGAGGAAATCCAATTAAAACAGCAAAAGAACTGCATAAAGACAATATCACTGTTAATGTGATCGGTTTTGATTATAAAGAGGGATATAAAGGCCAGCTGAACGCGATTGCGAAAGTAGGCGGCGGTGAATACTTCCCTGCTTATACTCAAAAAGATGTTGAGAAAATCTTCACTCAGCAATCACTGATGTTATCTAAATAAGAAAAAAGAGGCTGATGAAGGTCAGCCTCTTTTTTATGTAACAAAATTTTCAAAAGTGATGAGCTGTCTGCCTGTAGGATAGTAGCAGATTTCCGTTTTATAACATGATTACGGCGAAAAAAGAATGAAGGATGTCACAATCTGTTTATGCTTTCTAGGCGAAAATGTCTAAAAAAGATCGGCGTTTCAAGCGATTTTGTACAGGAAGTGAAAGCGGCACAAAAGGCAGCTTGCCCTATATCATTTTGCATTTTCATAATCTAGCATAAAGAAGAATCCAACTATAGTTGGAAAATATGATAAAGAAAGGAAGAAAAACATGAAAAAATTGCTGGCTGCCGGTATCATTGGATTGCTGACTGTCTCCTTTGCATCCCCGTCTTTTGCCGCTGAAAAACAGGCTGACACAAATGTAGCGGTTTTGTTTGACGGAAGCGGAAGCATGGTTCAAAAAACAGGGGGAGAGCGCAAAATAGACATTGCCAAAAAATCAGTAAAGTCTTTTGCCGAGCTGCTTCCAAAGGATACAAATCTCATGCTTCGCGTTTTCGGACATGCTGGAAACAATAAATTGTCCGGCAAAGCTCTTTCATGCAGCACGACGGAAACCATTTACGGTCTTCACCCATATGAAGGATCGCTGTTTGACAATTCATTGAGTGAAATCAAGCCGACTGGCTGGACACCGATTGCCAAAGCACTTTCAGATACAAGAAAAGAATTTGAAGCATTTGACGCTGACGGGAAAAACGTGGTGTATTTAATCACTGACGGTGAGGAAACGTGCGGCGGAGATCCAGCGGCGGAAATTGCAAAGCTTCGTGAAGCGAATGTGGATACGATTGTAAACATCATTGGCTTCAACTTTGATGTCAAAGGAAATGAAGAGATGAAACAGGCGGCTGTTGCTGGCGGCGGAGAATATATTTCAGCGAACAGCGCGGATGAGTTTGAACAGGCTTGGGAAAAAGAAGCACAAAAATTTACTGAGTAATCGTTTGAGTGAAGGCGCTCCCCCAGGCGCCTTTTTCTATTGGTTTAAAAACGATCGGTGCGGGAATGATACCCTTAAAAGGGGTTGAACAGATGAGATTATTAGGAATGATTTTTCTTATTGCCGCCGTGGCATTCATATTGCTCGGTGTTTTTCTAAAACTGGCAGCCTTCTTTTTTGTCAGTATGCTCACCTTGATCGCGGCCGTTGTGCTGTTTACGATCCTGAAAAAGAATCGGCATAATCAAACATAGAGCCCTTTATATAGAGGGCTCTTTTTATGTCTCAGAATTCGACAAAATCCGAGGAGTGTGAAAAAATATAAAGGCAGGAACATTGCGGAGGGGAAGAGACATTGAACGATAAAGTAACTGCGGTCAGGGATGTATGGCGCTATGAACAAGGGGAAATCAGCAAAATAGAAGACCGGATGGTGACGGAATACCCTTTGACAGTGATACTGAACGGTAGTGAATTTGTGACGCTCGTTTGTACGCCGGAGCATATCAAAGAGCTTGTCATCGGATTTCTCGCATCAGAGGGTGTAATACGATTTCAAAAAGAGATTAAAAGGTTTACAATAGATGAAAGTCTCGGTTTTGTTTATGTCGATCTCGTTCATCCTGAGACATTGGATCAAAAGGATTATACGAAACGGGTGATCGGCTCATGCTGCGGAAAGGGCCGCTATTTTTACTTTCAGCAGGATGTCAAAACCGCAAAAACGGCTGTCAGCCACATCAAGATATCGCCTGAAGCGTGTCTGGCGCTTATGAAAGACATGCAACAAGGGAGCGGAACGTTTCAGGATACGGGTGGCGTCCACAATGCGGCGCTTTGCGACACAGAGAAACTGCTCCTGATGCGCACAGATATCGGCCGGCACAACGCACTTGATAAATTATACGGACACTGTCTTCTGAACGGGATGTCCGTCCGCGACAAACTGATTGTGTTCAGCGGCAGAATCTCATCAGAAGTCCTGTTAAAAGCGGCAAAAATCGGTGTGTCGATTGTCATTTCCAAATCGGCCCCGACGGAGCTTGCGATTCAAATGGCGGAAGAATTAAATATTACAGCGATCGGATTTGTCAGAAACGGATCGTTTAATGTATATACACACCCTGAGAGAATCGGGGGATAGGAAGGGGCTGTAGCTATGAATACAGAATCGCGTCAGATGTTGGATAAAAGGAACAGACCGCTGAGAGACCTTCGCATTTCTGTTACAGACCGCTGCAACTTCCGATGCACGTACTGTATGCCCGCCGAATTATTCGGCCCGGATTATCCTTTTTTAAAGAAAGAGGAGCTGCTTTCATTTGAGGAGCTGGAACGGCTTGCGACGCTGTTTGTCACAAGGTTCGGTGTTGAAAAAATCCGCTTAACTGGCGGAGAGCCTCTCATGAGAAAAGATATGCCCGAATTAATCAAAAAACTGGCCCGTATTCCGGGTATCCGTGATATTGCGATGACGACAAACGGATCACTGCTGCCTGTTTATGCGGAGAGACTCAAGGAAGCCGGGCTGAAACGGGTCACAGTCAGCCTTGATTCTTTAGAGGACGAGCGATTTAAAAAGATAAACGGACGCGGGATTTCTGTCAGCAAGGTGCTGGAAGGCATTGAAGCGGCGAAGCAAGCGGGGCTCGGTGTGAAAATCAACATGGTCGTCCAAAAGGGCGTCAATGAAAAAGATATTCTGCCTATGGCGCGTTATTTTAAAGAAAAAGGGCATATCCTGAGATTCATTGAATTTATGGACGTGGGCAACACCAACCAATGGGAAAAGAAGGACGTCATGACAAAGGCGGAAATTATTGATTTGATCAATGAACAGATGCCTGTTGAGCCGACCGCGCCTAATTATAAAGGCGAAGTGGCTTCCAGATTCCGCTACTTGGACGGATCTGGAGAAATCGGCGTCATATCATCTGTATCTGATGCATTCTGCGGATCGTGCAACAGGGCTCGTCTTTCTGCGAGAGGAGAGCTGTTTACCTGCTTATTCGCTTCAAGCGGATTTGACCTCAGAGCGCCGGTTCGGCAGGGATTAAGTGATGATGAACTTTTAGAGATGATCGGCAACGTATGGAAAAATCGGATCGATCAGTATTCGGTTGATCGTACGCTATCAAAAGCATCAGGCAAAAAGAAAGTGGAAATGTCTTATATTGGCGGTTAATATGAAATGAAAGAGCTTATCGGCACTGTCCGGTAAGCTTTTTTTGATGAAAAAGCTTATGTGCAAAAAATACATACAAAAACCGAAATATATAAGGATAGGCATAAAGAAGGAATCGTTGTAAGAAAATTTTAATTCCAAAGCCATACATTATGATAAAATATAACCAATTAGAAAACAGAAAGGGTTGGAGGGGCATGGCCGCGTACGAGATCCCGTCATCTCAAGTAGGAGTGAAAATCAATAAGTGGTATAAGCACATTTTAGCATTTCAAGTGGCTGATGCCGTTGAGCTGAAGAAAGAGATTGATCAGGACATAGAACATATGGAAGAGGATCAGCTGCTGTTGCTGTATTACCAGCTGATCAGTTACCGGCACCAAATTATGCTGGATTATGTAAAGCCCGACCTGCACGAGGAATCTCAGCTTCAATATCGAGAATTGATCCAAACGCTGGAAAGCAATCAGGACAGCATCTCCGGATTATCTGAGTATTATTTTCACTTGTTCAGAGGAATGTACGAATTTGAACAGAACAATTACATCTCGGCTATATCCTTTTATCGGAAAGCTGAGAAGATGCTTGCGTTTGTAGAAGATGAAATTGAAAGAGCGGAATATCATTTTAAAGTGGCGGAAGTCTTTTATATCATGAAGCAGACGCACTTTTCCATGAATCACGCCGTACAGGCGCTTGAGACATACAAGGCTCACGATTTTTACAGAGTCAGAAGAATTCAATGCCATTTCGTCATATCAGGAAACTACATTGACTACAGAAATTATGAAAAAGCGCTGGAGCACTTGGATGACGCGTATCGTCTGGCTTTATTGGAAGGGCAGCCCCGTTTGATCGGCTCAGCCCTCTATAACATCGGGAATTGCTATGATGACAAAGGAGAGCTGGATCAAGCTGCGGAATACTTTGAAAAAGCGCTTCCTGTCTTTGAAGAGCATCAGCTGGAACAGCTTCCGAAAGCGCTATTCAGCCTGACTCGCGTTCTTTTCAAAAAACAAGATGTCCAAGCTGCGATGCGGTACTACGAAAAAGGGATTGCCATCGCCCAAAAACGAAACGACTTCTTCAGTCTGGCAAAATATAAATTTCTGCAGGCCTTATATGTGGAATCTGTCAATTTGGATATGATTCAAGAAGTATTTGACTATATGGAAGAAAAAGCCCTTTACGTATATATTGAAGAATTCGCTTTGGATGCTGCCTCCTATTTCAGTCATCGCGAACACTACAAAGAAGCGGTGTATTTTTATGAAAAAGCGGTCAGCATGAGAGAGATGATTCAAAGGAACGATTGTTTATATCAAGTGTGAGACGAAACCATCTGCTGCCAGGTGGTTTTTTTATATGCAAAAAAAGGGGAGCATCGGAACGTTTATTTCCGGGGAGAACAGGAAAAATCGCTACATATTGCTTTTGAACACAAACGTCAAAATGGCAGGGGCCAGACGGTGCCGGATTCTATGACAAGCGTGAGGGGGAATTTGATGTTTGGTTTCAATGATATGGTGAAGTTTCTGTGGTCTTTCCTCATTGTTCTGCCGCTTGTATCGATCATACATGTTTCAGGGCACAGCTTTATGGCTTTTATTTTTGGCGGAAAAGGATCATTGGATATTGGAATGGGCAAAACGCTGCTCAAGATTGGGCCGATACGGATCAGAACGATCTATTTTATGGATTCTTTTTGCCGGTATGGTGAGCTGAAAATTGACAATCGGTTCTCACATGCACTCGTATATGCCGGGGGCTGCCTGTTTAACCTGTTAACGATTTTTACGGTCAACTTGCTGATTTTACACAGTGTATTAAAGCCGAATGTGTTTTTCTATCAGTTTGTCTATTTTTCTACGTATTACGTGTTTTTCGCCCTGCTTCCGGTACGGTATTCAGAGAAAAAGTCATCAGACGGGCTGGCAATATACAAGGTGCTTCGCTATGGAGAGCGCTACGAAATCGATAAATAACATTCAAATGTTTACCGCCTGTCAAATCGGGAAGGTAACAAGTACACACCTAATTGAAGGGAGAGAATCAACATGGGTAACGATAGTGTAAAAGATAAAATGAAAGGCGGCTTAAATAAAGCCAAAGGAGAAGTGAAGGATAAAGTCGGAGATATGACCGATAAAGCGGATATGCAGGCTGAAGGCAAAAAAGATAAGGCGAAAGGCGAGATCCAAAAGGATATCGGGAAAGCAAAGGATACATTCGCAGATAAAGATTAATCATACGGAAGAGGCAGGAAACGATATGTTTCCTGTCTTTTTTGTTGATGTGAATAAATATAACAAAAAAAGCAATCGATTTGGTTAAGGTATCTAAAATTTCTAAATATTCTTTGAATCAATGAACCTCTTCTATATAATAATGACATAAGTTGTTAACTTTTATAACATCGATTAGTGAAAATCAGACAAAGGGAGGTTCTGAATGAAAAACAAAGGGGTTGGAATACAGGCTGTTTTTCTGTTGTTTCTGATCATGGTTTTGATGACGGGATGTACTGCGCCGAAGAAAGTGTCGGAAGCCAGCGGGGCTGCGAAAAAAACAGTTGATATCGACACAAGCGGAGATTCAGTGAAGGTTGGGATTCTTCACTCATTAAGCGGGACAATGGCGATCAGCGAAGTGTCTGTCCATGATGCAGAGCTAATGGCTATTAACGAAATCAATCAAAAAGGCGGAGTTCTTGGCAAAAAGCTAGAGCCCGTCGTAGAAGACGGCGCCTCAGACTGGCCTACATATGCGGAAAAAATGAGAAAGCTGCTTCAGCAGGATAAAGCGGCTGCTGTTTTTGGCGGGTGGACGTCAGCAAGCCGCAAAGCCATGCTTCCGGTTGTGGAGCAAAATAACGGGCTGCTATTCTATCCGGTACAGTACGAAGGAATGGAGTCATCACCTAATATTGTTTATACCGGAGCAACGACAAATCAGCAAATTGTGCCGGCTGTCGATTGGCTGCTGAAGAAGAAGGGGAAGACCTTCTTTCTGATTGGATCAGATTATGTGTTCCCGAGAACAGCCAACAAAATCATTAAAGCGCAAGTGAAGGCGACCGGAGGAGAAATTGCCGGTGAAGAGTATACGCCGCTCGGCCACACGAATTACAGTACGCTCGTCAGCAAAATCAAAGAAAAACAGCCCGATGTCATTTTTAATACATTAAACAGTGACAGCAACGTGGCGTTTTTCAAACAGCTGAAAGATGCGGGGATATCGGCCGACGATATGCCTGTCATGTCGGCAAGTGTCGCTGAGGAAGAAATTCGGGGGATCGGCCCTGATGTGCTAAAAGGACATTATGCGGTGTGGAATTACTTCCAGACAACCAATACGAGTGAAAATCAAACATTCGTGAAGGACTATAAAAAAATGAACGGCGATAGCCGGGTGACGAGCGATCCGATTGAAGCCGGCTATAATGCGGTCTATCTCTGGGCAGCGGCTGTTGAAAAAGCCAAGTCCTTTGATGTCGATAAGGTGAAGAAAGCGGCTGACGGGATTTCATTCAAGGCCCCGGGCGGCACAGTGAAAATTGACGGGGATACACAGCATCTTTACAAAACGGTCAGAATCGGACAGATCACGGGGGATGGACAGTTTAAAGAAGTATGGAACTCAGGTGATCCTGTAAAACCTGATCCGTACCTAAAAACGTACGACTGGGCAAAGGGGTTATCTAAATAAATCAAAGCCGTTTGCGGGGGAGGAGGCGGAACATGTCTGTCGTCGTGACTCAATTATTTAACGGGATCAGTCTCGGTTCTATTTTGATTCTCATTGCGATTGGATTGGCTGTTACATTCGGTTTGATGAACATTATTAATATGGCGCACGGTGAGCTGATTATGGCAGGAGCCTATACGACATATGTTGTTCAGCAGCTGTTTTTAAGCTATTTGCCGGCTTCTCTGTTTTCTTACTATTTTTTAATCGCTATTATCATGGCGTTTGCGGTTGCGGCGTTTATTGGGATTGTCATTGAAAAAGTGATTGTCAGTCGATTATATGACCGTCCGCTCGACAGCCTTTTGGCGACGTGGGGAGTAAGCTTGATTCTGCAGCAGGCGGCCAGATCAATTTTTGGCGCGCCGAATGTGGCCGTCAAGTCTCCTGAGTGGCTGACGGGCGGAGTAACGCTGTTTTCCGTTACTTTTCCATATAAAAGGCTGTTTATTTTGGCGCTCGTTCTTTTTACGCTGGCGCTGCTCGGATTGTATTTGTTTAAAACCTCTGCAGGGCGGCGGATGCAGGCTGTTACGCTGAACCGGAGCATGGCATCGTGTCTCGGCGTATCTGTGAGAAAAACAGATACATTGGCTTTCGCACTCGGAAGCGGACTGGCCGGTATCGCGGGGAGCTCACTCACCTTGCTTGGTTCGATCGGGCCTACTCTCGGTTCGTCATACCTTGTTGATGCCTTCATGATCGTCATATTAGGCGGAATCGGAAAATTAAAAGGAACGATTATCGGCGCGGTGACGGTCGGTTTGCTGAGCACATTCGTTGAGTATTCCACAAGCGCTACGATTGCAAAGGTAGTCGTGTTTGCATTTATTATTTTCTTTCTGCAATGGCGGCCTTCAGGTCTTGCGAGTGTCAGAACGAGATTACTTGATTAGGAGGGAACCGGATGAAGCGGTTTGCACAATTCAGTCCGTATCTTGTGATGTTTGCCCTTTTTATCTCCGCTCCGTTCTTTCTGCAGGAGTTTCGATTAGGGCTGTTGGCGAAGTTTTTATGCTTCGCGATTGTAGCGGTCGGCATTTGCCTGATTTGGGGATATACAGGCATTTTGAGTTTGGGGCATGGCGTCTTTTTCGGGTTGGGTGCTTACTGCATGGCCATGTACTTAAAGATAGTGGCTTCGCCGTCAGGCATACCTGATTTTATGGAGTGGAGCGGCGTCAATGAATTGCCGTGGATTTGGACAATGTTCAGGTATCCTTTTGTTGCGATTGCCGCAGCTGTCATTGTTCCTGTTTTTCTGGCACTTTTGCTCGGCTACTTTACTTTCCGCAACAACATAAAGGGTGTTTATTTTTCGTTGATCTCTCAGGCTGTTGTCGTGGTGGTTGTCACATTGTTCATCGGCAGCCAGGAAATCACCGGCGGAACGAATGGCCTCACAAATTTCTATACCATTTTTCAATATGCTCTGGCCGATCCTGCAATGAAGCAGATCCTGTATTTTACGACAGTCTTTTTCCTCTGTGTTTCTGTCATGTTCGCTTTGTTTCTGACGAGAAGCCGTTTTGGACGGCTATTGCAGGCGGTGCGCGACGGAGAAAACAGGGTCCGTTTTTTCGGGTATCATTCCACCAATTTTAAAGTGTTTATTTACTGTGTATCCGCTGCGATGGCGGGGATTGCCGGGATGCTGTTTGTGCTTCAGGACGGGATGATCTCACCGGAAATGATGGGCATCATCCCTTCGGTGGAAATGGTGCTGTGGGTGGCGATCGGCGGCCGGCACTCCATTTTCGGAGCGGTGCTTGGCGCGCTGTTAACGAACGGCATGAAAAGCTATTTAAGCGAATATTATCCTGACATTTGGCTGTACTTTCTCGGCGCGCTGTTTATCATCGTCGTGCTCTATATGCCAAAAGGGATTGTCGGGCTGTTCGAGAAGCTTAGAACCCAGCTTTCTTCCTCGAAAAAGAAAGGAGCGGCTGCTTATGAAACCGATACTTACCTGCCGTGACGTAAGGGTTGAGTTTGACGGGTTTTGGGCTTTGCAGGGCGCTGATATCAGCGTGCAGGAATGCGATATCCATTTTCTGATTGGGCCGAACGGCGCCGGAAAAACGACTTTGCTGGACATCATTTGCGGCAAAACAAAGCCGCATTCGGGCGAAGTTCTGTTTCAGGAAACGAATGAATTGACAAAGGCTCGGGAATATCAGATCGCCAAACTGGGGGTCGCCCGGAAGTTTCAGGCCCCGAGTGTTTTTACGCAGCTGACGGTGTTTGAAAACCTCGAGCTTGCCATGAAACAGAAAAAAACGATTATTTCACTGCTGACAGCTCGTATGACGAAACAGCAAAGTGACAGAATCATAGACATCTTGCGGCTGGTTGGGTTAGACGAAAAGCGGGATATAACAGCTGGCAGCCTGTCACACGGACAGAAGCAATGGCTTGAGATCGGGATGCAGCTCGCCATGGAGCCGAAGCTTTTGCTTCTGGATGAACCGATTGCCGGCATGACGGGAAAGGAGCGGGAAAAAACCGGAGCCCTGCTTGAAGAAATCGCGAAAACGTGCTCTGTTCTGATTGTCGAGCACGATATGGATTTTGTGCGCTCGTTTTCCAGAAAAGTCACGGTGATGCATGAAGGCAAAGTGCTTTGTGAAGGGTCGATGGATGACATTACAAGCAATGAAGAGGTGGCAGCGGTGTATTTAGGAAGGAGCGGTGTGTCATGATTGCCGTCAGCAATGTAACGTCTGGTTACGATCAATCGATGGTTTTGCACAATTTCAGCATGGAGGTTCGTCCGGGGCAAATTGTCGCTGTATTAGGCCGAAACGGAGTTGGCAAATCCACTTTGCTGAAAACAATCATAGGCCTGCTTCCTGCTAAACAGGGGGATATTTGTTTCAATCAAACGTTTGTTCAAAACGATAAGGCGGAAACACGGGCAAAAGCGGGGATTGCGTATGTTCCGCAGGGAAGAGACATCTTTTCCTCCTTAACCGTTCGTGACAACCTGCTGCTCGGGAAAGAGCCGCTTCCGCGGAAGGACCGGACGGGGCAGATCAAGGAAGAGATTTTTCAGTGGTTTCCCGTTTTGAAGGAGATGCTTGACCGCAAAGGCGGCGATTTAAGCGGAGGCCAGCAGCAGCAGCTTGCAATTGCCAGAGCGCTGATGGGACATCCAAAAATTATTTTACTTGATGAACCAATGGAAGGGATTCAACCTTCAATTGTTGAACTAATCAGACACGTTATCGTAGAAATTTCCAGAAAAAAAGACATGTCCGTTATATTAGTCGAGCACAGTCTGGAAAACGCGTTAACCTGTGCTGACTACCTTTATGTAATCGACAGGGGAACGGTTGTTGACCATGGAAAGGCCGATGAAGAAACGGCACGCCGCTTTGAAAGGCATCTTACTGTATGATCTTCATTCGGAAGAAAGGGAGGTGATGTCCCGCCTGCATGTTCCGCAAATTCGTAGTAACCGCATCCGCTTTATATGACAAAAGAAGGAGGACTACAGATGAAACTGACACCGGTTGAACAAGAGAAATTGCTCATTTTTGCAGCGGGGGAATTAGCCAAACAGCGAAAGGCGCGGGGCGTTCTGCTGAACTATCCTGAGGCTGTCGCTTATATCACCTGTTTTATCATGGAAGGCGCACGTGACGGGAAGGGAGTAGCGGAGCTGATGGAAGCCGGCCGCCATGTGTTAACGGAAAAAGATGTGATGGAGGGTGTGCCTGAGATGCTGGACAGCATTCAGGTGGAAGCCACATTTCCGGATGGAGTGAAACTTGTCACGGTACATCAGCCAATTTCTGAGGAGGTGAAGTCATGAAGCCGGGAGCATTCCAGATTGCTGAGGGAACGATTACGATTAATGAAGGCCGCAAGACACGGGAGGTAGCGGTAAAAAACACCGGATCACGCTCCATTCAAGTCGGCTCGCATTTTCATTTTGCAGAAGCCAACGGGGCATTATCATTTGACCGCGAGCAGGCGATCGGCATGCGCCTTGATGTCCCATCAGGCACGTCGGTCCGTTTTGAGCCGGGCGAGCAGAAAACGGTCACGCTTGTGGAAATCGGAGGACGAAAGACAATAAGAGGCCTGAATGCAATGGCCGACACGTTTATCGATGAACGCGGCAAAGAAAAAACGTTAGCCAACTTACATCAAGCCGGCTGGATGGAGGGTGTAATCCGATGAAAATATCACGGGAGCAATATGCGGAGCTGTTTGGCCCGACAACGGGCGATAAAATCAGATTGGGCGATACAGATTTATGGATCGAAGTCGAAAAGGATTTCACTGTATATGGTGAAGAAATGATCTTTGGCGGCGGAAAAACGATCCGGGACGGCATGGGCCAAAACGGCAGAATCACAGGGAAAGACGGCGCTTTGGATTTGGTCATCACCAATGTCGTGCTATTGGATTATACAGGCATTGTCAAAGCGGATGTCGGTGTAAAGGACGGCCGGATCGTGGGTGTCGGAAAAAGCGGCAACCCCGATATCATGGATGGAGTCGATCCGCATATGGTCATCGGTGCGGGTACAGAGGTGATTTCCGGTGAAGGAAAAATTTTAACAGCCGGAGGAGTGGACACGCACATTCATTTTATTTGTCCTCAGCAGATGGAAGTTGCGCTTTCTTCAGGTGTGACGACCCTTTTGGGAGGCGGAACAGGCCCAGCTACAGGAAGCAAAGCGACAACATGTACGTCCGGCGCGTGGTATATGGCAAGGATGCTGGAAGCGGCAGAGGAGTTTCCGATCAATGTCGGCTTCTTAGGAAAAGGGAATGCATCCGATAAAGCGCCGCTGATCGAGCAGGTGGAAGCAGGCGCCATCGGCCTTAAGCTTCATGAAGACTGGGGCACGACGCCTAGCGCCATCAAAACGTGTATGGAAGTCGTGGATGAGGCTGATATTCAAGTCGCCATCCATACCGATACGATTAACGAAGCGGGCTTCCTGGAAAACACGCTCGACGCGATCGGGGACCGGGTCATTCATACCTATCACATTGAAGGAGCCGGCGGCGGCCATGCTCCGGATATTATGAAGCTCGCCTCTTATGCTAACATTCTGCCGTCATCCACAACGCCAACCATTCCTTACACCGTTAATACGATGGATGAGCATCTTGATATGATGATGGTCTGCCACCATTTAGATGCGAAAGTGCCTGAAGATGTGGCGTTCAGCCATTCAAGAATCAGGGCTGCGACCATTGCGGCAGAGGACATTCTCCATGATATCGGCGCGATCAGCATGACATCATCGGATTCCCAAGCGATGGGGCGGGTCGGAGAAGTGATCATCCGAACGTGGCAGGTAGCTGACAAAATGAAAAAGCAGCGCGGGGCTCTTGCCGGCGAAAACGGAAATGACAATGTGCGCGCAAAACGCTACATTGCCAAATACACGATTAATCCAGCGATTACTCACGGGCTCAGCCATGAAGTCGGTTCGGTGGAAAAAGGGAAGCTTGCTGATCTCGTTCTGTGGGACCCGGTATTTTTTGGTGTAAAGCCGGAACTGGTTTTAAAGGGCGGCATGATTGCACGTGCGCAAATGGGAGATCCGAACGCATCCATCCCGACTCCGGAACCGGTGTTTATGCGGCAAATGTATGCGTCTTACGGAAAAGCCAATCGCTCAACCTCCATTACATTTATGTCTCAGGCAAGCATAGAGCGGGGTGTGGCGGAAAGCTTAGGGCTGGAAAAAAGAATTTCTCCTGTTAAGAATATCAGAAAGCTGAGCAAGCTGGATATGAAATTGAACTCAGCTTTGCCGAAGATCGAAGTTGATCCAAAAACCTATCAGGTCTTCGCTGACGGAGAGGAACTGTCTTGCCAGCCTGTCGATTATGTTCCGCTTGGACAAAGATATTTCTTATTCTGACAAGACGCGGCCGGAGTGCATCCGGCCGTACTATTGACTCAAAACGGTGCACAAGAACCCCGCATTTAGTGTATATTAGATGTTGACAAATGAATTAAATGTAACTATTATAGTTACAACGGTGGTGAAAAAACATGATTAACAGCCGTCTTGCTGTTGCCATTCATATTTTATCCCTCATTTCGATGGATGAAAAAACATCTTCAGAAATCATTGCTGACAGCGTCAACACGAATCCGGTTGTCGTGCGAAGAATGATCAGCCTGCTGAAAAAGGCGGATATTCTCACATCACGCGCCGGGGTGCCGGGTGCAAGCCTCAAAAAAGATCCGGCTGATATTTCTCTATTAGAAGTATATCGGGCTGTCCAAAAGCAAGAAGAACTCTTTGCGGTTCATGAGAATCCGAATCCGAAATGTCCGGTAGGGAAAAAAATTCAGAACGCACTGGATGAAACATTTGAAAGTGTGCAAAAAGCGATGGAAAATGAATTGGCAAGCAAGTCATTAAAAGATGTTATGAATCATCTCTTTTAATCAAAAGGGATGACTTCTCACCGCCTACATGTAACTAAAATTGTTACAAATAAGGAGGAAATGAAAAATGAAAATTGGAATTATCGGAGCAAGCGGAAAAGCAGGAAGCCAGATTTTGAAAGAAGCGAAAACAAGAGGCCATGAAGTGACTGCCATCGTTCGGTCCTCTTCAAAAGTACAGGAACAGGACATAGCGATTTTGGAGAAAGATGTGTTTGAACTGACTGCAGAAGACATCAAGCCTTTCGACGTGGTCGTAAACGCATTTGGAGCAGCACCTGGCCAGGAACATCTTCATGTTGAAGCAGGCAGAGCCCTAATCAGCATCTTGAAGGATGCAAAAAACACAAGATTGCTTGTCGTCGGCGGAGCAGGAAGCCTGTTTGTTGATGAAGCCAAAACAATCCGTTTAATGGATACGCCGGAATTCCCGAAAGAATATCTGCCGACTGCATCAAATCAAGGGGAGAACCTGAAAGACTTGCAGCAGACAGACTCCATTTCTTGGACGTTCCTCAGCCCTGCGGCATTTTTTGACCCGGCAGGAAAACGGACAGGTTCTTACCAAAAAGGAAAAGACAATGTCATCGTAAACGCAAAAAGCGACAGTTATATCAGCTATGCAGATTATGCCATTGCCGTATTGGATGAGCTTGAACATCCGGCACACAAAAATGAACGCTTCACAGTGGTAAGCGAAGCGGAATAATAAAAAAACCCGGAGTCCGCTCCGGGTTTTTCTGATTAATAGCTGTACGTATTATAATCGCTGAAAAGGCCGTCAGCAATCCCAAGCATTAAAAAGATGAAGAATGCGATAATCGCAAGAATGGATACAGCAATGCTCACGATTAAATAAATCCCTTGCATCTTTACAAACTTCGCATAATTCTCCAGCATTAAGTCTTCAGATTGTCCGCTATTGTGTTCAGCCATTTGGCCTGCTTCTTTAGCTGACCGCATCAAAAAGATTCCGGAAATAATTTGCAGTACGCCCGGCACGGCACCGATAAGAAAAAAGAACGCGCCTGACAGCGCGGTAATTGCGCCCATAATAATAAATAAAATACCTGTTGCTTTTCCCCATTTTGAAATGCTTATGAGGGTTTTGTTCATTGTTTCAGGATTCATGTACACTGGCTCCCCTTTACAAAAAAATACTCACTTTTCTTTTATACACTATTTGTGAGAAGTTTTGTATATAGAAAATAATATTTTAGGGATTGACCCTGACGCAGCGTAATTGTTTACGATAAAAAAGGAGGAGGCGACATTGATGAAATACCAAGTCAAAGAAGTGGCGGACATAGCTGGTGTCAGTATTCGGACGCTTCATCACTATGACCATATTCAGCTCCTGAATCCATCAGCGCTTACTGACGCAGGGTACCGTTTATACAGTGATGCAGATCTAGAAAGGCTCCAGCAGATTTTATTTTTCAAGGAAATCGGCTTTCGTTTGGAGGATATTAAAGAGATGCTTGATCATCCGGACTTTGACCGGAAATCGGCACTTCAGTCGCAAAAGGATATATTGATGAAGAAAAAACAAAGAATGGAAGATATGATTCAAACGATTGACAGGACGCTTCAGTCCATCGAGGGAGAGGAACGTATGAATAAGAGGGATTTATTTGCGGGATTCAGCATGAAAGACATTGAAGAACAGCAGCAGACATATGCTGATGAAGTCAGAAGGCTGTATGGAAGGGAAATTGCAGAAGAAACAGAGACAAGGACATCTGCATATACGGCAGACGATTGGCGAGTGATCATGGCTGAATTTGATTCGATTTACAGACGAATTGCGGCGCGAATGGAGCACGGGCCCGATGATGCAGAGGTCCAGGCCGCTGTGGGGGCGTTTCGCGACCATATTTGTCAATATCATTACGATTGCACACTCGACATTTTCAGAGGACTTACGGAAGTGTATATCACTGACGAACGATTTACTCATTCAATTAATCAATATGGAGAAGGCCTTGCCGCTTTTTTGCGGGAGGCGATGATTATTTACTGTGACCATCAGGAAAAACCCCGGCCGTAAAGGCCGGGGTTTTGGCGCATCTTATAAGATCGGCGACAACAGCCGCGAGACGGATTCTTTAATTCGAATCCACAAGGAGCGCTGCAGATATTCCTCATAGGTGTATTTTTTGGATACGAGCAAATCTTCTTTAAATGTAGAAACCAGTTTTTTAGCAATGGTGATATCGTAAATAAATGCATTAACCTCAAAATTCAGCCTGAAGCTTCGGACATCGATGTTTGCTGTGCCGACTGATGCAATTTCGTCATCCACTACGATGGTTTTCGCGTGAATAAAGCCATTATCGTAAATATAGACAGTGGCTCCGGCTTTCAACAGATCGCCGATGTACGAAAGTGTCGCCCAGTATACAAAGGCATGATCAGGCTTGTTCGGGATCATAATGTTGACGTCAATGCCTGACAGGCACGCGATCCTTAAAGCATCCAGCAGGCTTGCGTCCGGGATAAAATAAGGCGTTTGGATCAAAATGGAACGCTTGGCGTTCGAAATCATTTTAATGTAGCCATTCTTAATTTGTTCCCATTCGGAATCCGGTCCGCTCGTCACAATCTGCATCCCAACGTTGCCTTTTGGGCCATAATCAGGAAAGTGATTCGGAATATATGTCAGCGTATGTCGATGGGAAGCTTGGTTCCAGTCAAGGATGAAACGCGTCTGGATAGCATGCACGGCCGTTCCCTGCAGTCTGATATGCGTATCACGCCAATAACCGAATTTCGGATTAAGCCCGAGATACTCATCTCCGACGTTAAATCCGCCGACATAACCGGTCATTCCGTCTATAATGACAAGCTTTCGGTGGTTCCGGTAATTCAGCCGCAAGTTAATCGGCCTGAGCTTTGAAGGGAAAAAGACCTCCACATGCCCGCCGGCCTCGCGGAGCTCTTTAAAAAACTTCTTTCGCAGCGTTCTGGACCCGAGTTCATCATAAAGCACTCTGACCTGAACGCCTTCTTTCGCTTTTTGGATGAGAGCGTCCCGTAATTTTTTGCCTAATTCATCACCTTTATAAATATAATATTGTAAGTGGATATGATCCTTAGCCTTTGAAATGTCATTCAGCAGCCGCTGAAACTTATCCCGTCCATCTGTGATCACCTCAACTGAATTATCCTCGGTGAACACAGCATGGTTATTCATGATAAGCATATAGATTAAATCTTTGTTATCAAAGGTTGCCCGGTTGTTGAACTGAAATTGCTTGGTTTCTAAATCTTCAAGCTGATGCTTCAGCAGTCTTTCAATTCCAATCTTTTTTCGGTCCTCCCATTGAAACAAATGCTTGCGCCTGAGATTATGGCCGAATAATAAGTATAAAATAAAGCCTAAAACGGGAATAAAGAAAAGAACAAGCAGCCACGCCCAAGATGCGCTGGCATCGCGCCGTTCTTTGAAAATGACAATGATGGCCAAAAGAATATTCAAAATGAAAAAAAGTGATAAAAGGATGGAAGAAATACTCACTTTGTAACCCCGCTCATTCATATTTATCAAGAAGATTGCCATTAGTATTCCATGAATAACAGCGATCTGATTCCCATTACAAATTATAACACTCACATTTTAAAAGAATAAAGAGCGGCGAACCAGATTCTTCGTGAAAAATACGGGCAGATTTCTTTAAAACCAGCTTGCACCTGCGTTAAAATAAGCACATATGATAACGTTCGTGAAGTCTTGCAACATCAAATAAAGGGGGAGGATTACATGAACTTTTACAGAGTGGAACAAATGCCGGGGTTCATTAAAACAGAAATGCAAAAAATCCAAAAGGCCGTACAGCCTTTCATGAAAAAAACCGTCATGTACCGTTTTCTTGCTTTTCCGCTTGCTGCATTCTCTCTCTTTAATTTGGCCGCTTTTCTATTTCACGCTTCTGCTGACAGGGAGTCCCTGATCAGCGCAGGCATATTTGCGCTTCTGGCAGCGCTCGGCCTGGCATTTTTCAAAGAAGCAGGCTATCAGCATAGACAAATCCAAAAAACGGTTCACATCTATATGCTGAATAGGATCAAAAAGAGCGAAATCCTTTCAGAAGAGCGGAAAGACTCCTATACGCGCCAGATTAAGGAAGAACCGTTTGCGATGCGGAGTTTTGTGGAGTTTTTGACTGAGGAAGACAGACGCAAGAAAATGCAATTTTAAAAAAGAGCTGAACACCAGAACTGCACCCCGATTTGCTGGACAGATCAGGGTGCAGTTTTTTTATGGCCTTCTATAGTTCTTTAAAGCGGAGAGGGCGAGTAGGGTTCATAAAGAGGCGATATATAAACTATATAGAATCCCATTTCAGCGGTGTTCCTGCTGCAATATGTTTTTTAGCTGTTCTGCCGATAATGACATCATAGAATTTTGGTTCCAAACCATAACCGGGGCGTACGACCTTAATATTGTCTTTTGTGAAAATCTCTCCGGCTTTTATATCTTTTTTTGCATAAATAGAGCGGCGGAATTTAAGTGAAGCTTTTTCCTCGTCAGTGGGTCCGTACGTTATCTGTCCTAATGCTTGCCACGCCCTTTCAGTTTCAACGACAAGCTCCTTCAATTCCGAGGGTTCCAGCGAAAAGGCAGAATCTACGCCGCCATCAGCTCTTGATAAAGTGAAATGTTTCTCAATCACAGTTGCGCCTAGGGCGACACTAGCGACAGCAACTCCTGTTCCCATTGTGTGATCCGATAAGCCGACTTGGCAATTGAATAATTCTTTCATATGAGGAATCGTAGAAATATTGGTGTTTTCCGGTGATGCCGGGTAGGTGCTAGTGCATTTTAGAAGTATTAATTCTTTACAGCCGGCTTCTTTGGCGGCCCTTATTGATTCATCAATTTCTGCTACTGTAGCCATTCCGGTGGAAATGATAATAGGCTTACCAGTAGCAGCAACCTTTTTGATTAGAGGGATATCGGTATTTTCAAATGAAGCGATTTTATATATAGGAACACCCAAGTCCTCCAAAAAGTCGACAGACGATTCATCAAATGGCGTACTCAAAGGGATCATTCCAAGTTCCCGGCATTTATCGAAGATTGGTTTATGCCATTCCCATGGGGTGTACGCTTGTTGATATAATGTATAGAGCGTTCTGCCGGACCAGAGACTATTCTCATCCTCAATTTTAAAATCTTTCGTATTCATATTTAATGTCATCGTGTCAGCGGTATATGTTTGTATTTTCAGAGCATGTGCACCTGCTTTGGCTGCTTCTTCTATAATGTTAAAAGCGCGCTCTAATGATTGATTATGGTTCCCGGACATTTCAGCAATAATAAACGGAGGATGATGCGGCCCGATTTTTCTTCCTTCTATATTGATTTCGTTCATTTTTGCACCTCCTTCTTTTTACAGTGATATCAGCCATGCAGCAAGGGACTTAGATCAAGTGATTTTTTTTTTCAGATCATCAGTTCATTAAAATTTGTATCAAGGTCTTTTTTATCTATTCCTCTTTCAGCTAATTTCTTCATCACTTTCGGTTTTTCCGCTATCCATTCTTCCTTTAAAAGACCGTATCTGATTACATCAAGATAGTTGTTATTCATTACGATATGGTTTCGGAAATGACCTTCTTTGCTAAAACCAAGTGATTGGTGATATGACAAGCTTTTTTCGTTATTCGACAGGACTTCTCCGTATACTTTCTCAACCTCTAACTGTTGAAACGCCCATTCTAATGCTAAAAATCCCATGACAGAACCGGAGCCTTTTGGACTCTGGGCCTCTCCGATGTAAAAACCCCAATAGCAATGGTTATTTTTATGGTCAACATCTTTAAAACTCACAAAGCCGGTGTCTGTATGATCAATTGTAAAGATAAAATAATGTTCTGTTTTGGAGGAATTCACATTCTTGAACCATTGCTGATGCTGTTTTTCAGTAATGATTTGGTCGTTATACATTGATTGCCTGATTCTTTCATCGTTCCGCCAACGGAGAACTGTGTCTAAGTCTTTTTCTTTTAATGTCCTAAGGGAGTATTTGAACACAGATTTATCCCTTCCTTACTTTAAAATTTCGAATAAGAGATTTTGGCGCTTATCCATATTTCCTTCTAGAAGCATGCGGGCCTTTTTTGACATTTGTATTAATGACGAGGGGTTATTTATCATTTCGTTAATGGCGGAGGCGATATCGGATTCCTTGACTGATTCTTTAGGCCCCAGATATTGAATAGCACCTAATTGATCAAGCGTTTGAGCGATCAGTTCTTGATTTTCAGCGACGGTGATGACGATGGCTGGAAGGCCAAGAAAGCAGCGCTCCCAAGCGGCAGTTCCGCCCGCACCTAGTGCAAGGTCGGCATTGTACATTAATTCTGCAATATGATTCACTTGGCAGTGAAAGCTGCAGAAAGCATGTTTTTTGCAAATGGATTCAATTTCATTCTTATGGGTATTGGTATTTCCAATCACGATGTCCAGCTCAATATCATGGGAGGAAAGCTGTTGAAAGGCATTAATGACCTTTTTCGTTTCATTGGTGGGATCAGTGCCTCCAAAAAAGACAAGAATCTTTCTTACACTCCCATCGCAGTTTTTGTTACTGGGATGAAATGAATAAAATTCGTCTCGCAATAAGACGTATTCCGGTCCTAAAAATTGTTTGCAGCTTTTGGGGACCAAATTGATATAACGGTCTTCATAATGAGGATAAAGATTCTGGTCTAATAAAATATCACAATCATGTAAACGATCAGCCAGGTCATCAATCACCATCATTTTTTTCACATGTTTTTTCACTTTCATCTCCCAATTGATATCAATTGCGTAGTGATCAATGATAAGGAGGGAGATGTCCTTGTTTATGTCTTTAATCGCACTAATGGTTTCAGTTGAGTCAACATGCCAAGGGACACCAAGCCAATCAGAATGGGGAGTTGCTTTAGGAATGAAAACATTCTTTTTAGGTTCTGAGAGCATAATGAGATCAAACTGCTGCGCGCGAATCACCTCGGCTAGATGACCCTGTAAGTTTCGGCAAACAAATGTAATATTAGCTCCCTTTTTACGCAAAGCATTAGCAAGCGTGAGGCACCTCATGACATGACCTGTGCCTATTTCAATTGAAGCATCTGTTCTGAAAAGAATGTTCATAACAGCACCTCATCATCACTTGTATTTGTCATTGTTGTCATTGAAGATTTTTTTTTGTTCTATTCGGGCGTTGAGTAAAGACCACTCCGGAAACGTGTTCAATAATGCTAATGTATCCTCTAAGCTAAAGTCAGGTTTAGTTGGATATAGTTTTTCAATGATTTTTTTGATTAATAAAAAGTCCTCAGGTGTGTCCACAGTCCATCTATGCTGTTTCTGATTTTCGGTATAGGCGATATTAGCCAAATTGAACCGGCCAGGATTCAGGAAAATAAAGGGTGTCACGTGTTCCCGTTCATGTTCAAGACTGGACTCGGCATGAGCCTTCTCTAACGACGAAGCTGAAAAAACTTCTATGTCCATACCGCGGGGATATGTTCTATTTAAAGTGTTAGAGACATAATCATATTGGCCATTTGAATCTAGATAAAATTTAATTACTTTGTCAATGACACGATGATCAATAATAGGGCAGTCAGAGGTTAAGCGGACGATCGTTTCCGCTTTGCTGATTTTTGCAGCTTCGTAATATCTTGATAAGACATCATTTTCTGACCCACAATAATAAGTAAGAGATAATCTCTTACTTAGCTCAACAATTGGTTTATCTATCGCATTTGTCGTGGTGGCGATCACAATATCATCAATAAGTGCCGCTCTTTTTATTCTTTCAATTTGATATTCAAGCAGAGGTTTATTCAGAACTTTTTTTAATACTTTGCCTGGCAATCTGCTGGACCCCATCCGTGCTTGGATAATAGCCGTTACTTTCAACTCATCACCTCCTACGAATAAAAATCTACTACTTTTTTCAATGCTTTTATCACGTCATTTGCATCTTTCTCGTTCATTGATTGAAACAGAGGTAAGGTGATAATTCCTTTATAAAGGTTTTCTGCATTTGGACATAGACCGGCTTGATAACCTAAACGCTGATAGTAAGGGTGTAAATAAACAGGTATATAGTGAACGTTAACTCCTATATTTTCCTGTTGCATAGCATTGAAAATATCATCGCGATTTCCTTTTAGCTGATCCAGCTTTAAGTTGATAATATAAAGGTGCCAGCTTGAAGTTGAGGCTGCATCTTGACTTGGGAGATGAATGTGGGAGATGGTTTTTAACTTTTCGTTATAGATCCTGGCAAGATGATTTCGCGTTTCAATAAAATCATCTATTTTTTTCAATTGGCTGACCCCTAATGAAGCTTGGATATCTGTCATCCGATAATTGAAACCAAGGAAGTGCATTTCATAGTACCACGATCCATGGTCTTGAGTTAATTTTTTAGGATCACGGGTTATACCGTGACTGCGGAATTGGAGCAGCTTCTCATAATAAGTTTTATTATTCGTCGTTATCATTCCGCCCTCGCCTGTTGTAATATGTTTAACAGGGTGGAAACTAAACATTGTCATATCACTGATTGAACCGATTTTTTCACCTTTAAATGAAGCGCCTAATGCATGTGCAGCATCTTCAATGACGATCAAGTTATTGGCTTTTGCGATTTTTTGAATCTGCTCGTGATTCACCGGTTGTCCTGTGAAGTCTACTGGTATAATGGCCTTTGTTTTTGGGGTGATCAGCTTTTCGATAGAATCAGGGTCGATATTGTATGTGAGCGGGTCAATATCTGCGAAAACCGGTTTGGCGCCCATGTACAAAATACAATTGGCGCTTGCCGCAAAGGTGATGGGTGTAGTAATGACTTCATCTCCCTGTGAAATTCCCGCAGCAAAGCAAGCTGCATGCAAAGCAGCTGTTCCGCTGGAAAATGCAACAGCATAGCTGCTGCCAGCATATTCAGCGACTTTTTGTTCGAATAAGTCAATTGTTGGTCCCGTCGTCAAATAGTCTCCTCGTAAAATATCGACTACCGATTGGATATCTTCTTCATCCAGCCATTGTCTGCCGTATGGAAGATAAGAATCTCTGACGGGCTTACCGCCTGTAATTGCCAATTTATTCTCACTTGTCATATTCAATTCTCCTATTAAATAAGATTCGTGCCCTTAATCCATTCTTCTGTTTTTCTTATTCCTTCCTCCAAACTGACCTGCGGGCTCCAATTAAGGATTTTCTTTGCCTTTTCGTAGTTGCATAACAATTTTGGAATTTCACTTTGAGGATGTATGTGCGCTACATGGCGAATGTTTTGTTTATCGCCTGCTATTAACTCTGCTAAATCATTAATAGAGATATCTCTTCCAAGGCCTGCGTTTATAATTTCACCGTTAGCTTTTTGGGAATAACCCGCCTGCACGACGAAATTGGCACAATCCTCTACATATAAAAGATCACGGGTTTGAGTGCCATCACCATATATATGCAGCTTTTTACCGTCCAATTTATTTTTTATAAAAATAGCGACTACTCCGCCTTCACCACCTGTTTTCTGGAAAGGCCCATACGTATTAAACGGACGTATAACCACCGCTGGAAGACCATACGCATGATAATAAGAGAGCACCATGTTTTCAGCCGCGATCTTTGCTCCTGCATAAGGAGAAGCGGGTTTAATAGGATCTGTTTCTTTGATGCCTTCAGCAAATGCAGCTCGGTCGTACACCATACAAGTACTCATAAAAACAACTTTCACATTATGCTTTTTACATAATTCTAAAATGTTAAAAGTACCGATTGTGTCATTTGCAAATGTGGTTTTCGGATCGTCAATGCTGTCTTGTACGTTTATGCTTGCACCCAAATGATAGCAAATGTCAAATTGTTTCAAGAAAAGATCTTCTAATGTGTTTAAATCCTTTATATCTCCATTAATAAACTCGATAAAACCCGGGGCGTTTTTCAGCTCTTCGAGATTTTCTAAACGCCCATTCGATAAATCATCCAGCACCCATACTTGATGACCGTCTTCTAATAACTTTTTCACAACCCATCTGCCAATAAAACCTGCTCCGCCGGTAACGAGAATATTCATGCCCATCTTCCTTCCCAGATTAAATTAGTTTTTGCGATTGTAATAATGTAAGGACTTCTCCTTTTGAAATTTGCTCCTGATCATTTGAACTATAGGTTCCTTCAGCTGCTTTTTTTGCTTGAGTATAATGATTTCTTTTCCCAAATGTTGAAGGGATCACAAACATTTCAGGCAGCTCAAAAGCCATTGTCGATTCATCATACGTCATAAGTTCTTCATACATTTTTTCTCCGGGCCGCAGCCCGATTTCTTGTATTTCAATTTCATTAATATCCAAATTGTGTTTTTTGCATGTTTCTTCAACAACGACTGACACTAAGTCACTCAGTGAGATAACCGGCATTTTTAATATGAAAATTTCTCCGCCCTGAGATTCTTTAAGCGCACTAATTAATAATGACGTCGCCTGATCCAGTGTCATCATAAAGCGGTTCATGTTTAAATCCGTAACCGTCACTTTTTTTTGCTTTAAGATTTGTTCTGTAAACAAGGGAACTACGGAACCCCTTGAACCCATTACATTTCCAAACCGAACACAAGAAAAAACCGTCTCGGCTTTTCCCTTGCTGTACTCTGCTGCGGAAATTAACCTTTCAGCTGTGAGTTTTGTTGCTCCATATGCATTCGTTGGTGAGATTGCCTTATCTGAACTTGTAAAAACGACTTTTTTCACGTTTTGGGCAACGGCTGCTTTAATGACATTATTGGTTCCTATAATATTTGTCAGGACCGCTTCATAGGGATTGTATTCGCAAGCGGGAACATGCTTCATGGCAGCCGTATGGAAGACGTAGTCAATGCTGTCCATTGCATTTAACACCCGGTCATAATCTCGCACATCTCCTATTAAAAATCTAATATCTTTTCTGGGCCCGATTTCGTTTTCTAGCATAAATTGTTTATATTCATCCCTGCTGAATATTCGAACAACCTTTGGTTGGTCCTTAAGAATTTGTTTTAGTAGGCTTTTTCCAATCGTTCCTGTTCCGCCAATTATGAGTATTTTTTTATCTTTGAAAAACACAAGTAACCCACTTCCTTTTTCTTGAATGGATGAAACAATGTCGGTTATTGGAGTATATGCTTGTTAGATAACTCTGTGTTTGCTCTAGCCTATTTGGATTCAACTATTATTTTGTCAATGGCGCGACAGTAACAGTAGATCCTGTCGGCCGGAGAAAACAGTCTTTCTCTTAAGAATGAAATGGAGAGATAGCAGGGGAGAAACATCCTGATTGGAGAGCGTGTCATGGAGGAATGGCGATAACGCAGAGATACATAATAAAAAGGCATGAGCCCGGTTCATTCAATACCAAACTCATGCCTTTGCTATTTGTGTCTAACTTTTTGAATCTCTATTCGAACACCGGATCATCCTCATAATAGTAAGAATCCGGATCTTCATACGTATTGGTGTTTTCAAAAGCGGCAATGCCGATGATCACCAGCATGAAAATGACTAAAATGATCCCAATCAGGCCAGTGACAATGCTGGATGCTGCGTAAAACAGCTGCATTTTAATAAATTTTCCGTAATTCTCAAGCATGTTTTCGCCAGCAGTGCCGGTAAGATTTCCTTCAGCTTCCGCGGCTGCTTTTGCTGAACGCATCAGAAAAACGCCTGAAATAATCAGCAGTACGCCCGGAATGGCGCCGATCACTGTCATCAAAGCAGACAGAGTGAGCAGCGAGCCCATAATGATCAGCAAAATGCCTGAAATTTTGCCCCACTTGGCAATGTCTGATAGCGACTTGACAGCAGAGGCGCTTAGCTGGCGGCTCTCACTTTCCGCAGGCACAATCTCCTGTTCCGTGGCACTGCTTTCTTCATTATGATGTTCAATCTCGTTTTCGTCTTTATCCAGACTAATCATGACAGCTCTCTCCCTAAAATTTTTAAATCGTATCTTTTGCCGTCCATTTCGGCAATGCCGGGGAATAGGCCCCATTCTGCAAACCCGTGCTTTTCAAACAGCTTCAGGCTTGGTTTATTATGTCCGAAAATGAAGGCCATAAGTGAGCGGATTCCAAGATTCGGCGCAATGCGAAGCGCTTCTTGGAGCAAATACGATCCGACGCCTTTGCCGCGGCATGCTTCGTCAATGTATATGCTGACTTCCGCTGTTTTATTATAGGCGGGTCTTCCGTAAAATGTTTCAAAGCTGATCCAGGCAGCAACGTTCCCGTTTTCGTCCTCGGCAACATAGAGCGGTCGTGCCTCTGTATGCCCCAAAAACCATTCCATCCGGTCTTCAAGTGTTACCGGCTCGGTATCGGCTGTTACCATTCTGGAGGTAATCGTTGAATTATAAATCGCAACAACTGCCTCCAGATCTTTATGTTCAGCAAGACGCAATGTCATGTTCATAAGTATTTGGCACTCCTCTCAAAAAAATGACATATTTTCGTATCAGTCTGCACAAACTACATCTAAAAAAGTTTTTTGTATAGGTGTATATATTTTCAGAAAAGTGTTCAGAATGTTGCTGAGGTGATGAAACAATGAGAGAGGAAGAAAAGAAAACTTCTCAAGTCAAAAAACTTCAGCAGTTTTTTCGTAAACGCTGGGTGTTCCCTGCAATTTACTTAGTCAGTGCGGCCGTCATTTTAACAGCAGTCCTTTGGTATCAATCTGTATCAAATGATGATGTAAAGGATCAGTTGGCTGATAACGGCGGAAACTCCGCATATGACAACAACGACGATGCAGTTGAAGTAGGAAAGTCAATGGAAAATGTCGCAATGCCGGTTGTTGATTCTGAAAACGTTTCTGTTGTGAAAAAGTTCTATGAAACCGATGCCGCAAAAGAAGAGAAAGAAGCAGCACTCGTTACCTATAATAACACGTACAGCCTAAGCAAAGGAATTGACTTAGCTGAGAAAGACGGAAAAGATTTCGATGTTTCTGCTTCTCTGAGCGGTACGGTTGTCAAAGCTGAAAAAGATCCAGTGCTGGGATATGTTGTAGAAGTTGAACATGCCGACGGCTTATCAACTGTGTATCAATCTCTTTCTGAAGTAAGTGTTGAGCAAGGTGACAAGGTGAAACAAAACCAAGTGATCGGAAAGTCTGGCAAGAACCTTTACAGCGAAGACAGCGGAAACCACGTGCATTTTGAAATCCGTAAAGACGGAGTCGCTATGAACCCGCTGAACTTTATGGACAAGCCGGTCTCTTCTATTGAAAAAGCAGCAGCTGCTGAAGAAAAAGCTGCAACTGAAGAAACAGAAGAATCCATTCAGCAATCTTCCGAGAAAAAGGATGGATCAACTGAAAAAGGAACAGAAGAAAAATCCGGTGAGAAAAAGGATGATTCAACTGACAAATCTGGTTCCAAAGAAAGCAGCACAACAGAAGACACTGAACAGTCTTAATGAAGAAAACGTCTATCCGTGTGATGGGCGTTTTTTTTTGTTACTTTTTGCTTTGTTTCACCGTCTATGTAGTTACACAAAGGCACGTATGTTATAAAGGAGGTTATGGCATGAACCGCCTACTGCTCGCAGTCTGGATCTTTTTTATTCTGCTCTCTGTCTGTACGGAGAGCTTCAGCGGCATGGTCGTATCGCAAACGGTGGCTTTTCATTTTCAGCCGCACCCTGATCTGTCTCAGTTTTTAGACATGGATTTTACTGAGCTTGCTGTACCTGTAGCGCTTATTCAAAAAATCGGGCACGCGTTTTCCTTCTTTGTGCTGACATATTTGCTGTGGAAACAGCGGGGCAGCATAAAATCAGCTGCAGCCGGCTCGTTTGCGTTTGCTTTTTTCACAGAAGTTCTTCAGCTCTTCTTCAGCAGGAACGGATGTATTCGGGATGTGCTCATCGATACTGTTGGAATTGTATTGTTTTGTGGTTTATATGTGTTGGCGAAGCGGAGAAAACATGAGATGTACGAAAAATTTTAAAGCCGGCTGTCTTGGATTCAGACGCCGGCTTTTTCTTTTCTAGAAATTTTGATCGGTTGGTTTTTTCGTCAGTTTATTAATGATGGCTTCATAGATTTTCACAATCAAATCGACGAATGGGCGAAGCAGATCTGAAAATCTAAAGAATAGGAACCCGATAATGATGGCGACAACAAGGCTGCCTAATACATCTACCGGATAGTGATGCCCTACCCAAATTCTCGAAAAGCCTGTCAAAAGCCCGAAAATAACAAGGGGCCAGCCGATTTTGCGGTTTCTGAAAAGCATCGCAATAGAAATCGCTAACGCACCTGTCGTGTGGTCACTCGGAAATGATGCATCCGCATCATGCGGAATCAGCGTATGCACTGTGTGCGTAACGAACGGGCGCGGTTCGAAATAAACTTGCGTAATCAAAAAGTTGATGACAAGACCTGCAATTCCTGTAAGGCCAGCGTAAAGCACATTTTTTCTGCTTTGCGTATTCCCGAACAGCCAAATTGCCAATAGGATAAGGGCATAGGCGACAATGGCATATTCCGTTATGAAGATCATAATCGAATCGAGAACCGAATTGTGATGAGATAGTCCATGAATAGCTTTAAAAATTTCGTAATTCAAATAATCACCTTTTACATTTTTAATAATAGACTCATTATACTCATAAAAAGTTTCAAATCAAAAAAGACTTTGCCAAAATGCGTGACGCTTGAAGAGAATTCGAAGGGGAGACAGCGTTTCTGGGGGTTTTTTCTATACGCAAAAAAGAGATTCGGAATTCCGAATCTCTTCTAAACGATTACAGTGCTTCAGGTCCTTCCTCGCCGGTGCGGATGTTGATCGTATTGCTGATTTCATAGACAAATATTTTTCCGTCACCAGGTGATCCTGTTTTCAGGACCCTTTTAGCGGTCTCAGTCACTTGATCAACAGGAACTTTGCTGACCACGATTTCAATTTTTAAACGTTCATATACATTGCTTTCTATTTTTACCCCTCGATAGAGCTCCGTATGTGCTTTTTGAAGGCCGCAGCCGTGAACATTGGAGAAGGTCAGAGAGGTGACCCCGATTTTTCCGAGTTCCTGCTTCAGCTTTTCAAAATTTGCCGGACGCGTTACAATTTCTACCTTGAACATTTGACCGCTCATAGCGTCACTCCTCACATAGAATCTTGATATGCTTTTTCCCCGTGCATCGTTAAGTCAAGCCCAAGTGATTCTTCTTCTTCGGTTGCGCGAAGGGGAAGGAAGAGGCCTACAATTTTAATAATAACGAAAGTGACAATAAATACAAAAACATAAGTGGCGGCGATGGCTACGATTTGTTTCCAGATTAAGCTTGCATCACCATAAAATAATCCGTCCGCGCCCGCTGAGTTAACAGAGGTTGTCGCGAATAATCCTGTTGCGATTCCTCCCCATGTGCCGCCGATGCCATGCAGGCCAAAGGCGTCGAGTGCATCATCGTATCCGAATTTCTTTTTAAGTGAGAATACGCCCCAGAAACAAACCGCTCCGCCAATGATGCCGATAATAATGGAAGAGAACGGTGTGACAAATCCTGCAGCCGGCGTAATCGCCACAAGCCCGGCGATTGCGCCGGATACCGCTCCGAGCATCGTCGGTTTTTTGTTAATGATCCATTCTACTAAGATCCAGCCGGCAATCCCAGCTGCTGCGGCAGTGTTTGTGTTGATGAAAGCGTACATGGCCACACCGTCTAAGGTCAGGGCGCTGCCGACGTTAAAACCGAACCAGCCGAACCAAATCAAAGCCCCGCCTAAGAACGTGTAAATGAGGTTGTGCGGAGAAGACGCTGTGCCGTCTTTCCGTTTGCCGAGCACAATAGCGAGAACAAGGCCTGCCACACCGGAGGAAATATGAACAACGTTGCCGCCGGCGAAATCGAGCGCGCCAAGCTGGCCGATCCAGCCGCCGCCCCATACCCAGTGCGCAACCGGCGTGTAAACCAAAGAAGCCCATAAAACCGAGAATAAAAGAAAAGCGCCGAATCGCATTCGCTCTGCGAAAGCCCCGGAAATAATTGCTGTTGTCAGAACAGCGAACGTCATTTGAAACATCATAAACAATGAGTGGGGAATGGTATCGCTATAATCTCCCGGATCAAATCCAACCCCTTTCAGACCGGCCCACTCCAGTCCGCCAATGATTGAATTGCCTGGTGCGAAGGCAAGTGTATATCCGAACAGCACCCAAACGATGGAAACGATGGCAATGGAAGAGAAACTGTGCATTGCAGTGCTCAGCACATTTTTGCTTTTTACCATTCCTCCATAAAATAACGCTAATCCCGGGGTCATCAGCCACACGAGTAAAGCGCAAAAGAACATAAAAACTGTATCGCCCATTTGCATGTCTCATTCCTCCGTATCTTTCAGAATTATTATATTTCTTCATTATAGAGAAAAAAGAATGATAAAACATTTTCATGTAAGATTTCCTAACATGGTTTTTTAGGGAATGTTATCGAGGGATGTAAAGAATGGAAAACGGCATTTTTTGCGATATAAGACTTTATATCTATAAAAGAAGCTATCTATATGAGCAGAAAAGAGAATTGACAATGATTAGAATGTTTTATACTGTATTAAGTGTACTAACTCGAATAATACACTAAGGGGAGATGCGTTATGAATAAAGGGGGCAGGCTGAGGAGAGCGGTAAGTAAATCGATTCCGGCGACGTTCCGATTGTTTTTAGCCTTTAATTTTTTCGTGTACGGCCTGGCGAAAGTGGTGATAGGCCAGTTTGGAGAGGTGACGCCTGAAATCGAGGCAGCCGCTGGGAAGGGGTTTACCATTGTGTGGACATTTTTTGGTTATTCTCACGTTTACGAACTGTTTATAGGTTTCGGTGAAATCCTTGCAGCTGTGTTACTGCTGATTCCGAGAACATCTGCATTAGGGGCAGTTGTTTTTATGCCGATTATTGTGAACATCGTCTTGATTAACTATTGTTTTCATATTGGTGTGCAGGATCTTAGCACGATATTAATGGTCATGTGTCTCATCCTGCTTTGGGTGGACCGCCGCAAATTCATGGGCATTTTCAGACAGGAGCCGTTAAACGGCGGGCAGGTGATGAAGCGATGACACCCCTTATGATTACAGTGCTTGCCGGTCTGTTCATATGCACGACCTGTTACTATTACATAAAAGAAAAATCATAAGAAAAGCGCTCCTTCTGAGAATTTCACAAGCATACTAAAAGAACTTAGGCAGAGTGAAGAGTAAAATAAGCAATGTGAGAAACACTAACAGCATCAGGAGGAGACGTATGATGACTACACTCAACATTGATTTTCAAAAAACAGCATTGGTTATCATTGATTTGCAAAAAGGAATTGTGCCGATAGATCAAAGCGGACAGGTTGTCCCAAATGCGAAAAAGCTCGTAGATGAATTTCGAAAACATAACGGGTTCATCAGCTTTGTGAATGTAGCCTTCCATGACGGAGCGGATGCGCTGAAGCCGCAAACAGATGAGCTTACGCAGGGAGGTTCAGGGGAAATGCCTGCGGACTGGGCCGAATTTGTTCCGGAAATCGGTGTGCAGGATGGAGATTACACTGTAACAAAACGGCAGTGGGGTGCATTCTTCGGCACGGATTTAGATTTACAGCTGAGGCGCCGCGGCATTGACACGATTGTATTGTGCGGCATCGCGACGAACATCGGGGTGGAAAGCACAGCACGCGAGGCATTCCAGCTTGGCTATCAGCAGATTTTTATTACAGATGCCATGTCCACGTTCAGCCAGGAAGAGCATGAAGCCACACTGCGCTTTATTTTTCCGAGAATCGGTAAATCGCGGACAACGGAAGAATTTCTAGCGCAAGTGAAATGATGATATCGAAAAAAAGCCGTGCTGTTTTTTTAACAGCGGTAGCTTCAGGGACGATGCTGAATCCGCTGAATTCGTCTATGATTTCTCTTGCGCTCCATAGCATCCAGCATGAGTTTCACCTGTCGTTTACGACGGTTTCCTGGCTGATTTCCTCGTTTTACCTGGCGAGTGCCGTGGCTCAGCCTGTAACGGGAAAGCTCGGCGATTTGATCGGGCGGAAACGCTTGTTTTTATTTGGGCTCATTCTTGTTGCGGTTTCTGCCATCGGGGCACCGTTTGCGCCAACATTTATGACATTATTGATCATGCGGCTGTTTCAATCGGTAGGGAGCAGTGCGATTTATCCGTCAGGAGTCGGGCTGATTCGGAGTCATATTCATGAGCGGCAGGCATCAGCCTTGGCTGTGCTCTCTATTTTTGCATCTGCCATGACGGCGCTCGGGCCGACAGTCGGTGGTTTTTTGATTGTGTGGGGCGGCTGGCCGGCGATCTTTATCGTCAATTTGCCGTTTATTATCCTCAGTTTCTTATTGGGCATGTATATGTTCCCGAAAGATCAGAAAAAAGGGGCAGGAATCAAAACGATTATCCGGCAGCTCGACATTCTTGGCATTGTTTTATTTGCCGGAGGAATCATTTTGCTTCTATCCTTTCTGCTGTCGTTCAGCACGTCGCCGCATGCGGTTGAAGGTGTGTTGGGGGTGCTTCTGCTCGGTGCCTTTGTCTGGCACGAGCTGAAGACGGATAAGCCATTTATTGATGTCCGTCTGTTTAAAACGCAGCGAAACTTGTCAGCCGTATATGTTCAGTTTATTTTACTGAATGTTTTCTTCTATTGTTTATTTTTTGGGCTGCCGAGTTATTTTCAAGACGAAATGCATCTTTCTGTTCAAGCGAGCGGTCTGTTTATGTTGTTTATGTCAGGGATGAGCATCGTTGTGTCACCTATTACGGGCAAATGGATCGACCGATCAGGCGTCGTCAAGCCGATCTTTGCGGGTGCGCTTTTGATGACGGCTGGAGCCGTGCTCTTAACCATCTTTTTTATCAACGCTCAGGTCATCGGGAAAGGCTTTATACTGTCAATCTTGGGTATGGGGTACGGACTTGGAAATGTCGCGCTGCAGGCAGCAATGCTCAAAACGAGTCCTTCTAACATGGTAGGGACGACTTCAGGGCTGTTTCAAACCTGCCGTTACTTAGGGTCGATTTTGTCTTCGGTGATCCTTGGTCTTCTTTTTGGAAAGGAAATCACGGCAGCCCATTTTGATATGATGGGAATCATCATGATCATAGCGGGCGGAGCGAGCCTGTTTATGGCTGTGAGATTTGCTGCATTAATGAAAACTGCATCATGAGAAAAAGAGACAGACACTGCGCCTGTCTCTTTTTCTTGTTTAGACTGTTCAAATAGAAGCGGGAAAATTGTATATCATAGCCAATGTTATTGTCTGACTTTTTAGTTATATTAAGTGACATCGAATGTCAGAAAAATGAACATATGACGAAAAACAGACAATATTGAAAGGGGAGCCGGCTATGAAATTAAAAGAGAGCCAGCATCAATCCAACAAACTGAGCAATGAAGATCTGCTGCCTTTAGGACAGGAAAAAAGGACATGGAAAGCAATGAACTTTGCCTCTATTTGGATGGGGTGTATACATAATATACCGACCTACGCGACGGTGGGCGGGTTAATTGCGATCGGTCTTTCGCCTTGGCAGGTGCTGGCGATCATTATTACGGCATCGCTTATCTTATTTGGCGCACTGGCCTTAAACGGCCATGCGGGGGCAAAATACGGGCTGCCGTTTCCTGTGATCATCCGGGCTTCTTACGGAATATACGGCGCGAATATCCCTGCGCTTCTAAGGGCGTTTACAGCGATCATGTGGCTCGGCATTCAGACCTTTGCGGGAAGCACGGCGCTGAACATTTTGCTTTTGAATATATGGCCGGGCTGGGGAGAAATTGGCGGCGGGTGGAACATTCTCGGCATCCACTTGTCCGGTTTGCTTTCTTTTGTATTCTTTTGGGCCATTCATTTACTCGTATTGCATCATGGCATGGAATCGATTAAGCGTTTTGAGGTGTGGGCAGGTCCTTTAGTGTATGTCGTCTTTGGCGGCATGGTATGGTGGGCCGTCGATATTGCCGGAGGGTTGGGGCCTATCTATTCTCAGCCAGGAAAGTTCCATACATTTTCAGAGACATTCTGGCCGTTTGCTGCCGGGGTTACCGGTATCATCGGCATCTGGGCGACATTGATCTTAAATATCCCTGATTTTACACGGTTTGCTGAAACGCAAAAAGAGCAAATCAAAGGGCAATTTTACGGTTTGCCGGGAACCTTCGCGCTGTTTGCGTTTGCCAGTATTACAGTGACTTCCGGTTCACAGGTCGCTTTCGGCGAGCCGATTTGGGATGTTGTCGAAATTTTGGCGAGGTTTGATAACCCTTATGTCATCGTATTGTCCGTGATTACGCTCTGCATCGCCACGATCTCTGTAAACGTCGCCGCGAACATCGTATCGCCGGCTTATGATATAGCGAATGCCCTGCCGAAATATATCAATTTCAAACGCGGCAGTTTTATCACTGCGTTGCTCGCTTTATTTACGGTTCCGTGGAAGCTGATGGAGAGCGCGACAAGCGTATATGCGTTTCTCGGCTTGATTGGAGGCATGCTTGGTCCGGTGGCAGGCGTGATGATGGCTGATTACTTTATCATTCGCAAACGGGAGCTCTCGGTAGATGACCTGTATTCCGAAACAGGGCGTTATGTGTATTTTAAAGGCTATAATTACCGTGCATTTGCAGCCACGATTTTGGGCGCGCTGGTCTCGCTGATTGGCATGTATGTTCCTGCATTGAAAAGCTTATACGATATTTCCTGGTTTGTCGGTGTGCTGATTTCATTTCTTTTCTATATTGTTCTGATGCGTGTTCACCCTCCGGCTCCATCGGTGATTGAGACGTTTGAATCTGAGCAGGTTCGTCAGGCTGAATAAGATCTATCTCACGGTATATTTTCATATTTTTGAAATGGTTTTCCATAAATAGAACATTTATAATTGTTTTAGAAATTATTCTAAAACGAAATGGGAATCGAATATGAGAAAATGGTATTTTATTCTTTTGGCAGGTGTGTTAACGTCCGTCATCCTTGCCTTTGTTTTTGATAAGACAAAAGCGAATGAGGAAGAGCAAGGGAATTGCATCTATGTTTCGCCAGAGGGCAGTGATCAAAATGAAGGCACGAAAGATAAGCCGTTTCGTACACTGGCACATGCTTCAGAGGAGGCTGCCGCCGGCACAACCGTCATGATTCGGGAAGGCACGTATCATGAAACCCTTGAGGTAAAGCACAGCGGTACGGACGGAAAGCCGATCACGTTCCGAAACTATGAAAATGAAAAAGTCGTGATTAGCGGAGGATCCGTTGCGGACGCAGAATATGAGGCACCGCTCATTCATATTCACGATAAACATGACATTGCCATCAGCGGTTTAACGATTCAAGATCTTACTGTTTCATCTGAGGCAGCAACTGCTATGGGGATTTATGTATCAGGCTCCAGCAGTCATATTGCCATTAAGAACAATCATGTCCGGGATATTAAGACAACAGCAGATGAAGGAAATGCCCACGGAATTGCAGTCTATGGAACTGGCAGCATGAAAGACATTCAAATCAAGGATAATACGGTTGAGAATCTGACGCTTGGAGCGAGTGAAGCGGTTGTGCTAAACGGAAATATTGACGGCTTCACCGTTGCGGGCAATGTGGTCCGCAACAATAATAACATCGGGATTGACCTTATCGGTTATGAGGGAACCGCGGACAAAAACGATTACGTGCGAAACGGAGTCGTAGAAAACAATACGGTTTATCAAAACTCGACTTACGGAAACCCAGCTTATGGAGATGATTACTCAGCGGGCGGGATTTATGTCGATGGCGGACACAGCATCGAGATTAAGAAAAACACAGTTTACGATAACGATATTGGGATTGAAGCAACGTCTGAACACAAAGGGAAATATGCAAATGATATTCAGATAACAGACAACAAAGTATACAACAATGCTTATACCGGTATTTCAATCGGAGGATACGACAAAAAGCGGGGCGGAACCAGCAATTCTCTGATTGCACACAACATTATGTACCGGAATGACACAAAGGGGCTGTATGGCGGACAACTGCTGCTGCAGTATGATACGAAAAACAACACAATCGAAAAGAATATTTTGACGGCCAGTGATTCAAGATTATTTATCGGAAACGATTTTACAGAAAATGAAGGCAATACGGTCAATCATAACGTGTACCATAAGGAAGCGGATCAAGACGGCATATGGATGTGGAAAAAGAATGAATACGATTCATTTTCGTCGTATCGAAAAGCAACAAATAACGATCAGCAATCCATTTATGCCGATCCGATGTATCGTGATGAAGATTCCTATGACTTTACGTTAGATCCTGATTCACCTGCGCGGCCGGTCATTGAATAATATGCCATTAGCGGCGTTCTCTTCCGTTCAACGGAGCAGGACGCCGCTTTTTATATGCAAAAAAGACTGCCGGCATATCCCGGCAGTCTGAGCGTTATTCTGCAATAGACACTTTTCCTTCAGCCTCAGCTGGTTTTTTCTGGCTCCATGCATAGAGAAGCAGAGCAATCAGAACGAACAGCCCCGCTGATAAATAAATGGCAGAGAAGCCGGCAGATGCTACAAACAATCCGAATACATACGACCCTACAGCAATTCCGCTGTCAAAGAAGGTAAAGAACGTTGCCGTCGCAAAACCTGAGCGGTGAGCCGGAGATTTCTGGATCGCCAATGTTTGCATACAAGGAACGATTGATCCGTATCCGAGACCGATAACCGCTCCTGAAAGAAGGAGCATCAAGCCGCTATGTGTGAAGGACAGCATGCAGAGCCCCACTGAGAAAATCAAGATTGATGGGTAAATGACAATGCCCGGTCCGACTTTGTCGAACAATTTCCCTGTGAATGGGCGTGCAATCATCATTGTCACCGCAAAGCAAACAAAGAAATATCCGCTGATATTCGAAAGATCAACTGATTTGGCGAATACAGACAAATACGCTGTGACAGTTGAATAACAGAAAGAAATAAATAAACCGACCGTCGCAATCTTAAGTGCGCCTTTTTCAAACATATCCGAGAACGAAAAACGAAATACAGTTGTGCCGCTGTCTTGGTTTTGAGGCACCTTTATCAAGAACGAAACAAGTAAGCCTGCAACCATAAACAGCGCAAAGGCTGTAAAGAATACAGAGAAGCTTACGACCTTCATCAAATTCAGTCCAAGGAAAGGCCCGATTGCCATGGCGAGGTTCATAGACATGGCAAAGTATCCAAGCCCTTCACCGCGGCGTTTGGCCGGAATAATGTCCGCTGCAATTGCACCTGTTACAGTCGTTAAAATGCTGAACCAAATCCCTTGAAAGAACCGCAAGCCAAGCAGTAAGTAAAAGTTATGAATGGGCATATACAGAAAAGATGAAAGGGCGAATAACGCCATTGATACAATCGCCATTCTTTTCTTGCCGAAACGCTCAACGATGGCTCCGGAGAAAGGCCGTGTAATGATTGCTGACAGAAGGAACAGGCTGATTAAAAGCCCGCCTTGTGATTCTGTGCCGCCAAGCTCTTGAAGCGTATAGATCGGCAGTACAGTTAAAAATGTATAAAAGAACACAAACACAAATAAATTGACAAGCAGGACCATAATAAAATCCTTGGTCCATATCGCATCCGCTTTTTTCAAATGTATGTCACTTCCTTATTTTCATTGTTGCAAAAACATGCGAAATAAATGAGAAAAAGCTTCCTTATCTTCATCCCGGAAATCTACAAGTAGTTCTTCCTCGAATTTCAGCATTTTCACATTGATTTCTTCGTATTTTTTCTCGGCTTCTTTTGTGAGGACAACAAGTTTTTCCCGTTTGTCTTCACCTTGCCGTCTCTGAACCCAGCCGTTTTCCTCCAGGCGTTTGATCGTCCGTGTTACAGTCGGCGCTTCCACATTTAAATAGGACCAAATCTCTTTTTGAGTCATTGGTCCGATCGTACGCAAACAATATAAAACTGACCATTGAGATGAATAAAGGCCGAATGGCTCCAGCTGTTCATTGGCTTTCTTGGCAATCAGGCGGGCGCTTTGGTTGATTTGATGAATGAGGTGTCTGTTGACGTAGGTCATTTCGGTCTCCTTCTAAAAAACTTACCTAAGTAACTAATTGCTTTTTTTATTTTACAGGAGCGCTGAATGGATGTAAAGATAAAAATTTAGTGACGCGAAATAGTTTGCCGAAGCTGAAAAAGTTCGTTTCACCCCTTGTCCTTATTGAGTTTTTAGCATATTCCCAAAAGAATGCTAATACACTGTTACAAACCTAACAAAGAGAGTGTTTGAGGTGAGGGATCGTGGGCACATTTCACAAACTTACTTTTAAAACCATACAACGAAGAAGCGGCATAATGAATGACTCTTTACAGAATACGGATCTCATTTCACACTTCTCACATCCATTTTAGGGAGGTCGAGTGGTGTGCACGATTACATCAAAGAGCGAACAATCAAGATAGGGAAGTACATCGTGGAGACAAAGAAAACCGTTCGTGTCATTGCGAAGGAATTTGGTGTTTCCAAAAGTACAGTACACAAGGATTTAACAGAGCGTCTGCCTGAAATTAACCCTGACTTGGCAAACGAAGTGAAAGAAATACTCGATTATCATAAATCCATAAGGCATTTAAGAGGAGGAGAAGCGACAAAACTCAAATATAAAAAAGATGAAATTCTCGAAGGAGAGCCTGTTCAGCAATCGTAATCACCTGCTGTCATCAGTTGGCATTGTCTTCTTGAAATCGTTCATAAAACATCCGCAAAAAATTGTAAAGAACTTAATGCGCTTCCAACTTTTTTTCTATATTTTATGATAATATATATAATTAGGGCACAATGTGGATATTTACTGTGAAACAGATTTTCAAGGAGGATATAAATAGATGTTTGCAAGGGATATTGGTATTGACCTCGGTACTGCAAATGTACTGATCCATGTTAAAGGTAAAGGAATTGTTCTGAATGAACCTTCCGTAGTAGCACTTGATAAAAACAGCGGCAAAGTGCTGGCGGTTGGCGAAGAGGCAAGACGAATGGTTGGACGTACACCTGGGAATATTGTTGCGATTCGCCCGCTGAAAGACGGAGTTATTGCTGATTTTGAAGTAACAGAAGCAATGCTGAAGCATTTTATTAACAAGCTGAATGTAAAGGGCTTGTTCTCAAAACCGCGCATGCTCATTTGCTGCCCGACGAATATTACATCCGTTGAGCAAAAAGCAATCAAAGAAGCTGCAGAAAAAAGCGGCGGTAAACATGTATACCTTGAAGAAGAACCTAAAGTTGCCGCTATCGGCGCGGGTATGGAAATATTCCAGCCAAGCGGTAACATGGTTGTAGACATCGGAGGCGGGACGACGGATATCGCGGTTATTTCAATGGGCGATATTGTCACCTCCTCTTCTATTAAAATGGCTGGGGACAAGTTTGACATGGAAATCTTAAATTACATCAAACGCGAGTACAAGCTGCTTATCGGCGAACGTACTGCGGAAGATATTAAGATTAAAGTCGCAACGGTTTTCCCAGACGCACGTCACGAAGAAATTTCCATTCGCGGACGGGACATGGTTTCCGGTCTTCCAAGAACAATTACAGTAAACAGTAAAGAAGTTGAAGAAGCCCTTCGTGAATCTGTCGCTGTTATTGTGCAGGCTGCGAAACAAGTGCTTGAAAGAACACCGCCTGAACTTTCCGCTGATATTATTGACCGCGGGGTTATTATTACTGGCGGAGGCGCGCTCTTAAACGGCCTTGACCAGCTGCTTGCTGAAGAGCTGAAGGTACCGGTCCTCGTCGCTGAAAATCCTATGGATTGCGTAGCCATCGGCACAGGTGTCATGCTTGATAATATGGACAAGCTTCCTAAACGCAAACTAAGCTGATTTCACAAACCTCATTCTGAAAAAGAATGGGGTTTTTTTATGAAAAAGCCTTCACGAATGGATAATATATGACGATAATAGGATAAAATACTGATTTTTATCATAGAACGAACGTTCCTATATGACAACTGGAAAAAATGCCATTTTAGAGGTGGGAAATTTGTTAAAAGGATTATATACAGCAACATCCGCAATGATTGCCCAGCAGCGAAGAACGGAAATGCTTTCAAATAATATTGCAAATGCAAATACATCCGGATATAAAGCAGATCAAGGCTCCATGCGCGCGTTCCCTGAGATGCTGCTCAGCAGAATAGAATCAAAATCTCCGGCCGGAACAACGAGGACGGAAGTCGGTTCCGTGAATACCGGTGTGTATATGCAGGAACTTAAGCCTCTTTTCACACAGGGAAGCCTGAAGTCCACAGATCAGCCTACAGATATCACATTGGTTGAAAATCAAGTTCCGGTTCATGCGGAAACCAATGAAAACGCGGCTCTTTTTTATCCGGTTCAGACAGCGGACGGAATTCGTTATTCAAAAAGCAGCACATTTTCACTAAATGAGAATAATCAGCTTACGATCAACGGAAATCCTATTTTATCAACGGATGGCCAGCCAATCACTGTGGATAATGAAAATTTTACTGTATCTGAAAACGGTACTGTGACAACGAACGGACAGACAGCCGGCCAGATTGATGTCAGAATGGCGGAGGATGTCCGCAACCTGAAACGGGACGGAAATAACTTGTACAGCACCGCGGACGGCAATGATCTGCCAAGCGCAGCTGATAATAACCAGGTATCCTATTCATTAAAACAAGGCGTCTCTGAGCTTTCAAACGTGGATGTGACAAGCGCCTATACAGAAATGACTGAAGCGTACAGATCGTTTGAGGCCAATCAGAAGGTTATTCAAGCTTACGATAAAAGTATGGATAAAGCAGCTAATGAAATCGGAAAAATCTAAGATAACGGAAGAAAAAACGGGGGACATCAACTATGCTCAGGTCAATGCTAACGGCATCAACAACCTTAAACCAGCTGCAGCAGCAGATTGACACAATCAGCAGCAACCTTTCAAACAGCAACACAACCGGCTATAAGGCAAAAGATACGAATTTTTCTGAGCTAGTCAGACAGCAATTCGATCAGGTTGATGAAAAAAATGAGGAAGTGGCAAAAGCCCGAAAAACGCCGCCCGGCTTGCGCCTCGGCGTCGGAGCGATGATGAATTCACGCCTTGTATCTGATCAAGGAAGCATTCAGAAGACGGATCGCGATCTGGATATCGCGTTTACGTCTCCATACCAATATTTTCAGGTGAACGTGAATGGAAACCGGCAGTATACGAGAGACGGAGCGCTGTATGTAACGCCGTCAGCTGCGAATGCCAACCAGCTTCAACTCGTTACTGGTAATGGGTATCCGGTGCTTGATGAAAACGGGAATACAGTCAACATCGACAGCTCAATGAAGAATATCACCATCAATAAAAACGGCACCTTAACCGCATCTGACGGAAACGCAGTCCAGCGGTTTAATCTCGGGGTTGTCCAAGTGAATAACCCTCAAGAGCTGAAATCGGAAGGGAATAATCTTTTCTCTATTGATAATGCGGCAGCTTTTGAAGAGCTGAATGGCGCGAATAGACAAAACATCGGCATGCAGCAGGGCTCGCTTGAGATGTCTAATGTCGATATTTCTGAACAAATGACAGATTTGATCACGTCCCAGCGTTCATATCAGCTGAACAGCAGAACGATTACAATGGGAGATCAAATGCTCGGTTTAATTAATTCAGTCAGATAAAAAGAAATGGGCGTTTTCAATCAGCCGCGCATGATAAAAAAAGCGGCTTTTTCGAAATCGTCCTTTTTTTTGTAGTATTCCGTGATATCTTCTAAAAGCACCTCTAAATCCACCCACGCTTCAATTTTTTCTAATTCAAGCACATATTCAAGCAGTTGATCATAGGGGTCTTCAACTGATGTGTAGAGCGCTTCAAGCGTTTTTAATTTTAAGTAAATGGTTTGAATGTCTACCTTTTCAGATAATTCTTTCCCTTTTTCCAGGACGGCTTTCGCTTCTGTGACCTTTCCTGTTTTAAAAAGCGCTCTGACAGATTCGTACACACAATGCAGATACGAGACTGGAGAATTCGTTTCAAATTCTTGATTCTTTAATACCTTTTTAAAGTAAAGAAGCGCTTCCTGGTCTTTTTTTTCGGTTGCTTTTAAAAAGCCAAGGTTATAATAAGCGTGGCATAGCAGGTTTTCGTCATGTAATTGCTGGGTTTTCCTAATGATGTCTTTGAAAAGCTGTTCAGCTTTTTCGTAGCGTTCTTGATCAATATAATTAACGGCGAGCAAAAGCTTGCAGGTGATTACCTTTTTTATATAGCCGAATTGATGCAAATAGATGTGTAATGCTTTTTTGACGTATTGGATGGAAAGCGGCGGTGATTTCATCAAGTAATAGGCGCCGGCGGTTTGATAATATAAATCAGCGGCTTCAAACGTATTTTGAATGGCGGCCAGGTACTGTTCAGCTTTTTTAAAATGATTCACTGCATGTTTCGGAGCTGTTTTTACCATTTCGTATAATCCTGAGAAAAAATACAGATAATATTTCAATTCATCATCCATTTTGTCTTCCAGACCGTACAGATCATCGAACAATGAATCAAGTCCGTTCTGGTTTTCAAAAAGCAGCTGATGGCGGGCCTGAAACAATTGATAACGCATCCAAAGTTTTGTATTCTTTTTGAGCTTCGGAAGGTGCTGGTCAATTTTCTCTTTCAGTGTGCAAACGTGATTCATTTTGCGCTTGCTCATTGCGGAATACCACTCGTCTAACATGTTTTGCATCCTTTTTTCAATAAACTTCGAAATCATTTTCCTACCTCTTTGCTATTGGTAAAATCTATAATTATCATATCATAACTTTTGACGGCTCTCATTGACAGTTGGTTACATTTTAGCGCGGTTGAAAAAGAGATTAATTCATAATATACTTTTCAAATGTACAGATTGGATCTTTGATGATTGCTATACATACTAATGCAGATGAAGGAGATGTCAAGAGAATGCTTGATACTCAGCAAATTAAAGAAATTATTCCTCACCGTTATCCGTTTTTGCTTGTAGACCGGATTACGGAAGTTGAAGAGGGCAAACGGGCAAAAGGCTATAAAAATGTAACTGCTAATGAAGAGTTCTTTAACGGACATTTTCCACAGTATCCAGTAATGCCCGGCGTATTAATTGTAGAAGCACTTGCTCAAGTCGGAGCTGTTGCGATGCTGATTAAAGAAGAAAACCGCGGCAGACTGGCGTTCTTTGCGGGCATTGACAATTGCCGGTTTAAAAAACAAGTCAAGCCTGGTGATCAGCTTCATCTTGAGGTTGAAATCACTCGTGCGCGCGGCACAATCGGGCGCGGAAAAGGCGTTGCCACAGTTGATGGCGAAGTTGTTTGCGAAGTCGAACTGACTTTTGCTCTCGGAGAATAACTGAAATAAGGCAGATGGGCAGCGGCACATTTGTCTTTTTTCATTCAAAACATGAAAGCAGGTGATTGTATGTGGAAAGAATTTAAGGCCTTTGCCATGCGCGGGAATATCGTTGACCTCGCAATCGGTGTTGTGATAGGTGGCGCGTTCGGCAAGATCGTCACATCTCTAGTCAATGATATCATCATGCCTTTGGTGGGCTTGCTGCTGGGCGGGCTTGATTTTTCAGGCTTGTCGTTTACGTTTGGCGAAGCTGTAGTGAAGTACGGCAGCTTTATACAGACGATTGTAAACTTCTTAATTATATCGTTCTCCATTTTTATTGTTATTCGGACTTTGAATGGGTTGAGACGCAAAAAAGAAGCAGAGGAAGAGGCGGCGGAAGAAGCGCCGGATGCGCAAGAGGAGCTGCTGAAGGAAATCAGAGATCTGCTGAAGCAGCAAACAAAGTCGCCGGAATAAAAAAGACTGCCGTTCTGAAACGGCGGTCTTTTTTATTTTCAATTCCTTTCACTTAATGCTGCGGGGCTTTCCGTTGTTTCAGCAAGATGAATAAGCATCGATACAGAGGTGCCGGTATCCGGAGTGCTGCTGATTTTCAACTCGCTTCCGCAAAAATGTTTCAGCCGCTGGTTGATATTTTTTAATCCGACGCTGCGGTCGAAACCCGAAGATAAGAGATCTTTTCGTTTTTCCGGAGCCATACCGACACCGTTATCTTCTACTTTGATGTAATACTCGTTCCTGTTTTGTTTTTTAGCTGTCAGCTTGATCCATCCTCCGCCTCTTTTCTTGCTGACGCCGTGAAGAACGGCATTTTCCACCAAGGGCTGAATCATTAAAGGCGGAAGGATAAAGTCAATGTCATTGTCTATATCGAAAAAAACCTCAAGCCGATCGCCGAAGCGCGTCTTTTCTATGGAAAGATAGGAACTGATAATAGAAAGCTCATGTTTGAATGAACTGATGGCTGATGTATTTTGGAAGTCGAAACTCATTCTTAAAAAGTTGGTAAATTCCTCTGTTACCTCCCGCGCTTTTTCAATATCCAAATGGCTGAGAGAAATGATCGTGTTTAATACATTGTAAAGAAAATGCGGCTTGATTTGCGATTGGAGAAATGCCATTTCCATTCTTGTGGCTTGATTTGCTGTATGTTTCATCATAATCAGGTTTTTGATACGCGCCATAAATTCAGAGTAATGATAAGGTTTTTGCAAAATGTCATTCGCTCCGGCATGAAAAGCCTTGTATTTGTCATGACCGATAATGGCTGCTGTAATCATCAGAACCGGGAGATCAACCAGGCTGAATCGTTCGCGAATTCTCATACAGACTTCGAAACCAGTCATATCCGGCATCATCAAGTCCAGAATAACCAAATCAAGCTTCGTGCAAGAGACAACTTCTAATGCCTCCATTCCGTTTTTCGCAGCAATCACATTGTAGGGAACGCCTTCCAGCATATCGATTAAGATTTTTAAACTGTCGATGTTATCATCGACAATCAAAATCGTTGGAGCGTCAATTTTCTCAGAATAATAAGGCGTGCTCATAGAGATATCTGACATATCTATCCCGGATTGTAAATCAGGAAGACCCTTCTTTGTTTCAGGTACAGGTTCATTTTGAGCAATCGGCAATGTGAAATGGAATGACGAACCTTTTCCCTCTTCCGATTCGACCCAAATGTCTCCGTTTTGTAGCTGAACCAGCTGTTTGACGATGCTTAGGCCAAGACCGGCTCCGTCGTCTTTATTTGTTTCGGCTTGCTGAAAAGACTCAAATATGGTTTGGCAATCGGCTTCTGAAATGCCGCTTCCGGTATCCGTTACTGTCACCTTGATCATGTTATCGTTCAGTCTTGAAGCAGAAAGTGTAATTTGGCCCTCCGCTGTATACTTGATTGCATTGTCTACTAGATTGGTTACAATTTGCCGAAAGCGGTTTTCATCTGTGAGTACCAAAGGAAGGCCGGCTGGAATATGATTTATAATGTTCAAGTTTTTATGTCTGGACAAGAGATTGTAGAAATTCATTTCCGAACAGATTAAAGTATAAATATCAACAGGAACTGGGTGAATCTGAAGCATGCCTTGCTTTATTTTTTCTAAATCCAGAATGTCATTCACCAGATTGGACAGCCTGTAGCCCATGCGGATGACAAGCTGCATGTTTTCTTTCTCTTCTTCTATCGTTCTTTTTCCTTTGCCGGCCAGCAACGTTTGGCATATATTAATAATGCTGTTCAGCGGCGTTTTGAATTCATGCGATGTTTTGGCGATAAAATCATCCTTTAGCCGGTCAATCCTGAGCAATTTCCACGACAGCACTTCATTTTCGCGGAAAGCGCCGGCAAATTGCTGTGCCATCAGAAGAACAATCGCCAGCAACGCAATGACGGTTGGCAATGAATAAATCGAATTAAATGAAAAGGCTGTTTTTCCGCTGTAAGCGGAGATGGTCGTTAAAATGACAAAAGCACTCATTGAAATAGAAGCGATTGTCAGATACAGGCTTCCTTCCATTTTGCGAATCGCTGCAATTGTAAAAATATATGTGATATAAATCAGGGTCGAAACGGCTAGCACAGAATGTAATATGTATGAGCCATGGTCGATAAACCCCACGGTTAAAAAATCTGTGATCAAGACCAGCCCGGAAGAAACGGTGGCTATGAGAATAAAACGTTTTGATACAATCTGCCGGTAAGCAAAATAGAGATAGAGAAAAACCGCTATACTGACAAACACAGTTGAGATTGCCCTCATTGAATTTAGCAATGAAAATGAAATGGACGGATTGAGGAGAAATATAATCCGCTCTTTTCCGATCATCAGAATAATGAACGAAAACAGAAGACACATAACAGAAAAAAACAACAAATGTTTATCCTTTTTTCTTTGCAGGAAAAAGCCCAGAAAATATAATCCGGTAATGAAAAAAGCTGTAATCATAATTGAATCATTAAGAAAGGAAATTTTGTTCTCCCGCAATATTTGGTCCTGCGTTCCAAAGGTAATCGGCTTTGCGATTCCCCACCCGGGCGTTTTTCCGAAGTTTGAAAATTGTACCACAAGTTCATTGTCACCCTTGTGAAGCGAAAAAAAGCTCGTATACGGTCTGTTTTGCGCCGTGAAATCAGGTTTATTTGAAGGGCTGCCGCTTTGCCCTATGAGTTGTCCATTAAAATAGATGCGATTTGCACTGTAAATAAACGACGTGCTGATCCCAAAAAGCTGATTATCTTGATTTGATCTGATAATCAGCTTGTACGTTCCGTAATCCACATTGATGCCCTGTTTGGTCACCTTCACATTGCTGGGAACATCAACGAAGACGGGATCTTTTCCTTTTGCTGAAGAAATCTCTTTTGGTGACAGCAGCTGATTGGGATATAATGTCCACTTTCCATTCAGCTGTACATTTCCATCCTTCTGAAAATCCCAGTTTTCCAGATTCATGACCCCATGCCTTGCCGCAGGAAGTGTTGATCCCGAAAAATGGTCAATGCCTATAAAAATCATAAAGAAAGCGGCATAACCAAAAATAATCGAAATAAAAATGAATTTTTCTTTCATATCAGTGCTCCTTTATCCCAATAGGATCATTCTTAATTCCCATTTTTTATAAATATTTTAAATGCAAACTTTCAAAAACTACAATAGAAAGAAAAAGAATCCAGATAAAGGGGCAATTTGGCATGATATAATAGAAGTTATTTACTGATATCTCGATTTTACATATAGGGTGTGATGTTTTGTGAAAGCGTTAATTGTTGATGATGAGCACCTGGCATTGCTTCACTTTAAAAATATGCTTGAACGGACAAACGCCTTTCAATCTATTATGGCGTATCAAGATCCGATTGAAGCTCTGGAGCATCCTGAGGTTGCTGCTGTAGATGCAGTGTTTCTTGATATTGAAATGCCGGGGGTAAATGGCATTGAGCTTGCTGAAGCGATTCAATCGATGAATGAAAACATCCAAGTCGTTTTCATCACGGCCTATAATGAATTCGCTATCAAAGCGTTTGAACTGAACGCTATTGATTATTTGTTGAAGCCTGTTAATTTCAAGCGGCTCGAGACAACTGTTGAACGAATCAGAACGAATAACAAGCTTAGAGCATCTATGGAAAATACCGAGGCGCATTATTTGATCCAATGTTTTGGGAACCTGCAGTTTCATCAGATCTTAAAGGAAGTTAAAACAAACATTCCCGTCAAGTGGAGAACGTCCAAAGCACGAGAAATATACACCTTTTTACTTCATAATCAAGGGCGTGTTGTCAGTAAAGACACGCTAATCGATCTTTTTTGGCCTAATTATGATGTCTCAAAAGCAAGCACCCAACTCTACTCTACCATTTATCAGATAAGGAAATTGCTCAGCCAGATCCCTTTCAGCCAAACAATCGAGAAGACCGGCACAGGATATATTCTTCGACTTTCAGGCGCAAAAATCGATGTTGTGGAATGGGAACAGTCACTAAAAGAGGCGCCCCCGCTCAATACAGCTACATTACATCTGCACATGGATATTTTCATGTCCTATCAAAATCATTATCTGATGGAGCATGGCTATTTGTGGGCAGAACCGGAAAAGACGCGTCTAGTCCAGCTTTGGCTAGGAAAGGCTTATGAACTGATCGATTTTCTCATTCGTGAAATGAAAGATCATCAAGCGATGGACATTTGCCTGCAGGCCGAGAAAATGGAGCCTTTTGATCATAAAATTATGCAATATAAGCTGCAGCTATTTAACAAAAGCGGGAAGGTAGAAGAGGCGATAAAAGAATATCAGCGCTACAAACAAATGAAGGATCAAATTAATTAAAGTATAAATATAGCAAAAATCCATATCCAGCCAGTGTGTGTCGATTGCCCTATCGAAGCACACTGGTTTTCTTTTTGTACATGTCATCTTCATGGAAAGCTCTCGCCATACGTCTCCGCTTGAAACTTCAAATCTCCAATTCATTCAGTTTTTAGTTGTACAGAATTTGTATAGTTCCATTTCATACAATGTAGTTTGGTTCGGCTTCGTTTTTAAACTCATTCGGCATTAGCAGTGGGGGGATGAGACATGATTCTATGGTCTCGCGGATCAATCGGCAAGTGAAAAATAGATATGAAAAGGGAGGAATGAAAAGTTGAGAAAGAGGAGCTTTCCCTCAGGGCTGAAAAAAAGCGGGCGGATATTCATGATCATAAGCCTGGCCATCTTTTTCTTCTTCAGCCAGATTGCCAGCTATACTCTTACAGCGGAGGCTGTGGGCGTATCGTCAAGCGACAGACAATTTTTCGATTCAGTGACAGTCAAAGACAGCAATCAGCAGGTTGTTGACGGGTCAAAAGGAAACGAACCGGCATTAAAGCCGGGGGATGAAGTGGCACTGACATATGAATGGTCATTAAAACATGATAAAGAAGCAGTAAGCGAACAGGACATCAATGTGGAGATACCTAAAAGCTTTACTTTTGATAAAGGTGCAGAAGGTGAGATCAAATCTGCTGATCAGGTCATCGGCAGCTATCAAGTGCCAGCGGGCAGCAGCACTCTGACGGTGAAATTAAATAGCACGTCCGCGGATTCTCCTGATGCCAAGGGGACTATTACACTGTCAGCCATGTTTACTGCAGATGTAAAAGACGATGAACATACAGCAGCCCTTTTTCAACTAGGGGGAGGCAACACCCAGCAGGTGATCATCCCTGTCAAGAAAGATGAGACACCAGATGCCGAGGCGGAAGAGCCAAAAAACGACTCTTCTGATACTGGGGGTGATCAGAAAGGGACAGATGGCAAATCTGCACCTTCAGTCAGCAAGGATCAAAAAGAAGAGGAACCAAAATCATCGGCAAACTCTAAGAGCAGTGATTCTCCTAAGAGCGATGATTCAAAAAAAGTGTCATCCTCAAGTCAATCAGCTTTCAAAAGCTTGCAAACTGAAGAAAAACAAATCACGCAACATATTTTAACCGGCGTGACATTGACGGACGAAAATGGAAAGCCATATGACAAGGGCAATCGCGCCGATACGAATTCTCCGGTGACAATTTCAATTGATTGGGCCATTCCTGACGATTTAGGAAAAACAATCAATGCCGGCGATAAATATGAATTTGATTTGCCTAAAGAATTTATTATGCATAATGACATTGTGAACCTGCCGTTAAGCGCCGGAGACACCACCCATGGGACATTTTCTATTGATACGAACGGACATGTGGTGATGACATTTAACGGCGAGGTAAAAGAAAGTTCTAATGTCAAAGGCACATTGGTTATCAATACGCAGTTCAACGAGAAAAAAATAACGGGATCGACAACACAAAAGATTCCATTCCCTGTGAATTCCGATACGCCTGAAACAACGGTTTATTTTAAGCCAAATGTGAGTAAAACCATTGATAAATCAGGTGTTCTGGATAAAGGCATCAACCCCGGTAAAGTAATATGGACGGTCGATGTCAATAAAAAATTGGATCAAGTCAAAAATGCCAAACTCACGGAAAGCCTTCCAGAGGGCTTAATCTACCGTTCAGTTAAAGTGTATGAACTCAATGTGAACATTGATGGTTCTGTCAGCAAAGGAAATGAAGTTTCTTCGGGCTACAGCGTTGATTCAAAAGGAAACGTCTCATTTGATGGGACAATTGATTCGGCCTACCGCCTTGTATACGAAACTGACATTGACAATGGTGCGAAGCCGAGTGAAGGCGGGAATGTGACGCTGAAGAACAAGGCGGCATTCAGCGGAGACAACCTGGAACCCATTTCTGCTGAAGCCACTGTTGCAGCCAAATATGGAAAAATGATTGCGAAATCATCGACCGGCTATGATGGAGAGTCTCAAACATTCAGCTGGGCTCTTTCATACAACTATGGTGAGAAACAGATCGACCAATCCAAGGCCAGCATTAAAGATTCTTTTGGAACTGGCGATTTGCACCTTGTGAAAGTTTCCTTGAAGGTTATTCCTATTACCTTTGGACAGAACGGCAGCGAGCAAGCGGGAACGCCTTTAAAAGAAGGCGAGGACTATACGCTGATCGATAATGGAAGCGGATTTGAAGTCAAATTTAATAAAACCATTACCAGCGCTTACAAAATCACATATCAAACAAAGGTCAACAGCGGAGTGATCATTGATAAATCGACAACATACACCAACAGCGTGGTGACCGGAACAGGTGATTCAAAAGAAGCTTCTGGAATAGCCATTCAGCAGAACCTCATCAAAGGGTATTCAAATGTTGATTATGAGAAGAAGACGGCTGATTGGACGATTACAGTTAATAAAAACAACTATGAGATGAACAATTGGACGCTGGATGATCAATTCGAAAGCGGCGGATTGGTTCTGATTGATGACTCGTTCAAAATTCAAGACATAACGAACAACAAAACATTGCAGAAAGACACAGATTATACGTTGACAAAAAAAACCGGCCATAAAGGCTTTACTTTGGCATTGATCGGGGATTACAAAAAAACAGACAGTCAATTTAAGATCACTTACACAACAACATTCAATGCTGATTATTCTAACGAAAGCGTCAAGAATACAGCTCAGTCAACATGGACTGATCAAAACGGCAACGAGCGCACGAATAAGGTATCAAGCGGTTTTACGCCGAATCATCAGACGACAAACAATGGTTTCAAAAACGGTTCATACAACGCGGTTTCAAAGGAAATCACGTGGAAAATCGGCGTCAATTATAATGGCGAGCCGACGAAAAACCCTTATATCAAAGATGTCATAACAGATCCTCAGCAATTTGTGCCGGGTTCCGTTGTGGTTAAGAGCTATACGATCAATAAAAACGGCTCCATCACAGAAGGAGACGCACTTGATCCTTCCAAGTATGATGTCGAAGAACCTTCTGCGAATAATGAACGCACTCTGACGGTACACCTTAAAACAGGCGATTCTGTACCATATCTGATTGAATTTAAGACATCACTCAAGGGGCAGGTCATTGATCAGAAACAGTACACAAACAAGGCAACATACCATAATGACGGTTATGCAGACCGCACGTTGACGGGCTCTGTTTCAGTTACGAACGGAGGAAATCTGGTTTTCAAAGGCGGCAAACAAAATGGAAGCTACATCGATTGGAACATTAATGTCAACTCCAGCCAATCAACGCTGGATGACGTAAAAGTTACTGACACGCCGGATGAAAATCAAATACTAGATGCAGATTCTTTTAAAGTATATCAAGCAAAATATGATGAAAACGGTGTGGTCAAAGACAGCAGCGGAAATCTGACCGCGGGCGATGTCGAGCTTCAAAAAGACAAAGATTACACGTTAGACATCAAAACCAACAATACAACAGGTGAACAATCGTTTGTCCTGACATTCATAGGCAGCTATAAGCAAATTGACCGTGCCTATGTGATCAAATACCGTTCTCTGATTAACATAGCCGGCACGAACGGCCACGTTAAAAATAAGGTGTCCATTTCAGGAACAAATGTGAAAGAGCAGACTCAGGAAAACAGCAGCTCGATCTTTGTTGCCATTTCTAGCGGCGACGGTTCCGGATCTGGAGAAAAAGGAAGCCTGACGATCTTTAAAACAAGTGAGGACGATAAAGCTCTAGAAGGAGCAGACTTTCAATTATGGTCTGAGGACGCCAAGCAGCTCCTGCGCAAGGGCACGACAGATGCTGGCGGGAAGCTTACATTCGGAAATATCCGCTACGGTTCCTACGTATTAAAAGAAGTAAAAGCGCCTGACGGATATACGATCAGCGATGCTTATGTAAAAGGAGTCTCTGTTAAGATAGACAGCAATTCCTCTAAGACAGGAACGCTGTACAAAGTCGTAAATGAACAGAACAAGGTGTCGCTTATCAAACAAGATGAACAACATAAGCCTTTGGCGGGTGCTGTTTTCAAGCTGGAGAAAAAGTCAAATGACGGCACCTATACTCTCATACGAACAGATATAAAATCTGATAAAAATGGAAAAGTGGAAATGAACGGTTTGCCGGCGGGCTACTATCGCCTGACAGAAACGAAAGCTCCGGCAGGCTTTATCGTGAATACAAAAGCGATTCACTTCTCCATCGCAAAAAATGAACAGAATCAGGTGTCCGACGTTAATTTGGGAGCAATGACCAACTACCAAGGAAAAGTCTCTCTGACGAAGGAAAATGCTGAGGGCGAGAAACTTGAAGGCGCAGTATTCAACATTGTCGATCAGGATGGAAATACCGTTCAAGAGGGGCTGACCTCGAATAAGGACGGAAAAATAGAGGCTTCGGGCCTTGCACCGGGCCGCTACGCTTTTGTTGAAACGAAAGCGCCAGCCGGCTATGTGCTGAACACGGAGAAAAAAGAATTTACGATTTCAGAATCAGCAGCAGGAAAGCCAGAATCCGCAGATGCCGGGATTGCCGTGAACGATAAAGGAGCAGTTGAGTTAACGAAGGAAGATGGCGACGGCCAGAAACTTGAAGGAGCCGTCTTTAAGATTATCGACAAGGACGGAAATACGGTTCAAGAAGAGCTGACCTCAGATAAAAACGGGAACATCACAGCTTCAGGCCTTGCGCCGGGCCGCTATGCTTTTGTCGAAACGAAAGCGCCATCCGGCTATGTGTTAAACACGGAAAAAATAGAGTTCACGATTTCTGAATCAGCAGCAGGAAAGCCTGAACCAGCAAAAGCCGGGATCGCCATTAACTATAAAGGCGCAGTTGAGCTGACGAAGGAAAATGCTGAAGGCCAAAAACTTGAAGGAGCCGTCTTTAAAATTATTGACCAGGAAGGAAATACGGTTCAAGAAGAGCTGACTTCCGATAAAGACGGGAACATCACAGCTTCAGGCCTTGCGCCGGGCCGTTACGCCTTTGTTGAAACAAAAGCGCCATCCGGTTATGTGTTAAACACGGAGAAAAAAGAGTTTACCATTTCTGAATCAGCAGCAGGGAAGCCAGAATCCGCAGATGCAGGGATCCTCGTGAACTATAAAGGCTCGGTTCAGCTGATGAAAGAAGATCAAGATGGAAAAGGCTTAGCAGGCGCAGTATTCAAAATCACTGACAGCAATGGGGAAACTGTGAGAGACGATCTAGTCTCAAAGGAAGACGGCAAAATTGAAGTTGACGGGTTAGCGCCGGGAAGCTATCAATTTATTGAAAAAGAGGCGCCAGATGGATATCTTTTATCCGAAAAACCAGTGTCATTCACCATTAAAGCTGAATATAGCGGCAAACCTGAACAAGTGAAAGTGACAGCGGTTAATACCAAGAACCTTGTTGTTCTCACCAAAGTGGATCAGCATGATAATAATAAAGTTCTGCAAGGCGCGGAGTTCAATCTGACAGACGCCAACGGAAAAGTACTGAAATCCGGCTTCACTACCGATGACAAAGGACAGATCACAGTACACGGTCTCAAAGCTGGCGAATATCAGTTTGTCGAAACAAAAGCGCCTAAGGATTATCATTTGGATCAAACACCTATATCATTCAAGATCACAAATACTGACACGAAGCCAGTCAAAATCACTGCGGAGAACATATTGGCACCAGGTGACGTGAAAGTGACCAAAGTGGATCAAGACGATAAAACGACAGTTTTGGAGGGAGCTGAATTCAAGTTATTGGACGCAAGCGGCAAGCCTGTAAAAACTGACGGCTTTGGCAAAGAGCTGCCTGAACTCTGGAAAACAGAGAATAAGGGGCAGTTCACAGTAAAAGGCCTTGCGCCGGGAAGCTATCAATTGATTGAAACAAAGGCACCAGAAGGTTACAAACTAGATGAAACACCGATTGAATTCACAATCGAAAAAGGACAGCCAAAAGCTGTCGAGGTCGTGGTTTCTAATCAGAAAGTAAAAACGCCACCAACGCCTGACAAACATGACAAACCTGATAAACCTGTGCCGGGTGGAGACGTGAAGGATGACGGAGATCACTCGAAAACCAATGGTACAGATGGCAGCTCGAATGGTCAGTCGAACACAGATAAAACCCTTCCAAAAACCGGAGATGCGGACAGCACGCTGACAGTAATGATCGGTATTCTGCTGCTTATGGCAGGCGGAGGCTTAGCTGTTGCCTCAAGAAAGAAGCAAAGAAAGGGATAAATATGAAAGCACCTGATCATTGAAGAATCGATCAGGTGCTTTTTTAAAAGTGACACAGCTCATTTTGAATGAAGCATAAGAAAGGAATTTTTGCATGTACAAGAAAATGATCATTACGTTGTTCATTCTTTTCGGACTGTTGCTTATCTGTTCCCCTTTTTTGAAAGGAGGAATCATAGTCTATCTTAGCAAAAGCCAGAATGAGTCGGCATTAACTGTGGAGCAGCTGAAAAAAAATAATGAGAAAGAAGCTGCTTTTGAATTTGACTCAATTCAGCCGCCTGATTTGATGGAAGCCATAAAGGCTGGCTTTGATCACGATCAGAAAGCGATCATCGGACGGATAACCATTAAAAGTGTCGATCTGGAGCTTCCGATCCTAAAAGGTACTACCAACGAAAATCTTCTGATCGGGGCGGCAACAATGCGCCCGGATCAGAAAATGGGCGAGGGGAATTATCCGTTGGCGGGCCATCATCTAAAGCAAAAGAGTCTTCTGTTTGGACCTCTGTTGAATATAAAAAAAGGCGCCAAAATTGTGATTACAGATTTTAAAAAAGACTATATTTACTCAGTGACATCAACAGAAACGATTTCAGAAATACATGCAGATGTGATTCAGGATACAAAAGAAAAGGAAATTACGTTAATTACCTGTGACAAAGCTGTGGAAACGAAAGGACGTCTAGCAGTTAAAGGGAAATTGATTGATGCTGTCGGCCATACAGATGATAGCAATAGCGAAATGTAAGTTTCTTGATGTCTTTCTTTTGCAGTGGATATTTACAGAAAAAAGACTGCCGTTTCCTAACGGCAGTCTTTTTTAATGCAGAACATATTTCTTCAAAATGTCCATTGTAATGCTTTTCGCTTCTGTTCCGGTTCCGTCAATGTTTGTCACGAAGCTGTACGCCCCGTGCTCGGTTTTAACAAAGCCGGCATACCAGCCGATGCCTGAGCCAGAACCGGTTTTTCCATAAAGCGTATAGTGGTCTTCATCTTCTTGAATCATCATCCGTTTTACCGTCTTCATGACGCTTTTGTCAAATGGGAGTTTTTCTTTGTATAACGATTCCATAAAATCAGTTTGTTCTAAAGGAGAGATTTTGAGAGTGCTGCTTAGCCAGAATTGATCAATTCCGCCGCTGATGTCTTGGTTGCCGTAACCTGTTTTCTCAACCCATTCCTTCATTCGCTTTTCTCCGATGTCCCGGGCCATTGCTTGGTAATACCAAACCACTGAATATCTCATAGCAGAGCCGAGCGTATGGTCTTGGTTCCAAACGTCGAGTTCCCGTTTCACGCCGTCCCAGTATTTGATGTCATATTCATCTTTAACAGCGCCTGTTTCTAATCCGATAAGCGCATTAGGAACTTTAAACGTCGACTGCGGCGCAAATCTTTGTTTTGCGCGCTGATCGTTGTAGACGAATGTTTTTTCGTTTTTTAAATCCCGCAAGATAAAAGTGCCGTCGTGATCTGTGAAAAACTCATCAACCTTCAGCTTTTTCGAATTTATGTTTTTCTCTGCAGCTTCAGCTTCTGTAGGTGTCTGTAAACTTGATGTCATGAGCAGAGCCGCACCGATAAGTGATAAAAAGAGTGCTTGCACCTTTCCCTTGCTCAATATCTTCACCTCAGAAATTTTTTATATTTTTTGCTTAAACGCCTCAATCAGTTTTGTTCCTGTATAGCCCTCTTTTACAAGGGACTCCAGAATGGTTTCAGTGCCTTGCTGTTTTCTTGTCACCATTTGTCCGTAGATTAAAACCTGTATGCTTTCTTCCAGCTTGACAATATTTTTCACTGCCGCTGTCAGCTGGGCGGGGCGGTTGCTTTTTTTCGTGATCGTTACAAATACTTTGGCTTCAGTTTGGCTGTTTTGAAGCTGTTCAAAAAAAGACAGGTGTTCTTTCGATACAAGCGCTTCAATCAGCCAGTGGTTTTCACCGTCTTCTTTATTTATAATCAGTCCGTCAATTAGGGGAAACTGTTCAATTGATTTTTCTTCCTTGTCCACTCGTTCCACATTCAGGTCAACCAGTTTAAAGGTTTTCATTTCTTTTCTCACCCCGATTACTTCCAAAGATTTCTTGCCTTCCATTATAACATAAACTTTTTAGAGGAAAAAACGCTGCAATGCCGGGGCTAAAGAATTTCATATTGGTGAAACATTTAATAATTTCTATTTTTTCATTATACTGTAACTGACTATGGATTACGGAGAGATGTGTATGAATCAATTTCGTTTAAAAGAAATTTACATTGACGGCACTCCTTCTGAAAACCGTTTGATTCAAAAGGATGAAGCATATATATTAAGCCGTAAAGAAGTTTTTGAAGTCCATTTGAACAAAAAAGGGAGGATGAGTTTTTTATACGAAACACACGACGGCATGGAACAGTATAAAATTGAGGTGTCATTGCCGGAAAAAAAACTGAGCTTTCAGTGGTTTGCATGGGATGGTTCTTCCTATGTGTGCATGAATACGCAAAATTGGCTGACAAAGCAAATCTTTTTCCGGTTTTTAAAAAGTACATATTTCTTTAAAGGGAAAAAACAAAAGATGTTTTTAGCTGAAGGAAAAATGAAAACGAAAGATAAAAACAGAGGCTGAAAGTCATTTTTAAGCGTTTTTCTTTTCTCATTGCATCATCTACAATACATATAACCGCAAGGAGAGGAGGAATCGCATGTTCAATCAGGTCATGCTTGTCGGACGTCTTACAAAAGATCCTGAGCTTCGCTACACTTCCGCCGGTGCGGCAGTTGCACACGTTACGCTCGCGGTAAACCGCAGCTTCAAAAATGCTTCAGGTGAAATCGAGGCCGATTACGTCAATTGCACACTTTGGAGAAAAACAGCTGAAAACACGGCGTTGTATTGCCAAAAAGGTTCTCTCGTCGGCGTAAGCGGGCGGATCCAGACAAGGAGCTATGAAAACGCAGAAGGCGTTAACGTGTATGTAACGGAAGTGTTGGCTGATACTGTTCGTTTTATGGACCCTAAACCCCGGGAAAAAACGGCCGATTGACATAACCCCTGCTCCTCCCGATTTCTATCCATTCACGATTATCCGGATCTCCGCATCATCCCCCTCAAAACTGACCAGTCGACCAGACTGGTTTTTTCTTTTTAGGAAAAATTGGTTCTTATGATGCGTTTTTGCTTAAATTCACTTAATAATGTTGATTGTAACTCAATAAAAACTTATAATTACTTAAAGATGATTGTTAAGAAAAGGAATGAGGGCGTGTACCAAGAAGAAAGATTAGTAGCGATTTTGGATTTTTTAAAACAGCATAACCGAATTACAACGGAGCAGATCTGTACGCTCCTTCAAGTGTCAAGGGATACAGCGAGACGTGACCTCGTGAAGCTGGAGGAACAGAATGCCATCATCCGCACAAGGGGCGGTGCCATTTTGCCGACTGTGCATCAGAAAATTCAAAGTTATTCAGGCCGATTGAAAACAGTGTCCGAGGAAAAAAACAAGATCGGCAGGCTTGCCGCATCGCTCATTCATGATGGTGACCGGGTGATTTTAGACGCCTCTACAACCGTACAGGCATGTGCAAAGCATTTGAATGCGGATGATTGTACGGTGATTACCAACTCGATTAATCTCGCGGAAGTGCTGTCCGATAAAGAGGGAATTGAAATCTATCTGCTCGGAGGCAAGTTGGAAAAGGAGCACCGGTTTCTGTACGGCGCCTCTGTGATTGAAAAGCTTTCAAGCTATCACGTCGATAAAGCGCTGATCGGTGTGGTCGGTATTTCTGAGCATGGCATTACAATTGCGCATGAAGAAGATGGCATGGTAAAGCGAAAAATGATTCAGCAGGCAAAGCAGGTGATCGCACTTGCAGATCATTCGAAACTCGGAAGTACCAGTTTTTATCAGTATGCGGAGCTGAGTGAAATCGATCTGTTGATCACAGACAGGCTGCCGAATCAGGCGTTTTGTGACTTGCTTGACTGTAACGGTGTGGAACTTCTCGTGACAGAGCAGGATGAAGGAAAGGGCTGACAAACGTGAAATTAATTGCGATTGACTTAGATGGAACCTTACTCAACAGCAAGCATCAGGTAAGCTTGGAAAATGAAAATGCGCTGCGTCAGGCGCAGAAAGACGGCATTGAAGTGGTGGTGTCAACTGGGCGCGCTTATTTTGATGTTGAATCGATTTTTGAGCCGCTCGGGATCAAAACGTGGGTCATCAGCGCAAACGGCGCCGTCATTCACGATCCTGACGGCAGGCTTTATCATCAGGAAACCATTGAGAAACAACGGGCGTATGACATTCTCTCATGGCTTGAGTCAGAAAACTATTACTACGAGGTATTCACAGGTTCAGCCATTTACACGCCGCAACACGGCAGAGAGCTTCTTGAGATTGAGCTGGACCGATTCAGAAGCGCGAATCCGGAAGCAGATCTTTCTGTCCTTATGCAGGCGGCCGAGGTTCAATACAGCCAATCCGGCTTCGCTTACATCGGCTCGTTTCAAGAGCTGTTTGAGGCTGATCAGGAGATCGACTTTTATAATATTCTCGGTTTTTCTTTCCTCAAAGAGAAGCTTGAGGCAGGCTGGAAAAGATATGAGCATGCTGAAGATTTGACGCTTGTCAGTTCGGCTGAGCATAACTTTGAGCTTTCTGCCCGCAAAGCTTCCAAGGGGCAGGCGCTGGAGAGGCTCGCGGCACGGCTGAGTATTCCGATCGAAGAAACTGCAGCTGTAGGTGACAGTTTAAATGACAAATCGATGCTGGAGGCTGCGGGAAAAGGTGTAGCGATGGGCAATGCGCGGGAAGATATCAAAGCGATGGCCGACGATGTTACCTTGACCAATGACGAACACGGCGTCGCCTATATGATTAAGAATTTGCTGTAGGTTTATATGCTGCACCAAACGTGCACCCTGTTGATAACCGGCGTAACGGATTCTTTGAAAATCCGGCGTGACGGCTATGAACGGAAAAAAGCTGGCTCTTTTAGGAGCCAGCTTTTTTATAGTCAATTATTGCGCTGAGGCGCTTAATGTAAACAATTCTTCGAGTTCCTGTGTGGAAAGCTCGGTAATCCAGTTTTCACTTTGGATAATTTGATCGTTTAGGGTTTGCTTCGATTCGAGCATGACATCAATTTTTTCTTCGATTGTTCCCGTTGTAATCATTTTATGAACGTGGACAAAGCGCTCCTGGCCAATGCGGTATGCCCGGTCAGTCGCTTGATTTTCAACCGCCGGGTTCCACCATCTGTCATAATGGATAACGTGATTGGCGGCGGTCAAATTAAGTCCGGTGCCTCCAGCTTTGAGTGAAAGAATGAGTGTCGGGTATTCTTTCTTCTGGAATCTCTCAACGAGTGAATCCCGCTCTTGCTTGGAGAGGCTCCCATTTAGAAATTGCACAGGTTCGCCGAACGTTTTTTCAAGCAGCCTTTTCATCATGTTCCCCATCTGAATGTATTGCGTGAAAATGAGGCAGCTTTCGTTTTGGGCGCGAATCGCTGTCATGAGTTCCAGCAATTTTTCGAGCTTGACTGATCTGCCGGCCAGCAGCTCGGTTTGATCTTCTTTTAAATAGAGTGCAGGATGGTCGCAAATTTGCTTGAGCCGTCCGAGCATGCTGAGAATCAGCGCTTTTCTCTGCATGCCGGTCAGTGACGTCATATGGTCAAATGTGTCTTTGACAAGCTGTTCATAAAGTGACGCCTGTTCAGCTGAGAGCGGGATAAATTCTTTTTCTTCCAGCTTCTCAGGAAGATTAAGCGCGACCTCCTCATCCCGTTTCGTCCGCCGGAGAAGGAACGGCCGTATTAATTGCTGAAGCTGACCGATTCTCTTTTCGTCCCGGTCTTTTTCAATCGGCAGCACATACCGTTTATGGAAGCCTGTCAAACTGCCGAGGTAGCCTTTATTCATGAAGTCAAAAATGGACCACAGCTCGGTCAAACGGTTTTCCATCGGAGTCCCGCTCAGCGCGATATGGTGAAGCCCTTTGAGCTTTCTGATTGCGCGTGATTGCTTCGTATGCGCATTTTTAATATTTTGCGCTTCATCAAGGCAGATCGTGTTCCATGTCACAGAAGACAGCTCTTCAGCATCGGCATGCGACAGCCCGTATGAAGTGAGTACCACATCTGCGGTTTCATAATGCTCAGAGAAATCATCACCCTTTGGACGGCGCGGCCCATAATGGAGCGCGACAGACAGATCAGGGGCAAAGGTTTGGAGCTCCCGCTGCCAGTTGCCGAGTACGGATGTCGGCGCAATAATCAAATTCGGCGTTTTTTGCCGGCCGCTTTCCTTCACGTGAAGGAAATAGGCGATCATTTGAATCGTTTTTCCAAGACCCATATCGTCAGCCAGACAGGCGCCAAAACCGCTTTCCCGCAGAAACAGCAGCCAGTTCATGCCGTATTTCTGATAAGGTCGGAGTGTCCCTTTGAAAGAAGGACTGACTTCGTGCTCCGGCAGGTTTTCCGCGGCAGTGAGCTTCCGAATCAGTGACCTGAGCTGTTTGGACAGATCAAATTGAATGCCGGCAAAAGCGGATGTATCAATCAGATCTGAATCCTCAAGCCCGCCTTCTTGCTGATCCATTAGCTCGCGGGCCAGAATATCAGACATGTGGAGTCCTTCTGATTCCGCTTTTTCCATCAGTCGCTTCATCTGTTTAATAAACTGCGGATCAATTTTTACCCATTGCCCGCGGATATTAACGAGGCGTCTGTTGCTGGCGACAAGCTCATTAAATTCAGCCTCAGTCAGCTCAATTCCATTTGTCGCAAACCGCCAGTTGAAATCAAGCAGCGCATTCATGCCGACAAATGACTCGCCGCGCGGGGCGGACGACACCTTTGCTTTCAGCATCATGCTGCTGTCTCTGACAATCTGCCACCAGGACGGGAGGAGAATTTCAACGCCCATATCGACAAGCGTCTCACTCGCTTCTGACAGGAAGATCCAGGCTTCTTCCTCTGAAATCAGCGTTGTCCCGGAATCAAATGAGAGCCACGGAACCGTTCTGTGAAAGCGGTCCTGTTCACGCGCGATTTTATCGCTGTATGCCTGCCACGATCTTTTGAGGCTCTTCAGCCCGTCAAAGAATTCAACAGCGCCGCTCTTTTTATCGCGTAAAAACATTTCGATTTTCCAATCGTCTCCGTCAAAGTCTGGTTCATTTAAGCGCAGGCCGACTGTAAATGGAGATTGATCGTCAATCCAGCCGATCCCTTCAAGAAAATCCTCTTCATCGAGAAAATGTCCGCGGAATGTCGTGACCGCAGGCGATTTCTCCTTGATGTGTTCCCATTTCTCCCGTAGGTCATCGTCGTATTGGATGTAGTCCTGCACTGCAGCGGAAAACCAATCCGCAGTAAAGCCATCCAGTATATTGTCGCGGTCCTTCCAGCGAAAAACACCGTTTGTCCATGCTTCATAGTCAGGCAGAAAATCGCCGTCTGCGATAAATTCATAGATGGTCGATGCCGCCTCGATCAGCGGCTCCGTTTCTTCAGTAAGCTGTACGGAGCTGAATGAGTTGAACGAGTTTTTGCCGAGAAGCTCTACAGTCATCCATGGAGAAAGCAAAACAGCGGTTGTCCCGATGAAGCTGACATCCTCAAGAAAGGTTCCGTAAAATGAGGATTCGTGCCATTGGAACAAATGCTTTTTCATATGGCTGTAGGGAAGTGGCTGCTCATTCTCATCAAAAGCTGAGAGTGTAAATGACCCATCTTCCATTTGTTCGACGTGAATGAGAATTTCTTTAAGACTCGCCATCAATCAACTTTCCTTTCTGCAGTTCTTCTTGAAGTGCGCGCAGGCGCTTATAATGCGAGCTCAGCTGCTGAATATACCGCTCCCACACCTTCAGTTTCTTCGCTTTTCTGTACAGGGTGCGCAGTTTTTTCAAATACCGGGCGGCTTCCTTGTACGAGCTGCGGTTCTTCTGATCGATGAAAAAGGCCACTTCTCTGTGATAAGCCGGTATAAGCGCCTCCGGGTCGCTCGCTGCAATTTCCTTCAGCATGATTTTATCCATTTCATAGATGGAAAAGCCGACAAGGCTGTGAATCTCGATCCACTCGGCATATCGTTTTTTCTCATATAAATGATGGCTGTATTCTGTGAACGTATACGGCAGACAGCCCGCAGCATAGCGTTCAAACAGCGCTTGGTCATTGGTTTGCTTCACATAGGCATTCAGCAGAAGGAACAGCTCGCCGATCACGTCGCGAATCTCTTTAAACGGCTTATCCAGCTTCGTATAACCCATCGCAATCGGTTCAATCCGCTGGTACCATGTTTTCAGCCGTTTCCAATCCTTCTTGGCAGTGATTTCACTCAGCCACTGAAATGTATACGGCAGCGCTTCCGGCGGGAATTGATCAGCTTCCGCAAAAATAACGTCATCATTTTTCTGCAGGAATTCCAAATGCAGGCGGCCGAATTGCAATTCAGGAGAAAAACGCCGTCCGGCTTCTTTTTTCAAAATCTCCTGTTCGCGGGCCACCCATTTTGGCCGCGACAGCAGCGCACTCCAAATTTCACCGAAGATGCGGATGCGTTCATATTGAAAAATTTCTTCTTTCAACAGCAAGTTTCGAACAACATCCGGTGTTTTTTCCAAAAACGGATCAAGCGCAAAAGACAGCGCGTATGTTTTTAATTTATCAATAGAGCTGTAGATTGTATCCATTAGCTGTTCAACGTACGGATTGAGGGAATAAAAGTCTTGCTCGGGGTTTAGCTTGCCCGCTTCAATCAATGTGAACATGCGAAGCCAAACCGAAATCGCGGAATGAATCTGATACAGGCTTTTCAGCTCCGGTTTGTTCGGCGCGTGCTTTTTTAATGCGGACAGGTAGCCGTAATAGAGGCCCTGCATGTTTTGGCTGCCTTCCGGCGTGCGCGCCTGCCAGAGAGAAAACTCTGAATCAAAAAAAGCAAGCCAGCTTGAGAGCGATTCTTCATTAGGCAGCACCTTTTCCTGAAACTGGCGGCGGACGAGCTCTTTGCTTTCCTCAAGCTTTTCCCTCTCCAGCCAATACTCTGTAAAAGTACCCACTCGCTCGAACATTGCATATACATATAAAAACACAGCCAGCATATGGCGGCAGATTCTTCCGGACGGACATGAACAGCCGCTTTTGACTATAACAAACAAGTTCAATGTGACCCGCACAGGCACAACATCCTGCACATAAGCCGTAACTTCCGTCGGACTCACTGCTTGTAAACGATAGACTGAATCCTGCCGATATAAAATAAGGGCTTTTTTGATCAGCTGAACATTTTCCTCATTGTAAGGAAGAAGTTCTTTTAGCTGTTCAGCAGATGCCAGCACATCGTCTTTGGAAATCATATTCTGAAGCATGATTATCGCTCCTAACCGAGTCACGTAATAAAAAGATCCAATTTCTCTATTATATCGCAACCCATCGGCCTGAAAAAGTTTTTCCTAAAAAAGGACATAAAAAATGGGATGTGTCGAATGATGTATTAGAGATTGCAAATTGATAACCGGCATCATATAATAATCGTGTTTTCAACTTAATGGAAGCTGAAAGGAACAAAAAGATGAGTGAAAAGAAATTGAATCAAGAGGAATTTCTGAAAATTTTGATGCATGCACATGAAATTGGTGAGCGGTCATCTGAGATGACGACGAAGGAAATGCTTGAAAATTTGATTTCTCATATTAAAAATGGATATGCAACATAAGAGTCCCGCACGCCTTTTGCGGGATTTTTTTATGCGAGATTACGTGGCTGCCTGAATAGGAGAAAAAGAGACAGCATTGTCAAAACAGTAAATAGAGCGCTTACATAAAAAGTCACAACATAACGTTTTGTAAAAAAATGTCGAATCATGTCACGTGAAAAGCTGGAGAAATGCGGTTTCTACGTTGTATAATCGTAGATGGAAAAGGATGCTATAAGAGATTTGGAGGTATCATGGGAGAATCTACTAGTTTAAAAGAGATATTATCAACGTTAACAAAACGCATACTTTTGATTATGATTGTAACCGCAGCTGCCACTGCTGCCGGCGGACTCATCAGTTTCTTCGCACTTACACCCATCTATGAAAATTCAACTCAGATTCTGGTCAATCAATCGAAAAACGACCAAAAAGAAGTCCAATTTAACGATGTCCAAACCAATCTTCAGTTAATCAATACGTATAACGTCATCATTAAGAGCCCTGCCATTTTAGATGAAGTCATTAAAGAAATGGGCCTGTCGATGACATCTCAAGAGCTGAATGACAAAATTACCGTATCCAGCGAACAGGACTCCCAAGTGGTCAACATATCAGTCAGGGATGAAAACGCGGAAACAGCGGCACATATTGCCAATACCATCGCATCTGTCTTTAAAGACAAAATCACATCCATTATGAATGTTGACAATGTCAGTATTCTGTCAAAAGCCGAGGTTTCAGAACATCCGTCACCTGTATCGCCAAAGCCGCTTCTTAACATTGCCATCGCGTTTGCGGCCGGATTGGCGGGAAGCATCGGACTGGCCTTCCTGCTTGAGCATTTGGATAATACGATCAAATCGGAAGAGCAGCTCGAATCCTTGCTGGACATACCGGTTTTAGGGACGGTTTCCACCATTGCGAATGAGCCGAAAACAGCGAAGAGCTTACACGGTATCCAATCTGAAAAAGCGGGGAGTGGACATTTTGGCGTTTAGAAAAAGCAGGGGCTCATGGATGCGCAGGAATGTCATTGCGATGACAGAGCCGAAATCCTTGAACTCTGAACAATATCGGACGATTCGTACAAATATAGAATTTGCTTCAGTGGACCGCCAGATGAAATCAGTGATGATCACATCGGCCTGTCCCGGAGAAGGAAAATCAACGACGGCCGCTAACCTGGCTGTCGTATTTGCCCAGCAGGGAAAAAAAGTGCTCCTGATTGATGCTGATTTGCGAAAACCCACGGTACATACGGCCTTTCATCTTGAAAATATGAATGGCTTAACATCAGTTCTATTAAAGAAAAGCTCACTGGAGCAGGCTGTACAAGCCTCAAATGAAAAACATCTTGAAGTGCTGACGAGCGGCCCGATCCCGCCAAACCCGGCCGAGCTTCTCTCCTCGAAGTGGATGAAAGAGCTTGCAGACAAAGCGTGTGCGGCGTATGATATGGTCATTTTTGATACGCCGCCTATTCTCGCCGTAGCGGATGCGCAGATTTTAGGCAACGTAGCAGACGGTTCTGTTTTGGTCATTTCAAGCGGAAAAACAGAAAAAGAACAAGCGGCAAAAGCAAAAGAGGCGCTCGAATCATGCAATAGCAAGCTCCTTGGGGCGATTATGAACGGCAAAAAGCTTTCGAAGCACTCTGAATACGGATATTACGGAAACAAGGAAAATTTCATACAAAATAAATAACGTGCATCTTGCCCGTTATTTATTTTTGCGAAAAAAGGGGGCTAAGACATGATAGATATTCACTGTCACATTCTTCCGGCAATGGATGACGGGGCAAGTAATTCAGCCGACAGCATAGAAATGGCAAGAGCCGCTGTTCGTCAGGGAATCCGGACTATCATTGCGACACCGCATCATAAGAACGGGATGTATGAAAACGAGCCAGCCGCAGTCAGAGAAGCGGCAGATCAGTTAAACAAACGTTTAATCAAAGAAGATATCCCTTTAACCGTGCTTCCGGGGCAGGAAATCAGAATGTACGGCAATTTGGAACGGGACCTTGCGGAACAGCAGCTGCTTTCGCTTAACGATACTAAGTACATTCTGATTGAGTTTCCGTTTGATCAGGTTCCCCGATATGCGGAGCAGCTTTTTTATGATTTGCAGCTGAAAGGATACATTCCGGTAATCGCCCATCCTGAACGCAACAGTGAAATTCGCGAAAACCCGTCCTTGCTGTATCATCTTGTAGAAAAAGGAGCAGCATCTCAGATAACTTCAGGAAGTCTTGCGGGGACTTTCGGTAAACAGCTGAAAGCATTTTCTCTCCGGCTGGCTGAAGCCAATTTGATTCATTTCGTAGCCTCAGATGCCCATAATGTGAAAACGAGAAACGTTCACAATCAAGAGGCCCTTTATGTGCTAGAGAAAGAATTCGGTCCGGAATTTCCTTATTTGCTGACGGAAAACGCCGAGCTTCTTCTGCAAAATCAAACGATCTACAGGCAGCCTCCGCAACCGGTCAAAAGAAGAAAATTATTTGGGCTCTTTTAAACAGCCGGTTCTCATTTCACCACTTTCTTTCTGAGAGCGATATAATAGTATACTGTATGATTGAATCACATTTCAGAAATCTGTACAGGCTGTACCCGACAGGCTATGCGGGAGATCATCCGCATTCATGATAGGATGTTCTCATACGATAATACGAAAGCTGCAAAGCAGCAATTTAACTGTTGGAGGGAAACAATGAATATAACAGTCATCGGAACAGGCTATGTCGGTCTTGTGACAGGTGTTTCTCTTTCTGAGATTGGACACAATGTAACCTGCATTGATATTGACGCTCACAAGATTGATGAAATGAGAAAAGGCATTTCGCCCATATTTGAACCGGGTCTTGAAGAGCTGATGAGAAAAAATACAGCTGATGGACGGCTGAACTTTGAAACGAGCTATGAGAACGGCTTGGCACAGGCAGACATTATTTTTATAGCGGTCGGCACACCGCAGAAAAGCGACGGGCACGCGAATCTGGAGCATATTACAGATGCGGCCAAACGTATTGCCCGGCATGTCAAACGGGATGCCATCGTGGTAACGAAAAGCACAGTGCCCGTCGGGACAAACGATTTGATTGAGGGGCTGATCTCTAAACATCTTGCGGAGCCTGTCTGCATTTCGGTCGCATCCAATCCGGAATTTTTGCGTGAAGGGTCAGCGATCTATGACACGTTTCACGGCGACAGGATCGTGATCGGAACAGCGGATCAGACAACAGCAAAGACGCTTGAGGAGCTTTTCCGCCCGTTTCAAATTCCGATTTATCAAACGGATATCAGAAGCGCCGAGATGATCAAATATGCCTCAAATGCATTTCTTGCCACTAAGATCAGTTTTATAAATGAAATTTCGAATATATGTGAAAAGGTCGGCGCCGATATTGAAGCTGTCGCGTACGGCATGGGACAGGATAAGCGGATCGGGAGTCAGTTTTTAAAAGCGGGCATAGGCTACGGCGGCTCTTGTTTTCCAAAGGACACAAACGCTCTCGTGCAAATTGCCGGCAATGTGGAGCATGATTTTGAACTGCTGAAATCGGTCATCAAAGTCAACAACAATCAGCAGGCGATGCTGGTGGATAAAGCGCTGAACAGGCTCGGCGGGGTGACGGGAAAAACGATTGCCCTTTTAGGTCTGTCATTTAAACCGAATACGGACGATATGAGGGAAGCGCCGTCGATTGTCATTGCAGACCGTCTCGCTGCGCTCGACGCCCGTATGAAAGCCTACGATCCCATTGCCGCAAGCCATGCGAAGCATGTTCTCCCGCAAGCTGTTGAATATAAAGAGACGATCGAGGAAGCTGTCAAAGGTTCCGACGCCGTCATGATTTTAACCGACTGGGCTGACATTAAACAATTCCCGTTAGCAGCCTATCGAGATTTGATGGAAACGCCGCTCATATTTGACGGCAGAAACTGCTACACATTGGATGAAGCTGCAACTGCAGGGGTAGAGTATTATTCTGTGGGGCGGAAGGCGGTTGTTCCGTCTGGTGCAATTCAATAATTGGAATAGAGAAAACTGGCTGGAAGCCAGTTTTTTTCTATTTTAATAAGGTCTAAAGCGAAAAAAAACAACAAAAATCAGAATGTGCTATTACGACAAGAGACAGATCATCAACATCTGTCTCTTTCAAGTGTCTTTGTAACTATGACTTCAGGCATTTCAATGTTATAAAACGCTTTTATTGGCTGTATAACGAACAAAAACAAGATCATAGACCTACATATCGAGAGCGTTATAAGCCTAAATTAAGCCATTTACCCTATTTAAGCCGCCTTCTGGCTATTTTAAAATATAATATATGGAAATAAAGTATGGAAAAGTCTATCTTCATCAGCCCCTCCATACGACTTTTTGAGTATTAAGAGGTGATTCAGATGGGTTATGAAAGTGTATTAGCGGATATCAAAAGTTCACTTAACGGAAAAATTTCCGACGTGGAAGACAAGATCGAAAAGCTGAAAAAAGCAAAAAAGGACATAGACACACTGCAAGAAGAGGCAATCACTGAAATCAAAGAAATTGTGAAACCGGAATTGGGCAAGCACTGGACAGGAACGAAAGCGGATGATTTCGACAAGGGCAGAGAAGAGGCGAAATCGGAAGCATCCAAGATTGTGAATAATAAATATAACGATTATATGGCTTCAATTCAATTCAAAATATTCACTCTTGAAGCAGAGAAATTTGAGCTGAACTTGACCAAGAGCGCAGCGAATGCCGCAGGCGATCTTCTTGCTAAGGGAGAAGAGTTCATGGAAGAAGCAGGAAAACAAATTAGTAAACTAAAATGGTGGTGATCTTTTTTTATGTCAGAAATTAAGCTGAAATACGGCACAGTCATCAAAACATTGGATTCTGTCAAAGATGCGCTTGCTGACGTATCAATCGGCGCCGCGGGCTCCAATGGAAAAAATAGCCTTGATTACACGAAAAAATATCATGAGCGTGAGGAGAACATCAAGACCATGCTCGGAGATTATAAAAAAGCGGTACAGAAAAATATCGAGGACACAAAGGATAACGTTGATTCACTCAAAGAGCAGGACGAGGCGATAGCTGTAAAATAGAAAAGAAAGGGCAGTGCGATGAGCAAAGTATTTGAATCACAATCTTTAATCGATGAAGCAAAGAGCAGAAAAAAGCAATATGAGACGCTTGAGGAGCAGCTGAATACGCTGAAAAAAGCGTTTCAGGGAGTTGCAGATTTAGGTGACGATTTTAAAGGAAAAGGCGCGGACAATATTAAAGCTTTCTTTCAGGGACAGGCGGAAATCGTCGACAGCTGGCTGACGCTTGTCTCTGCTCAAATTGCGTTTTTAAATGGCATTTCGGGAGATATTAAAGATCAAGAACTGAATGATTCATATGTGGAAACTTCTTTTTTGGATCATGAGCTGCCCAATGGAGACTTGAAAGCCTCAGAGATTGTCTCCGCTCATAAAGAAGAAATCGATTCTATTTTGTCAGGCATCAGCGATATTATTGATCTCGACATGTACACGCTTGTCGACTATGCAGATAAGATGGGCGATGCCCAAAAAATCAGACGGGACACGATCACGGCAGTCGATAAGCTTGATGAATCCCTGACCACTGAATATCAAAATTTAGAATCTCTGGACAACGCAGTGCTCACCAAATATTCTGTTCTCATGCAGGCCACCAGCAACGGGAAGAGCGCATCCCCTATGTACTATGACAAAAAAGCCTTCCACAGCAATGAAGTCTACAAAAGCGTCATTGAAGTAGAAAAGCAAGGAACGACCTATATCGATGCAAAAGCCCAGCAAGCCGAAGCAAGGCGGCTTCAGGAAAAGGCTGAAGAAGAAGCTAACAAACCTTGGTACGAAAAAACATGGGATGGAGTTTGCAACTTCACTGGAGAAGTCACTGGCTATTATGATTATAAAAGAGCAACCGAAGGCGTTGATCCGGTTACTGGCGAAAAGCTCTCCACCGCAGAACGTGTGACAGCAGGAGCTATGGCCGCAGCTGGCTTCATACCGGTCGTCGGCTGGGCAGGCCGCGCTTTCAAAGGCGGAAAAGCCATCTACAAAACCGGAAAAGCGGCTATCGCAGCCGAACACGCTTTAGACGCCTACAAAACCGGCAAATCCTTAGACATTCTCAAAATGTCAGAAATGGGCGCATACGGCCTAATTGCGTCAAACGGATTCTCTGAAGCTGTCACAGGTAAAGATATGTTTGGAAATAAAGTGTCTGAGGAGAAGCGGAAGCAAGGGGCGCTGGAAGCGGCATTAAGCCTCGTTGGAGCCGGCGCACTGGCGAAACATATAGACAAAGGCATACCGCTTGCAACCCATTCAAAAGTCCAAAAAGCTAACAAGACACTAGAAAAAGTAAAACAATTCAAAGTCCCAACAAACGTCCGTGTATACGCAGAACGCCCAGTAACAACGAATGGCTTTACATTCGGATTCCCGACAGTCCGTGTAGATGTGGAAACGACTGCTGTGAAGGATCTTGGGATTGTGAAGATGGTTAGTGATGGCATCCATAAGGGAAGATCTCATAGTCCTAACATTTCTAAAAATCACGATAAAGTAGCGCATGATGGATATTATGGTCGTAAAGAATTTAGAACGATGCTTAATAATGCTTCGTTCACTCCGCATGGACATAAACATGTTAAGGCTAAGACACCTGAAGAAGCAAAACGTTTTAGTATGACAGGTAAAAAAGCTGCTCAGTACTTACCAGATGTGAATAACAAAGCTTTAGAAAAAGAGGCACTTCTAAAAGGTCATATTATTGATAATGGAAATAACAACTATTATTTCATTTATGATGCAGGAAAAACAGTCGGTTATGATCTAGGTACACCAACAAGTTGGATTAGAGCGGAGTTTTCTGGTGGTGAATATCATGGTCATCCGATTGCCGGCAGTCGATTAGATAAGTATTTAAAACAACTTGGTATTGATAAGTAATAGGAGGCTTTTATGAGAAAGATAAAAAAAATGCCAGAAATAAGTTTACAATCCTTAAGAATTCCAAAAGGATGGACCATAAATCAAAATAGTTTTAGAGAAATTGATCCGAAAAACCTAGCACCAGACGATGAAAAGTGGTTATTTTTTTCACAAGATTTATTGCAATTAACATACTCTCGTAAAAATTACTTACTTGATTTAGGGTGGTATCCAGATGCGGATGCTAATGGATTTTATCAACTAGTTTTGATACAAAATGAGGATTGGGATCAACCCATGTATGAATTTCAGTCAAATAGCCATATTGAAATAGTTGAAAATATAGAATTTATATTAAACAAAGTTACGAATAATGAAATGTAGTTAAACATTCATTTAAAAAAGCTTGCAGAACCTGGAGTTGTAAGTTTTTAACTAGAATTTTTAAAGTGAAAAAATACAACAAAAAACAGACACTAGTTAACAAGAGGTAGGATTGATTTTAGATGCATGTTAAACAAATACATTTATTTAACCTAAACAAAGAAGAATTTGTAAAAATACAACACATCCTTCAACCTAAAATCAACCTATCACCCACCATCACCCCAGACTCCATCAACACCTGCGCAGGCGTCGACCTCGCTTATTGGGAACAGGACGGCGAACCATACGGGGTGTGCAGTATCATCGTGATTGACGCTGATACAAAAGAAGTGATTGAAAAAGTGCACAGCATAGGGAAAATCAGCGTGCCGTATGTGTCCGGGTTTCTTGCGTTTCGCGAGCTGCCGCTGATCATCGAGGCGGCCAAAAAGCTGGAAACGGATCCGGATGTGTTTTTGTTTGATGGCAACGGGTATCTGCATTACAACCATATGGGCGTTGCCACCCATGCGGCTTTTTTTCTCGATAAGCCGACAATTGGAATTGCGAAAACGTATCTCAAAATCAAAGGCTGTGATTTCGTGATGCCTGAAAATGAAGTCGGTGCATATACCGATATTATCATTGACGGCGAGGTATATGGCCGGGCTCTGCGGACGCGGCGGGACGTGAAGCCTATTTTCTTGTCTTGCGGAAATAACATTGATTTAGAAAGCAGCTATCAAATCACGATGAGCATGATCAGTCATGAAAGCAGACTGCCGACCCCTGTCCGCCTGGCCGACCTTGAAACGCATGTTTTGCGAACGTTTTATCAGAAAAATCACGTGTAAAACTTGCAGGCCGAGAGCTGCAAGTTTTTTTATTGACTCCTATATACAGGATATTCTGAAGGCACAGTCCTCGGTTAAACACCGATTCGCCCCATGTTAAACAATCTGTGAGAATAGAAGGAACCATATATCAAACGGCATTTCTGACCAAAATAAAAAAGCACCTGTCTAGGTGCTTTTTCTACAAATGAGGGATCACAAGCCCCCCATACAAAAACGCCGCGATAATCAAAAATGCCGGGTGCATCTTGAATTTTGTCATGGCAAGGAGGGAAATTCCCGCAATTACTAGTGATTGAATCCATCCGATCGCTTTGATGCCGTCTGCGCCGATTTGCCAGGTAAGAATGAGCATCATGACAGCGATGACAGGCTGAACGGACAGCGTCATGCCTTTGATGACGGGTGATTGGCGGAAGCGCTGAATGATACGCAGAAGGACAATCAATGCGAGCGCCGACGGTACGACAGTTGCGATCAGCGCAATCAGGAAGCCGGGCCACCCGCCTGCGCTGTAGCCGACATACGCGGCGATTTTGGTTGCGATCGGGCCCGGTAATGCGTTCGCAAGGGCGAGCATGTTTGAAAATTGGTCGTTTGACAGCCAGCTGTATCTGTTAACGACTTCTTCAAACATCAGCGGGATAGACGCAGGCCCGCCGCCATACCCAAGTACGTTTGCGATAAAAAACGCCAGAAATACATACATCATGATCATGAGGCCGACATTCCTTTATCTTTTGAATGTTTATTTGTCATTTTGTCCTTCAGTTTAAAATGAAACGCGCCGTACGCTAAGAAAATGATAATGACAAGGCCGGGATTGATCTGTAACGTTTGCAGGCCGATAAAAGCGATGATGAAAAACAGGATGCCGGTAACCCAGCCGAAACCTTTAAGCGCTTTTTGGCCAAACTCGTACGCCATGATTCCGAGCATTACGGCAATCACCGGCGTTACGGCACCAATCATGCCGGCAACAACTGCTGAATGGCTTAAGACATTTACAGCCGCAAACAAACCCACCATAGCAAGACATGTAGGCAGAATATGGGCGAGAGTTGCCACGATTGCGCCTAACGTGCCCTTTAGCTTGAAGCCCAGATACGCGGCCATTTTTGTGGCAATCGGTCCGGGAAGTGCATTAGCAATCGCTAATATTTCTCCGAATTCATCATCATCAATCCATTTATATTTATTGACCGCTTCATGGCGGATCAGCGGAATCACGGAAGGCCCGCCCCCGAACCCTAATATTCCAGTGCGCACCATTGCGGCCGTCATATCCCGATAAGGATGGTTTTTCATTCGTTTCTCTCCTTTACAGCTTCATTCCCATACGGCTTTTGTAGCGTTTGATGAGCATCTGACAATCAACGCTGACGACGCCTTGCAGCGGATACAGCCGCTTTGTTAAAAATTCTTCCATCTCTTGATCGTTGGCAAAGATCCCATGCATATGCAGCTTGCTCGGGCCTGTCATGTGATAAAGGCTGGTGACCGCAGGCTCTTCCTCAAGCTTAAGAGCGACCTCTTCTAAAAACTGCGGTTCGACCTCGACATTGAAAAACACGGATACATGGATGCCGATTTTAGCGGGATTGATAACAGCGGTGAATTTTTCAATCACACCGGCTTCGATTAATTGGTTAATTCGAGCCTGTACAGCGACCCGTGACAAATCAACTCTTTTGCCAAGATCCGTATAAGATATCCTGCCTTCCTCATGCAAAATGGTGAGAATTTGTTTGTCGATCCCATCAAGAACAAGGTTGGGAATTTGATATTCGTGACTCAATAGCTCCACCTGCTTTCGTAGCCTTTTAGACATCATTTTATCATAAAATTTACGTTTCGAATGTAAATTTTATGATTCGTTTTCAAAATGAATGGAAATATATCTTATTATTTGCGAAAAGGATAAAGTTCGTCAGTTTTTCTGCCGGATCAGTAGATGTGGAAAATCAGGCTCCCTATACTGAAGAAAATCTCTTAAAAAGGGGACTTGTGATGAACAAATCTGTCATCGGTACAAAGCAAATGGTCGTCAGTCCGCATTATCTCGCTTCACAAGCTGGAAACCGCATACTGGACAAGGGAGGAAACGCGTTTGACGCCGCCGTTGCGGTGAGTGCTTGTCTGGCAGTTGTGTATCCGCATATGACGGGGCTTGGGGGAGATTCCTTTTGGCTGACCTTTCACCAGGAAACAAAGGAGGTAAGAGTCCATAATGGCAGCGGACGTTCAGGGAAAAATGTAACGAGAGATGTATACAAGGGAAAGAGCGCGATTCCGCTGCGCGGAATCGACAGTGCCATTACCGTGCCAGGAATGGTTGATAGCTGGGATGCGGTACTGAAGGAGTACGGGCGTATGTCTCTTGCGGACGTATTGGAGCCTGCACGCGATTATGCCCAAAATGGTTTTCCAGTATCAGCCGATCAGTGCCGTCACACAGAAACGAATCTTGAACTGCTGGTCTCCACGCCTTATACGGCCGATATCTTCACGAGAAGCGGCCAAGCGCCTGTCCCGGGAGAGCGGTTTGTGCAAAAAGAGCTTGCAGACAGTTTGAACATGATTGCCGAAAAAGGAAGAAGCGCATTCTATGAAGGAGATATTGCTCAGCGGATTGTCTCGTATTTACAGCATAACGGCAGTTGCATGACACTCGATGATTTTAAAGCGCACCGGGGAGAGTGGACGAAGCCTGTATCAAGTGATTACCGAGGATACAGTGTGTACCAGGCGCCGCCGAATTCTCAGGGGTTTACCGGTTTATTAACACTGAACATTCTGGAAAACTATGATTTCACCCAAATCGAACACGGTTCATTTGAGTATTATCATGTGCTTGTGGAGGCGTTGAAAAAGAGTTTCCTAGATCGGAATGCCGTCTTGACTGATCCGGCGTTTGCTGACATTCCGCTTGAAAGGCTTTTGGATAAAAATTATGCAAAACGATTGGCGGGAGAAATCGGCTATCTGGCAGAACCGGCAGAAAGCAGGCCAGTGGGAAGTGATACGGCATATGCGGCCGTAATCGATGCGGATGGCAACGCAGTGTCATTCATTCAAAGCCTGTACTTTGAATTTGGCTCTGCAGTCACTGCCGGTGATACAGGCATATTACTGCAAAACCGCGGGTCATTTTTCTCATTGGATAAAAATCATGTCAATACGCTTGAACCGAGAAAGCTTAGCTTCCATACGCTTATGCCGGCTATGGTCTGTAAAGGCGGAAAACCGAAAATTCTGTACGGCACACAAGGCGGCGAGGGACAGCCGCAGACGCAGACGGCCATCATTACCAGAATGCTGGACTACGGAATGCATCCTCAGCAGGCAATCAGCGAACCGCGCTGGGTATGGGGCAGAACGTGGGGAGAGAAATATGAAGGTCTCAGAGTCGAAGGCAGGTTCACAGAGAAAACAATTGAAAAGCTGAAAGACAGCGGGCATCTCGTTGAGGTTGTCGGTGACTATGATCCGCTGATGGGGCACGCAGCAGCAATCAAAGTTGATGAAGAAGGCTTTCTTCAAGGCGGAGCCGATCCTCGGGGAGATGGGGCAGCTGTGGGGATTTAAATAACTAAATGATACAAATATAAATCAAAAGGGTAAACATGAGGGAGACCTCTATCATGTGGTACATATACTGCTTATCTTCAGGTCTATACTTCCATTCCATAAAAATACGAAGTGAGTCAATCACAATAAAAAATAAAAGAAGCATATATTCAACTGGAAAAAAGGGGAGTGAGAATACAAATAAAATAAGTAAAATGATTTCGATCCATTTGTGTGTATTGCTGACATGCTTATACCGCCAGTTGGATTTATCAATACCAAATTTTTTCTTTATATAAAATTGAGAGGCAGTGCTGATGGTAATAGCGATCAGCATTAACATCCAAAAGTTTGCCATTCCAATCCCTCCTATCTGCCTTTTATACGAAGAAAAAGGGAAGAATGTTTCATAAAAAACACCCGGACTTTCTCCGGGTGTTCTTTTTTAAAAGGTAACATTTTGTGATCACGAGGTCTTTTTGACTAGTTTCTTCTATTTAAATAGTCCCTTTGTTCAGCTGGGTCGAACCAGCGTAAATTCTTCACCGAGCTTCGCATAGTGGTTTCCCGCCAATCTTGAGGCTGGCTTTAATTCATCTGTCAAAACATACCCTTTTTCGGCATCATACACTTTTTCATCCAGATGGAAGCAGACAACTCTGCCGATGAGCAGATCTGCTGTCGTCACGCCTTGATCATTGTCGAACGTCATATGCCGCTCTAATGTGCATTCAAAACGAATGCGTGCCTCCTTAATGCCGGGAACTGAAACAGATTTGCTTTCGACAGGATGAAGCGAGGTCCGTGTGAGTTCGCTTTCGTCGGGTCCTAAGCTTGCCGCCGTTTCATTGATGTCTTCAATGATGGCTTCATCACTGACATGGACAACAAATTCTCCGTTCTCCAATGCGTTTCGGGCTGTATCTTTTTGGCGTCCACCTGCCCTGTTAACAGAAATACTGAGAAGCGGAGGATCAGAGCTGACAACGTTATAAAAACTGAAAGGCGCGGCATTTACCGTTCCCCCTGAAGAAAGTGTGGTCACAAAAGCAATGGGGCGGGGGATGACGGTACCTGACAATAGCTTGTATGTGTCTTTGGCGCTAAGCTGATCCGCTTGAAATATGTACATAGCAAAAACCGCCTTTATCGTTAGGATACCTTGATTATAACGAAATGGTTTCAAGGAAACCAAATGTTGCGGGTTGCATATGTTATGTCATGACATATATCTAATACAGGGGAAAATGAAAAATAGGCTTCCGTACATTTGTCGGCAGCCTATGGTAACGAAAAGGTATTATTTATATTTCTTTTTGACTACCCAGCAATTGCCGTCTTTCCAGAATTCTTTTTTGCTGTGATAATCATCATGTTTTTTGTAGTAGTCGTGGTGCGGTTTTTTGTAATGTTTTTTGTGAGATGTTTTCTCATGAGAATAATACGTTTTTTTGAGTGCATGGAAAGACTTTTTGTAGCTGCGAGATCTTTTCTTGTGAGAGCAGTAAGACTTTTTGAAGCTACGAGATTTTTTGTGAGAGCAGTACGATTTTTTGAAGCTGCGTGATTTTTTGTGAGAGCGGTACGACTTTTTGAAGCTACGAGATTTTTTGTGAGAGCAGTACGATTTTTTGAAGCTGCGTGATTTTTTGTGAGAGCGGTACGACTTTTTGAAGCTGCGTGATTTTTTGTGAGAGCAGTACGATTTTTTGAAGCTGCGTGATTTTTTGTGAGAGCAGTACGATTTTTTGAAGCTGCGAGATTTCTTGTGAGAGCAGTACGATTTCTTATAGCTGCGTGATTTCTTGTGAGAACAGTATGATTTTTTGTGGCTGCGAGATTTCTTGTGAGAGCAGTACGATTTCTTATAGCTGCGTGATTTTTTGTGAGAGCAGTACGATTTTTTGTGGCTGCGTGATTTTTTGTGAGAGCGGTACGACTTTTTATGGCTGCGCTTTTTTCCATGAGGCTCTTGGTATAAATAGTCCTTCAAACCTTCTTTTTTAGCGGATTTCACCGCTTCTTTGATGTCAGAATGGGAATAGTGGCCCAATTTGAAATCCTCCTTTTAAAAAATGTTTTTAAGGATAAATATCCTTACTACCCACATAGTACGCACGTTTTTTAAAAGTGTATAAGTGTTCCGCTGAGATCTCACAAAAATAAAAGCCTAAAATTTGTTAGGGGGATTATGGATGAAGAACCAATCCAATATGCCGCTTTATCAGCTGTTTGTTCATCCAAAAGATTTGCGTGAATTAAAAAAGGATATATGGGACGATGATCCGGTGCCGGCTGTGATGAAGGTAAATCAAAAAAGGCTGGATATTGATATCGCTTACCGGGGATCGCATATCAGAGACTTCAAAAAGAAGTCATACCATATTTCCTTTTATCAGCCGAAAACATTCCGCGGCGCGAGAGAGATTCACTTAAATGCGGAGTATAAAGATCCTTCCATGATGAGAAACAAATTGTCCCTGGATTTTTTCTCAGAGCTTGGGACGCTGTCTCCAAAGGCGGAGTTTGTGTTTTTAAAGGTGAATGGAAAGAATGAAGGGGTTTATCTTGAACTTGAATCCGTCGACGAATTTTATTTAGCGAAAAGGAAGCTGGCGGACGGGGCGGTTTTTTACGCGGTTGATGATGATGCTAATTTCTCTCTGATGAGCGATTTGGAAAGGGAAACGAAGACATCGCTTGAGCATGGATATGAAAAGAAGACAGGGACTGAGGAAGACGATTTTTATTTACAGGATATGATCTTTAAAATTAATACTGTCCCTAAAGCCCAATTTAAATCAGAAGTGACAAAGCATGTGGATATCGACAAGTATTTGCGCTGGCTCGCCGGCATTGTGTTCACCTCAAACTATGACGGGTTTGTCCACAACTACGCGTTGTACAGAAACAGTGAAACCGGATTATTTGAGGTGATTCCTTGGGATTATGATGCGACCTGGGGCAGGGATATCCACGGAGAGCGGATGGCTGCCGATTATGTAAGAATTCAAGGATTTAATACACTAACCGCCCGGATATTGGATGAACCCGATTTTCGCAGGTCCTACAAACATCTGTTAGAAGAAACGCTCCAATCTCTTTTTACAATAGAATATATGAAACCGAAAATAATGGCGATGTATGAGCAGATTAGACCGTTTGTCCTGATGGACCCATATAAAAAGAATGATATTGAGCGTTTTGACCGTGAGCCGGATGTAATATGTGAGTATATTATAAAAAGAGCTGATTACCTCAAAAGTGAGCTTGATCTTTTATCCTGACGATAAACGGGCGGATTCCGGTGAACGGAGCGCCTTTTTTTATTTCCGTTCATTTAACGATTTGCATATATCCACAAATTGTCCCAGTACAGGGTTTTGGCTGTCTTTTCTATACGCGATAATCCATTCTGCTTTGAGCTGAAAATGATCAACGCTTCGATACGTGACATCAAGGTTAAACAGCCGTCTGGCCGAGGAGGGCACAATGGTAATACCAATGCCCGCTGTCACCAGTCCGATGACCATTTGATATTCTGTCGCTTCCTGAACAATATTTGGCACAAAACCTGCGTTTTCACAGAGCTGAATAAAGTCGGTATATAACGTAGGCCACGCTTCTTTGGAAAGGGTGATGATCGGTTCGTTTTCCAAATCTGTAATGTTGATTGATTCTTTTAATGCAAGCGGATGCTGTTTTGGTAAAGCGAGGATGCATGGACTGCTCTGGGTTGTCTCAATTTGCAGCTCCGGATGTTCTAACGGCGGATGGAGAATGCCGATATCGATATTTCCCTTGAGCAACTCATCCTGCTGCCGGTAAGAAGTGATTTCTTTCAGTTCAATTTTCACAGAGGGGAATTTTTTACGGTATTCCCGGATGATCGGCGGCAGAAATTCATATGTAGCAGATCCGACAAAACCAATGACAAGATGGCCGTGCTCGCCGCGAGCCGTCCGCTGTGCAAGTTCAATTCCTTGTCCAATTTGCATCAAAGCTGACCGGCAGTGATTTAAAAAGATTTCGCCGGCCGCGGTCAGCTCGACAAATCGTTTTGTCCTCTTCAGAAGCGTCACCCCGACTTCTTCTTCCAGCTGTTTTATCTGCTGGCTGAGAGGAGGCTGTGTCATGTTCAGCCGCCGCGCAGCTTTTCCGAAATGAAGCTCTTCGGCTACTGCGATAAAGTATTGAAGATGGCGAAGCTCCATTCAATATGCATTCCTTTCCTTAGGTTAATAATTCGTAATACATATTAATCATAAGGCGAATCGATATTGGAGGTCAATTTCCAAAGAGTGTATAGTGAAACGTATCACAAGAAATATTTAAAATTTTATGTTTAAAATGCATAATAAGGAGTGAGGGTGTTGACAAAAGCAACAAAAGAACAAAAATCCCTTGTGAAAAACAGAGGGGCGGAGCTTGTTGTTGATTGCTTAGCGGAGCAAGGTGTCACACATGTATTTGGCATTCCAGGTGCAAAAATTGATGCGGTTTTTGACGCTTTACAAGATAAAGGGCCTGAAATTATCGTTGCCCGGCATGAACAAAATGCAGCATTTATGGCGCAAGCAGTCGGCCGTTTAACTGGAAAACCGGGAGTCGTGTTAGTCACATCAGGACCAGGTGCCTCTAACTTGGCAACAGGATTGCTGACAGCAAACACTGAAGGTGACCCTGTCGTTGCGCTTGCTGGGAACGTGATCCGTGCAGATCGTTTAAAACGGACACATCAATCTTTGGATAATGCGGCGCTATTTCAGCCGATTACAAAATACAGTGTAGAAGTTCAAGATGTAAAAAATATACCGGAAGCTGTTACAAATGCATTTAGAATAGCGTCAGCAGGTCAGGCTGGGGCCGCTTTTGTGAGCTTTCCGCAAGATGTTGTGAATGAAGTCACAAATACAAAAAGCGTGCGTGCTGTCGCAGCGCCAAAACTTGGTCCTGCACCGGATGCTGCAATCAGTGCAGCCATTGCAAAAATCCAAACAGCGAAGCTTCCTGTCGTTTTAGTCGGCATGAAGGGCGGAAGACCGGAAGCGATTAAAGCGGTTCGCAAGCTTTTGAAAAAGGTTCAGCTTCCATTCGTCGAAACATATCAAGCTGCCGGTACTCTTACGAGAGATTTAGAAGATCAGTATTTTGGCCGTATCGGTTTGTTCCGTAACCAGCCTGGCGATTTGCTGATTGAGCAGGCTGATGTTGTTTTGACAATCGGTTATGACCCAATTGAATACGATCCGAAATTCTGGAATGTCAATGGTGACCGGACAATCATCCATTTAGATGAAATCCTGGCTGACATTGATCATGCTTACCAGCCGGAACTTGAATTGATCGGTGACATTCCGTCCACGATCAATCATATCGAACATGATGCTGTGAAAGTGGACTTTGCTGAACGTGAGCAGAAAATCCTTTCTGATTTAAAACAATATATGCATGAGGGTGAGCAGGTGCCTGCAGATTGGAAATCAGACAGAGTGCATCCTCTTGAAATCGTTAAAGAATTGCGAAATGCAGTCGATGATCATGTTACAGTGACTTGCGATATCGGTTCACATGCGATTTGGATGTCACGTTATTTCCGCAGCTACGAGCCATTAACATTAATGATTAGTAACGGTATGCAAACACTCGGCGTTGCGCTTCCTTGGGCAATCGGCGCTTCATTGGTGAAACCGGGAGAAAAAGTGGTATCAGTCTCTGGTGACGGTGGTTTCTTATTCTCAGCAATGGAATTAGAGACAGCAGTTCGTTTAAAAGCACCAATTGTACACATTGTATGGAACGACAGCACATATGACATGGTTGCATTCCAGCAATTGAAAAAATATAACCGTACATCTGCGGTCGATTTCGGAAATATCGATATCGTGAAATATGCGGAAAGCTTCGGAGCAACTGGCTTGCGCGTAGAATCACCAGACCAGCTGGCAGATGTTCTTCGTCAAGGTATGAACGCGGAGGGTCCTGTTATCATTGATGTCCCGGTTGACTACAGTGATAACATTAATTTAGCAAGTGACAAGCTTCCGAAAGAATTCGGAGAACTCATGAAAACGAAAGCTCTCTAGCACTCTGCGCATCACGACACTGTTTGATGAACAGCACTAAACAAAAGGAGTGAAGGGAATTATGAAACGCGAAAGCAACATTCAAGTGCTCAGCCGGGGCCAAAAAGATCAGCCTGTGAGCCAGATTTATCAAGTATCAACAATGACTTCTCTATTAGACGGAGTATATGACGGGGATTTTGAACTGTCAGAGATTCCGAAATACGGAGACTTCGGTATCGGAACCTTTAACAAGCTTGACGGAGAGCTGATTGGATTTGACGGCGAATTTTACCGTCTCCGTTCAGACGGAACTGCCACACCGGTCCAAAACGGGGACCGTTCTCCGTTCTGTTCATTTACGTTCTTTACACCGGACATGACGCACAAAATTGATGCGAAAATGACACGTGAAGAATTTGAAAAAGAGGTCAACAGCATTCTGCCAAGCAAAAACTTATTTTATGCTATCCGCATTGACGGATTGTTTAAAAAAGTGCAGACAAGAACGGTAGAACTTCAAGAAAAACCTTACGTGCCGATGGTTGAAGCGGTCAAAACACAGCCGATTTTCAACTTCGACAACGTGAGAGGGACGATCGTAGGTTTCCTGACACCAGCTTATGCTAACGGAATCGCCGTATCTGGCTATCACCTGCACTTCATTGACGAAGGACGCAATTCAGGCGGACACGTTTTTGACTATGTGCTTGAGGATTGCACGGTTACGATCTCTCAAAAAATGAACATGAATCTCAGACTTCCGAATACAGCGGATTTCTTTAATGCGAATCTGGATAACCCTGATTTTGCTAAAGATATCGAAACAACTGAAGGAAGCCCTGAATAAAAGAAAAAAGAAAGCCTTTTTGTGCAGGGCTTTCTTTTTATTTGGCTCTTTTCCTGATTTTAGATAAAATAACGTCAAAAGGGTAAAGGTGTGGTCTGATGAAAATATTGGTTTTAGCAGTTCATCCTCATATGGAAACCTCAGTTGTTAATAAGGCGTGGGTAGAGGAATTAGATAAACATGACAATATCACAGTACGGGAGCTTTATAAGGAATACCCGGATGAAGCGATAGATGTTGCGAAGGAGCAGCAGCTGTGTGAGCAATACGACCGGATTGTCTTCCAATTTCCGCTTTATTGGTACAGCTCTCCGCCGCTCTTAAAAAAATGGCAGGATCTTGTGCTGACTTTCGGCTGGGCCTTTGGTTCAAAGGGAAACGCTTTGCATGGCAAGGAGCTGATGCTGGCTGTTTCAACAGGGAGCGAAGCGGAAAAATATCAGGCTGGCGGAGGCAATCATTACTCGATCAGTGAGCTTTTGAAACCATTTCAGGCCACGAGCAATCTGATCGGCATGAAATACCTGCCCCCATACGTGTTCTATGGCGTGAATGGTGCAACTGAAGAGGATATTTCCCTCAGCGCAAAACGGTTAGCTGAATACATCCAGAAGCCTTTCGCTTAAAAGAAAAGCCCTGTCCAGCATGCGGCAGGGCTATTCTATGATTAAAAATCCGGCAGCTCGGACAGATTATTTTCCTTTATGCCGTCTGGTTCACTTCGCAAAATATCACGCCCGTATTTATGGAAGACATCAACATGAGCGAGTTTTCCCGCTTGTGCTTCTGACAGCGCAGTGGGATAGTCGAGCTCTCTTCCTGTGTTCGTTTTCACTGCGATAATATTGTCATCCTCATTTCTTCTGACTGCAATAATTTCTTCTTGTCCAGATGGAACAGCTTGCTGTTCGCCGTTTGTTTGCTGAGCCTTATACGATTCATATGCTGCTTCAAATTGATCCATATCTACACCTCCATTATTTAACGTGAACAAAAATGTCGATGATCATGTATGGTTTCGACATGGCATACGACAATATTTCCTGAGAAATATCTCGGGGATGTGACAAATCAATTCATAATAAAAGGGATTCCGCATAGACACGGAATCCCTTTCAGTTATTTTGTCATGTGTAAATCCTTTGTTTTCATATAGCCTGTCGCTCCGCCGTAATCAACGAATACCCAATCAAAATCAAAACCGCCTTTTTTCGTTTTACTCCAGCCTAAAAAAGAAACGCTTGTGTTTGCTGGAAGAGTCTTGATGCTCTTTCTTTCAGCGGATGTATATACTTTTGTTTTTGTTTTGGTTTTTACTGTTGTAGCAGCTTTTACAATGTAATGAGTGGAGACAAAGCCTGTTTTGCCGTTTTTATAATGAACCTTTGCCCAGTCAGCATTTGCGAAGGAAATCAGCTTTAAGCTGTCTCCCAAGTGCAGCGTATCGGCTTTATGACTTGATGCGGAAGCCTTCGTTCTGACATTTAGGGCCTCTGCTGACACCAAATAAGAATCAATCGGATAGCTGTATAAATCATCAATGCTTACAGTTGTTTCTGGCTGTTGTGCATGGATTGTGCTTGCGGTCCCTGCAGAAGCCGCAGTCATTCCGGCTGCAAGTGCTAGAGTTGATAATATTTTTGTTGTTTTGTTCATTTCGTTCCTCTCCTCACGTAAGAGAAATAAATTCATTCTATATCTCTATTCACGTTTTCACAGAGTCCTAAACATAAAAAAGGATCAGATAAAGATCTGATCCGTGGCAATTATTTTTGTGTTTCTAGTTTGAGAGGTGCAGATATGGATTTCTTCACTTTTTTTCCATGCAAAATATCATCTGCTGCTTCTGTAGCCAGTTTACCGATCAATTCAGGCTGCTGGGCGACGGTGGCTGAGAGCTTTCCGTCTTTAGTGGAAGCGAGCGCATCTTTATTGCCGTCAAAACCGATCACTAAAATATCTTTTCCCGAGCTGTTAATTGCTTCGAGAGCACCGAGCGCCATTTCATCATTGTGAGCAAAAACAGCTTGGATATCCGGATGTCCCTGCAGCAGGTTTTCCATGACAGTCAGGCCTTTGGTGCGGTCAAAGTCAGCTGATTGCTTTGTGACAACGTCAAGCTTTTCATCTGCGATGTTATGAAATCCTGAGCCGCGTTCCCGTGTGGCAGATGCGCCGGACACGCCTTCAAGCTCTGCCACCTTTGCTCCTTTTCCAAGTTTGTCGGAAATAAACGCCGCGGCCATTTCACCGCCTTTGACATTATCGGAAGCGACGAGGGTTTCAACTTTTCCTTGTTCGGCAGATCGATCGATTGCTACGACGGGCACACCGACTGAGTTTGCAGATTCTACTGCCGTTGAGATCGCCGAGGAATCAGTCGGGTTGATTAACAATGCATCGACACCTTGCTGAATTAAATCTTCTACGTCACTCGTCTGTTTTGATGAATCATTTTGTGCATCGACAATGATGACTTTCATTCCCCGTTTTTCAGCTTCTTTTTCGATACCCTTTTTTAATGAGACAAAAAAGGGATTGTTAAGCGTTGAGACGGACAAGCCGATGGTGAATTCCTTTTTGTTACCCGAGTTTGACGGCTTTGCCCATTGGGGAGGCTCAAGCGAACAGGCAGTTAATAAAAACAATGATAACGTTAAAATGACGGATACAGCCTTTTTCATATGAAAAACCCTCCTATGCTGACTTCTTGCGGTCTAATAGTACCGCAATTAAGATGACTATCCCTTTGACAACCAGTTGGTAAAACGATGAGACGCCAAGCAGGTTGAGTCCGTTATTAAGTGTGCCGATGATCAGCACCCCGATTAACGTGCCGACAATGCGTCCGCGGCCGCCGGAAAGACTTGTTCCGCCTAAGACAACCGCTGCGATAGCATCCAGTTCGTACGATTCCCCGGCAGTCGGCTGTGCTGAATGCAGGCGGGAAGTCAATATGGCGCCGGCAAGGGCGGATAAAAGCCCGGCTAAAGAATAGATCATCACTTTCACGCGCGTCACTTTAATGCCCGAAATAAGCGCGGCTTTTTCATTGCCTCCGATTGCGTACGTTCGGCGTCCGAACGGTGTTTTATGGAGAAGCACCCAAAGGATGACAAAGGCAAGAACCATCGTAATCGCAGGTACAGGAATGCCTAAAAAGTAACCGCGCCCGAACAGCTGAAAAGCGTAGTTTGTGCCAAGTCCGGTAATCGGATTTCCGTCTGTATACACAAGCGTCAGTCCGCGAAACACAGTCATGGTCGCAAGCGTGGCGATAAAGGGCGCCATTTTTCCTTTTGTGATCAATAGTCCGTTGATCATGCCGAGTACGCCACCAATGATACAGCCCAGGATAATCGCAAGAACCGGATCGACACCAGATACAATCATTCCCGCAACTAAAGCGCTGGACAGGGCAAGAATAGCGCCGACAGAAAGATCAATGCCGCCTGTTAAAATCACAAAGGTCATGCCGAACGCGATTAACCCGTTAATAGCGACCTGGCGAAGCAGGTTTAAAATATTCAGCGGTTCAAGAAAGCTGGGATTTAAAATAGATACAATGATCACGAGAATAAATAAACCGAGAAACGGGCCGAGCTTTTGCATGACTCCGTCGAAGTGGATCCGTTTTTGTTCTGTTTGCAGTTGTTCTGTTTTCATATTACCGCCCTCCCGTGGCAAGTGTCATAATTCGTTCTTGTGTTGCTTTCTTCGCATCGATTTCTCCGCTGATTCTGCCTTCATGGACAACGATAATACGATCGCTCATTCCGAGAATTTCCGGCAGCTCTGATGACACCATAATGATGGCGACGCCGCGTTCTGTCAGCTCATTCATCAGCGAATAAATCTCCCGTTTGGCGCCAACATCCACACCTCTGGTCGGCTCATCCAAGATGAGCACTTTCGGCCCGATGCCGATCCACTTGGCAATCACCACTTTTTGCTGGTTGCCTCCTGATAAATGGCGTGCATGCGTTTCAGATGATGCCGTTTTGATGGTCAGGCGTTTGATTAACAGATCGACAAATTCAGCTTCCCGTTTGTGATCAATGAGGCCCTTTGGAGAAAAACTGGACAAATTGGGCAGAGCAATATTCTCGCGAATTGATGTGTCGAGCAGCAGCCCTTCATCTTTGCGGTTCTCTGTGATAAAGCCGAGCCCTTTTTTCACCGCATCCTGCGGGTTCTTAATAGCCGTCTTTTTTCCCGCGATCCATATCTCACCCGAGTTCAGCCTGTCAACGCCGAACAGCGCTCTCATGATTTCTGTCCGGCCGGCTCCCATCAATCCGGAAACACCAACGATTTCACCGGAACGAACATAAAAGCTGACATCTTCAAAACGTCCTTTGACGGAGGCATTTTTCACCTCGAATATTTTGTCGCCGAGAGAAGGAGTGCGTGTCGGATATCGTTCAGTCAGCTCGCGGCCGACCATTTTTTTGACGACTTCATCAAAATCGGTTTCTGAGATGTTTGTTGTGTCTACGGTTTTTCCATCACGCATGATGGTGATTCTGTCGCAAATCGCAAAAATTTCTTCCATGCGATGCGAAATGTATACAATGGATACGCCGTTCTTTTTTAACGCTGTAATGACCTCAAATAGCTTGCTGATTTCACGTTCCGTCAACGCTGCTGTAGGTTCATCCATAATGATTACCTCGGCATTGGTCATGAGCGCTTTTGCGATTTCGATCATTTGCTGCTGTCCGACAGAACACTCGCCCGCTTCTTGGTCAAGAGAAAGAGAGACAGACAGTTTGTCAAATTGCTCTTTTGCTAGCGCTTTCATTTTTCTCGTTTGTAGAACACCCAGCTTAGAGGATATCTCTTTTCCGATAAATAGATTCTCAAGAACGGTCATTTCCGGCCAGATATTCAATTCTTGATGGATAAAAGCGATTCCATGCTTTTCCGCTTCTTTCGGATTGGAAAAATACGTTTCGTTTCCGTTTATGCTGATTTGCCCTTTATCCGATTTATGCAGGCCTGTCAGAATGTTCATAAGCGTGGACTTGCCGGCGCCGTTTTCTCCCATTAATGCGTGAACTTCACCGGGCACGAGCTGAAAGGAAACGCCCGACAGCACTTGGTTTTTTCCGAATGCTTTATGAATGTCTTTCATTTCAATCTGCATGTCCCATCCTCCTTTCTAGAAAAGCACACCCGCCTGCAGGATACAGTTGGCATATGGTGTGAATTCACCTGTTCTTATAATTGCTTTTGCTTCTTTTGTCAGCAGCTTAAATTCTTCGTGAGAAAGGTATTCAATCTTCTGCTCAGCAAAAAGATTCTCTAGAAATCTCGCATTCTCCTGATTAGCAGCTTTTATTTCAGATGCAGCAATAACTTTTTCAACGATCATCTCGTCTGCGAGCACTGCCGTTGTATCCTGGAAAGCCGGGAGACCCGGCTTCAGTGAAAGATCAATTTTCAAAACGCCGTCAGGAACGGGCAGTCCCGCATCCGCGATGACAATTTTATCAGTGTGGCCAAGATCGGCTAAAAGCTTGGCAAGATGGCTGTTCAGTATACCGTGTTTTTTCATGACAGCAGCTCCTCTACTTCTTTTCTTGTCGGCATTCCGCCTTGGGCGCCGAAGGAACAGACAGAAAGGGAAGCGGCACGGTTGGCAAACCGCAATGCAGCTTCAATGTCTTTTCCCTCCGCCAGAGCAACGGCGAAGGCTGCGTTAAACGTATCACCGGCTCCGGTAGTGTCAACAGGCTCAACAGGGAAGGACGGGATGAGCCGCTCTTTGCTTCCGGCTGAATAGCGGACGCCTTGTTTTCCTTCTGTAATAAAGAGCTTCGCCGGATAAAGCGCCAAGGCCTCAGAAACGGTAAGCTCAGGGAATAAGATCGACGCCTCGTGTTCATTCGGCGTGAGGTAGGTGGCGTGATCAATTGTTTCCTGCTTCAGCGGGCGGGCCGGTGCCGGGTTGAGCATGATCGGGATATCGTGAGAATGGCAGTATCTGCACACCTCATCAACCGTTTCCTCCGGGATTTCCTGCTGAATCAGGACCATATCGATCTTTTCAATCTGGTCAAGCGCGTCAATCGAATAAGATGGGGTGATGTCATCGTTCGCACCTTTGACGACGACAATGCTGTTATCACCTTCAGCAAGCACAATGTGGGCGGTTCCGCTTTCTTTATGTGTAACCGGTTCCATATAATCGGTGCGAACGCCGTTTGCTTTTAAATTATCCAAAATGGCTGTTCCATAATGATCATCTCCGACCTTGCCAACCATAAACACGTTGGCGCCAAGTCTTGCAGCAGCAACGGCCTGATTTGCTCCTTTACCGCCCGGCACAGTTTGAAACGACGTGCCAAGTACTGTTTCACCGGCTTTTGGGCGTTTGTCCGAGGTGACCACTAAATCCATAGAACAGCTTCCAATCACACAAATATTACGCATCATGATCTTCCTTTCTTGTCGTCTTTCTTCCTATATAGGTGACGGGCATTTGAATCGCCGTTTCTGTCAGCGGCTGTTTTTTGATGATACGCAAAAGCAGTTTGGCTGCTTCTTTGCCCATGTTATATGCAGGCTGTTTAATTGTAGACAGAGGCGGGAACAGCAGCTCGCTTTGCGGAATGTCATCATATCCGATAATTTGAATATCCTCCGGCACGTTTTTTCCGCGCCGCAATGCTTCATGTAAAACCGCAGCGGCTTGAATATCATTACTCGCTATCACACCGTCTGTCTCAGGATATGAGGCAAACAGTTCCTTCGCCATCGATTGCGCATCCTTGAAAGAAAATGAAGCCGTCTCGATGACCTGAAAATCAACTTCGGCCTGCTGTAAGACCTCCAAAGCGCCGTTAAAGCGGTCTTGAGCGGTCGGCAGGTGAGCGGGGCCTCTCAAGAGCGTAATGCGCTTGCTTCTTCCGTGAATGATGACTTCGGCAGCTAATTTTCCTCCTGTATGGCCGTCACTGGACACAGAAGGAGCGCCTTCAGGTGTTCTGTCCAGAAAAACGACTGGGTGATTCATGCCGCTGTATTCATCAAGATCCGGGTAATTCGTTGCGGCAATAATGCCAGCGACATGATTTTGTTTAAAGGTTTGAAGGTACTCAAGTTCTTTTTTTAATTCCTCGTCACTGTTGCCGAAAATAAGGCGATAGCCTTCCCGGTTCAATTCATCCTCAGCACCGCGGGCAAGCTGGGGGAAGAAAGGGTTTGTGATATCCGGGAGCAAAAGCCCGATCAGCCGGGATTCTCTTTTATAAAGAGATCTTGCGACTTCATTCGGGTAATAGTTCAGCTTCTCCATCGCCGCTATGACACGCGTTCGCGTTTCTTCATGTACATAGCCGTTGTCATTCAGGACGCGGGATACCGTCGCAACAGAAACGCCCGCCGCTCCGGCGACATCTTTAATTGTAGCCAAAACAGCTCCTCCTTGTTTGTGTAACCGTTTACATAGATAGATTATCATGAGCATTCCGAAGTTGGCAATAAAAATATCAAAAGAAATCTAATTGTAAATTGTATATATAATTGAGAAATTTAAGGTTTTCACTCTTTTTTTGACAAAGTCTTCACAATTCTGGATGAAGATTTCTTGAACAAATATTAAGTTTTATTAAAATTGTTTCAAAGTCATGCGTTTAGACCTGTAAATGAGGAGAAACAGAAAAGACTATCCGCCCAGAAAATGTTTAATTATGTTAGAGAAATCGGACCCGGATGTTTAGCGTTTTCATGAATGATCCCATTAGTCATTTTGGTATGGGCCTAATATTGCCGCTTCCATGCAGAAAGGGTGACATTATGACCTTGTCCTTAAGAAACAGGAAAAAAATATTTTGTGTTCATAAGAACCGGAAACACGCGTGTTAGCAGGGAAAGCTTGATATCATAGGCTGAAAAAAAGATTGATTTGAAATGCATATTAAATGCAAACACCGAGGTGTGACTATACGTCCAGAAGGATATCAAGAGAAAAATGAAAGCGCATTCCTTTTGTTTTTTTAAAAAAGAGATAAGGTGTAAGTCCTGCCTTTTTCCAAAAATAGAAAACAGTTTGTGGGTACAAAATCTCTTTCAAAAGAGAAGTTTGGCTTAGTGGATTAGGGAAGATTATGTTACATAATGCCGATTGAGAATTCATAGTGATTCTATATACTGATGAATGAATTTACAACAATATAGAAGGAGATGTCGAAAAGCAATGTGGTTACTCATTATAGCCTGTGCTGTCATACTGGTCATCGGAATATTAGAAAAACGACGACATCAGAAAAACATTGATGCCCTCCCTGTTCGAGTGAATATTAACGGCATCCGAGGGAAATCGACTGTGACAAGGCTGACAACCGGAATATTAATAGAAGCCGGTTACAAGACTGTTGGAAAAACAACAGGAACAGACGCAAGAATGATTTACTGGGATACACCGGAGGAAAAGCCGATTAAACGGAAACCCCAGGGACCGAATATCGGAGAGCAAAAAGAAGTCATGAAAGAAACAGTAGAAAGAGGGGCTAATGCGATTGTCAGTGAATGCATGGCTGTTAACCCGGATTATCAAATTATCTTTCAGGAAGAACTTCTGCAAGCCAATATCGGCGTGATCGTTAACGTTTTAGAAGACCATATGGATGTCATGGGGCCTACGCTCGATGAAATTGCGGAAGCGTTTACTGCTACAATTCCTTATAATGGCCATCTTGTGATTACAGATAGTGAATATACCGAGTTCTTTAAACAAAAAGCAAAAGAACGAAACACAAAAGTCATCATTGCTGATAACTCAAAAATTACAGATGAATATTTGCGTAAATTTGAATACATGGTATTCCCTGATAACGCTTCTCTGGCACTGGGTGTGGCTCAAGCACTCGGCATTGACGAAGAAACAGCGTTTAAAGGAATGCTGAATGCGCCGCCAGATCCGGGAGCAATGAGAATTCTTCCGCTGATCAGTCCGAGCGAGCCTGGGCACTTTGTTAATGGGTTTGCCGCAAACGACGCTTCTTCTACTTTGAATATATGGAAACGTGTAAAAGAAATCGGTTACCCGACCGATGATCCGATCATCATCATGAACTGCCGCGCAGACCGTGTCGATCGGACACAGCAATTCGCAAATGACGTATTGCCTTATATTGAGGCAAGTGAACTGATCTTAATCGGTGAAACAACAGAACCGATCGTAAAAGCCTATGAAGAAGGCAAAATTCCTGCAGATAAACTGCATGATCTAGAGTACAAGTCAACAGAAGAAATTATGGAATTGTTAAAGAAAAGAATGCACAACCGTGTCATATATGGCGTCGGCAATATTCATGGTGCCGCAGAGCCTTTAATTGAAAAAATCCACGAATACAAGGTTAAGCAGCTCGTAAGCTAGGAGGAAATGCAGACATGTTCGGATCAGATTTATACATTGCACTAATTTTAGGTGTACTACTCAGTTTGATTTTTGCAGAAAAAACAGGAATCGTGCCGGCAGGACTTGTTGTACCGGGATATTTAGGACTTGTGTTTAATCAGCCGGTCTTTATTTTACTCGTTTTGTTAGTGAGCTTGCTCACTTATGTCATTGTGAAATACGGTTTATCCAAATTTATGATTTTATACGGGCGCAGAAAATTCGCTGCCATGCTGATAACAGGGATTGTCCTGAAAATTGCGTTTGATTTTCTATACCCGATTGTACCATTTGAAATCGCAGAATTTCGAGGAATCGGCATCATCGTGCCAGGTTTAATTGCCAATACCATTCAGAAACAAGGTTTAACCATTACGTTCGGAAGCACGCTGCTATTGAGCGGAGCGACCTTTGCTATCATGTTTGTTTACTACTTAATTTAATGTAAGGTGTGTCAAACGATGAAAAAAGAACTGAGCTTTCATGAAAAGCTGCTAAAGCTGACAAAACAGCAAAAAAAGAAAACCAATAAGCACGTATTTATCGCCATTCCGATCGTTTTTGTCCTCATGTTCGCTTTTATGTGGGCTGGAAAAGCAGAAACGCCAAAGGTCAAAACGTATTCTGACGACGTTCTCTCAGCCTCGTTTGTCGGTGATATTATGATGGGCCGCTATGTTGAAAAAGTAACGGATCAAAAAGGGGCAGACAGTATTTTTCAATATGTTGAACCGATTTTTAAAGCCTCGGATTATGTAGCAGGAAACTTCGAAAACCCGGTAACCTATAAAAAGAATTATAAACAAGCAGATAAAGAAATTCATCTGCAGACGAATAAGGAATCAGTGCAAGTCTTAAAAGATATGAACTTCACGGTTCTCAACAGCGCAAACAACCACGCAATGGATTACGGCGCTCAGGGGATGAAAGATACACTTGGAGAATTTGCAAAACAAGATCTTGATATCGTTGGAGCAGGATACAGCTTAAGCGATGCGAAA
>NZ_PHIE01000015.1:0-585 GCF_002796895.1 Bacillus sp. SN1
GTAGGTGACTACCGTGCCGGTTCAAGTCCGGCCCTCGGCATTAAGTTTTGCGCCCGTAGCTCAATTGGATAGAGCGTTTGACTACGGATCAAAAGGTTAGGGGTTCGACTCCTCTCGGGCGCGCCATTATTCTAATAGAATAGATAGGAAATCGGGAAGTAGCTCAGCTTGGTAGAGCACATGGTTTGGGACCATGGGGTCGCAGGTTCGAATCCTGTCTTCCCGACCATTTTAATGGGGCCTTAGCTCAGCTGGGAGAGCGCCTGCTTTGCACGCAGGAGGTCAGCGGTTCGATCCCGCTAGGCTCCACCAATTTTTTTAAAAAAAGTTGTTGACTTTGAAGAATCAGCGTTGTATACTAATAAAGTTGCTTTAACAAAGTGAACAAACGAAATGATCTTTGAAAACTAAACAAGACAAAACGTACCTGTTAATTCATTTTTAATAAATCGCACAGCGATGTGCGTAGTCAGTCAAACTACTTTATCGGAGAGTTTGATCCTGGCTCAGGACGAACGCTGGCGGCGTGCCTAATACATGCAAGTCGAGCGGACAGATGGGAGCTTGCTCCCTGATGTTAGCGGC
>NZ_PHIE01000016.1:0-570 GCF_002796895.1 Bacillus sp. SN1
CTGTGAGAGTAGGACGCCGCCAAGCAATTGCACGCTAGTGCAATTATGGAGGATTAGCTCAGCTGGGAGAGCATCTGCCTTACAAGCAGAGGGTCGGCGGTTCGAGCCCGTCATCCTCCACCATTTTGCCGGTGTAGCTCAATTGGTAGAGCAACTGACTTGTAATCAGTAGGTTGGGGGTTCAAGTCCTCTTGCCGGCACCACTTTTATATGGTATAATACTCAAGTCTCTTGTAAGAAGAGCCATTAGCTCAGTTGGTAGAGCATCTGACTTTTAATCAGAGGGTCGAAGGTTCGAGTCCTTCATGGCTCACCATTTTTACGCGGGTGTGGCGGAATTGGCAGACGCGCTAGACTTAGGATCTAGTGTCTTTATGACGTGGGGGTTCAAGTCCCTTCACCCGCATTATATAGGATAACGGTTATAAAAACTGGACATCCTGTCTGCGGAAGTAGTTCAGTGGTAGAACACCACCTTGCCAAGGTGGGGGTCGCGGGTTCGAATCCCGTCTTCCGCTCCAACTATACCATCCACGCCGGGGTGGTGGAATTGGCAGACACACAGGACTT
>NZ_PHIE01000003.1:0-504424 GCF_002796895.1 Bacillus sp. SN1
AGATGATCAGGTTGATAGGTCTGAGGTGGAAGTGTGGCGACACATGGAGCTGACAGATACTAATCGATCGAGGACTTAACCAAATTTCTAATCATGATGTCACACCTGTTATCTAGTTTTGAGAGAACACTCTCAATTTGTTTGGTGGCGATAGCGAAGAGGTCACACCCGTTCCCATACCGAACACGGAAGTTAAGCTCTTCAGCGCCGATGGTAGTCGGGGGGTTCCCCCTGTGAGAGTAGGACGCCGCCAAGCAATTGCACGCTAGTGCAATTATGGAGGATTAGCTCAGCTGGGAGAGCATCTGCCTTACAAGCAGAGGGTCGGCGGTTCGAGCCCGTCATCCTCCACCATTTTAATTATACATACTCGGTTTTACATATATGCCGGTGTAGCTCAATTGGTAGAGCAACTGACTTGTAATCAGTAGGTTGGGGGTTCAAGTCCTCTTGCCGGCACCACTTTTATATGATATAATATTCAAGTCTCTTGTAAGAAGAGCCATTAGCTCAGTTGGTAGAGCATCTGACTTTTAATCAGAGGGTCGAAGGTTCGAGTCCTTCATGGCTCACCATTTACATGTTGCGGATGTGGCGGAATTGGCAGACGCGCTAGAATCAGGCTCTAGTGTCTTTACAGACGTGGGGGTTCAAGTCCCTTCATCCGCACCATTTCTGCGGAAGTAGTTCAGTGGTAGAACACCACCTTGCCAAGGTGGGGGTCGCGGGTTCGAATCCCGTCTTCCGCTCCAACTATACCATCCACGCCGGGGTGGTGGAATTGGCAGACACACAGGACTTAAAATCCTGCGGTAGGTGACTACCGTGCCGGTTCAAGTCCGGCCCTCGGCATTAAGTTTTGCGCCCGTAGCTCAATTGGATAGAGCGTTTGACTACGGATCAAAAGGTTAGGGGTTCGACTCCTCTCGGGCGCGCCATGATCTACATGAAATCGGGAAGTAGCTCAGCTTGGTAGAGCACATGGTTTGGGACCATGGGGTCGCAGGTTCGAATCCTGTCTTCCCGACCATTCTTGGGGCCTTAGCTCAGCTGGGAGAGCGCCTGCTTTGCACGCAGGAGGTCAGCGGTTCGATCCCGCTAGGCTCCACTTGATTTCAATAAATATTTGGCGGTGTAGCTCAGCTGGCTAGAGCGTACGGTTCATACCCGTGAGGTCGGGGGTTCGATCCCCTCCGCCGCTACCAATGGACCTTTAGCTCAGTTGGTTAGAGCAGACGGCTCATAACCGTCCGGTCGTAGGTTCGAGTCCTACAAGGTCCACCATTATACGGAGGAATACCCAAGTCTGGCTGAAGGGATCGGTCTTGAAAACCGACAGGGGTGTCAAAGCCCGCGGGGGTTCGAATCCCTCTTCCTCCGCCATATATATTCTTAATCATCGCGGGGTGGAGCAGTTCGGTAGCTCGTCGGGCTCATAACCCGAAGGTCGCAGGTTCAAATCCTGCCCCCGCAACCAAAATACACGAATGAAATAAGAAGTGCCCAAAGGGTCAACCAAGAAAATTCACGTGTAAATTTTAAAATGGTCCGGTAGTTCAGTTGGTTAGAATGCCTGCCTGTCACGCAGGAGGTCGCGGGTTCGAGTCCCGTCCGGACCGCCATTTAAATACTTAGGCTCGGTAGCTCAGTTGGTAGAGCAACGGACTGAAAATCCGTGTGTCGGCGGTTCGATTCCGTCCCGAGCCACCATATATCAATATATATATTTTGGCGGTTGTGGCGAAGTGGTTAACGCACCAGATTGTGGCTCTGGCATTCGTGGGTTCGATTCCCATCAATCGCCCCAAATAAAAATTGCGGGTGTAGTTTAGTGGTAAAACCTCAGCCTTCCAAGCTGATGTCGTGGGTTCGATTCCCATCACCCGCTCCATTTCTATATTGTCATGGGCCTGTAGCTCAGCTGGTTAGAGCGCACGCCTGATAAGCGTGAGGTCGATGGTTCGAGTCCATTCAGGCCCACCATGATTTTTATATTCCACAGTAGCTCAGTGGTAGAGCTATCGGCTGTTAACCGATCGGTCGCAGGTTCGAATCCTGCCTGTGGAGCCAAATGGAGAAGTACTCAAGTGGCTGAAGAGGCGCCCCTGCTAAGGGTGTAGGTCGTGTAAGCGGCGCGAGGGTTCAAATCCCTCCTTCTCCGCCATATGATTACAAATATAAGTTCTCAAGCAACGGCCCGTTGGTCAAGCGGTTAAGACACCGCCCTTTCACGGCGGTAACACGGGTTCGAATCCCGTACGGGTCATCCAAAAACCTTGCATATCCTGCAAGGTTTTTTTATTTTTATAAATCAAGATATGCCTTAGATTTCATACTTTATTCTACAAACAGACAACAAAAATCTCCATATATTTCGTTTTTCTTCGGAAAATGAAGTTAAATGTCAATAAGTATAAGCGCTTTCATGAAAGGGCTTTTTTTTATTTCTTCGAATAAATACTATAAGTGAAAACTATGATGTCAGAAAGGATGATTACATGGCCGCTGCCAGCCCGACAGCACATGATGTTTATCTTTTTCACGAAGGCAGTCTGTTTAAAAGCTATCAGCTGTTTGGCTCGCATTATCGCGAGCTGAATGGCCAAAGCGGATATGAATTTTGTGTGTGGGCGCCTCATGCGTCAGAAGTACGAGTGGCAGGGGATTTTAACAGCTGGTCAGGAGAGCAGCATGTGATGCACAGAGTGAACGATAACGGCATTTGGACGTTATTTATTCCAGGTTTGGGAGAAAAGGAACGATATAAGTATGAAATTGTGACTCATAGCGGTGAGATCAGGCTGAAGGCAGATCCATATGCTATTTATTCAGAAGTCAGGCCACATACAGCGTCACTTACTTACGATTTAGGTGAGTACAGCTGGAAAGATCAATTATGGCAAAAGAAACAAAAGGCTAAGAGGGTGTATGAGAAACCTGTTTTTATTTATGAGCTTCATCTCGGTTCGTGGAAGAAACATTCTGATGGCAGGCATTATTCCTACAAAGAATTATGTCAGTCGCTTATTCCTTATATCAAAGAACATGGATTTACCCATATCGAACTGCTTCCGGTATATGAGCATCCTTATGACCGTTCCTGGGGGTACCAAGGAACGGGTTATTACAGCCCGACAAGCAGGTTTGGCACACCCCATGATTTGATGAAGTTTGTGGATGAATGCCATCAAGAAAATATCGGAGTCATACTGGATTGGGTGCCCGGACATTTTTGTAAAGATGCACATGGCCTTTATATGTTTGATGGAGAGCCTCTTTATGAATTTCAAGAAGAACATGATCGGGAGAACTGGCTATGGGGCACGGCAAACTTTGACCTAGGAAAACCGGAAGTTCATAGTTTTTTAATTTCTAATGCGTTGTACTGGGCAGAATTCTATCATATAGATGGATTTAGGGTTGATGCAGTGGCTAACATCCTGTATTGGCCAAATCAGGATGAACGCCATACGAATCCATATGCTGTTGAATTTTTAAAAAAACTCAATCAAACCATGAGAGAGGCATATCCGCATGTCATGATGATTGCGGAAGATTCTACGGAATGGCCTCAAGTGACAGGTGCCGTTGAGGAAGGGGGGCTCGGTTTTCATTTTAAATGGAATATGGGCTGGATGAATGACGTACTGACATACATGGAGACGCCGCCAGAAGAAAGGCGGAATTGTCATCAGCTTATCTCTTTTTCATTACTGTATGCGTTTAGTGAACATTTTGTATTGCCGTTTTCTCATGATGAAGTCGTATACGGAAAAAAATCACTTCTTAATAAAATGCCTGGCGACTATTGGCAGAAATTTGCCCAGTATCGGCTTTTGCTCGGATATATGACGGCTCATCCCGGAAAAAAATTGATCTTTATGGGTTCAGAATTTGCCCAATTTGATGAATGGAAAGACACAGAGCAGCTAGATTGGTTTTTGGACTCCTTCCCCATGCATCAGAAAGCCAGCGTTTTTACGCAAGATCTTCTCCGCTTTTATCAAAAAAGCAAAATCCTTTATGAAAATGACCATCGTGCCCAGTCGTTTGAATGGATTGATGTCCATAATAACGAACAATCAATCTTTTCTTTTATTCGTTATGGGAAAAGGCACGGTGAGGCGCTTGTCATCATTTGTAATTTTACACCCGCGGTCTATCATCAATATGATGTTGGTGTTCCTTTTCTAACCCAATACATCGAAGTGCTGAACAGCGACAGTGAAACATATGGAGGCTCAGGACAAATCAACAAAAAGCCGTTAGCCGCCAAAAAGGGAGCTCTTCATCATAAACCGTGTTATATCACGATGACCATCCCCCCTTACGGCATTTCAATTTTACGGGCGGTTAAAAAAAGAGGAGAGATAAAAAGATGAAAAAACAATGTGTAGCCATGCTCCTTGCCGGCGGGAAGGGCAGCCGTCTTAGCGGATTAACAAAACATATGGCAAAACCGGCTGTATCTTTCGGGGGAAAATACAGGATTATAGATTTTACGCTCAGCAACTGTTCCAATTCAGGCATAGACACGGTCGGGATTTTAACACAATATCAGCCGCTTGAGCTGAATTCCTATATTGGAATCGGCAGTGCATGGGATCTTGACAGATATAATGGCGGCGTGACGGTTTTACCCCCTTATGCCGAGTCATCAGAAGTCAAATGGTATAAAGGGACGGCAAGTGCCATTTATGAAAATCTCAATTATTTGAATCAGTATGATCCTGAGTATGTGCTGATTTTATCGGGAGATCACATCTACAAAATGGACTACGGCAAAATGCTCGATTTTCACATTGAAAAGAAAGCAGATGTCACCATCTCTGTCATCGAAGTGGGCTGGGAGGAAGCAAGCCGCTTTGGCATCATGAAGACCAATGCAGATGGGATGATCACACATTTTGATGAAAAGCCCAAATTTCCTAAGAGCAATCTTGCCTCAATGGGAATTTATATATTCAATTGGCCGCTTTTGAAACAGTACCTTGAGATGGACGACCGGAACCCTTATTCAAGCCACGACTTCGGCAAAGACATTATTCCTCTGCTTTTAGAGGAAAAAAAGAAGCTTTCCGCATATCCGTTTAAAGGATATTGGAAGGATGTCGGAACAGTGCAGAGCTTGTGGGAAGCCAATATGGATTTATTAAAAGAGGACTCGGAGCTAAAACTGTTTGAACGCAAGTGGAAAATTTACTCCGTCAATCCCAATCAGCCTCCGCAATTTATTTCATCTGACGCACAGGTTCATGATTCGCTTGTGAACGAAGGGTGTGTCGTGTATGGAAATGTGTCTCATTCCGTTCTTTTTCAAGGTGTTACTGTCGGCAAGCATTCGACTGTTAAATCGTCGGTCATTATGCCGGATGTGACGATTGGCGAGCATGTAGTGATTGAAAATGCCATCGTGCCTAAGGGTCTGGCGCTTCCGGATGGCGCAGTGATTCGATCCGAAAAAGACATTCAGGAGGTGCTGCTCGTTTCAGAGGAATTTGTAGAAAAAGAATTGATCTAATACTGAAGAGGGGGCAAAGCCAGTGTTCAATAATCAAATGTTAGGTGTTATAGATGAAACCACATATAAGCATTCTCTTCAGGATTTAACGGCACAGCGGTCGCTTGGGGCGATCCCTTTTGCCGGCAGGTACCGTCTGATCGATTTTATGCTTTCCAACATGGTGAATGCGGATATTAGGAGCGTCGCGATTTTTCCGAAGTATCGCTATCGTTCGCTTATGGATCATCTTGGAGCGGGTAAGGAATGGGATTTGCATCGAAAAAAGGATGGCCTCTTTTTTTTCCCGTCTCCCCATCTTCACCAAGAATACGATGAATTCGGTTCCTTTCGCCAGTTTTCCGACCATCTTGATTACTTCCACAGAAGCACACAGCAATATGCCGTGATCTCCAACAGCCATACCGTATGCAACATTCAATTTCAATATGTGCTGAAACGCCATCAGGAGGTTGGCTGCGATGTCACCGAGGTATTTCAGGACGGCCAGTCGCTGCAAATCTATATCATGTCTACAGCGCTCTTAAAGGATCTGATCTACGGACATAGTGAAAAAGGCTATAAAACCATTCAGGAGGCTGTTGAAAAAGAATCTTCCTCCTTGACCATTTGCCCTTATGAATATTCAGGTTATGCCGCTGTCATTGATTCGGTGGAAAAGTATTATACCCACAGTATGGAGCTCATTCAGCCTCGTTTTTGGCAGCAGGTGTTTTTGCCCCAGCAGCCGATCTATACAAAAGTGAAGGATGAGCCGCCGACGAAATACGGAAAACACAGCACTGTCAAAAATTCCTTGGTGGCAAACGGCTGTGTGCTTGAAGGAGAGGTTGAAAACTGCATTTTGTTCAGGGCGGTTCATGTCGGAAAGGGAACGAAGCTGAAAAACTGCATTGTTATGCAAAAAACGCAGATTGGCGAGGATTGCCTGCTTGAGCAGGTCATTTCTGATAAGGACGTTAAAATCGGCAATGCGACTGAGGCTGCGGGAACAGCTGAGCAGCCGCTTGTATTAAGAAAAGGTTTGGTGCAAGGAGAGCTGATGAATTCTTGAAGGTATTATTTGCTGTATCAGAATGTACCCCGTTTGTTAAATCAGGAGGTCTTGCCGATGTAGCCGGCGCTCTGCCAAAGGCACTTGCGCGATTAGGCAATGAAGTAGCTGTGATGCTGCCGAAGTACAGCCAAATACCTGATCGTTGGAAAAAGCGCATGAGAAAAATGGCTGAGTGTACGGTAGCAGTTGGCTGGCGTCAGCAATATTGCGGAATTGAACATATGGCCGAAGATGATGTGAATTATTACTTCATCGACAATGAATATTATTTTAACAGGGGTTCGTTGTACGGGCATTATGATGACGGTGAACGATTTGCCTTTTTTTCAAGAGCTGTACTGGAGGCCGCCAAAGCTGTGAATGTTCAAGCGGATATTGTTCATACTCACGACTGGCATACAGCGATGGTCAATTATTTGCTGAAAGAGGAATACAAAAAACATCCTTTTTATGAGCAGATGAAAAGTGTACTCACAATCCACAACCTGCAGTTTCAAGGCATATTTCCGCCTGATGTCACACATGACTTGCTGGGGCTTGAGATGGATCATTTTCATTATGAAAGGTTAGAATGCAACGGATTTGTTAATTTTATGAAGGCGGGCATCATTGCGGCTGATCATGTGACAACTGTAAGCCCTACTTACAGAAATGAAATATTGACGCCTTATTACGGTGAACAGCTGGAACAGGTTTTGCGATATAGGGAAAATGATGTAACCGGCATTTTAAATGGCATTGATGATTCCTTCTACCAGCCAAAAAGCGATCCTTATATAGAGGCGCATTACGATTCGGAGCATCTTGCAAACAAGGAAGAAAATAAAAAGAAACTTCAGCGGCGGATGGGGCTTCCGGAACGACACGATATTCCGCTGATCAGTATGGTGACAAGGCTGACTAAACAAAAGGGACTTGATCTTGTCCGCAGGATTATGCATGAACTTCTTGAGGAGCAGGACATACAGCTGATTGTGCTGGGTACAGGGGAACGCGAATTTGAAGATTATTTCCGGTATGCAGAATTTGCTTTTCATGAGAGGTGCCGAGCGTATATTGGGTTTGACGAGCCGCTTGCCCATCAAATTTATGCGGGCTCTGATTTGTTTTTGATGCCGTCGAAATTTGAGCCGTGCGGCTTGGGGCAGCTGATTGCTCTCCAATATGGCGCCATTCCGATTGTCAGAGAGACGGGCGGGCTTTATGACACAGTCCGTTCCTATCAGGAGGAAGAGGGAACGGGCAATGGCTTTACGTTCTCTGCCTTCAATGCGCATGATCTGAAATTTACGATTGAGAGGGCGCTGTCGTTTTATCGTCAAAAGGACGTATGGAAGAGCATCATGAAGACCGCAATGAATGCAGATTACAGCTGGGAGCAGTCAGCCAAAGAGTATCAGCGCATTTTCGAGCATGTGACAAGGAGTGGACGGGATGTTCTCGAGTAAAGAACGCTTTGCAGCCTTATTTTTAAAGCGTCTGGAAATGACGTGCGGAAAAAGCTTTAAAGACTCTGCCAAGCTGGATCAATATAAAACATTGGGCAATATGGTCAGAGAGTATATCAGCGCTGATTGGATCCAGACGAATGAAAAGAGCCGGTCCAATTCCGGGAAGCAGACATATTATTTGTCAATCGAATTTCTTCTCGGTCAGCTCCTTGAACAAAATTTAATGAATCTTGGCGTTCGTGATGTTGTAGAAGCAGGCTTGAAGGATATCGGCATCAATTTAGAGGAGATCGTTCAGATGGAGAGCGATGCAGGTCTCGGCAATGGCGGGCTTGGGCGCTTGGCCGCTTGCTTTTTAGATTCTCTGGCTTCGTTGAACTTGCCGGGGCACGGGATGGGCATTCGTTATAAACATGGCTTGTTTGAACAAAAAATTGTAGACGGGCATCAAGTGGAGCTGCCTGAGCAATGGCTGAAAAACGGGAATGTATGGGAAGTAAGAAATGCGGATCAGGCAGTTGATGTGCCATTTTGGGGCGAGGTGCATATGACAGAAAAAAACGGGCGTCTGCATTTTCGCCACGAACAAGCTACAATTGTTTCCGCTGTTCCTTATGATATCCCGATCATCGGTTATGAAACGGGCACCGTTAATACGTTACGGCTTTGGAACGCCGAGCCTTCTGCGCATTATCATGGCGGCAATATTTTGTCTTATAAGCGGGAAACAGAAGCTGTTTCTGAATTTTTATATCCTGATGACACCCATGACGAGGGGAAAATTTTGCGGCTGAAGCAGCAGTATTTTTTAGTATGCGCAAGCTTAAAAAGCATTGTGAACAATTACCGAAAAACAAATAAATCTTTATCCGGCCTGCATAAAAAAGTAAGCATCCATATTAATGACACCCATCCTGCGCTTGCGGTGCCTGAGCTGATGCGGATTTTACTCGATGAAGAGAACATGAGCTGGGAAGAGGCCTGGCATATTACCGTACATACGATTTCTTATACAAATCATACGACATTGTCAGAAGCGCTTGAGAAATGGCCGATTCATTTGTTTAAGCCGCTGCTCCCGCGAATGTATATGATTATTGAAGAGATCAATGAAAGGTTTTGCCGAGCGGTTTGGGAAAAGTATCCCGGAGACTGGAAAAGAATAGAGGCCATGGCGATTACGGCGCATGGTGTTGTCAAAATGGCTCATCTGGCTATAGTGGGCAGCTACAGTGTAAACGGCGTTGCCAAAATTCATTCCGATATTTTAAAGGAAAGGGAGATGCGCGATTTTCATTTGCTGTTCCCGAGTCGTTTTAACAATAAGACGAATGGAATTGCCCACAGGCGCTGGCTGCTAAAAGCGAATCCCGGCTTGTCTGCCATCATTACAGAGGCGATCGGCAATGAATGGGTGAAACAGCCGGAATCCCTTATCGGATTAGAATCGTACGCCTCTGATCCCGCTTTTATCGAGCAGTTTCAAAACAACAAAAGCAGGAAAAAACAAGAGCTTGCCGATTTGATTTTTTGCACGGCCGGGGTGGTTGTGAATCCTGACAGCATATTCGACGTACAGGTAAAACGGCTTCATGCATACAAACGGCAGCTGCTGAATGTTCTTCATATTATGTATTTGTATAACCGGCTTAAGGAGGACTCGGGATTTTCAATCTATCCGCAAACCTTTATTTTCGGTGCAAAGGCTTCACCATGCTATCATTATGCAAAGAAAATCATTAAGCTGATCCATTCTGTCTCAGAAAAGGTCAACTATGATCCGGCAGTCAAGCAGCTGATTAAGATTGTTTTTTTGGAAAATTACAGAGTTTCTATGGCTGAGCGTATTTTTCCGGCTTCAGATGTGAGTGAACAAATTTCAACTGCAAGCAAAGAAGCGTCCGGTACAGGAAATATGAAGTTTATGATGAACGGCGCTTTGACGATCGGCACGCATGACGGCGCAAATATTGAGATTCTTGAGCGGGTGGGGCCTGATTGCATTTATACATTCGGTTTAAAGGCGGATGACGTTCTATCGTATCAGGAAAACGGCGGCTATAGATCGAGGGAATATTATCAGCATGACCGCAGAATCAGACAGGTGGTCGATCAGCTGATCAACGGTTTTTTTGAAGGGGAAGCAGATGAATTTGAATCGATCTATGACTCGCTGCTTCCGCATAATGATGAGTATTTTGTGCTGAAGGATTTCAGCTCATATGCAGATGCGCAGGAGCGTATTCAAGCTGATTATCGCGATCGGCGGAAATGGTCTGAGCGTTCGGTTTTAAACATTGCCCATTCTGGTTATTTCTCCAGCGACCGCACGATCCGGGAATATGCGAAAGACATTTGGGGCATCCGGCCGATGATGTGAAAAAGCCGCTGTTTAAGCGGCTTTTTTTGTTCACAGATTCATTGAATAGATTGTAAAGGATAAGAATGTCGCGAATGCACTCCATAAAAAATAAGGTAAAAGAAGATAGCTTGCGGCTCTGCTGTATTTTTTCGCTGCGATCATTAATATGAGTGTTGTGATCGCGACAAGCAGGCAGTCAATTGATGCAGCCAGCAAATTCTTTTGCGTAAATTGAAAATAGCTGAATGCCTGATTAAGCACATAATTAAGCAAAAGCATAAGCCAAAAGCTTTTCGCATCTTTAAATGAAAACGCGGCATACACAATGGCAGCTGAAAGGGAGATCAGGGCAAACAGGATGGCCCAAATGATGCCGATCGCAAATCCGGGTGGCGTCCAGTCCGGTTTTTTCAGTGAATTGTACCATTCTTGGTCAATTGGAAACAGGTAGTCTGCGGCTGAAAACAGCGCATATGTAATCACAAAAACCGCTATGGCGCCGACAATCTTCTTCATGTTTGTAACCTCCGTATGTATTTATTTTACATTTGCACTTACCCTTTATCTTATAAAGATCAAACCCTGATATGCAGAAAACGTAAAAGAACCCCCAATAATCGGGGGTTCAATCAGCGTGGAGATCGCCGAATGTTGTCATGATTCCCTCTTCATCGAGTTCTTCCTCATAACGCTCATGGGCTCTGCTTTGATAAACTGTAATTTCTTTTCCTGTGATATCAGTAGCGATGAAATTTTCATATGACTCCGTATTGCCGATATTTTCTTCGGCATTCATCGTCATATCATCATAGCTGAGCGGCGGGTTTTCCATATCCTGCGGTGTTGATGAGTTTCCGTATTTTTCAACGTCCTGGTAGGAATCTTCACTGTCATAAGGCGCTCTGATTTCTTCATCATCGTCAAATTCAAATTGCCCGAAAGGTGTTTCTTCTTCGATCGGACGGTCTTTGGAAACGACATCCTGTGACGAATACTCTGCGAGCGTCGTGGCCGTCGGAAGCGCTTCAAGACGTTCGTAAGGGATTTCCTTTCCGCTGACTTCACAAATACCGTACGTACCATTTTCTATCGCCTTCAATGAATGCTCAATGTCCCGGAGATGCTCTCGCTCATGCAAGTCGAGAGCGATGTCTTTTTCACGCTCGTAAAGCTCTGTCGCCTGATCGCCGGGATGGTTGTCGTAAGCGGAAAGCTCACCCCACGAATCATAAGGAAAGGCTGAGTTAAGCTGAAAATGGTCATTGTCTTTGAAACGGTTTAAGATATCTTTTTTCGTTTGTTCCAGTTCATTTTTTAAATACTGCAGCTGGTCTTTTGTAAGCAATGTGATCGCCTCGTTTCTCTGTGATGCATACCCTTAGTATGAACAGATCGCCTGAGAACTTTCATAAATGGCGCGTGGAGGAATATAGGAGATTTTCCTTATATGGTAAGCGGATACAACCTTTGCTATCAGTGGAGAAAGAAAATTAAGGTTTGTTTCTTTTTCATTTCTGAAATTAGGTTTATAATAGGTAAGGCAGGCCATTTGGACTGCATGATCTGTGTGTTTGACACAAAGGAGACACAGGTGTATGGTATTAAAAGCATTTTAAGGATTATGGAGGAATGTCTCATGGTGACAACGGTGCAGCGTACGTTCCGAAAGGAAGTTCTACATGCATTACATAAAGCCAAAGAAGTCAACCATGCTGTCTTAATAAGCTATTCGAGACAAATCGAGTCTCTTGACCCTCTATCATTTTTCAATTACGGAGCAAAAAAATATACAGGCAATCGATTTTTTTGGTCAGATCCTGAAAGTGAATTGACAATAGTCGGTCTTGGCAAAGAAGCGGTTTTCCAGACAAATCAAAAAAACAGCGAGCGGTACCGCGAGGTTTTTGAACAATGGGAGCGCTTTAAAAAGACGGCTTTTCATATTTATGAAGAAGAAAAGCTGCAGCGTTCTGCAGTGGGACCTGTGTTATTCGGAGGATTTTCTTTTGACCCTTGCGAAGAAAGAGGTACACAATGGGACCATTTCTCGGAAGGAGATTTCTTTGTGCCTGCGCTTATGCTGACGATGACTGCTGAAGGCCCGTTCTTAACAGTCAACAGATGGGTAAGCGGAGAAGAAGATGCAGAAGCTGTTTTGGAAGGCTTAAAAGCTTTTGCAGCGGAATTAACTGTTCCTGATTTAGATCAAGGAAGTCAGGCTGTGATTGCAGCATCTCAAGAGCTGCATAAGGATGATTGGCTGAAAGCAATCGAAACGGCAACAAGCCAAATTAAAGAGAAACAATATGATAAAGTGGTTCTTGCCCGAGAGCTGCTGCTCACGTTTGACGGCCCGGTCCAAATTGAACCGGTGCTTAAAACGCTTCTGAACGATCAGCAGACAAGCTATGTTTTTGCAATCGAACAGGAAGGCCAAACCTTTGTCGGCGCGTCTCCAGAACGACTGATCAAAAGAGACGGCAGCACTGTTATGTCTTCTTGTCTGGCAGGCTCCATTAAACGCGGCGCGGATGAAGAAGAAGACCGCCGGATAGGCCTTGAATTATTAAACGATGAGAAAAATCTGCTGGAGCATGATATTGTTGTAGGCATGATCCATAACGCTTTCATATCAAGCTGTTCGGAGGTTGAAAAGCCTGACGGACCTGCATTGTACAAAACGAAAAGCGTCCAGCACTTATTTACGCCGATTGTCGGACAGCTTCGTGAGTCTGCTTCGCTTTTTGACTTAATTGAGAAACTGCATCCCACACCTGCGCTTGGGGGGGCACCTCAGAAAAAAGCTGTAGAAGTGATCAGAGAGATCGAACCGATGTCCCGCGGCTGGTATGCGGCTCCTATCGGCTGGATTGACAGTCAGGATAACGGGGAATTCGCGGTGGCCATCCGTTCAGGGCTGATCGAGGGCAGCACAGCAAGGCTGTTTGCCGGATGCGGCATTGTGGAAGACTCAGACCCGCAATCGGAATATGAGGAAACGCAGATTAAATTGAAGCCGATGATCTCTGCATTAGGAGGTGAGAGGCGTTGAAAGCTAACCCGATTACACATTACATCGGAAGTTTTATGGATGAATTCGCCCTTTCCGGAATTACGGACGCCGTCGTTTGTCCGGGCTCAAGATCCACACCGCTGGCTATTCTTGCAGCCGCGCATCCTGATATCAGCGTCCATGTTCAAATTGATGAAAGATCTGCCGGGTTTTTTGCTTTAGGGCTGGCAAAAGCGAAGCAGCGTCCCGTGCTTTTGATCTGCACATCAGGAACAGCCGCGGCCAACTTTTATCCGGCTGTGATTGAAGCACATTATTCAAGAGTGCCAATTATTGTGTTAACTGCTGATCGGCCTCACGAGCTGCGCGAAGTAGGCGCACCGCAGGCTATTAATCAGCACTTCTTATTCGGTAACTTTGTTAAGTTTTTCACAGACTCTGCTCTTCCTGAAGAGTCTCCGCATATGCTGAGATATATTCGAACGCTGGCCAGCCGCGCCGCTGGCGAAGCACAAAAACGCCCTATGGGACCTGTGCATGTGAACGTGCCGCTGCGCGAACCGCTGATGCCGGATCTTTCAGCTGAGCCGTTTGGAAGAATGAGAACAGGACGTCACGTGTCTGTGAAAACGGGTACGCAGTCTGTTGACCGGGAATCCCTGGCTGATGTGGCTGTGTTGTTGACAGAGGCTGAAAAAGGAATGATCGTCTGCGGTGAGCTCCATAGTGATACGGATAAGGAGAACATTATTGCACTGTCAAAGGCGCTTCAATATCCGATTTTAGCGGACCCGCTGTCTAATCTGCGGAACGGCGTCCATGATAAAAGCACTGTCATTGATGCGTACGATTCATTTTTAAAAGATGATGAGCTGAAGGTGAAACTGCGTCCTGATGTTGTCATCCGCTTTGGTCCGATGCCTGTTTCAAAACCGGTTTTCTTATGGCTCAAGGATGATCCGGCGATTCAGCAGATTGTGATCGACGAGGATGGAGGGTGGAGAGACCCGACACAGGCAAGCGCGCATATGATTCACAGCAACGCGTCTGCTTTTGCTGAAGCGATCATGGCTGACCTTGCTGACATCACCAGGTCATCAGAATGGCTGGAAAAGTGGCAGTTTGTCAATGGGCGCTTCCGCGAGCATCTGCAAACAATCAGCAGTGAAGAGGTTTCGTTTGAAGGCAATCTCTATCGGATCCTTCAGCATCTTGTGCCTGAAAACAGCTCGCTGTTTGTCGGCAACAGCATGCCGATCAGGGATGTTGATACGTTTTTTGAAAAGCAGGAACGCGATTTCCGAATTTATTCAAACCGGGGCGCAAACGGGATAGACGGTGTCGTCTCCTCTGCCATGGGGGTATGTGAAGGAACAAAAGCGCCTGTTACCCTCGTGATTGGAGATTTATCTTTTTATCACGATTTAAACGGACTGCTGGCTGCTAAAAAGCTGGGCATTCCTCTTACTGTGATTCTCGTGAATAATGACGGCGGAGGGATTTTCTCATTTTTGCCGCAGGCATCTGAGAAGGCACACTTTGAAGATTTGTTCGGCACGCCGACAGGGCTCGATTTCAAGCATGCGGCTGCACTATACGGCGGTACGTATTCATGCCCGGCTTCATGGGATGAATTCAAAGCAGCTTACGCGCCGCAGGCAGACAAGCCCGGACTCCATTTAATAGAAATCAAAACGGATCGACAATCAAGAGTCCAGCTTCATCGCGATATGCTGAATGAGGCTGTGCGGGAAGTGAAAAAACAATGGGAACTGTAAATTTAACGGTTTCAGACGGTGTCCGATATGCTGTGACAGACGAGCGGCCGAATGCTTCCGAAGCCATCGTCTGTCTGCACGGGTTTACCGGCAGCAAACAATCATGGAATTTTCTTGATCGGCTGCTGCCTGATTCCCGTTTGATCAAAATTGATTGTTTAGGGCATGGTGAAACCGATGCCCCTCTGAATGGGAAAAGATACAGCACAAGCCGGCAAGTTTCTGACCTTGCCGAGATTTTTGATCAATTAAAACTTCACAAAGTGAAATTGATTGGGTATTCTATGGGAGGAAGGCTTGTTTATTCTTTTGCGATGACATATCCCGAACGGGTATCGGCACTTGTGCTTGAAAGCACAACGCCGGGGCTCAAAACGCTTGGGGAACGGCGGGAACGAATCATGCGGGACCGAAAGCTTGCAGATTTTATTTTGCATGACGGTATCAAAGCTTTTGTGCAGTATTGGGAGAGCATCCCTTTGTTTTCATCCCAGCAGCGGCTGGCTGAAGATATTCGGCACAGGATACGGTCGGGCCGTCTGCGAAACAATAAGATTGGGCTTGCGAACAGTTTAACCGGTATTGGCACCGGCTCACAGCCTTCATGGTGGAGCCGTGTAGACGAAATTGCGGTGCCTGTGCTTCTGATCTGTGGGGAGTGGGACGAAAAGTTTTGTGCCATCAATCAAGAGGTGCATAAGAAGCTTCCATCTAGTAGAATAGAGATTGTTCCAAACGCTGGCCATACGGTCCATGTGGAACAACCGCGATTTTTTGGTAAAATAGTGAGTGAGTTTTTAACAAGCATCTGATTCACTCACATAGAGAATAAAAGGAGGTCATCATATGGCTGCAGAATGGAAAACAAAACGGACATACGATGAAATATTGTATGAAACGTATAATGGTATTGCAAAAATAACAATCAATCGCCCTGAGGTACATAACGCGTTTACCCCTAAAACGGTTGCTGAAATGATTGATGCGTTTGCTGACGCGAGAGACGATCAAAACGTCGGGGTTATCGTGCTTGCAGGTGCCGGAGACAAAGCATTTTGTTCTGGCGGAGACCAAAAAGTGCGTGGCCACGGCGGATATGTAGGAGACGACCAGATTCCGCGTCTAAACGTACTGGATCTTCAGCGTTTAATCCGCGTCATTCCGAAACCGGTTGTTGCGATGGTTTCCGGATATGCGATCGGCGGAGGCCACGTGCTTCACATCGTATGTGACTTGACAATCGCTGCCGACAACGCGATTTTCGGACAAACAGGCCCTAAAGTGGGAAGCTTTGACGCTGGTTACGGTTCTGGCTACCTGGCTCGAATCGTTGGACACAAAAAAGCTCGTGAAATCTGGTACCTGTGCCGTCAGTACAACGCGCAGGAAGCACTGGACATGGGTCTTGTCAACACAGTCGTTCCTTTGGAACAACTTGAAGAAGAAACGATTAAATGGTGTGAAGAAATGCTTGAAAAAAGCCCGACCGCACTTCGTTTTCTTAAAGCTGCGTTTAACGCGGATACGGACGGACTTGCTGGAATTCAGCAGTTTGCAGGGGATGCTACCCTTCTTTACTACACAACAGATGAAGCAAAAGAAGGCCGTGATTCCTTTAAGGAAAAACGCAAACCTGATTTCGGACAGTTCCCTCGTTTCCCGTGATCAGCAATACTTAGTAAACAAACAGCTTGAGACTTTGCGGTCCAAGCTGTTTTCTTTTCAATACAGACATTTTACCTCGGAGATGATGACATGCTGACTGAACAGCCCAACTGGCTCATGCAACGGGCACAGCTGACACCTAAGAGAATCGCTCTCATCTATGGAGACCAAACCGTGACATTTGCAGACTTGTTTGCTGCGTCTAAGCAAATGGCGGCGCAGCTTGCTGCTCATTCGGTTCGGAAAGGGGACACTGCGGCTATTTTGCTCCAAAACCGTACAGAAATGGTTTACGCCGTTCACGCTTGTTTTTTGCTCGGTGTTAAGGCAGTGCTTCTGAATACGAAGCTGTCAACACATGAAAGGCTGTTTCAGCTGGAGGATTCCGGCGCCCGCTTTTTACTGACAGATTCAAGCTTTGATAAGCAAGATTATGAGCACACCCTTCAAACTATTGATGTGGACGAACTTGCCCAAGTAAACGCAAAGGAAATTACGATCGAGAATTATATGCAATTGGATAAAACGGCAACGCTGATGTATACGTCGGGTACGACAGGCAAGCCTAAGGGAGTTCAGCAAACGTTCGGAAACCATTATTTCAGTGCGGTGTCATCCGCGCTTAATTTGGGTATAACAGAACAAGACCGCTGGCTTATCGCATTGCCGCTCTTCCACATCAGCGGATTGTCCGCGTTATTTAAATCTGTGATCTACGGAATGACTGTCGTGCTTCACCAGCGCTTTTCCGTAAGCGATGTGCTGGATTCTATCGCCAGGCATCAAGTGACAATGATATCTGCGGTGCAGACAATGCTGTCCAGTCTTTTGGAAGAAACAAGCCGCTGCCCTGAAACCATCAGATGCATCCTGCTCGGCGGAGGCCCTGCACCGCTGCCGTTGCTTGAGGAATGCCGTGAGAAAGGATTCCCTGTCTTTCAGTCCTATGGAATGACAGAGACATGCTCACAAATCGTCACCCTGTCGCCGGAATTCAGTATGGAAAAGCTCGGATCTGCGGGGAAACCGCTGTTTTCATGCGAAATTAAAATAGAGCGGGACGGACAGGCATGTGAACCGTTTGAACACGGTGAAATCATGGTCAAAGGCCCGAATGTCATGAAAAGCTATTTTAACCGGGAGAGCGCAAACGAAGCTTCCTTTCAAAATGGCTGGCTGAAAACAGGTGATCTTGGGTATTTGGACAGCGACGGCTTTTTATATGTATTAGACAGACGTTCAGATCTGATCATATCAGGCGGAGAAAACATTTATCCGGCTGAAGTGGAGTCAGTGCTGCTTTCACACCCCGCTGTGGCCGAAGCCGGTGTTTCAGGTGCTGAGGACAAAAAATGGGGGAAGGTGCCCCACGCCTATCTTGTCCTTCACAAGCCTGTAAGCGCAGAAGAATTGACCGCCTACTGCAAAGAACGCTTGGCGAAATATAAAATTCCGGCGAAATTCTTTATACTGGACAGCCTGCCGCGCAATGCGTCTAATAAGCTCTTGCGAAATCAGCTGAAGGATGCGCGTAAAGGAGAACTGCTATGATCGAAATAGAGAAAATTACGCTTTACCATTTGAGCATGAATTTAAAGAAACCGTTCAAAAACAGTATTGAAACGCTTCAAGAGCGTAAATTTCTGATCGTGGAAGCCATTGATACATCCGGTGTCACAGGCTGGGGAGAAGTATCTGCGTTCTCTTCGCCTTGGTACACCGAAGAAACCATTGGCACATGTTTGCACATGCTAAAGGATTTTTTTATTCCCAATGTTGTCGGACGTGAATTCAAGCACCCTTCCGAAGTTCCGGACAGCCTGGCGCGATATAAAGGAAACCGAATGGCAAAAGCGGGACTTGAATCGGCTGTCTGGGATATCTATGCGAAAAAGAAGGGCATTTCCCTTGCCGAGGCATTGGGCGGGACAAGAGATAAAGTTCCTGCCGGGGTAGTTGTCGGCCTGGCACCTCTTGACGATATGCTGAAGGAAATCGAGAGCTATCAAAAAGAAGGATATCAAAGAATAAAAATTAAAATTCAGCCTGGGCAGGATGTGGAATTAGTCAAGGCCATCCGCAGCCGGTTCCCAAACATCCCGCTTATGGCCGATGCCAATTCCTCATACGAGCTGAAGGATATCAGCCGTTTAAAGGAGCTTGATGAGTACCATTTAATGATGATTGAGCAGCCTCTTCAAGCTGATGACATCGTTGATCACCGCCACTTGCAGAAACATTTGAAAACGGCCATTTGCCTTGATGAAAGCATTTGTTCGGCTGATGATGCGAGACGGGCGATTGAGCTCGGAAGCTGCAAAATCATTAATATTAAGCCTTCCCGTGTCGGCGGCTTAACAGAAGCCTTAAAAATTCATGATTTATGCAGAGAGCATCATATGCAGGTTTGGTGCGGCGGAATGCTGGAAACTGGCATTTCCAGAGCCCAGAACGTGGCGCTAGCTTCACTGCCGCAATTCACAATACCTGGTGATATTTCTTCATCCTCACGTTATTGGGATGAGGATATTGTGACCCCTGATATCCGTATTGATAATGGATTTATTTCTGTTTCAAAACAGCCTGGTTTAGGGGTTGAGGTGAACCAGGACATTATGCGAAAATATGTGACCAAAATGGATGTTTTCACGCAACATGGATAAGTAAAAAGCATTTTGCCATTTTGAAAGAATGTCAGTGTGCTGTTATAGTAAAATCGTTCGTTGAATACATCCCTTCTCGTTTGGACCGGCTGCTAACCCAGCCGGTTTTTTTGTGAAAATTGTCCTTGACAAAAGTGGGCAAACGCGATAATTTTGCACTAAGGAAACTTTTTGTCCTAACTAAATAAAATATGCTTTTGGCTAATTTAATGTCACATGTCTAAGAAATGAAAACATAAGATAATATAAGCGAACATTGATGGCAAAGAGGAGGGTAAAAATGAAACAGGGACTGATGGCAGTAGTGCTTTTGACCTGCTTTGCTCTAACGGGATGCGGTACGGATTCAGCCGGAAAAAGCGCTGATCAACAGTTACAGGTAACGGCAACAACATCCCAAATTGCCGATGCAGCCGAAAACATTGGAGGAAAGCATGTAAAAGTCACCTCTTTAATGGGGCCGGGAGTCGATCCGCATCTTTACAAAGCTTCACAGGGTGACACGAAAAAACTAATGTCAGCCGATGTTGTTCTGTACAGCGGATTGCATTTGGAGGGAAAAATGGAGGACGTTCTCCAAAAAATCGGCGAACAAAAACAAGCAGCGGCAGTCGCTGAGGCTATACCGAAAAACAAGCTCATTTCTGCAGAAGAAGGCAAGACGTTTGATCCGCACGTTTGGTTCAGCATTCCGTTATGGATCTATGCAGTGGATGAAATCGAAGCGCAATTCAGCAAAGCGATGCCTGAGCACGCGGATGATTTTAAGAAAAATGCCAAAGAGTACAAAGAAGATTTGCAATATTTAGATAAGTGGTCGCGCCAGGAGATCGAGAATATTCCGGAGAAAAGCCGTGTGCTTGTCACTGCTCACGATGCCTTTGCCTACTTTGGGAAAGAGTATGGATTTCAGGTGAAAGGCCTGCAGGGGCTCAGCACAGATTCGGATTACGGATTAAAGGATGTTCAGGAACTGGTCGATCTTTTGACAGAAAAACAAATAAAAGCTGTTTTTGTAGAAAGCAGCGTATCTGAAAAATCAATCAATGCAGTGGCAGAAGGGGCTAAAGAAAAAGGCCATACAGTCACAATCGGCGGTCAGCTTTATTCGGATGCCATGGGTGAAAAGGGCACAAAAGAAGGCACTTACGAAGGAATGTTCCGCCACAATATCAACACGATTACCAAAGCGCTTAAATAAAGAAAAGAGGTGATGGATATGTTCCCTGTTGAGCTCGACAATGTAACGGTCGCTTATCATAAAAAGCCTGTTCTGCAGGAAATTTCACTGCAGGTGCCGGAAGGAAAACTGATTGGCATTATCGGTCCAAACGGCGCGGGAAAATCAACCTTGATCAAAACCATTCTCGGTCTTGTGCCCCGCGCTTCAGGAGACATTTCTATTTACGGCAAAGACTATAAGGATCAGCGGACAAGAATCGGATACGTTCCGCAGCGCGGCTCGGTTGACTGGGATTTTCCCACAAGCGCGCTCGATGTTGTGCTGATGGGGAGATACGGCCGCATCGGCTTATTAAAAAGGCCAAAAAAAACTGATGTGGAGATGGCGAAAGCCGCTTTAGAAAAAGTCGGGATGCTTGATTATGCGAAAAGGCAGATCAGCCAGCTGTCTGGCGGCCAGCAGCAGCGTGTGTTTCTTGCCCGGGCGCTCTGCCAGGACGCCGACATTTATTTTATGGATGAACCGTTTGCCGGCGTTGATGCAGCGACGGAGCGGGCGATTATGACGCTTTTGGCAGAACTCAAACAAAAAGGAAAAACAGTGCTTGTCGTCCACCATGACCTGCAGACCGCCGAGGATTATTTCGATTGGATCCTACTGCTTCATCTAAGAAAAATCGCTTTCGGACCGGCGGAAAACGTTTTTACGATCGAAAACCTGCAAAAAACATATGGAGGAAAGCTGACGTTTCTAAAAGATAAAGTGCTGGCAGAAGGACAGAAGGGGTGAGCGCATTGTTTGAAAGTTTGTGGCTGCAGCTCCAGCATCCAAATACACAGTGGGTGCTTGCGGGCACGCTTTTGCTCGGGGCGGCAAGCGGTGTTTTGGGCAGCTTTGTGCTGCTGAGAAAGCAAAGTTTAATCGGTGATGCGATGGCTCATTCAGCTCTGCCGGGCGTGTGTCTCGCTTTTCTGTTCACCGGGCAAAAATCACTGCCTTTCTTTTTGCTGGGGGCAGCACTTGCAGGTTTGCTTGGAACGTGGTGTATTCAGCTGATTCCGCGGCTTTCAAAAACAAAAGAGGACTCGGCGATTGGGATTGTTCTCTCTGTGTTTTTTGGCGTCGGAATCATACTGCTGACATATATTCAGCAGCAGGGGGCGGGAAGCCAAAGCGGGCTTGATTCTTTTTTATTCGGCCAGGCCGCTTCATTGATCAGAGAGGATATCATTCTGATTGCAGGAATATCCGCTGTTTTATTGCTTCTTTGTATTGTTTTCTATAAGGAGTTTACATTGATTACTTTCGATCTCGCGTTTGCAAAGGGGTTGGGAATGCCGGTTCGTTTTTTAAACGGGCTTTTGGCTTGCCTTATCGTCTGTGCTGTCGTCATCGGGCTTCAGACAGTTGGTGTGATATTAATGGCGGCTATGCTGATTACGCCTGCCATAGCTGCAAGGTATTGGACCGAGCGGTTAACCGGAATGATGGTCATTGCCGGGATCATAGGCGGTGTAAGCGGCGTGGCTGGAACCTTGCTGAGCACGACGATGAAGGGCATGGCGACAGGGCCGTTAATGATCTTATCAGCAACAATGATCTTTCTATTTTCAATGATTTGCGCGCCTAAGCGTGGATTGGCAGCAAAAGCAATAAGGCTGATAAGGCTGCGGCGGAAAACAAGCCGAGAGCAGGTGCTGCTGACGATTTATGAGCAGTATGAAAAGAAGGATCTTTATGTAACGGCTGAAGGTGTAAGAAAGAAAAGGCGGATATCCCCTGCATTATGTCTTAAGGTATTGAATGACTTGGAAAAAGAGAGGTGCATCGTGCGTATCGAAAACAGGGTTTGGCAAATGACACGCACTGGGATAGAAAAAGGCTATCACATCGCTTTGAAGCAACGGATGTATGAAGTGTACCTCATGCATGAAATGGAGCTTGCGAATATAGAATTCGATCAGGATCATTTTGTCCCGGATCGTTTGCCTGAGGAAACGAGAGAGCGGATTTTTTCACTCTTAAAGCTGTATGGACGGATGCCTGAGCTTCGAAAGGCGCCCCCTGATGCCGAGAAGGGACAGATCGCAAATGAGTTTTGAAGCATGGATTATAGCTACTGGTGTACTAGTCGGTGTGAGCTGTGGGCTGATCGGCACATTCTTGGTGTTGAGAAGAATGGCAATGCTGGCCGACGCGATCAGCCATACTGTGTTGCTTGGCATCGTCGGTGCTTTTCTTGTGACAGGAAGTCTTGACGGGATTCCTATGTTTATCGGGGCGGCAGTATCTGGACTGTTAACGGCATTTTTGGTTCAGCTTCTCCACAGCAAGGGGGTTCAATCAGATGCCGCCATAGGCGTTGTTTTTACATCCTTATTTGCAGTCGGCGTCATTTTGCTTTCTGTGTATGGAGCGAATGTCCATCTTGATATTGAGCACTCGTTAATGGGAGAAATCGCTTTTGTGCCGTGGAATACGATTACAGTATTCGGAGTTGACATCGGGCCGAAAGCGTTTTGGATGCTGGCAACTGTTCTGGTTTTAAATGTATTGTTGATCAGTATGTGCTATAAGGAGTTCAAAATCGCTTCGTTTGATCCGCAAATGGCTTTAGCTCTGGGAATACCGGTTTTGCTGATTCATTATGTGCAAATGGGCATGCTGTCGCTGACGACCGTTGCTTCCTTTGATTCGGTGGGTGCTGTATTGGTTGTGGCCATGCTGATTGTCCCGCCTGCTGCAGCTCATTTGCTGACTGACCGGCTGCTTTATATGTTGATCCTCAGCGCGGTGATTGGAGGGCTTTCAGCGGTCATGGGCTATTTCTTCGCAACGTGGCTTAATGTTTCGATTTCCGGAGCGATGGCGGCCATGACAGGTGTATGTTATACAGGTGCCTTTTTGTTTTCACCTGCAAACGGGGTCATGACAAAAAAACTGAGAACATTAAACATGCGAAAAGAAAGAGCTGGCTGAGGCAGCTCTTTCTTTTGATTACAAATCATGCGGCTTAAACGTTTTGCAGTCCGTTTCCCGGCTGTTTTCAGCCGTTTCACCAGTATGACTGACAACATAAATGGCATCAGCGGTGCATTTGTTCCCTTTGTCCCAATAAGAACAGTTGTTGACTTCGCATAGAATTTTCTGCTCCATGCCATCCCCTCCTTATCAAGGTTCTGCCTTAGTATAGCCGGCGGGTTTGTCCTCTATTCCTCCTGACGGATATACCGCTTATCTCGCATAAACATTTTCCAGAAGAAAAAGAAGCCCGGAAAGAGGATGATAAATGCAACAATATACGTCGCAAACAGCGCTCTGAACGTTGCTGGTTCTGTGAAGCCCGACATAACTGTCACATCAGGATAAATCATATAAGGGAGATGCGCCCGCCCGTACGCGTAGCTTGCCAGAAAATACTGTATCGCAATCGCGACAAGTGCAAGCCGCGGCTTTCCGATGTTTTGGCCAAAGCTCTTGTTAGGCAGAAAAAGAGCAATTCCAGCAATGACAAATGTAATGAACGATGCAATAATCCAGGAGAAATCATTCATCATGCCGCTATACAGCCAGTTTGCCTCATTCCGCATTGTCAGCATAATGCATACAGCAAACAGGAGTGAAATAGGGCCGGTAATCATGGCGCTTTTTCTGTAAGCGCGGTAGGCATCCTGTTCCTCCGCCACATTTGAAAAATCAGCAAGCAGCAGTGAGGATAAAAATAAAGTGCTTAAAATCGCAAACCCGATAAATGAATAGGCGTTCGGGCTTGAAAAGATTTTAGACATATTTAAGTTATAGATTCCGTCCGTTTTTTCTATAAACCCTCCGTGCGTCACAGGAAGCACCAAAATTAAAATAGCAGGGATGATAAAGCCGGAGATGCCGGAAATATATCTTAGCAATTTTCGTTCTTTCGCTGTGTTTGAAAAAACGAGAAACCCGCTTCGGATCGCTAAAAGCAGTAAAATCATGCTTCCAGGAATTAATAAAACGGTTCCGAGCACAAATGTCGCGCCCGGAAAAAAGCTGAAAAGCGCCACAACGATGGCCACGATGAAGACATTTGTTACCTCCCAAGTCGGGGACAGAAAGCGGTTCGCGATGTCGGTGGCCTTCATGTGCTCCTTGTTTAAATAGATCATAGACCAAAATCCCGCTCCAAAATCCATTGTCGCCATGACGGCGTAGATAAACACAAAACCCCAAATAATTGAGATGGCGATCAGAGCGTCAGTTGAAATGTCCATTTATCGATCTTCCTTCCATTTGGTTTCCTGTTTGCGGAGCCGTTACGACTCCGCTGTATTTAAATCTTCGTCAACCGGGTGTTTGCGGAAATAGTACAGCAGCACGTAGACGACAGCTGCGCCCAACACGGCGTAAACGAATGTGAAAAATAAGAAGAGCACCCCGATCGAGCCAGTCGTCGTCACAACATCCGACGTTTTCAGGAGATGATAGATGACCCAAGGCTGCCTCCCCGTACAGGCGAAAATCCAGCCAAATTCAATGCCGATGATGCTAAAAGGGCCTGCCGTCATAAAAATGACCAAAAGCCACGTTGGGAAACGGTCTTTCTTTAGCACCTTTCTCCAGACCACACCGATAATGGAATAAAGGATGAGCAGCATTCCTACTCCGACCATCGCATTAAAAAGCGTGTGAATAAACAGCGGCGGCCATTCGTCTCTCGGAAATGCATTTAATCCTTTTACAACTGTGTCAAAGCGGTTCGCTGCTAAAAAGCTTAACGCCCATGGAATCTCAATTGCCCATTTTACTTTTTCTTCATTTGGGTCGGTAAAACCGCCGATAGCAAGAGGGGCGTGAGACCTTGTTTCAAACAAGCCTTCGGCACCGGCTAATTTTTCGGGCTGATATTCATAAAGCATCTGTGCAGATTCGTGTCCATTCAAAGCGGTCAGCAATGAAAAAATACCGCCGATCGTCAGTGCGAGCAAAAGGGCTTTCCGGTGAAAGCGATAGACCTTTTCCTTTTTTCTCGTCCGGATCATTTTATATGCAGCCACAGAAGCCACGATAAAAGCTCCCGTCATAAACGCGGATAAAACGACATGGCCGGCAGTGATAAAAAAGCTTGGGTTAAAGAACGCAGCCCACGGATCAACATCTGTAATTTTTCCGTTTGAAATTTTAAAACCGGCCGGCGTTCCTTCAAAGGCGTGAACATTCGTAATCAGAACAGCTGACGCTGCGGCGCCGACTAATACAAAGAAAACAGCAACAATCCTCATAGCCGGTGACAAACGGTCTGCGGCATATACATAAATCGACATGAAAAGGGCTTCAACAAAAAAAGCATAGATCTCAATTTGAAATGGCAGAGACATGACCCGGCCGATGACTTCCATAAATCCCGGCCATAAAAGCGCGAGCTGAGTGCCCGCAATCGTCCCGGTCGGTATGGCGACCCCCAGCAAAACGGCTTGCGCTTTCGTCCATCTTTTCGCCATGATCGCATAATGGTCATCTTTCGTTTTTTGATAGATCAATTCCGCCACTAAAATCATCAGCGGCAGACCGACTCCAAGCGTTGCAAAAATGATATGAAAGCCCATTGTCGTGCCAAAAAGGCTTCTAGCCAAAACTAAATCATCCACAAACGTAAACCACCTTTCTAAAAAGACGTTCTGTATGTATTTTGGGTTTATTATTTGCTTCCTCGGTTAGATTATTCTTCCTATTCTTAAATGCCGTGAGGTTTACGATGCGAAAACCTAGGGAAGGATGTAAGGAGATTGACAAAACGTTTGTGAGGATATAAAATAAAACGTAATTATTACGATTTGTAGAAAGGGGATAGACATGAAAGAAGGAATTCATCCAAAGAACCACAAAGTCATATTTCAGGATGTCAACAGCGGCTACCGTTTTCTCAGCACCTCTACTAAAACATCTAATGAAACAGCAGAGTGGGAAGACGGCAACACATATCCGGTCATTAAAGTAGAGGTCAGTTCTGCCACGCATCCGTTTTATACAGGCCGCCAGAAATTCAATGAAAAAGGCGGACGAGTGGAGCAGTTCAAAAAACGCTATAATATGGGGAAATGAGGCAGACCTGAGGGTTTGTCTTTTTTTCTTGCTCAGTTTGATTTTTGATAAGATGACGAAAAGACAAATGCTGTGATATATTGAAGAGTAAAAAGACCAGAAAGGAATACAGCTAGCTTATGAGCCTACTAAATGATATTCTTGAATTTAACAAGACATTTACTGAACAAAAGGAGTACGAAAAGTTTCAAACATCAAAATTCCCAGATAAAAAAATGGCAATTCTTTCTTGCATGGACACTCGTTTGGTTGAATTGCTGCCGCATGCAATGAATATGCGAAACGGTGATGTGAAAATCATTAAAAGTGCTGGTGCGCTTGTGACACACCCATTCGGAAGCATCATGAGAAGTTTGCTCGTCGCAGTGTATGAGCTGAACGCAGATGAGGTATGTGTGATCGGGCATCACGATTGCGGCATGAGCAAAATCAGCAGCGAAAGCATGCTTGATAGAATGAAAGAAAGAGGAATTCCTGAAGAACGCATCGAAACATTAAAGTACTCCGGTGTTGACTTCGATCAGTGGTTTAAAAGCTTTGATTCAGTGGAAGCTAGTGTAAAAGACAGCGTAGACGTTATAAAACATCATCCGCTGTTCCCGGAAAATGTTCCTGTCCATGGGTTAGTTATTGATCCTAAAACCGGAAAGCTGGATCTTGTCGTAAACGGCTATAACGCTTAATGTTTTCGTTTCTTTTCAGGAACGGGATCGACTCCTCCCGGATGTAACGGGTGGCATTTCAAAATCCGTTTGATGGTCAGCCACCCACCTTTTAGAGCGCCATGCGTTTTAATCGCTTCGATTCCGTATTGGGAACAAGTCGGATAAAAGCGGCATGTTGGCGGTGTCAGCGGCGAGATGAATTTTTGATATCCTCTGATCAGAGCGATAAATAGGGTTTTCATATTTCTTCAGCAACCTTTCTGATGCAAGTATAAGAAAAAAAACGCAGATTGAAAAGTTATTCGATAATTCTTATCGGAAAGGTATGTTATAATGAATGTACATTTTTAAAAAAGGGAGAGTGCCATTATGCCTTCAGTAGAAAGTTTTGAGCTAGATCATAATGCTGTTGTTGCTCCATACGTAAGACATTGCGGCGTGCATAAAGTAGGAACAGACGGCGTTGTTAATAAATTTGATATTCGTTTTTGCCAGCCGAATAAACAGGCGATGAAGCCTGACACCATTCACACACTTGAGCATTTGCTCGCGTTTACGATTCGTTCTCACGCTGAGAAATACGATCATTTTGATATCATCGATATTTCTCCAATGGGCTGCCAAACAGGCTATTATCTTGTTGTGAGCGGAGAGCCGACACCAGCGGAAATCGTTGCTCTTCTTGAAGATACAATGAACGAAGCAGTAGAAATTACCGAAATTCCGGCCGCAAATGAAAAGCAGTGCGGCCAGGCGAAGCTTCATGATCTGGAAGGCGCTAAACGTTTAATGCGTTTCTGGCTGTCACAGGATAAAGAAGAATTGCTAAAAGTATTTGGCTAAACAGAAAGGGACCTTTTTGCACTTAAGCAAAAAGGTCTTTTTTGTGACGTCTTCTTTTTTATATACCATTTGCTGTAAGCGTTTGCTACTATTTAGGTAAACGATGAAAGGGTGATGGCATGAAAAAAATGTTGGTTGTTCTGCTTTTTTCTGCTTTTTTGCTTAATGGATGCGGATCTGGCGAAAACAAAGCAAATACAGCTGAGACGCCCGAGGTATTGGATGTCAAGCTGACCGGACCTGAAAAAGTAAATCCCGGAGAAAGTGCCGCTTATGAAGCAGCGGTATCATATGGTGACGAAGCTGTGACGGATGCTGATGAAGTGGAGTTTGAAGTGTGGAAAGAAGGAGAAAAAGACGCCAGCCAAATGTATAAAGCGAAACAGGAAAAAGGCGTATATCGATTGGAAACAACGTTTAAGGAAGATGGTATATACACTGTCCAATCCCATGTCACAGCAAAAAAACAGCATAGCATGCCGACCTTAAAAGTCCAAGTCGGAGACGCCGATGCTGCCAGCAATCAGACTGAAGACGAGCATTCACACAATCATTGACGTTTTGAATCAGAGCGAGTTTCTTGCGGGGGATCGATGGTGTGCTTTACATTATAGGCTTTCACAGTCGTCCAAATGGTGACAAGCAAAACAGCCAGCACAATCAAAATACTTACCGTAATGAGAAGCGTCATGACATTCCACCTCCCGTTTTTTAACAATTGTAGCATAGCAGAAGAAATTGTGACAGATAAGGGTAAAAAAGAGGTTTTAACGTACGATATAAAGGGTATACATAGTCATATAACAAGGAGGAAGATAATCATGTCAGAACAATTGATTCAAGCAGTGAACAAACAAGTAGCCAACTGGACAGTCATGTATGTGAAACTACATAATTATCATTGGTATGTGAAAGGGAAAGATTTCTTCACTCTTCATGAAAAGTTTGAAGAGCTGTATAACGAAACGGCAACTTATATTGATGACTTAGCAGAACGTCTTTTGGCACTGAACGGAAAACCAATTGCGACAATGAAGGAATCCTTGGAAACAGCTTCTGTAAAAGAAGCGGAAGGAAATGAAACGGCTGAACAAATGGTTCAGAGCGTATATGATGATTTCACAGTCATCGCGGAAGAGCTGAAAAACGGCATGGATTTAGCTGATGAAGTCGGTGATGAAACAACAGGGGACATGCTTCTTGCGATCCATCAAAATATTGAAAAACACAACTGGATGCTGAAAGCTTACCTGGGATAAACCCAAAAAAGAAAGGCCGGATGTCTTATAAAAGACGTCCGGCTTTAATTTTGTATCCAAATTAAAATAGGCGACAACCAGTCCATTTTTCTGAAAAATCCAATCCGTTCGGCTTGTTTTCCATAGAATATCGTAAGGCCGTTTCTGTGAAAGGATGTTGGTATAAATGGATAGAGACTTTGGCATCTTTTCGTTTTTAGCAGTCAGCGTTTCAGCAGCGGGGTTTTTCTTCGGAGGTTTTCAATATTCATTCCTGATTTTGCTCTCTCTTATGGCCATTGAATTTATCAGTACGACCTTGAAGGAAACGATTATTCACAAGCTGGCGTTTAAAAAAGTATTTACCCGGCTTGTCAAAAAATTAGTCACGCTGGCTCTGATCTCTGTATGCCACTTTTTTGATCAGCTGCTGAATACACAGGGGTCAATACGTGACTTGGCTATTATGTTTTATATTCTTTATGAGTCTGTGCAAATTGTAGTGACAGCCAGCTCTCTCGGCATACCGGTTCCTCAGATGCTCGTCGATCTTTTAGAAACGTTAAAAAATAAATTCAAACGCAAACCGTAACTTTTAGCTGTTCACGGGTCATAATAAAGCCCAGAGCGCCAGTCGCACATTCTGGCAAAAGGCACGGCAAAAAACTGTACGAGCTGGTCTGCATGTTTTAGACCCTGATGGCGTGCTGGGTTTCCCTAATTTTTTGATAAAAGGCTTCCGAAGAAACATAACTGTGGTATGATGTATGGAAGATAGCTAGGAACGGATTTGAGGGATAAACATGTACGAGTTTAAAGATTATTATCAGAATACTGTTCAGCTTTCCTTTGACAATCAGCCTTTCTCGGACAGCCCAAAGCATGTCTGGGTGATTTGCCGTTTTGGCGGCAAATGGCTTTTAACAGAACATGAGGACAGAGGCTATGAGTTTCCAGGCGGGAAAGTAGAGCCGATGGAGTGCGCAGAAGAGGCGGCGCTCCGGGAAGTAAAGGAAGAGACGGGTGCGAGAGTGAAAAGCCTCAAGTACCTCGGACAGTATAAAGTTCTCGGTAAAGAAAAAGTGATTGTGAAAAATATATATTTTGCAGATATAGAAAAGCTTGAAAAGCAAGCTGATTACTTTGAAACGAAAGGCCCGGTTCTGTTTCATGAGCTTCCGGAAAACCTTTCCCGCAATAAAAAATTCAGCTTTATTATGAAGGATTCCGTTCTTCCGATCAGTTTGAAAAAACTGAAAGAAGCTGGATGGATCGAATGAAAACCCGGCACATGTGCCGGGTTTTTTATGTCCTGCCCTTCGTCCATTTCTTTTCCAGAAGCTCTACGCCCTGATACATCAGAGTGGCAAATATGGCGATGATCAGCAGGCTTAAGAAGACGAGCGTGAAATTGAAGACTTGGAAACCGTAAATAATCATATATCCCAACCCGACCTTAGAGACAAGGAATTCCCCTACAATGACGCCAACCCATGATAACCCGACGTTTACTTTCAGTGTTGAAATAATAGCGGGGGAGGATGCGGGCAGAATCACTTCTTTAAAAATGACCCATTTTTTTGCACCGAATGTTTTCATGACTTTTATATAGTTTTCGTCAACCTCTTGAAAGGCGGTGTACACGACGATGGTGGTGATAATGACGCTGATGATGGCCCCCATCGCAATAATGCTGATAAAACTGGGACCGAGCGCAACAATCAGGATCGGGCCCAGCGCCACTTTCGGCATTGCATTCAAAATAACGAGATACGGATCTAAAATTCTGGCAAGCCGGTTGGACCACCATAACAAAGCAGCGAGGCACGTGCCCATCAACGTCCCAAGCAAAAAGCCAAGCACCGTTTCAAATAAAGTGACGCCGATATGTGACAGTAAAGACCCGTCACCCAGTTTCTCCAGCAATAAACGCCATACAGCTGACGGAGAGCTGAAGATCAGCGGATCAATCCAGCCGAGCCTGCTGGAGATTTCCCAACCCGAGAAAAAGAGAATAAATATGGCAAGCTGAAAGGAATGTACATTCCATTTTTCCTTTTTCTGTTTTAATTGATATTGCTCGTGAAGCAAATCAATGGTTTCTTTGCTGCTTCTCAAGAGAATTCAGCTCCTTCCATATCGTTTGAAAAAGCGTCTGGAAGGATGGCGCCTGGCGGGCGTCAAAAGGCATCATCGCGGCCAATTCCTTAGGAATGGTAAAAATCTGATGGATGGTGCCTGGCTGGTTTGAAAATAAATAGATCGTATCGCTCATCGCTATCGCTTCCCCAATATCATGAGTGACAAGCACTGCTGTTTTTTGATACTCCTTTAATGTACGGAATACCAGGTTTTCCAATGACAGCTTTGTCTGAAAATCAAGCGCGGAAAATGGCTCATCCAGCAAAAGCAGACTTGGATCTGGCGCAAGAGTTCTTGCAAGTGCGGCCCGCTGGCGCATTCCGCCCGACAGCTCTTTCGGATATTTCTTCTCCACATCTATGAGGCCGAACTCCGGCAATAGACCGAGTGCAGCGGCCTTGCTTTCTTCCGTCAACGTGTCGGCGATTTTTAGACCGAGAAGCACATTTTCCTCGATAGATTTCCAGGGAAATAAGTAATCCTGCTGAAGCATGTAGCCAATGTTATGTTCTTTTTGATTTGGCTCACGTCCTTCAATCAGAACTCTGCCTTCCGATGGCTCAATCAGGCCGGCAATAATGGAAAGCAGTGTTGTTTTTCCGCAGCCGCTTGGGCCGAGAAATGAGATGAAATCACCTTTTTCAGCATTGAAATGAATATCCCGCACGGCCGTTGTTTTTTCTTTAACAGAAAAATAAGTATGGGTTACATGGTCGACATGTAAGAAAGACATAAATGGCGCCTCCTATTTTTCCGAGGTGACTTTTTCGGCAATTTGTTTATTTACTAGCTGATTGTATGGAATGTGCTTCGGCAGTTCTCCCGATTGATCCATAATGGTTTGGAGCAGCTCCCATTCTTTTTCGTTGAGCAGAGGGTCTGGCGAATACGAATGCTGCTTTTTATAGCGTTCAATGGATGTTTCGATGACTTCTGGATCGGTATCATCAAATTCATCTTTAATGGCGTCTGTGATGTCCTTCGCCGAGTGGTTTTCCACCCACTGCTGCGCCTTATAAATGGCTTTTGTAAACTTGACGGCTGTGTCTTCATGTTTCTTCAGATAGCTTTGTTTCGCCATAAAAGTCGTATAAGGAACCTGGCCTGATTCTTCTCCGAAAGAAGCTACGATATGGCCGATGCCTTTTTTCTCAAAGAGAGAAGCTTGCGGTTCAAAGAGCTGTACATATTCGCCGGTTCCAGAAGCAAATGCATTGGCGATATTGGCGAAGTCTATGTTCTGGATAAGGTCAATATCCTTATGCGGGTCAATTTTATGTTTGTTCAGCACATACTCGCCGACCATTTGCGGCATGCCTCCTTTTCTCTGGCCGAGAAACGTTTTTCCTTCCAGCTGATCCCAGTCAAAGTGTGCAACATCTTCTCTCGCGACAAGGAACGTTCCGTCTGTCTGGGTCAGCTGGGCGAAATTAATGACAGGGTCTTTAGCCCCTTGCGCTTCGACATAAATAGATGTTTCTGACCCGACAAGTGCGATGTCTGAGCCGTTTGAAAGAAGCGATGTCATCGTTTTGTCGCCGCCCCATGTCGTGTTTACATCAACATCAAGCCCTTCTTCCTTGAAAAATCCTTTAGACTCAGCAACATATAAAGGCGCGTAAAAAATCGAATGGGTCACTTCAGCTACTTTGACTTTGGTGAGCGTTTCTTCCTGCTTGCAAGCCGCCAGGGCGATCATCAGAAATATACTGCCAACACAGGCGCAGCCCAGCCTTAACCATTTGTTCACATAGACAACCTCCTATTTAGCATCAAGTTAATATCCTTTTTTGCTTTACATATCGTATGATGGGTATAAAAATGTGTGAATGCCTAATCAGGTTCTCCGGATGTAATTTTGGAGGAAGGAAAGCATATAGAAAAAAGGAGGCGGGTGCTTTGATTGTTGAGAAAAGAAGATTTCCGTCGCCAAGTCAGCATGTACGTTTGTATACGATCTGCTATCTTTCAAATGGCTTACGGGTAAAGGGGCTTCTGGCTGAGCCGGCGGCACCGGGACAATATGACGGATTTTTATATTTGCGCGGCGGGATTAAAAGCGTGGGCATGGTTCGGCCGGGCCGGATTATCCAGTTTGCATCCCAAGGGTTTGTTGTGTTTGCTCCTTTTTACAGAGGAAATCAAGGAGGAGAGGGCAATGAGGATTTTGCCGGAAAAGACAGGGAGGATGCCTTTTCTGCATTTCAACTCCTTCAGCAGCATCCAAATGTCAAGAAGGACAGAATCCATATCTTCGGCTTTTCCCGCGGCGGAATTATGGGAATGCTCACTGCGATTGAAATGGGCCGGCAAGCGGCTTCATTTGTTTCCTGGGGAGGCGTCAGTGATATGATCCTTACATATGAGGAGCGGCATGATTTGCGGCGAATGATGAAAAGAGTCATCGGCGGAACACCGAAAAAGGTGCCTGAGGAATACAAATGGAGAACACCATTTGACCAAGTAGATAAAATTCAGGCCCCCGTGCTATTAATCCATGGAGAAAAAGACCAAAACGTTTCGATTCAGCATTCCTATCTATTTGAAGAGAAGCTAAAACAGCTGTATAAGCCGGTGGAGACGTGGTATTACAGTAAATTCACACATTATTTTCCGCCAAAAGAAAATCGGCGTATCGTACGGCAGCTCACACAATGGATGAAAAACCGCTGACGGTGAAATATGGTATGATAAAGAAAAAAGAGAACGAAAGGGGATTTCACTTTGGGAATGCCTGTTGAATTTAATACACTGATTGTGACAAAAGGAAAAGAAGTTCGCATAGATGAAAATATATTCACGTTAGAGAAAGAGGGATACCGTGTGTATCCGATGGAGATTCCGATGGATGTACGCAAAACAAAGTTTGGCGAAAAATCGGGCACAGCTGAAGTGCAGAAGCTTCAATGGGAAGACGGCCGGACCATCATTACGTACAAGCTGACTTCACTGCATTCTGTCAATTAAAACAAGCCAAGAGCATAATTGCTCTTGGCTTTTGCTTTCTAAACGAGAGGGCCGCCAGCCTGTGCAATGGCATCTGTATGTGTGAACTTTTTAAAATTCTCTTTGAATTCATTTGCGAGGTAGATAGCCTTTTCTCTGTATTCTTCCTTGTTGTTCCACGTGTTTTCCGGCTGAAGGATATGATCGGGAACGCCAGGAACGTGAAGTGGAATGTGCAGGCCGAAAATATCGTCAGTCATCATTTCTGCATCCTCTAATTGGCCTTCAATCGCTGCTTTGACCATCGCTCTTGTGTAAGAAAGCTTCATGCGTTCGCCTGTGCCGTAGCCGCCGCCAGTCCAGCCGGTATTGACCAAGTAAACGTCTGCGCCGTGTTCATCGATCTTTTTGCCGAGCATTTCAGCATAGACGTGAGCAGGAAGCGGCAGGAACGGTGAGCCGAAGCATGTGGAGAATGTCGTCTCAGGAGACGTCACACCGCGTTCGGTTCCGGCAAGTTTACTCGTATAACCGCTTAAGAAATGGTACATCGCCTGCTCCTTCGTCAGTTTGCTGATCGGCGGCAGGACCCCGAATGCATCAGCCGTTAAAAATACAATTGCTGACGGGTGGCCTGCCATGCTTGGGGTCACGATGTTGTCAATCATATGAATCGGGTAAGCAGCCCGCGTATTTTCGGTATAGAAGGAATCATCATAATTGGCTTCCCGTGTATCTTCATCAACAACAACATTTTCGAGAACAGACCCGAAGCGAATCGCATTAAAGATCTGAGGCTCCTTTTCTTCGCTTAAATGAATGCACTTGGCGTAGCATCCGCCTTCAATATTAAAGACGCCTGTGTCAGACCAGCCGTGTTCATCGTCGCCGATCAGCTTGCGGTCAGCATCGGCTGACAGTGTGGTCTTGCCTGTTCCAGATAGTCCGAAGAAAAGGGCGACATCGCCTTTTTCACCGACATTGGCGGAGCAGTGCATAGATAAAATATCTCTTTCAGGGAGCAGGAAATTCATAATGGAGAAAATGGATTTCTTCATTTCGCCGGCATACTCTGTTCCGCCGATTAAAATCGTCCGCTTTTCGAAAGAGACAATAATAAAGGTTTCGGAATGTGTGCCGTCTGTTTTTGGATCCGCTTTAAAATGCGGAGCAGAAAGAATGGTAAACGGCTGTTCAACTGTTTTCTTATCATTGCCTTCCGGACGGATAAACAGCTGTCTGGCGAATAAATTGTGCCATGCGAACTCATTTACGACGGTGATCGGCAGCCTGTATTTTTCATCTGCTCCGGCAAATCCTTCGAAAACAAACAGCTCATCTCGCTGTTTCAGATAGCTGACAACCTTCGTGTACAGCCGGTCAAATGCTTCTTCTGAAATCGGCTGATTCACCGTGCCCCAATCGATCTTATTTTTCGTGCTTTCTTCCTCCACGATAAATTTGTCTTTAGGTGAACGTCCTGTGTAAGCGCCTGTTGTCGCCCGAACAGCACCCGTGGATGTTAAAATGCCTTCGTTCCGGGAGAGTACTTTTTCTGTAAGCTGTGCTGCTGATAAATTATGACGCACATTTGGACTTGTTAATAAGGCTTGTAAATCAGCGGTCAAATCAACTGAGTTCATATGAAACCTTCCTTTATCGTTTTTTGTGTTTTGCTAATTGTGAATTAGTATAACATATATTTTCAAATAGTCTATACTATTTATCATTTTTTTTGTGTGTGTTTTCCAATGTTTTCCCTCGATATAGGTGCCTATTTCTTCTGAATCATATTGACATTGCAAACCCTTTTACGATAAGATATTTCATTGAGCGGATACTCTTATCCCGAGCTGGCGGAGGGACAGGCCCTATGAAGCCCAGCAACCGGTTTCTCTGTTATTTATTATGTTCAACTGTGTGAGACAACCAAGGTGCTAACCTGTTGCAAGGTTGTATGATTCCTTGAGCGATAAGAGTGAAAGGCACAAAGTCCAAACCCTTTCCTCGATGGAAAAGGTTTTTTTATTTCATAAATATGCCAATTAACATTCTCTAATATAACGTTACATTGTATAAAAGAGGGAGCGAGTTCCGTATCATATATACAAGGTCTTTCGGGAGGCCTTGTGCAGGAGGAAGCAAATCATGAGTAAAAATCGTCGTTTATTTACATCAGAATCTGTTACGGAGGGGCATCCGGATAAAATCTGTGACCAGATTTCTGACAGCATTTTAGATGAAATTTTAAAGAAAGACCCTAACGCGCGTGTTGCTTGTGAAACGTCTGTGACAACTGGTTTGGTTCTTGTCAGCGGAGAGATCACAACATCTACGTATGTTGACATTCCGAAAACAGTTCGCCAAACCATTAAAGAAATCGGATACACACGTGCGAAATACGGATTTGATGCGGAAACTTGTGCGGTTTTAACATCAATTGACGAGCAGTCTGCTGATATCGCGATGGGTGTAGACCAAGCGCTTGAAGCCCGTGAAGGCACAATGAGTGACGAAGAAATTGAAGCGATCGGTGCGGGTGACCAAGGTTTAATGTTCGGTTATGCGTGCAACGAAACGAAAGAGCTTATGCCTCTTCCAATTTCACTTGCTCATAAATTGGCCCGCCGCCTGAGTGAAGTGCGTAAAGAAGATATTCTTCCGTACCTTCGCCCTGACGGCAAAACACAGGTAACGGTTGAGTATGATGAAAATAACAAACCTGTCCGCATTGACGCGATTGTTATTTCAACTCAGCACCACCCTGAAATTACGCTTGAGCAAATCCAGCGCAACATTAAAGAACATGTTATCAATCCGGTTGTTCCTGAAGAGCTAATTGATGAAGAAACAAAATATTTCATCAATCCTACAGGACGTTTCGTTATCGGAGGCCCTCAAGGGGATGCGGGACTTACAGGACGCAAAATCATTGTTGATACGTACGGCGGCTATGCACGCCACGGCGGAGGCGCATTCTCAGGTAAGGATGCGACGAAGGTAGACCGTTCTGCGGCATATGCAGCAAGATATGTTGCGAAAAACATCGTAGCGGCTGAGCTTGCAGATTCTTGCGAAGTACAGCTTGCTTACGCGATTGGTGTTGCGCAGCCTGTGTCAATCTCAATCAACACATTCGGTTCCGGAAAAGCTTCTGAGGAAAAACTGATTGAAGTTGTTCGCAATAACTTTGATTTACGACCTGCCGGCATTATCAAAATGCTTGATTTACGCCGTCCGATCTACAAACAAACTGCTGCGTACGGCCACTTTGGACGCCACGATGTTGATCTTCCGTGGGAACGTACAGACAAAGCGGAGCAGCTGCGTAAAGAAGCGTTAGGAGAATAATTTTATAGCCGCTTACTGGTTAAGCGGCTTTCCCTTTTTTACGTTGTATTCATGTTTATTTTTTTACATAACCGTGAAACCAAATACTATTCACAGCGTCTATAAATAGGGGTTCAATGATGACAATTTTAATTATGGAGGCAATACTATGTGTGGATTTGTCGGGGTTTTTAACAAGCATCCGTTAGCTCAAACCGCTGATCAAGAAGAACTAATCAAACAAATGAACCAAATGATCGTTCACCGCGGTCCTGACAGTGATGGATATTTCCATGATGAGCACGTTGGATTCGGATTCAGACGGCTCAGCATTATTGATGTAGAAAATGGCGGACAGCCTTTATCATATGAAGATGAAACATATTGGATTATCTTTAACGGAGAAATCTATAACTATATTGAACTGAGAGAAGAACTTGAAGCAAAGGGGTACACATTCAACACGGATTCGGACACAGAGGTTCTTCTTGCGACTTACCGTCACTATAAAGAAGAAGCGGCGTCCAAACTGCGCGGTATGTTTGCCTTTCTGATTTGGAATAAAAACGATCATGTGCTTTATGGAGCAAGAGATCCATTTGGCATTAAACCGTTGTACTACACAACGATCAATGATCAGGTTTATTTTGCCTCAGAGAGAAAAAGTTTAATGGTTGCTCAGAATGATATTGAAATAGATAAAGAGGCATTGCAACAGTACATGTCTTTCCAATTCGTTCCTGAACCAAGCACGCTTGATGCCAATGTGAAAAAAGTAGAGCCGGGTTCACAGTTTACAATCCGCCCGGACGGCGATATCACATTCAAAACGTATTTCAAAGCGAACTTCAAGCCAGTTCAGACCGAAGAAGATAAGCTTGTGAAAGAAGTCAGAGACGCGATCTATGACTCTGTAAACGTTCATATGAGAAGTGACGTTCCTGTCGGTTCATTCCTGTCTGGCGGAATCGATTCTTCCTTTATTGTATCCGTTGCGAAAGAATTTCATCCAAGCTTAAAAACTTTCTCTGTCGGATTCGAACAGCAGGGCTTCAGTGAAGTCGATGTAGCGAAAGAAACTGCTGCGGCACTTGGCATTGAAAATATCAGCAAAGTCATTTCCCCTGAGGAATACATGAACGAGCTTCCGAAGATCGTATGGCATTTTGATGATCCGCTTGCTGATCCGGCGGCGATTCCATTGTACTTTGTTGCAAAAGAAGCGAAAAAACATGTAACGGTTGCCTTATCAGGTGAAGGTGCAGACGAGCTCTTCGGCGGATATAACATTTACCGTGAACCGCTTTCGCTTAAACCGTTTGAGCGCATTCCGTCCGGCCTGAAAAAGATGCTTCTGCACGTTGCGGCCGTTATGCCTGAAGGAATGAGAGGAAAGAGCCTGCTTGAGCGCGGCTGCACTCCGCTTCAGGATCGTTACATCGGTAACGCGAAGATCTTTGAAGAGTCTGTCAAAAAACAGCTGTTGAAACATTATAATCCGAACCTTTCATATCGCGATGTGACCAAGACTTACTTTACAGAAAGCAGCTCATACAGCGATATCAACAAAATGCAATATGTTGATATCCACACTTGGATGCGCGGTGACATTCTGTTAAAAGCAGATAAAATGACGATGGCGAATTCTTTGGAACTGCGTGTGCCATTCCTGGATAAAGTCGTATTTGACGTCGCTTCAAAAATTCCTGACGAACTGAAAACGAAGAACGGCACGACGAAATATCTTCTTCGCAAAGCAGCTGAAGGAATTGTGCCTGAGCACGTTTTAAACCGCAAAAAGCTTGGTTTCCCTGTACCGATCCGTCATTGGCTGAAAAACGAAATGAACGAATGGGTGCGGAACATTATTCAGGAAAGCCAAACGGATGCTTACATCCACAAGGATTATGTCCTTCAGCTTCTTGAAGACCACTGTGCGGATAAGGCTGATAACAGCCGTAAAATCTGGACTGTATTAATCTTTATGATCTGGCACAGCATCAATATCGAAAAACGGTATATGCCTGAAGAGCTGAGCCATCAGCCTAAAGAAGTCATCTTTGTGTAACAGACAAGGCTTTCGATTCGTCGAAAGCCTTGTATACTTTTATTTCTCCATGATCATTGATTACCTAATCCACACGAAAAATTCAGAAAAATGTTTTATTGATATTTTTTTCTAGGGGAGAAGAGCATGCAAAAACAAAAACAAGAGCTGCACCGCGGACTCGAGCAGAGGCATATTTCTCTAATGTCTTTAGGAGCTGCCATTGGAGTGGGGTTGTTTCTCGGCTCCGCATCAGCTATCAAATTAGCAGGGCCTGGTATTTTGGCAGCGTATGCCGTAAGCGGCCTGATCATGTTTTTTATTATGAGGGCGCTTGGAGAAATGGCCATTCAAAAACCGGTCGCCGGCTCCTTCAGCAGGTATGCGCGTGATTATTTGGGACCGCTTGCAGGCTATTTAACCGGATGGAACTACTGGTTTTTATGGGTTGTCACCTGTATGGCTGAAATCACTGCTGTCGGTATTTATATGGGATACTGGTTTCCGGACGTGCCAAACTGGATATGGGCATTATCGGCGCTGATCATTATGACGGGTGTTAACTTCTTGGCTGTTAAAGCTTACGGAGAGCTGGAATTTTGGTTCGCTTTGATTAAAATTGTCGCGATTTTATCTATGATTGCTGTCGGGTTATTGATGATCATCGCAGGGGTCGGCAATGGAGGCATTGCCACGGGAATCAGCAATTTGTGGAACAACGGAGGATTTTTTCCATATGGCATAAAAGGGGTTTTATTGTCACTCCAAATGGTGATGTTCGCCTATTTAGGGATTGAAATGATCGGGGTGACGGCTGGTGAAGTAAAGAACCCGCAAAAATCGTTAGCCAAAGCAATAGATACGGTATTTTGGCGTATTTTGATTTTTTATGTAGGTGCTTTATTTGTCATTATGTCTATTTATCCATGGCAGGAAATTGGCTCACAAGGAAGTCCGTTTGTCCTCACATTTGAAAAAGTGGGCATTCCATCTGCGGCAGGCATCATTAACTTTGTCGTCTTGACGGCCGCGCTGTCTTCCTGCAACAGCGGCATTTTCAGCACGGGTCGGATGCTGTTTAACTTAGCGGATCAGGGGGAGGCGCCAAAAGCCTATGGCCAGCTGACAAAAGGCGGCATCCCGGGTAAAGCTGTTCTGGCTTCAGCGGGCGCTTTATTGGTCGGCGTGCTGTTAAACTACGTTGTACCTGCGAAAGTGTTTACTTGGGTTACAAGCATTGCGACGTTCGGAGCGATTTGGACGTGGGCGATCATTTTGCTTTCTCAAATTAGATACCGGAAAAGCTTGCAGCCAGAAGAAAAGAAACACTTAAAATACAAAATGCCTTTCTTTCCGTTTACATCTTATGTGTCATTGGCATTTTTAGCATTTGTCGTTATTCTTATGGCTTACAGTCCCGATACAAGAGTAGCCGTGATTATCGGGCCGATATGGTTTCTTATCTTACTTGCTGTGTATTATGGAAAAGGTTTTCATAAGAAAAATGCGGCTGCTGCCAGCGAACGCAATATCAGCTGACAAAAAGAGCTCCCAGCGGGCTCTTTTTGTATGTACTCATAGAAAATAGAGAACAGGAAAGAATAGGAATGTGATTTTTGCAGAGCCAGATTACAGTTGCAGATTATGTTTTATGATAAGATAAAAGTCATACGTTTAATGCTACATGTGAACGTTTTATGGAAAAATCAAAACCCGAACTGTCATTACGTCCGGGTAAACGATGGTTATTGCTTTCAAACATAATTTGAAAAATGGTAAAGTAAGACGAAGCAGGTCTTATGTTTGCTGAAGTGATTTATAATATTGGCCCTTTGCTACATATTCCGACCGTATTCTTTGCATATCTTGTCGGTCTTCTTCCGTCAAAGGGCGGATGACTTTTGCAGGTCGGCCAAAGGCGAGGTGGCCAGGCGGGATGGTTTTTCCCGGAGGGACAAGACTGCCGGCACCAATAAAGGCCCCTTCGCCAATTTCGGCTCCGTCTAAGATGATTGAGCCCATGCCAATTAAGGCATTTTTTCGGATAACAGCGCTATGAAGTGTAACCTGATGCCCTATCGTGGCGTCATCTTCAATGAGAAGCGTCCGGTTCGGACTTTGATGGAGGCAGCTTAAATCTTGGATATTGACTCTGCTTCCGATTCTGGTCGGCGCGACATCTCCCCTTATGACAACAGAAAACCAAATGCTGGACTGTTCTCCGATAACGACGTCACCGGTAATTGTGGCATTATCAGCTACAAAGGCTGTTGGGTGAATATCTGGCTTGTGTTCCTTATAAGGGTAGATCATAACATTCATCCTTCTTTCTCTATTTAAATTTCGTATGAGGTGAACAGCATGTGGACCTGGAAAGCAGACAGACCTGTTGCAGTGATTGTGATGATCCACGGGGCAAGTGAATATCACGGACGATATAAATGGCTGGTTGAAATGTGGAGATCTTCGGGTTATCACGTTGTCATGGGCGATTTGCCGGGTCAGGGGACAACCACAAGGGCAAGAGGTCATATTCGCTCATTTCAAGAATACATTGATGAAGTAGATACTTGGATAGATAAAGCGCGAACCTTTGAGCTGCCTGTTTTTCTACTTGGTCACAGCATGGGCGGCCTGGTCGCGATTGAATGGTTTAAACAGCAAAGAAATCCCCGCATTACGGGAATTATTTTATCATCACCGTGTCTCGGACTGCAAATTAAAGTCAATAAAGCGCTTGACATTGCATCAAGAGGCCTGAATGTCATCGCTCCGTCACTTAAGGTTGATTCGGGATTATCAATTGATATGGCGACGCGCAATGAGGACGTCATCGAGGCAGACCAAAATGATTCGTTATACGTCAGGAAAGTATCTGTCAGATGGTACAGAGAACTGTTAAAAACAATTGAGTCAGCGATGGTGCCGACAGATGCGTTTTTGAGAGTGCCGCTCCTTGTTATGCAGGCAGGTGACGACAAGCTTGTCGACAAAACGATGGTCATCAAGTGGTTTTCAGGTGTTGCTTCCCACAATAAAGCGTACAAAGAGTGGGAAGGGCTTTATCATGAAATATTTAATGAACCCGAAAGAGAAGATGTCTTTAAAGCAGCAAGAGCGTTTACTGATCAATATATTTGAACTAGTTGGGGGTGCATGTGTTGACAGTACCGGAACATCCTTTTGGACTGATGGCAAAAGTATATCGAGATATTTTTCCGCTCGTTCATCGAGAACTGGACATATGGAAGCAAAAATCAGAATCAATTCATAACAGTGAATTAAAAGCACAGGCAACCGCAAGTATTCGAGATAAAACGTTCCACTGTGAAGGCGGCGGCATACTGGCCTTGTTGTCAGGCAATCAAAAGCAGAAATGCGTCGAGTTTATCATCGCGTATCAAACGATCAGTGATTATCTGGACAATCTGTGCGACCGCAGCACCTCACTTGACCCGCAGGATTTTCGGATGCTCCACACCTCAATGCAGGACGCACTGACAGTGGGAGCGGAACCGCAAAATTATTATCAATTCCGTGAAGAACAGGATGACAGTGGATATTTGCATGAGTTGGTCAAAACGTGCCAGCGTGTACTTAGTTCAATTGAGCACTACGACATGATTAAACCGTATCTGCTTGAACTGTGCGGCTATTATTGCGATTTGCAGGTGCATAAGCACGTTATTGAGCATGAGCGTGTTCCGCGGCTTGAGAAGTGGTTTACTCAATATGAATCAGAGCTGCCTGAGATGGAATGGTATGAGTTTTCAGCTTGTGCAGGCTCTACGCTAGGCATTTTCTGTCTTGTTGCGTATTCGTTCCAGCCTGATTTCACAGAAAACACCGCTAAAAAAATCCGCAACAGTTATTTTCCTTACATACAAGGTCTTCACATTCTGCTGGATTATTTGATCGATCAAGAGGAGGACTTGCTGGAAGGGGACTTAAATTTCTGCTCGTATTATCAGTCGCATGAAGAAATGATGAAGCGGCTTGAACACTTTATCCATAAAGCCGACGAACATTTGCAAGGTATTCCGCATGAAAACTTCCATCGTTTAATCAATCGGGGCTTGTTGGGCGTTTATTTGTCAGATGATAAAGTGGCGGGGCAAAAGGAAATGGGCCGGCTCGCGAAGAAGCTGATCAAAGCAAGCGGAAAAACCTCCTTTTTCTTTTATATCAACGGCAGAGCCTACCGGAAATTTCAAAAAATGGCCTGGATGAAAAACTCAAAGAAAAAAGCTCAAATCATTTGCTGATTTGAGCTTTTTTTTCGATGGCGACAATAAATGGTGGGTCATTTTGCTGATTGATAAATCCATATGTTAACACACGGGCTGTTTGCTGATCCAAGTCCCGGCAAAAGTCGAGTACGTCGTTTTTTTCAGCTTTGCCTTCCGGGTGACCATGATAGACGACCAGAACAATCAGGCCCTCATCTTTCATGATGCTGAGAAGCTGTTCAATCGCTTTGATCGTTGAACTGCCGTTCGTCGTAATCGATTTGTCCCCGCCCGGCAGATAGCCGAGGTTAAACACAGCGGCTGCCACTTTGCCATGTGCTTCCGGCGGTAGGGATTCAGCGATTTTGTCATGGCTTTTGTGAAATAACGTTGTTCGCGCTTGAAATGTCTTGCCGAGCCGTTCCTTCGTATTGGCCACGGCTGATTCTTGGATGTCAAATGCGTACACATGGCCGTTTTCACCGACAAGCTCCGCTAAAAACTGCGTATCGTGTCCGTTGCCCATCGTTGCATCTACGACGATATCTCCTTCTCCCGCGGCCATTTTCAGCAGCTCTTTGCTGTAAGGAAGAATTTTTTTCAAAATCATAGCGCTGATTCCTCCTCAAGCCGCTGAAAGAACTTTCCTTGATAGCTGCCGCGATTTTCAAGTTCTTTATTAATGGCGCCAAGCACTTCCCATTTGTTGACGCTCCACATCGGCCCGATCATCAATTCTATCGGTCCGTCACCTGTAATGCGGTGGACGATCATTTCCGGCGGAATGATTTCAAGCTGATCGCAGACGAGCTGCACATATTCATCTTGAGAAAGGAATTCCAGCTTTCCCTTTTCATATTGCTTGACCATCGGTGTGCCTTTCAATAGGTGCAGCAGATGGATTTTAATGCCCTGTACGTCCAAATCTGCGACGGCCTTTGCGGTTTCCATCATCATGTCCCGGTCTTCCAAAGGCAGTCCGTTGATAATATGTGAGCAGACCCGTATGCCGTGTTTTCTTAATTTATTGACGCCTTCCACATAGCAGTTAAAATCATGTGCGCGGTTGATCAGAAGAGCGGTTCGTTCATGAACCGTTTGAAGCCCAAGCTCCACCCATAGATATGTTCGTTCATTCAGCTCGGCCAAATAGTCAACAACATCATCAGGCAGACAGTCCGGGCGTGTGGCGATCGAAATGCCGACTACATCATCAAGGGCAAGGACGGATTCAAATTTCTCACGAAGCACCTCAACCGGCGCGTGCGTATTGGTGAAAGCCTGAAAATAGGCGATGTATTTGCCGTCCTTCCATTTTTCGTGCATGCGGTTTTTGATGTCATGGAATTGCGTAATTAAATCATCGGCCCGGTTTCCGGCAAAATCGCCGGAGCCTGCTGCGCTGCAAAATGTACAGCCGCCGTGGGCAACGGTGCCGTCCCGGTTCGGACAGTCAAAGCCGCCGTCCAGCGCCACTTTAAACACCTTATGGCCAAAATGATCTCTGAGATGATAATTCAATGTATGATAGCGTTTTTCCGTATTTGAATAAGGAAAAGGATTGTTCTGCATCACAATTCATGTGCCTCCTTGCGTACGATTGCATCCTAAAATTGTAGCACGCATTTCACAAGAGAACAAATGAATATCGACCATAAATTACTTTATTGAACGAAGTCAGATGGGGCTACAATATGAATGATGGATTGTTTCCATTACCAAGAGGAGGGGTTACTGTGGCAACAAGACAATCAGTAGATGAACATCTCCAGCAATGTATGCAGGCGTATGATTATGCTGAAGAACAGCTGAAAATCGCTTCTAAACAAGAGCATTATAACGATCAAGAATACAGTGATGCACAAATGCAGCTTGAAAACGCGGTAAATGCCTTGAATAAGCTGTGGCTGTCGTCAAATGATCAGCAGAGAGAACAGCTGTACAGAATGAGACTTCAGCTGCAAGCTTTGCAAAATAATATGATCCTGCAGCACCCTCTTGATGTATAAGAAACGGACCCTTTTGATAAGGGTCCGTTTTTTTGTAAAAAAAGGATTGACTTTGTACGTCAAAGTATTTATTGTATTAAGTGTACTAATTGAAGTAATACACTATAGACACTGATGGAAAGTCATTTATATATTGAAATTAAGGGAGGCAGTTATGAAACATAAAAAACGAAACAAACGTAACGTGCCAATGCTAATCACGGCATCTGTGATCGCTTGTTCTTTTTTTCTAGTTCTTGTGATGATCGGTTTTGAATGTCAAAAAAGTATAATTGATCAGTTTTATCTATAAAGGTTCAGATCGTATAGAAAGTAGGGAAGTAAATGATTCAAATCGATCCAAGAAGCTCAACACCCATTTACGAACAAATTATTCAGCAAATGAAAGAGCTTTGTTTGAAAGGGATCATGCAGCCTGGTGATAAGCTTCCTTCTGTCAGAGAATTGGCGACGATCATTATTGCGAATCCGAACACTGTCAGCAAAGCGTACAAAGAGCTTGAGCGAGAGGGGATTATTGAAACGCTTCGGGGCAGAGGGACCTATATATCGGAGAATGCAAAAACGACACTGGTTGAAGGGAAGATGACGATGATTAAAGAGCAACTTAAACAGCTCATCATCGATGCACACTATGCAGGGGTTGAGCTGGAGAAACTGCAAGAATGGATAAAGGAAATCAGCGCTGATGTGAAAGGAGGCACAAAAAATGATTGAACTACGGCAGCTGTCAAAAATGATAGACGGCAATCAAGTATTAAAAGATGTTTCATTAACAGTTGAAAAAGGAGAAATCTTCGGGCTGCTCGGCCGCAATGGATCAGGCAAAACGACGATGCTCCGCTTAATCCAACAAATCATTTTCGCAGACAGCGGAACGATTTTATTTGACGGCGTAGAAATCAAAAAGCATCCGAAGGTGAAACAGAATATCATCTACATGCCTGTTCAAAATCCTTTTTACGACAAGTATACATACAAGCAGCTAGTCGATATCCTGAGAAGAATGTATCCGAAATTTGATGTCACGTATGCGAATGAGCTGATGAACAGATATGAAATTCCGGAAACGAAAAAATACCGCGAGCTGTCGACAGGTTTGAAAAAACAACTTTCGCTCGTTCTGTCGTTTGCGGCGAGACCGGCGCTGATTCTCCTTGATGAGCCGACGGATGGAATAGACGCGGTGACAAGGCATGATGTGCTGCAGCTGATGGTCGATGAAGTGGCTGAGCGTGATACGAGCATTCTGATCACCTCCCACCGGCTTGAGGACATAGAGCGGATGTGCAACCGAATTGGTTTTCTTGAAGATAACAGACTGACGAATGTGATGGATCTTGATGAATTAAAAGAAGAATACATTAAAATTCAAATGGCGTTTGATACAGATGTCAATTTGGCCATCAGAGAGCAAAACATTCCGATGCTCGATCAGGCCGGCGTGTTCTATACGGTGCTGATTCCGAAAAGCGACGAAGAGAACAAGAGCTTTTTAAGAGAGCTGAAGCCAAAAGTGTGGAATGAGCTTCCTGTCAACTTGGAAGAAGTGTTCATTGCGAAGTTTGGAGGGAAGCGGAGATGGTAGACCGAGGTCTCCTCTATCGAGAGTGGAAGCAGAATCAAGTGGTGCTTTTGTTAAGTATTGTGTTTTTAGTGCTGGCAAATCCGCTTTCTATCGTTAATACGTATTTGTCTTATCAAGGGTGTCTGGCTCATCAAGACCCGCAATATTGTGATTTTATTGTCAATTATAGAGTAAGCAATCTGATAGATATCAACTGGGTGCCAGGTGTCATTTTAGCGGTCTGCTTCCTGGGAATGGAGCGTTCGAAAGGCACGATGGATTTTATATTAAGCCTCCCATATAACAGAAGCCAAATTTTTCAGACGAAATTTTGGTTAGGCGGTATTGTAATTGTGCTATCGCAATTGATTGGATTTTTACTTGCATGGCTGCTGATTCTTATCTATAACCCTGAACACGTCTACTTTTTTGAGCACAGCAGCGTTGGAGTTATCGTAATTAGTTTTATGGCTTACTGTTTGTTGATGGCCGCTGGGGCATTAACGGGGAATGTTTTTGCCCAGTTATTAACGGCATTTGCTGCTGCGGTATTGCCGTATTTAATTGTTGCTTTGCCGGTAGGAAACTTTGAAGTTGTTTTTGGCGTGAGTATATGGGAACTATTCCCTTCCCCTGAGGCTTATTTTTCTCTAACGAGCAATTTATCATATCTAGTGCCTATTGGTTACGTTGCAAATGGATGGCTGTCTGACAGTAAATATATTTTATTCATTCCAGCCGTAATGAGCATGCTGTTTTACTTGATTGGCTATATAAGCTTCAAAAAGCATCCAAGTGAACGTAACGGATACTTTTTCCTGTGGAACAGATTAGACCGTCCTGTACAAATGCTGATTATCGTTTTTGGTATTCTTGGATTTGGTTTATTTGGACATTCTGCCGGACAGTCCATCATTGGTTACATTTTTGGAATGATCATTGGAGCCGTAGTTGGATTCTTTGTGAGCTACTTCTCTATTTATAAGAAAACGAAACATTAAGAAATACTTTCGGTTTGGAGGGAAGTGATGTGCCGGATTCCGGGCTGTTTTATAAAGAGTGGAAGCAAAATAAAGCTCTGCTAATCATGATTTTTTTGGTATTTATGCTTAGCAATCCTTTTACTATTTTAAATACGTACATCTCATACCAAGGCTGCGTGGCTCATCAGAACGAGTGGGTCGGAACCTGCGTATTTACGATTAACTATTTAAACGGCACATTTATCTCACTGTTTTGGATTTGGGGTGTTGTTTTGGCGGTCAGCCAGCTTGGGATTGAACGAAGCAAGGGCTTGTTTGATTTTACATTGAGCCTTCCTTATACACGAGGGCAGATATTTAATGCGAAGTTCCTTACCGGCGGAATGGTGATTGTGATACCGCAACTCATAGGTTATGTTTTATCTGTTTTGCTGATAATGCTTTTGAAGCCTGATCAGGTCGTTCATTTTCATAACTACAGCCTTGGAATGATCATCATCAGCATGCTGGCTTATTCTTTGGTTATGGCTGGCGGAGCTTTGACAGGCAATATTTTTGCACAGCTGCTGGTCTCATTTACCGTTACCATCTTGCCTTTTTTAGTCATTACTCTGCCTGCGATTAACATAGATATCCTTTTTGGCGGAGCGGCATTTTTAGATTACCCTATACCTGAATGGATGCAGTATATATTTCCGATCACATATGTTGTTCCAAACTGGGTTGAGGATTCACCGTATTATTTAGTGATTCCGGCTGTGATGAGTATCATGTTCTACATTATCGGCTACATCAGTTTCGTCAAACTGTCTAATGAACGAAACGGGTATTTCTTTTTGTGGAAATCACTTGACCGTCCGGTTCAAGTAATCGTCATTATCATTGGAATCATGGGCTTCGGATATTTTGGATTTTCCGCAACGGAGAGCTTTGCCGGATATCTTATTGGCATGGCTGCAGGAGCTGTGATCGGTTTCTTCATCAGTTATTTTGCGATTTATAAAAAAACGAAACTTTTATAAGGGAGAGAGAACTTATGATAGATGTTCAGCATATTGACCATTCTTTCACGATCGGGAAAAAGGGCCGTGAGAATGAAGTTCCAGTTTTGAAGGATGTTTCATTAAGCGTGGCGAAAGGGGAAATCGCCTGTATCGTCGGACGAAGCGGCTCAGGAAAATCAACGCTTTTGAATTTAATATCCGGCTACATATCGCCGACAAAAGGGCGGATTGTCATTAACGGCACTGATGTCACCGGCTTTAATGAAAAGGAATGGGCGCAGTTTCGTCTTGACCATTTCGGATTTATTTTTCAAAGCTTTCAGCTTATCCCGGGGTTAACGACGTATGAGAATGTTGAAATGCCGCTGGCGTTAAAAGGGATCAAACCGTCCGAGCGCAAGCAAAAGGTGCAGGACATGCTGAAACGCGTCGGTCTGGAAAATCACGCTGCTCATTATCCGAATGAACTGTCAGGCGGCCAGCAGCAGCGTGTCAGTATTGCGCGAGCATTGATTTTAAACCCATCGATTATTTTAGCGGATGAGCCGACGGGAAGCCTTGATTCAGAAACGGAACAGGAAGTGCTTGAGTTGATTCAGCAGCTGAATCGAGAGCGTGGCATTACATTTGTGATCATTACTCACGATGATGAAGTCGCATCTATCGGACATTCAAAATTTCAGCTTCATGACGGTGTGTTAAAAGGGGGAATTACCGTTGAGGTTTAAGGATCAGGTTCATTTTATCAGAAGAAATATGAAGAAAAACAGACTCCGCGTCTTTATGACAATTCTTGCGACAACAATGGCGTGTGCATTTTTGGTTGTGCTGTCGTCGGTTGGATTCGGGATTCAAAAGACAATCACAGATATGACGATGAGCCAGCAGGTTGTAACGAAAGTCAGTGTAATGGGCAAGGAAGGGGATAAGCCTATTAAAAAAGCTGATTTAGAGAAGTATGATCATGTAAGGTCAGTTGTAGAAAGAACGCAAGTGTATGAACCAAACAAAGCAACTTTAGGCAATCGTACAAATGAAAGCTCTAATCTCATCTTTACTAATATGAGTGATGAATTAAAGGCCAATATGGAATTGGAAAAGGGAAGAGTCGCAAAGTCGGAAAATGAAATCGTAGTAGGATACGACTTTGCAAAGAGATTATTGACGAAAAAGGAATCAGAAGAATATAACAAAAAAATTGAGGAAGCAAAAGGAAATCCAGAAGATATAAAAGAACCAAAAGGCTATACGAAAGACATTCTGAACAAAACAATTGAATTAAGTGTATCAAAAACAGATCCCAAAACAGGGGATGTTAAAAAAACAAAAACATATGACTTTAAAATTGTTGGTATTACCAAAAAACCATCTCAAGATTGGATGGAGGACTCAAACATCTTCATCAGTGATCAATTCAAAAAAGATTTTTCCGAATTTTTGGATTTTAAAGGCGGAAATGTTGAGACTAACATCGGCGTTTTTGCTGATAAATTTGAGAATGTGGAACAGCTGACAAATGATCTAACAGAAGACGGGTACTATGTAACTTCAGTGACTACCGAGCTTGAGGGAGCCAACACCTTCTTCATGGTCTTCAAAATCGGCTTGATCTTTGTCGGATGTATCGCTGTTATTATCTCTGCAATCGGCATTTTTAACACGATGACGATGGCGGTTACAGAAAGAACGCAGGAGATCGGCATTATGAAAGCGATTGGAGCGAGTCCGTCTATTATTCGCCGAATGTTCTTGATGGAAAGCGCGTATATCGGGATTTTAGGCTGTGTGATTGGGATTATCATTTCTTATGGCGTGAGCTACCTTGTCAACTTGGCCGTTCCAATGATTCTCGCGGCGACAAGCGGGGGCGATGCGGGCGATTTGAATTATACATTCTCCTACATCCCGGTCAGCCTTGTCATTATTGCCGTTGTGATTTGCGGAGGGGTTGCGGTGATTTCCGGAATGAACCCGGCACGAAAAGCAACCAAAACCAACGTACTGACAGCGTTGAGAAGAGAATTATAATGCGTACGAGCCGGCTGAGACAGCCGGCTTTCTCTATAGCGCATGATGGCGTTTTACTATACACTTGATAAAAAAGGAAAAAGTGCGGTGAGTCGATTGTTTAAACTTTTGCTGATTGAAGATGATGAATCGCTGTTTCATGAAATTAAGGATCGTTTAACGGGATGGTCCTATGATGTATACGGCATTCAGGATTTCAGTCAAGTGCTGCAGGAATTTGCGGCGGTTCAGCCTGATTGTGTCATTATTGATGTCCAGCTTCCTAAATTTGACGGATTTCATTGGTGCCGGCTGATCCGCTCCCGGTCAAATGTACCGATTCTCTTTTTATCCTCCCGAGATCATCCTGCTGATATGGTGATGTCCATGCAGCTCGGGGCAGATGACTTTATTCAAAAGCCGTTTCATTTTGATGTGCTGATTGCGAAAATCCAAGCGATTTTCCGGCGTGTGTATCATTATAATACGGAGGCGAGCGCGCTCAAAACGTGGTGCGGGGCTGCCATAGACGCAGAGCAGAACCTCGTCAGTAATGACAAAGGCTCTGTTGAACTGACTAAAAATGAAATGTTTATTTTAAAACAATTAATAGAACAAAAAAACAAGATAGTCAGCCGGGAAGAGCTGATCAGAAGCTTGTGGAACGATGAGCGTTTTGTGAGTGATAATACGCTGACCGTCAATGTCAATCGGCTGCGAAAAAAACTGGACGCCCTGCAGCTTGGCACATATATCGAGACGAAGGTCGGCCAAGGCTACCTGGCGAAGGAAGAGGATCATTTCTATGATTAAAGCATTCCTCACTGAAAGGCGAAGCTGGATTGCCGCGTTTTTGTTTCAGCAGATTTTGATTTTGCTCATTGCTTTTGTTGATCCCTCCATTTCATTTGAAAATGTTCTTTATATGGTGTATTTGTGTGTCTTGTTTTTTATGATATTCCTTTGGGTCCGCTATCGGAAAGAAACGGCGTTTTATAAAAGCCTGAAAACATGGGAGAACAATCTTGATGTGGCAGCGATAAGTGAACCGGAAACGCCGTTTGAATCGATGATTGAAAGAAGCATTACCGGGCAAACGGAACACTTGAAGCAAACCGCAGTCCGGCATCGCTTGGCATTAGAAAATGAAAAAGATGAGCTGATGGCATGGATTCATGAGGTTAAAACCCCATTAACAGCAATGCATTTAATCATTGATAGAATGGAAGACCCAGCTTTGAAATCTCAGCTGTCATATGAATGGCTGCGTATTCACCTGCTTCTTGATCAGCAGCTTCATCAAAAACGCATGTCATTTATTGAAAATGATCTGTCTGTAGAATCCATTCAGCTTCAGCCTTTGATCTTCAAGGAAATCAAAGATTTACAATCGTGGTGTATCCAAAAAGGGATTGGCTTTGATATTCAGCTGGAGGCTGAGGAAGTGCTGAGCGATGCAAAATGGCTGGCATTTATTATCAGGCAGCTGCTGACAAACGCAGTGAAATACAGCGAAGCCTCTGAAATTGAGATCAAAAGCTTTCAAAAAGGGGAGCGGACGCACCTCAAAGTGAAAGACTTTGGCAGAGGCATTGATCAAAAAGATGTGCCGCGTATTTTTGATAAAGGTTTTACATCCACAACGGACCACCATGATCAAGCGTCCACTGGCATGGGGCTGTACTTGGCGAAAAAAGCCGCGGCGCCGTTATTGATCCATATTGATGTGCATTCGGAGTTCGGAGCAGGGACAGTTTTTACATTAACCTTTCCAAAACGGAATCAATTTGAACGTGTCATAAGTGTGTGACGAAAATGTCACATGCTTTTCTTTTTTGTTCGCCTAATCGAAGGAAAAGCCCGGCAATCCTTTTTATAATAACATTATCCAATATAAAGGAGACTACGGATATGATGATTTTAGAAGCGAATAAAATTCGAAAAAGCTATGGTAACAAGCTGAATAAACAGGAAGTGCTGAAGGGCATCGATATTCACATTGAAAAGGGTGAATTCGTCAGTATTATGGGTGCTTCCGGATCGGGCAAAACCACTTTGCTCAACGTACTGTCTTCGATTGATCAGGTCAGTCACGGAACGATCAACATTAACGGAAACGAAATGACTACTATGAAGGAAAAGCAGCTGGCTGAATTTAGAAAACAGCATTTAGGCTTTATCTTTCAAGATTACAATTTGTTAGACACACTGACAGTGAAAGAGAATATTCTTCTGCCATTATCGATCACGAAAATATCAAAAAAGGAAGCCAATCGCAAGTTTGAGGAAGTTGCAAAGGAATTGGGAATTTATGAATTGCGGGATAAGTACCCGAATGAAATTTCCGGCGGCCAGAAGCAGAGAACATCGGCCGGTAGAGCGTTTATTCATGACCCGAGCATTATTTTCGCTGATGAACCGACCGGCGCGCTCGATTCGAAATCAGCCTCCGATCTATTAAACAAGCTGAGCCAGCTCAATCAAAAACGCAACGCCACGATTATTATGGTCACCCATGATCCTGTTGCGGCCAGCTACTGCGGCAGAGTCATTTTTATTAAGGATGGGCTTATGTATACGCAGCTTAATAAAGGAGGCCAAGACAGGCAGACGTTTTTCCAGGATATCATGAAAACGCAAGGCGTGTTAGGCGGGGTGCAGCATGAACATTAATCAGCTCATCCTGCGAAATCTGAAAAAGAATCTTCGGAATTACTATCTGTATGTGTTTGCGCTAATCTTTAGCGTGGCGCTTTATTTTGCCTTTGTCACACTGCAATATGACCCTGCGATTAACGAAGTGAAGGCTTCAATCAAGGGAGCCGCGGCTATTAAAACCGCTTCGATTTTGCTTGTGGCTGTAGTGGCGATCTTCATTTTATATGCCAATACGATTTTTATTAAGAGACGGAGTAAAGAAATCGGACTGTTTCAATTAATCGGAATGACGAAGCATAAAATCTTTCGCATCTTAAGTGCAGAAAATATCATGCTGTATTTCGGCTCTTTAGCTATCGGGGTATTTGCCGGGTTTTCAATATCAAAGCTTGTGCTCATGATCTTGTTCAAAATTGTCGATGTCGAAGCTGATGCGAAACTGCATTTTTCCGGGCAAGCCTTGATCCAAACGATCATTGTGTTCTGCGGCATTTACCTTTTGATTATGATCATGAATTATACGTTTATCAAAAACCAGAGTATTTTATCTTTGTTTAAAGTGACGTCCTCCACTGAAGATAAAGTGAAGAGAATATCATTTTTCCAGATGCTGATCGGCGCTTTAGGCATCGTGCTGATTTTGACAGGATACTATGTGTCCTCTGAGCTGTTCGGCGGAAAATTTAAGACCATTAATGAACTGTTTGCTGCGATGAGTTTTATCCTGGGGACCGTCATTATCGGGACGTTTCTCTTCTATAAAGGATCGGTTACGTTTATCTCGAACATCATCCGAAAAAGCAAGGGCGGATACTTAAATATTTCCGAGGTCCTGTCACTGTCATCGATCATGTTCAGAATGAAATCAAATGCGTTGCTGCTGACGATTATTACAACCGTTTCAGCGCTCGCCATTGGGCTGTTATCGCTCGCTTATATTTCGTATTACTCGGCAGAAAAGTCTGCTGAACAAAATGTAGCGGCTGATTTTTCATTCATGAATGAGAAAGATGCCAAACAATTTGCAAACAGTTTGAGTGAAAGCAACATTTCGTATGTAAAAAAAGAAACTCCTGTTCTGCAAGCAACTTTTGATGTCACACGTATCATGGATGGAAACCCGAAAGAAATGCAGGGCGATCCTAGCAAATTACAGCTTGCTGTTGTTAGCGACAAGAATGTAAAAGGAGTCGATGTGGCGGCTGGAGAGGCGGTTTTCTCAGGATACACCGACTTGCTGCAAAAAATAATGATTTTAAAAGACTCCGGCAGCATTAAAGTAAACAGCAAGCATGAAACGCAACCACTAAACTATAAAGGATTAAGAGATGAGTTTCTTGTATCCTACACGTTCACAAGCGGGGGAATGCCCACAGTTATAGTGGATGACAGCTTGTATAAACGGCTGAACAAAGATAAAGACCCCCGCATTCAGCTCGCGCAATCTGAATTTATCGGCATCAATGTGAAACAAGAAGACCAGCTGGAAAAAGCAAATGAGCTTTTTCAAAAGGTGAACAAGAAAGATCAGCATTTATCAAGACTGGATACAAGCATTGTGCAAAAATCACTGTTTGGTCTCGTTATGTTCATCGTCGGCTTCTTAGGATTAACGTTCCTGATTACATCGGGATGTATCCTTTATTTTAAACAAATGGGTGAAAGTGAAGATGAAAAACCGAATTATACGATTTTGAGAAAACTCGGTTTTACGCAGGGCGACCTGATAAAGGGGATACGCATCAAACAAATGTACAACTTCGGCATTCCGCTGGTTGTCGGCCTCTTCCACAGCTACTTTGCCGTCCAATCCGGCTGGTTCTTATTCGGATCTGAGGTGTGGACGCCGATGATAGTGGTAATGGTGTTATACACTGCGCTTTACTCCATTTTTGGTTTTCTGTCAGTTCTTTATTATAAGAAGGTTATTAAATCGTCGTTGTAAAACAGCAAAAGCTCCAGAAATTCTGGAGCTTTTTGTTTATCGTTTTGGCGCCCGATAACCGGCGGCTTCAGCTTCTTCAACTGAGCAAAACATTTCAGCCGGGTCGGTTGTCCGGTCATAGTATGTACTGCCAGGCGTGTGGTAGATGCCGTTTTTGCTTCCTTTGATATCACAGCCTTCTGCTGTGTCAGCTGTTTTGGTTTCATCACTTTTATTCGTATTGCTTGAAGGATTTCCAGTATTTTCATGAGAACTGGCAGTTTGGCTTTTGCCTCTTTTAATTGTTTTTCAAGCTTTGTTTTATCTTGTTGGAGTGTTTCATTTTCAGCCTTTACCGTTTTTGTATCTTCTTTGAGCTGTTTTTGATTTTCTTGAAGCTCTTTCATCTCTGCTTTTAATGATTTCTCAGTCTTTTTGAGTTCGCTATTTTCTTTTTTTAGCTGTTCAAGCTTGCCTTGATCTTCTGTGTTGTCTTTCAATTTCTTTGCTTCAGAGCTGACAGATTTATATTCTTTCTCAAGTTCTTCATGCTCTTTTGTGAGACTTTTGTATTCGGCGTTTAGCGCTGAATATTTTTTCTCAGCATTTGCTGCAGCAGCATCAGGTTCTGACAATCCTGCTCCGGTGAAGAGCAGCACGAGGCCTCCTATGAAAAGTGGCCAAAAGAGTCTCTTAGAGAAACGTTTTTCCTTTTTCAGCACATATCTGACGAGGTGATACAATCCATAGCCAAGCGAAATGAGACATGCAAGAAAACCTAAAAATGCTAATGCCATTTCCATAAAATTACCCCTTTTTCTATTTATTTTACATTTTTTGAACAATATTTGTTAGATTTTTTCACGCTCATCAGTTGAAAAATGTGAGATAGACAGATAGAATGAATGTGCTATGATAACTGGATTCGTACGGAGCCGTTTTAGGTTTCGTTTTTTTCATGAGCTTTTTTAGGTAAGAAAGGGGGATGAGTATGCCGCGTGCTCTTAAAATTTTAATTATAGGAATGTTTATCAATGTGACAGGTGCTTCTTTTTTATGGCCGCTGAATACGATTTATATCCATAATCATTTAGGGAAGTCATTAACAGTAGCAGGGCTTGTCCTCATGCTGAATTCAGGCGCCAGTGTAGCCGGAAATTTATGCGGCGGTGTTTTGTTTGATAAAATCGGCGGCTTTAAATCGATTATGCTTGGGATTGCGATTACGTTAGCAAGCCTGATGGGCCTTGTCTTTTTTCATGATTGGCCGGCCTATATTGTGCTGCTGACGATTGTGGGCTTTGGTTCCGGTGTTGTTTTTCCGGCCAGCTACGCAATGGCAGGATCAGTGTGGCCTGAAGGGGGAAGGAAGGCATTTAATGCGATTTATGTCGCGCAAAACGCTGGTGTGGCTGTCGGATCAGCGCTCGGCGGTGTCGTGGCGTCTTTCTCGTTTTCATATGTATTTTTGGCGAATGCTGTATTGTATCTGATCTTTTTCTTTATCGTATATTTCGGGTTTCGAAATATTCAGACGAAGGATGCGTCTCAAACGTCTGTGCTTGATTATGATGCTATAAACAGCAAAGCAAAATTTGCCGCGCTCATCATATTATGCAGTGGCTATGTACTTGGATGGCTTGCTTATTCTCAGTGGTCTACCACGATTGCTTCGTACACACAAAGCATTGGAATATCTCTTTCCCTATACAGCGTGCTGTGGACGGTTAACGGAATTTTAATTGTGCTTGGCCAGCCGCTTGTCAGTTTTGTAGTGAAAAAATGGGCGGAGTCGCTGAAAGCGCAAATGGTCATCGGCTTTATCATTTTTATTGTATCCTTCAGCATGCTGCTGACGGCAAAGCACTTCCCGATGTTTCTGGCTGCAATGGTGATCCTGACTATCGGGGAAATGCTTGTCTGGCCTGCGGTGCCAACGATTGCCAACCAGCTTGCCCCTAAAGGGAAAGAAGGATTTTATCAAGGCTTTGTCAACAGCGCGGCGACAGGCGGAAGAATGATTGGCCCGCTGTTCGGCGGAGTGCTTGTCGATCATTTCGGCATTCAGGCTCTTGTTTTATCTCTTTTGGTTTTGCTGTTGATCAGTATTGCCACAACGCTTTTATATGACAAACGGATAAAACCGGCAAAAGAAACCAATAGGCAAGCAACAATCTCTTCATAATAAAAGATCCCGCCGGATGAGCGGGATCTTTTTACATGATCGGAAGCACGTTAACGGCATCCTTTACATTTGAATATGTTTTTAGCGATGAAAAATTGGCATCGAGTTTATTCATTTTCATAGCCAATTCGGGCTTAATGCCGGTAATAATTAATTCAGTTCCTGTCAATTTCAGCAAATGGCTCAGCTTGAAAATCTGGTCTGCAGTTTGTTCATTCACTTGTGCCAATCCTGATAAATCAATGATCAGATAATCATCCTTGGATGTTGATAAGATATTCGTCAATGTGCAGACGATGGAATTAAATCGTTCCTCTGTCAGGCTGCCGATCAGCGGAAGAGCCGAAATGCCGTTGCGAATCGGGACAATAGGCGTTGAAAGTGCAGTAATTTCTGTGAGGGAATCCTCGAGAAGCTTTTCATACTCTTTTTGCTTGGTGATGTCTTTTTGAATACCGACAAAATAGGTCTTGCCTTCAATCTCCAGTGGATCAATATTTAATTCATTCCAGAACATTGTTCCGTCTTTTTTGTAGTTTTGGATCTGAACGGTAACCGGCTCTTTATTTTGTAGCGCGGTTCTGATGTTGTCTACTTCAGCGGGGTCTGTGTGTTTTCCCTGTAAGAAGCGGCAGTTCTTTCCTAAAATCTCCTCAGCTTCATAGCCGGTCATTTGAACAAAGCCTTGGTTGACGTAGACAATAGGATTGTCTTCAAGTGCGGGATCTGTAATGACCACACCGACTCGCGCGTGATCAAGCGCTTTTTTGATGACTTCCAGCTGTCCTTGTACTCCAAATGATTGAAAACTAGCCATATAAATCCCCCTTAGGCTGTCAGCTAACTGTGCGAAAGCCTGGTACTCCCCTTTTTGTAATGAATTCTACAGTAACCGTAGCACAACACATGTTCTGATTCAAGCAAGCGCAGTTTGTTGTTTGTCATTAGGGCTTGTCCTCGTATACACTAAAAATAAGAACAGAGATTGAACATATGAACGGAAGAATATTGTATAAGCTTAATAAGTGACTAGGTCAATGTCACTGGGTGAAAAATGAATCCAATGCATCAAGCTTACCGATCATGTGTTCACATATAATGGAAGAAACAAGCTTTTTCAGATTTGCCAGTATGTAGATATCGAAAATCATCGGAATCGTTTAAGGGGGCTGGATGGCCTGAAGTCGCTTTACGAAATAAGGGCTTTAGGAAGGTGATGATGAAGATGCTGCATCAGGTACTCATTGCTTGTGTAATTGGAGGTATCATGGGGATTCTCGGTCATGTGAAAAAGAGAGGCAGGCTGGAGAAGCCCAGAATGACGAAGCGGTTTATCTACCTTGGATTTTTGGAAGATTGGTTTATCGGAATGACGGCTTCCATTTTACTTGTATTATCCGCTGACCCCGATTCAGGAATTCAACTTGTCATCTTATCCATTATCTCAGGCTACGGCGGTGAAGCTGTTCTCAGAAGTTTTGACTTTGTTAGAGAACTGAACAGCGGCGGCGAACCGGCCGAGTCCAAACGTCAAACCAAAACTCCACCCGAATAATTGTCCTCAATCCTCGCCCGTTCAGGGTACATTCCCATTGTATACAAACCTGCTTGCACTTATGAACAGAATTCTATAAAATACAGTTAAGATTACGGTTGCGATAAGAACAATGAAGAGGAGCAGTAAGAAGCAGATATTGTAACAGAGAGTTGACGGCTGGTGAAAGTCAATCAAGTTTGTTTCCGAACTCACCTCAGAGTTGCAGCGGTGAAAAGCCGCTGACGCATAACTGCGTTAAAAGTATCAAGTGAGTGCGGCGAATGCCGCGCTAACGAGGGTGGTACCGCGGGAAAACGAAAGTCTCTCGTCCCTTTTAGGGATGAGGGAGTTTTTTTTAGTTTGGGAATATTCTGAATATAATCCTCTCCTTCCCGTCAATACTTGAACCATAAACGCCGTATTCAATCAGAAGGAGGTTTTTACTTTGAGTTTTCAGCACAAAGAGATAGAAAAGAAATGGCAAACATATTGGCTTGAAAACAAAACATTTGCCACTCTTGATAATAATGAAAAACAAAAATTTTACGCGCTCGACATGTTCCCTTATCCGTCAGGAGCGGGATTGCACGTCGGCCATCCTGAAGGATATACAGCCACAGATATTCTGTCCCGCATGAAGCGCATGCAGGGCTACGATGTCCTTCATCCAATGGGCTGGGACGCATTCGGACTGCCGGCTGAACAATACGCGCTGGACACAGGGAACGATCCCGCTGTGTTTACGAAGCAGAATATCGATAATTTCCGCCGCCAAATTCAGTCGCTTGGCTTCTCGTATGACTGGGATCGTGAAATCAATACGACTGACCCTGAATACTATAAATGGACGCAATGGATTTTCTTAAAGCTTTACGAAAAAGGCCTTGCTTACGTTGACGAAGTGCCTGTAAACTGGTGCCCTGCGCTTGGAACGGTTCTTGCCAACGAAGAAGTTATTGACGGCAAGAGCGAACGCGGCGGCCATCCGGTCGAGAGACGCCCGATGAAGCAGTGGATGCTGAAAATTACAGCATATGCGGACAGGCTTCTTGAAGACTTGGAAGAGCTTGACTGGCCGGAAAGCATTAAAGATATGCAGCGCAACTGGATCGGCCGCTCTGAAGGCGCGCACGTTCATTTTGCTATAGATGGACATGATGAATCCTTTACGGTGTTTACGACAAGACCAGATACGCTGTTTGGCGCTACATACACTGTGCTTGCTCCGGAACACGCATTGGTGGAAAACATCACAACGGCAGAGCAAAAAGAAGCTGTTGAAGCATATATCAAAGAAATTCAATCAAAGAGTGACCTTGAGCGTACAGATCTTGCGAAAACAAAGACAGGCGTTTTCACAGGAGCTTATGCGATCAATCCTGTAAACGGAGAAAAATTGCCGATCTGGATTGCGGATTACGTTCTTGCATCATACGGAACAGGTGCAGTCATGGCTGTTCCTGGCCACGATGAGCGTGATTTTGAATTCGCCAAAACATTCGGCCTTCCGGTGAAGGAAGTTGTGAAAGGCGGAAACGTTGAGGAAGCAGTGTACACTGGCGACGGCGAACACGTGAACTCTGATTTTCTGAACGGCCTTAACAAGCAGGAAGCGATTGAGAAAGTGATTGCTTGGCTGGAAGAAACGAAAAACGGTGAGAAGAAAGTGACGTACCGTCTGCGCGACTGGCTCTTCAGCCGCCAGCGTTATTGGGGCGAGCCGATTCCGGTTATTCATTGGGAAGACGGAACATCTACGGCTGTGCCGGAAGAGGAGCTGCCACTGATTTTGCCGAAAACGGATGAAATCAAACCGAGCGGTACAGGCGAATCACCGCTTGCGAACATTAAAGATTGGGTGGAAGTCACAGACCCTGAGACAGGGAAAAAAGGAAGAAGAGAAACGAATACAATGCCGCAATGGGCGGGAAGCTGCTGGTATTTCTTGCGCTATATTGATCCGCGGAATCCGGATCAGCTGGCATCACCAGAGAAATTGGAAAAATGGCTTCCTGTTGATATGTATATCGGCGGCGCAGAACATGCCGTGCTTCACCTTCTGTATGCCCGCTTCTGGCATAAGTTCCTTTATGATATCGGCGTAGTGCCGACGAAAGAACCGTTCCAAAAGCTGTACAACCAAGGAATGATTCTCGGCGAAAACAATGAAAAAATGAGTAAATCTAAAGGGAACGTCGTTAACCCTGACGAAATCGTTGCCTCTCACGGCGCTGATACGCTGAGATTATACGAAATGTTCATGGGGCCGCTTGATGCTTCAATCGCCTGGTCTGAATCAGGATTAGACGGCGCGCGCCGCTTCCTTGATCGCGTATGGCGCCTGTTTGTTGAAGACAGCGGTGAGCTTAATGGCAAAATCGTTGAAGGCGCTGGTGAAACATTGGAGCGCGTGTATCATGAAACGGTCATGAAAGTCACAGACCATTACGAAGGCCTTCGTTTCAACACGGGTATTTCCCAGCTGATGGTCTTTATTAATGAAGCTTATAAAGCAACAGAGCTGCCGAAAGAATATATGGAAGGCTTCGTGAAGCTTCTTTCTCCTGTCGCGCCTCATTTAGCGGAAGAACTTTGGGAGAAGCTTGGCCATTCCGGCACGATTGCATATGAAGCTTGGCCTGTATATGATGAAACGAAACTTGTGGATGATGAAGTTGAAATCGTTGTTCAGCTGAACGGAAAAGTAAAAGCAAAATTACAGGTTCCTGCCGATGCGACGAAAGAACAGCTGGAACAGCTTGCTCAAGCAGATGAAAAGGTTAAAGAGCAGCTTGAAGGCAAAACGATTCGAAAAATCATCGCGGTGCCTGGCAAGCTTGTCAATATTGTGGCAAACTAAGCCTAGAAAAAATCCCCTTTGCCAAAGGGGATTTTTTTTCATCAGTCTCTAAATAGCAATCGCCCAGCTGACTTTGATATACTGAACATGATCATTGTGAATAGGAGTGTTTTCTTTGGAGATAAAAGAAATCAGCACAGCCGCTTTGAAAGAAAAAATTGAGGCGGACGAAGAACTATATTTAATTGATGTAAGAGAAGATGAAGAAGTGGCGGAAGGCATGATCCCGCAAGCCGTTCATATTCGGATGGGGGATATTCCTGAAAAAATGGACACCCTTGATAAAGACAAAGAGTACGTATTTATCTGCCGCTCAGGAATGCGCAGCATGAATGTCTGCAGGTACTTGGATGAGCAAGGCTTTAAAACAGTCAATGTTGAAGGCGGCATGATGGCCTGGGAAGGCGAAACAAAACCAAAAAACTAGGGGAGAGCGGTCCCCTAGTTTTTTATTTGTATTCCGGAAGCCAATCGCCGTGTGCTGCAAATAAATCGTCACACATGGAGATGATGTCAGTCATGGAAAGCTCCGCGCTTGTATGCGGATCAAGCATTGCCGCTTGGTAAACCGCTTCTTTTTTCCGTGTGACAGCGGCTTCAATTGTCATCAGCTGTGTATTAATATTCGTCCGGTTTAAGGCCGCAAGCTGCTCAGGCAGTTCTCCGGCGAAGCACGGGGTAATTTTTTTTCTGTCGGCGACGCATGTCACTTCCACAACCGCTTTTGAAGGCAGATTGGTGATCAATCCTGTATTCAAGACGTTTCCTCCGAAGGTGAACGGCTCGTTTGTTTCCATTGCTTCTATAATTCTTGAACCATACTCCTTTGAACGCTTGTGCGTAAGGTTTTTATTGTTGACGATATCATCCCGCATTTTCTCCCAATCTTGAATCTGTTTGACGCATCTTCTCGGATATTCGTCGAGCGGGATTTGCAGCTCGCTGATCAGCTCGGGATAGTTCCGTTTAATAAAGTATGGATGGTATTCTGCGTTGTGTTCGGACGATTCGGTGACATAATAGCCGAACTTATCCATCAATTCAAACCGCACCATATCATGATGCTTTGTTTTTTGTTTTTCTTTCGCTCTCCTTTTGATTTCCGGATAGAGATCTGCACCGTCTTTTTTGACTTCCAAAAGCCAAGCCATATGATTGATGCCCGCGATGCGTTCCTCGATTCCGTCATGCTCCATTCCGAGAGATTTGAATAAATCCTTCGTGCACACTTGAACACTGTGGCAGAGCCCGATTGTTTTGATATTCGTATAGCGGAGCATGGCGCCTGTAAGGGATGCCATTGGATTTGTATAGTTTAAAAACCACGCATCCGGGCACATGTCTTCCATATCTTTTGCGATATCAAATAAGACCGGGATGGTTCTGAGTGACCTGAAGATCCCGCCGATTCCGACTGTGTCGGCAATCGTCTGACGCAGTCCGTACCGTTTAGGAATCTCGAAATCTATGACTGTGCTCGGTTTATATCCTCCAACCTGGATCGCATTGATGACATAGCTTGCGTTCTGCAAGGCGAGTTTTCTGTCATCGTAGCTGTTGATGGCCACGCTCGGGTTATAGCGGTCTCTCAGATTTTCGAGCATGAGCTGGGATTCCTGCAAGCGTTTTGGATCAATGTCAAAAAGTGCGAATTCAAAGCCATTCAGCGCTTCTGTTAACAAGCAGTCTCCCAAAACATTTTTGGCGAAAATGGTGCTCCCTGCACCGATAAATGTAATCTTTTTCATATGGCTTCCTCCTTTAATGTTATCCCTTTACCGCTCCGGATGACAGGCCGGCAATAAAGTATTTTTGCAGCGTCAAAAACAGAATAACCATCGGCAGCATCGCCATGAGCGCGGCTGCGGCAACTAAATGCAGATTGTTGGCGTTTTCTCCGAAAAAACCTGCCATGGCCACTGTTAATGTTTGAACCTTTTGATCTTGTAAAAAGAAAATCGCAAATTGATAGTCGTTCCATATGAAGACACAGGAAATAATACAGATGGTCGCAGTGATCGGCTTCAGCAGAGGAAACACGATCGTAAAAAAGATTTTCAGCATGCCTGCGCCGTCAATTCTTGCGGCTTCTTCAAGCTCTTTTGGAATGGTCGAACGGATAAAGCCTGAATACAAGAATACGGTTAACGGCATATAAGCCGCTGTATTGATCAAAATGGCGATGGCGTGTGTATTGACCATTCCAGCGTCCACGACCATTCTGTACAAAGGCACCATGGACGTTAACGGAGGGATGATCATAATGGAAATCAGCAAGGCGAAAACGGCTTTATTCAGCTTCGTTTCCCGCCGGGCAAGAGGGTAGGCGGCAAGTGAGCCGAATACGATCAATAACAAGGCAGAAAAACCTGTGATGATAATGGTGTTCATAAAAGAGTTTCCAAGCGAAGCGCGCTCCCATGCCTCTGAAAAATTGTGAAAGGAGATGTCAGCCGGAAACAGCCATTTTGAACTGTAGTCTCCTTTTGCTTTTATTGAAGTGGTCAACAGGATGTAAAAAGGAATAAAATGCGCAAAGGCCACAATGGCGGCAAGAATCGTAATGATCCGCAGGTTTTTTGAACGGGCGGCTTTCATGACATTTCCGTCTCCTTTCTTTTAAAGTACGCAAGCGCGCAAAAGCTGATGATCAAAATGACAAATGCCATAAATATGCCTTGCGTTGCAGCATAGCCGGCATCCTGCCGTTTGAAGTACAAATCATACATAAACGTGGACATGGATTGCGACGCATTTCCGGGGCCGCCTGCGGTGAGCGCGATAATGACGTCAAACAGCTTTAAGCCTCCGATAATATTGATGACCATATTAATCGTGATCGAGGGCATTAGCAGCGGAAGCGTGATCGTGAAAAACTGCTGGCCTTGTTTCGCGCCATCCATTTGCGCCGCTTCGTAGTAGTCTTTCGGAATGCTTTGCAGGCCTGCTAAGTAGACTACCATAGCGATCCCGACATATTGATAGGTGTTAATCATGACAATGATCCACGGATTGAGCGATGGACTGGCTAGCGCATTGATCGGGCTGATGCCGAAAACACCGAGCAAATCGTTGAGCGCACCTCCATCATAGGAGAAGAAAAAGTACCAAATGTAGCCCATAATGAGCGGGCTGATCATCACCGGCAAATACACAATTGTTCTTGTTATCGCTTTCATTTTGATGCTTTGATTTAAGAGCAGGGCGTACAAGAGTCCGACCACGTTTTGAAAAAAGGTGCTGCCGAGTCCGTAAAGCAGCGTGTTTTTTAAGATGTGCCAAGTATCAGGATCAGAAAACAGCCTTTCATATTGTGCGAATCCCACCCATTGGTAGACTTGTGAAAAGCCGTTCCAGTTTGTAAAGGTGATCAATGCACCTTTCACAAACGGATAAATCATAAAGACCAGAACGGAGAGCAAAGCAGGAATATACATCCACCAAAGTGAGGACTGCTTTTTCGGCTTAACCTGTTCCACATGGACATCCCTTGCGATCTCACTCATTGTTTTCAGCTCCCTGTGTTTCCGATTGCTCCCGGAGTCGTTTATATTCTCTTTCCAGCTTCTTCGAAATCTCTTGAGGTGTCAAAATGTCAGCCGCAAGCTCCTGCCCGACCGTGCCCAGGACGTCCCACATTCCGTTTGGCAGGTATAAACGGTCGAAGTAAGGTTCGACTTTGACATCTTGATAATGCTCATAGTCATTTGCGTAGAAAATATCAGCTTTCACATTGGTCAGCCCTGAAGGAAGTGATGTGGCTTCAGCCATTTGTTTAGCATTGGCGGAACGGGCCATAAATGCGATAAATTCTTTTGCTTCTTTTAAGTGGGGCGAGTCTTTCCATGCCGCAAGCGTGTAGCGTTCGCCGCCGATCCATATTGGGTCATCTCCGGCATGTATGGCAGGTGTCGGGATAATGCCGACCTTGACGTTCGGGTTGATCTGAGCAACGTCCTGGCCGAGTGTGCCGCCTTGCATTGTAAAGGCGATTTTATTTTGGGCCATTAATTCGATGAGCTGTGATTTTTTTGCGGTTACGGCGTCAATATTGATTAGTTTTTCTTTCTGCATTTGTTTAAGGATGTCTGATAAATAAGTGAATTTGCTCCAATGAAAGGTACCGTTGATGAGCTGTTTTTTTTCATTATGGGCAGTATCTGTGATGAGAAGAGGTGTAGCGAATTGGTCGTAATATTGGGCGAATGAGCTTTTGTCATATCCGGCAAACCAGAAGGGCACAATCTTTCCCTTGCTCTTTTCTTTAATCGTTCTCAGCGCTTTCATAAAGTTATCCATCGTTTCCGGCGGATCAATGCCGTAACGGTCTAAAATATTGCGGTTATACGCCAAACCGTCTTTTGCCTGATTGATCGGATAGGCATACACCTTTCCGCTTTTATTTTTGAGGATGCTGTTTAAATTAGGATCGAGATCTTGAGTCCATTCCATATCCCGGAGATCTGCTGTATATTCTCCGTATCTGATTTTCCCCCAGCCATGTGTATCGAAAAGATCAGGCAAATCATTGGCTGCCATTCTGACACGCATCATATTTTCATAGTCATTGCCTGGGAAATGAAGGCTGACACGAATGTCACTGTGTTCCTTTTTAAACGCTGCCGCCAGTTTTCTGAACGTAGCTCTTTCACTGTCCGTTGACATTGTAGAATAAATGGTTAACGTCTTTTTTGCGGTATCTGCTGAGCTTTTTTCTGCTGAGCAGCCGGGCAGAATAAGCAGAATAAGAGAGAGAAATAAAACAAAAGTGTGTTTCATCTTTTCCTCCTTATCATCGTGATGAATCTTTTCTTATGTCACCTCCTTAGCTGTATATCCGCAGCTTTGTCTCACGATTAATGTTGTGGGCAGAGTGACGCGGTGGGGAAGCGTTCGGCCATTGAGGCGGTCAAGCAGCAGTTTTACGCCTGTACGGCCCATTTCCTCTGTGTACACCTTCACCGTCGTTAAAGGCGTGCTGGCAAATTCAGCTTCTTCAATGCCGTTAAAGCTGACGATCGCCGTATCCTGCGGCACTTGGAGTCCGGCTTCCTGGAGCGCTTTTAATGCGCCGATCGCCATGGAATCGCTGGCGATAAAGAATGCTTCCGGCAGATTGCCTTGATCAATTGCTTTCTTCATCAGGCGATAGCCCTCACGCATGCTGTATTCACCGACCAGCACATGCTCAGGTTGAGGGGCGGCAAACTCCAAAAAGGCGGTCAGCCGTTTGTCTTCAATGGTTCTGCGAATGCTTTGGCCGTCCTTCAGCGTATGCTCTTTTTCCTGCCCGCCAATGTAGCCTAACCGTTTGTAGCCTAGATCGAAAAGGTGATCAATCGCCTGGCGTGAAGCGGATTCAAAATCGATGCCAATCGAATCGTATGCTTGAGGATCAGGAGAATGATTGATAAATACGGCATGCTCCAGCCTTCCGCTAATATGCTTAACCGCTTCATCATGAACACGGCCGATGACAATAACACCGTCCAGTTCCCGAAAAATATGCTCTTGAAAGGAACCGAGATGAATCGAATTCGTAATGAAAATTTCCTGTTCAAAGCATTCTTTTTCAATGCCTTTGCGAATCGAAGAAAAATAAGGGTCCTGCCGTTCCTGATCGGGAGACAGGCAGCTCAGCACCCCGATCAGCGGCTGGGCCCGCTGTTTTTGCCCGCGGGCTTTCCGGCGTTTGGCAACCGTTTGATAGCCAAGCTCTTCAGCGATATTGATGACTCTTTGTCTCGTTTCGCCTGCAACAGAAAGCGACTCATCTTCATTTAAAATTCTGGACACAGTCGCACTTGAAACATTAGCTTTCAAGGCGATATCTTTAATCCTAACCATAGGTATCCCTCTCATCTATTTAGTAAAATATTAACTCATCTGTTTTTGATAAATTGATACTATCATATGGAAGTAAGCGGTTACAATAATTACTTTCAGAATATTTCGTTATATTTACTAAATATTTAGTAAATGATGCGATTTGCATTGGAAAAATAAAGGGGAAACCAGATCCATCTCGTAAATGTGAAGTAAGCGAATAAGGAAGGGTGATGGAATGAGAGCGAAAAGAAGAAAGCAGCTGTTTCAATTGCTTGGAGATTTGCCTGAACGGAGGGAAATCAGTACGGAGATATTGCGGATTGAAGAAAGAGAAGGAAACATCATTGAAACGCTCCTGCTCGATCTAAACGGATATGAAAAGGTGCCTGCTTATTTTGTGAAACCGAAGTCCGCAGAAGGGCCGTGTCCAGCCGTCTTGTTTCAGCATTCGCATGGCGGCCAGTATGATAGGGGGAAAAGTGAACTGATTGAAGGAGCGGATTATTTGAAAGCGCCTTCTTTTTCCCGTGAGCTCACGTCTCTCGGGTACAGTGTACTTGCGATAGATCATTGGGGATTTGGAGATCGGCGGGGAAAAGCGGAAAGCGAGATTTTTAAAGAAATGCTTCTTACCGGAAGAGTGATGTGGGGCATGATGATTTATGACAGTGTAAGAGCGTTAGATTATATGCAGTCTCGGCCTGATGTCCAGCCTGACAGAATCGGGACCATCGGCATGTCTATGGGAGGGTTGATGGCGTGGTGGACAGCGGCGCTCGATGACCGGATTAAGGTGTGCGTGGATTTGTGCAGCCAGGTAGATCATCACGTGCTGATAAAAACACAGAATCTTGACCGGCACGGCTTTTATTATTACGTCCCGTCGCTTGCAAAGCATTTTTCCGCATCGGAGATCCAAAGCATGATCGCGCCGCGTCCGCATCTTAGCCTTGTTGGTGAACACGACCAGTTAACGCCGGCTGAGGGTGTGAACAAAATCGAAAAAGAATTGACAGCTATGTATGCTGGACAGGGAGCTTCTGATTGCTATCGGGTGGTCCGTTCCGCTTCGGGGCATTTCGAAACAGCAGTCATGAGGCATGAAGCTGTCCGGTTTTTGCAAAAGTGGCTGTGACTGCCACGGGAAAATTGGCAGAAAGGTGCAGATTTGAGCGAGGGAAGTGGAACCAATGGAAGTACAAGACATATTGGATTGGGCTTTCCGGCGGCATCTCAATCCATTAAGTTGGTATATTCGCCCTCTCTTTTTACTAGTATTGGTTTATGCTGCGTATAAGCGCAGCTGGAAAGGGATTATCATCACTTTTGTATTGATGATGAGCAGTATGGTCTGGTTTCCGGAACCTAAGAGGATTTATCTGCAAATGCAAAAAGTGCTGGAATTTGAGCAAATGCTTTTAAGCAGTCCGGTCTCGGCTGTTTTAACAATTGTTTTCATGATGGTTTTGGTCGGTTTTATTTTGGCTGTTTTTTGGAAGCGTTCACTTGTATTAGGTGTAATCCTATTGAATGTAACACTCGTTGGGAAGGTGGCCCTGTCTTTATTTTTCACAGGTGAGAGTGGCTGGGCACCGTTAGGCAATACGATTTTTGGGCTGATGATGGTAAATGGGATCGGCTTGTTCATCAAGTATCGAAATCGAAAAAAACGCAGAGGAATAGACATCTAAGGGCCAGGACCGTTTTACTGTAAAGCGGTCTTTTTGCTCGTTTCAAGAACCTGCCCAAAAACAAATTGGAGATTTCTTATATTGACAGAATCATATGTGAATAATAATATTCTAATTGTTAACCTTTATTTATAATTGGTTAACAATTAGAATAGGATGTAATACACGTTCTTCAGTTATCAGTGAAAGGGCGAGAAACGATGCAAGAAGAAACATTTTATAGTGTCAGAATGAGGGCTTCTATGAATGGATCTCATGAAGATGGCGGAAAGCATATATCCGGCGGAGAACGGCTTATTCCTTTCCATGAGATGAAACGTACAATCAATGCCTTATTAGAAAAAGGGTTATCCCATTCAAGAGGAAAACCTGATTTTATGCAAATTCAATTTGAAGAGGTACATGAACCGTTAAAAACCATTCAGCCATTGCCTGTGCATACGAATGAAGTGAGCTGTCCGGAAGAGGGACAAAAGCTTGCTCGATTGTTATTGGAAAGAGAAGGCGTTCCGCGAAAAGTGATTGAAAAAGCATATGAACAAATCCCTGAATGGTCGGGTGTCAGGGGAGCTGTGGTGTTTGATATTCACACCGGCAAGCGATTCGATCAAACAAAAGAAAAAGGGGTGCGTGCCTCCAGAATGGATTGGCCGGACGCCAATTTTGAAAAATGGGCGCTTTACTGTCACGTGCCGGCACATTCAAGAATAAAAGAGGCCCTTGCACTCGCTTCAAAGGTCAGCCAGCACCCGGCAGCCGTTGCAGAATTATGCTGGTCAGATGACCCTGATTACATAACAGGCTACGTTGCGGGTAAGAAAATGGGCTATCAGCGTATTACAGCAATGAAAGAATACGGGACAGAAGATGGCTGCCGAATCTTTTTTATTGATGGCTCCAAAGATGTAAACACGTACATACATGATCTGGAGAAGCAGCCTATTTTGATAGAGTGGGAGGAAGAGCATGACTTATGATTTGATAGAAAAAAGCAAAAAGCACCTCTGGCTGCCGTTTACCCAAATGAAAGATTATGATGAAAACCCCTTAATCATCGAAAGCGGCACTGGAATCAAAGTCAAAGACATATACGGCAAGGAATACTATGACGGTTTTTCTTCTGTTTGGCTTAATGTCCACGGGCACCGCAAAAAGGAATTAGATGACGCGATAAAAAAGCAGCTCGGAAAAATCGCGCACTCCACGTTATTGGGCATGACCAACGTTCCTGCAACTCAGCTTGCCGAAACTTTAATCGACATCAGTCCAACAAAGCTCACACGGGTCTTTTATTCAGACAGCGGCGCAGAGGCGATGGAAATAGCCTTAAAAATGGCGTTTCAATATTGGAAGAACATCGGAAAGCCTGAGAAACAAAAATTTATCGCAATGAAAAATGGGTATCACGGTGATACGATTGGCGCCGTCAGTGTCGGTTCAATTGAACTGTTCCACCACGTATACGGGCCGTTAATGTTTGATAGTTACAAAGCTCCGATTCCTTATGTGTATCGCTCTGAAAGCGGCGATCCTGATGAGTGCCGTGATGAGTGCCTGCGAGAGCTTGAACAGCTTCTCGAGGAACATCATGAGGAAATTGCCGCGCTTTCCATTGAATCAATGGTTCAAGGAGCGTCCGGTATGATCGTGATGCCGGAAGGATATTTGGCAGGCGTGCGCGAGCTTTGTACAAAATACGATGTCTTAATGATTGTTGATGAAGTCGCTACAGGCTTTGGCCGTACCGGAAAAATGTTTGCGTGCGAGCACGAGAATGTCCAGCCTGATCTGATGGCTGCCGGTAAAGGCATTACGGGAGGCTATTTGCCAATTGCCGTTACGTTTGCCACTGAAGACATCTATAAGGCATTCTATGATGATTATGAAAACCTAAAAACCTTTTTCCATGGCCATTCCTATACAGGAAATCAGCTTGGCTGTGCGGTTGCGCTTGAAAATCTGGCATTATTTGAATCTGAAAACATTGTGGAACAAGTAGCACAAAAAAGTGCAAAACTCCATTGCCTTCTTCAAGACCTGCACACGCTTCCTCATGTTGGGGATATTCGGCAGCTTGGTTTTATGTGCGGCGCGGAGCTCGTTCAGTCAAAGGAAACCAAAAAGGCTTACCCTGCTGATTGGCGGGTTGGATACAAAGTTTCCTTAAAGATGCGAGAGCTTGGCATGCTGACAAGGCCGCTGGGGGACGTGATTGCATTTCTGCCTCCTCTCGCCAGCACAGCTGAAGAGCTCGCGGAAATGGTTGCCATTATGAAACAAGCGATCCAAGAGGTTACCAGTCTTGAAGATTGACGCCTGGTTAAACGAGCGGTTAGACAGGGTAAAGGAAGCCGGCGTTTACCGCAACCTGCGGACAATGAAGGGTGCTCCGATTCCAGAGAGGAAAATTGATGGCAAGAATCAAACGGTCTGGTCCTCAAACAATTATTTAGGACTCGCTAGCCACAGCCGCTTGATCTCTGCAGCCCAAGAGGCACTGCAGCAATTTGGGGCGGGAAGCAGCGGCTCACGTTTAACGACAGGCAATTCGGTCTGGCATGAAAAGCTTGAAAAAAAGATTGCCGGCTTTAAACGGACAGAAGCGGCTTTACTGTTTTCGAGCGGTTATTTGGCCAATGTCGGTGTCCTTTCATCATTACCAGAAAAAGAAGATGTCATTTTAAGTGATCAATTGAATCATGCAAGTATGATTGACGGCTGCCGTCTGTCTAAGGCTGATACAGTTGTTTATCAGCATATTGATATGGATGATCTTGAAAACAAGCTGAATGAAACACAGCGTTATCAGCGCCGTTTTATCGTTACAGACGGAATATTCAGCATGGATGGCACGATAGCCCCTCTTGATCAGATCATCTCACTTGCCAAACGCTATCATGCTTTCGTAATCGTTGATGATGCCCACGCCACAGGTGTTTTGGGTGAATCAGGAGGAGGAACGAGTGAATACTTTGGTGTTTGTCCTGACATTGTGATCGGCACCTTAAGCAAAGCTGTTGGCACAGAAGGAGGTTTTGCTGCAGGTTCAGCGGTCTTCATCGACTTTTTGCTGAACCATGCAAGAACATTTATCTTTCAAACCGCTATTCCGCCAGCCAGCTGTGCGGCGGCTCACGAGGCTTTCAACATCATTGAAGCCAGCGGGGAAAAACGTCAGCTTTTAATTTCTTATATCAACATGATCAGAACCAGTCTGAAGAACATGGGTTATTTAGTAAAGGGGGATCACACGCCGATTATTCCTGTGATCATCGGCGATGCCCGTAAAACGGTCACATTTGCTGAAAAGCTGCAGGACAAAGGGATTTATGCCCCTGCCATACGGCCGCCGACCGTACCGCCAGGTGAAAGCCGGATCCGGTTAACCATTACTGCTGACCACAGGGCGAGTGATATTGATCATTTGCTGACATCATTTCATTCAATTGGAAAGGAGCTGCATATCATTTGAGGGGTTTTTTTGTGACAGGAACAGATACAGAAGTGGGGAAAACGGTTATATCCAGCGGTCTTGCCGCTTTATTGCGAGAACATAACAGAGATGTCGGGGTGTTTAAACCTTTTTTAAGCGGTATTTCTCGTCATCATCCGGAGAGCGACACTAGTCTGCTGAAAGAGACGTCGCAGACGAGTCTTTCTCATGAAGACATTACGCCTTTTGCCTTCAAAGCACCGCTTGCGCCATACGTTGCAGGAAAGCTGGAGGGAAAGGCTGTCACCATGGAAGAGGTCTTGAGCCATTGGGAGCGGATAAGAGAAAAACATGAATGCTTCATCGTAGAAGGTGCGGGCGGTATATCTGTGCCGTTGGGAGAGGATTTTTTAGTCAGTCATGTCATAAAAGCGTTGCAGCTTCCCATGATCATTGTGGCACGTCCTCATCTCGGAACAATTAATCATACCTTTTTAACTGTCCAATATGCGAAAAGTATGAGTATTCCAATCGCCGGAATTGTCATCAATGGGATCAGTGATTCTCCTGATGATGATGAAAAAACCAATCCTGAGATGATTGAGCGCTTATGCGGTGTGCCGATTTTAGGGGTTACGCCTAAGCTTGCCAACGTTACGAAAGAAACGGTTCTACATATGGTAAAAGACCATATCAATCTATCATTACTGATGAATCAAGTGGGGGTATGAGAATGAATCAATGGATGGAACTCGCAGACCGGGTGCTGGCTGGAGCAGAAGTGACCGACGAAGAGGCGCTTTCGATATTAAACTGTCCAGATGAAGATATTTTGCTTTTGATGCACGGGGCTTTTCAAATCAGAAAACACTTTTATGGAAAAAAAGTGAAGCTCAATATGATTATGAATGCGAAATCAGGACTCTGTCCGGAAAATTGCGGCTATTGTTCACAGTCTTCAATTTCAAAAGCGCCGATACAGGCTTATCGGATGGTGAATAAGGAAACGCTTCTGGAAGGCGCAAAGCGGGCGCATGATCTGAATATCGGCACATATTGTATCGTGGCAAGCGGCAGGGGACCTTCAAACAGAGAAGTGGATCAGGTCGTAGACGCGGTGCAGGAAATTAAAGAAACGTATGGACTGAAGGTTTGTGCGTGTCTCGGACTGTTAAAGCCGGAGCAGGCGAAGCGGCTGAAAGAAGCCGGGGTAGACCGCTATAATCATAATTTGAATACGTCACAGAGAAACCATTCAAACATCACGACTTCACATACATACGATGACAGGGTCAATACAGTCGAACTCGCAAAAGAATCGGGGCTGTCTCCGTGTTCAGGCGCCATTATCGGTATGAAGGAGACGAAACAGGACGTCATCGATATTGCAAAAAGCTTAAAGGCCCTTGACGCGGATTCCATTCCGGTGAATTTTTTGCATGCGATTGACGGCACGCCATTAGAAGGCGTCAACGAATTAAACCCGCTCTATTGTTTAAAAGTGCTGGCGCTGTTCCGTTTTATCAATCCGTCAAAAGAAATCCGCATTTCTGGAGGAAGAGAGGTCAATCTCCGCTCATTGCAGCCATTAGGTCTTTACGCCGCTAACTCCATTTTTGTCGGAGATTACTTAACAACTGCCGGGCAGGAGGAGACGGAGGACCATAAAATGCTGAATGATTTAGGGTTTGAAGTCGAATCAGTCGAAGAAATGAAGGCCAGTTTAAGTGCGAAAAGCTGAGAGAATCACTAAAAGCAATCGGTGTGATGTCGATTGCTTTTATTTTTGAACAGAAAGGAGAAGATCACATGACAATTGCATTTCCAACTGCATCTTCTGAGTTTTTGAAAAACCCATATCCTTTTTACGAAACATTGCGCGCTATTCATCCTATATATAAAGGGAGTTTCTTGAAATACCCGGGCTGGTATGTTACAGGATATGAAGAAACGGCAGCTATTTTGAAAGATGCCAGATTCAAAGTCCGGCCCCCGCTCCCTGAGGCGTCAATCAAATATCAGGATCTTCAACATGTGCAAAGCCAGATGATGCTGTTTCAGAATCAGCCTGATCATAGACGATTACGGACGCTGGCCAGCGGAGCGTTTACTCCGAGAATGGCAGAGAGTTATCGTCCGTATATCGATGAAACTGTCCATCATTTGCTCGATCGAGTGCAAGGTGAAAAAAAGATGGAGGTGATTTCGGACTTTGCTTTTCCTTTAGCAAGCTTCGTCATAGCCAACATTATAGGTGTACCGGAGGAAGATAGGGAGCAGTTAAAAGAATGGGCTGCGAGTCTCATTCAAACGATTGATTTTACCCGGTCAAGAAAGGCATTAACAGAGGGCAATCATCTCGCTGTACAGGCCACGGCTTATTTTAGAGAGCTGATTCAAAAGCGAAAACGGCATCCGCAGCAGGATATGATCAGCATGCTCTTGAAGGGGAAAGAAAAGGATAAGCTGACGGAAGAGGAAGCGGCCTCTACGTGCATATTACTGGCGATTGCCGGACATGAGACAACCGTCAATCTCATCAGCAATTCAATTCTTTGCCTGCTGCAGCATCCACAACAGCTTTTAAAGCTAAAAGAAAACCCAGCTCTTATTGGGACCGCAGTTGAGGAATGTTTGCGCTATGAAAGCCCCACGCAAATGACAGCCAGAGTTGCGTCAGAAGATATTGATATCAGCGGGGTGACAATCCGTCAAGGGGAACAAGTCTATCTTCTGTTAGGGGCTGCCAATCGAGATCCAAGCATCTTCACGCACCCCGATGTCTTCGATATTACGAGAAGCCCTAATCCGCACGTTTCATTCGGGCATGGCCATCATATTTGCATGGGGTCCTCGCTGGCACGATTAGAAGCACAAATTGCGGTCAATACCCTGCTGCAGCGATTGCCCGGCCTTAAACTGGCTGATTGTGAACGGCGATATCGGCCGCTTTTTGGATTTCGGGCGCTTGAAGAGCTGCCGGTGACTTTTGAATAAACCTAGCATGTGAGTGCCAAAAAAAGTGTCACCCCCGCCAAAAATGGGCAATCTATAAAAAAGGGGAGTGAACACAGTGAAAAAAGTGCTGATCGCCGGCGGAAATGGTGTAATTGGAAGACTGCTGGCTGAAGGGCTTAGATCAGATTATGAAGTGACAGTGCTTGATAAAGGTCATTTCAATGGCACAGCCTCTTCCATTCAGGCTGATGCGGCAAATTATGATGAGCTATTAAAGAAGATTCCGAAAGACACTGATGTAATCTTGAATTTACTGGCTGTCAAAATCAAATACGATGTCATGGACATCGCTGAATTTGAGAAAATGACGGATGTTTTCTATAAGGCAAGCTATTATCTGTGCCGCGCCGCAGCGGAGCTGGGCATTGAAAAGCTCGTGTTCGCCAGCAGCAATCATGTCACAGATGTATACGAAAAAGACGGGCGTTCGCTCTTAGGGCGGGAGATCACAACAAGCGATTATCCGCTGTCAAAAAACTTGTACGGTGTATTAAAGCTGACCTCGGAACAGATCGGCCATTTGTTTTATTTGGAAAATAAGCTTTCAGTGATCAATCTTCGCATTGGAACAGTTGTCACTGATGAAATGGATACGCTGCATGAAAAAGAACGGACGAAAAAGACACTGCTTTCTCATCCCGATCTGCTGTCGATTTTCAAAGCCGCTATTGAAACCAATATCCGGTACGGCACTTATTACGCTGTCTCTGACAATCCGGGCCGGCCATGGTCCATTGAATCCGCTGTCAATGAACTTGGGTTTTCACCACAAATCAATACAGCCGAGCTTCTGAATGAGGAAGAGAACGGAGCATAATCATTTTCTAAGATTATGCTCTTTTTCTTTTGTCATCGGTTTTAATCCACGGCAGTCCCCGCCGGGCCGGGGACTCTGTTCAAATGATTATAGACATGGCAATCACAGATTTGCTACATTTTAGACACGATATCGTCACATGCTGCGCTCGTTCAGAAAAGAATGATAACGCTTACAAAAGAGAGGTGGGAGCTATCGCACATTCATTGAAAAGTCGCCTGTTTGATATTTTGATTTACGGGTTTTTGCTGATGTTCGCTTTAATATGTGTACTTCCGTTTATTCATGTCATCGCAGCATCCTTCGCCACAGTAGAAGAAGTCGTGTCGAAAAAATTCATTTTAATACCGACCACTTTTTCGCTTGATGCTTATCGTTACATTTTTTCAACAGATATTATTTATAAGAGTTTGCTTGTTTCTGTGTTTGTGACAGTGATAGGCACTGCGGTCAGCATGTTTCTTTCTTCACTGATGGCTTACGGGTTATCCCGCCGTGATTTAATCGGCCGGCAGCCGCTCATGTTTCTCGTCGTATTTACGATGCTTTTCAGCGGCGGCATGATTCCGACTTTCCTTGTGGTCAAATCACTTGGATTGCTTGATTCTTACTGGGCCCTCATTTTGCCGACAGCCATTAATGCCTTTAACCTGATCATTCTGAAAAACTTCTTTCAAAATATCCCGTCAAGCCTGGAAGAGTCCGCGAAAATCGACGGGTGCAATGACCTGGGCATTTTCTTTAAAATTGTGCTGCCGCTGTCACTTCCTGCGATCGCAACGATTTCACTATTTTATGCGGTAACATATTGGAACACGTATATGACGGCGATTTTGTACTTAAATGATTCAGCTAAATGGCCGATTCAGGTGCTTCTGCGCCAAATCGTGATTGTATCAAGCGGGATGCAGGGGGATATGTCAGAAATGGGGTCGGGCAGCCCGCCGCCTGAGCAAACCATTAAAATGGCCGTGATTGTGGTGGCGACCATCCCGGTTCTGCTCGTCTATCCATTTATACAAAAGCATTTTGCAAAAGGAGCTTTGCTGGGATCTGTCAAAGGATAAAGAAAATGAAACGGAGGGGTACGATGGGTAACAAATGGAGGGTGTTTTTGATTGTGCTTGTACTTGCATTTGGCGGAGTGCTGGCGGGCTGTAAAGGGGCTGATCAGTCTTCGGCTGAAGGCAAAGCTGACTCGGATTCAAAGGTGAAGCTGTCTTGGATGGCGATTTTGTATCACCAGCAGCCGCCGAAAGACAGGGCGATTAAAGAAATTGAAAAGCTGACAAATACAGAACTGGACATCACCTGGGTTCCGGATGCGGTGAAAGAAGACAGGCTGAATGCGGCGCTTGCAGCCGGCAATCTTCCGCAAATCGTGACCATCCAGGATATTAAAAATTCGTCAGTCATGAATGCCTTCAGATCAGGAATGTTCTGGGAGATTGGCGATTATATCAAAGATTATCCGAACTTAAGCAAAATGAACAAACTCATTAATAAAAACGTAACAATCGACGGCAAGCTCTACGGGATATACAGAGAGCGTCCGCTTTCCAGACAGGGCATCGTCATTCGGAAGGACTGGCTCGACAATTTGAATTTGAAAACGCCGGAAACGCTTGATGAACTTTATAAAGTGGCCAAAGCGTTTACGGAGGACGATCCGGACAAGGATGGGAAAGACGATACATTCGGGCTGACAGACCGCAATGACTTAATTTACGGCGCGTTTAAAACGCTCGGCTCGTATGAAGGCATGCCGACAGATTGGAAGGAATCAGGCGGCAAATTCACGCCTGATTTCATGACGAAAGAATACAAAGACACAATGAATTATATGAAAAAACTGCGTGACAACGGCTATATGAATAAGGATTTTCCCGTCACAAGCAAAACCCAGCAGCAGGAGCTGTTTTCTCAAGGAAAAGCCGGCATTTATATTGGGAATATGGTAGATGCGGTTAATCTGCGCGACCATGCCTCCGATAAATCGATGAAGCTTGAAATCATCAACCGCATAAAAGGACCAGATGGGAAAGAGCGGGTGTGGGCATCAGGAGGCCATAACGGCTTGCTTGCTTTCCCGAAAACGAGTGTGAAAACGGAAGCTGAGCTTAAAAGGATCTTAGCGTTTTTTGACCGAATTGCCGAAGAAGACGTCTATAGCCTGATGACTTACGGCATTGACGGCGTTCATTACAACAAAGAAGAGGGCAAAACGTTCACACGCGAGGAAAGCCAGGTGAAAGACTGGCAGACTGATATTCAGCCGCTGTCCGCCTTAATCGCCATTGATAAAGCCTACTTAAAAAATACTGGGGATCCGCTTCGGACGGCGTACGAGGAGCTGACGGAAGACAATGAAAAGATCATCGTCTCAAACCCTGCTGAAAGCCTGTACTCCGCCGCGGAGTCGGAGCGGGGAGATGAACTGAAGAAAATCATTGATGACGCGACCTATAAATATATGATAGGAGACATCACAGAAAGCCAGTTTGATAAAGAAGTGAAAAAATGGGAGTCAAGCGGCGGAAAGCAGATTATTCAGGAATACGAAGAAGCGTTTAAACAAACAAAATAACTTGGAAAAACCCAAAACGCGCGAGCGGTTTTGGGTTTTTTACATGCTTCTTTTTTGCTGGCGATAGTTACCCGGTGTAATTCCCTCCAGCTTCTTAAATGATCTGATAAAATTTTGCGAGTTTTTGTATTTCAGCTTTTCGGCAATGTCTTTGACCGCCATGTCAGTTTCGGCAAGCCAGCTTTTCGCCATATGGTGGCGGTAGCTGGAGACATACTCGCTGAATGAAATGCCCATTTCTTTTTTGAAAATGCTGCTTAAATAGTTTGGATTGTAATGCAGCCTGCGGGCGATTTCATCCAGTGTCAAATCGGATTCAAACTCGTGGTGGATGATATGAATGATGTTGTCGGAAATATTTTTGTACTGGGCATCCGCGCGGGCGTTTACTTTGTCTGTCATCGGGTCAATGAACTCATTTTTGAGCCAGTTTTCGGTATCCTCGAACGTTTTCAGCTCGAAAATTTGGTCATACAGCATTTTATTTTCTTCAAGCTCGAATAATTCGATCCCGAGCACATGCATCAGCTCAATCACATGGTTCAGAAAGCGGGCGATTGCGATTTGGAATTGATACGGGTTGGTGTTTTGGGTGAAGATTGATTGTAAAATCGCGTGCAGGCATTTGTCCGCTTTCTCCTTGTCCCCCGCTTTGACGGCATCGAACAGCTCATGCTGAAGCTGCTTTGGAAAATGGGTTTTGAAGGTTTTTTTCTGATCAAGGTCTTCGTAAAAGATAATCGATTTGTTTTCCGCTTTGAGCCGGTATTTCAACGCTTCTGAGCCTTCTGCATAGGCTGTTTTTGCCTTTGCCAGCGCATCAAACGGCTGGCTGATGCCGATGCTGACAGACAGCTGCAGCTCAGCTTCCGCTTTTTCCTGAATCATCCGCGCAGTCTCATTCAGCTCAGCCATGAATGCTTCCTTCGTCCCGTTCTGGTTGATCAAAATGGTTGCCTGCTGTTTATCCACGACGGCGGGGGCAAGATGCTTGTCCGCCGGGATGTTGCGCTCAATCAGGCTGTTGACGGCAAATAAAAGCAGATCCATATCTTTTTTCTCATAAGGCGTATGATTCAGCGTGTCAATTTGAAGCACAAGCAGGGCGAGATGCCGCCAATTTTGCTCTAAACCGAGGCTTTCAAAGCGGTTATTGACCTCCTCGTCCGTCAGTTTTCCAAGCATGAGCCTGACCATAAAATATTGCTGTAAATGAGTCGCCTGCTGTTTCATCGTTTCTTCAAGGTCGTCATTTCTGTCTTTCAGCTGCTTAAAGCTCTGTTCAATTAACTCAAATTCATTTTGAGGCGGCTGTTTCTCTTGTATGGCACCGTGTCTTGCGAATGATTCGTAAAGCACTCTGATCGGCTTGTAAAAATGGCGGGAGCCAAGCCAAGAGAATAATAATGAAAGCGTTAACAAAATAAAACATACCGTAAAGGTGATCCAGCCGATTGATTTTGCTTCTTTTTTTAATTCAGGCAAGGAAACGAGAGAAAAATAAGTCCATGTGTTATAGTCTGATTTTTGATAGGTGACTTTATATTGAATCCGGTCTATGACTGTTTCAAACTGTCCGCTTTTGGCGGTCTGCGCCAGCATTTTTTGGACAAAGTCGTCGTTTGGAAGAGATTCACCGATGTCAGACATGTTGTTATGCAGGATGATGCGGCCTTTTTCATCAATGATAAACAGGTTGTTGGCATTTGAATAGTCAGGCATATTTTTGACCAGCGAACAGCTCGGGATGCTTGCGGCGGCCAATCCCTTTGTATTTGTGCTGTTTAAAGGAAGCTGTTTAATCAAATTGATATTGTAGCGGCAGTTGTCTGATGTGCCTTCTTTTGTCGAAATCAAATGATTGTTTTCCTCAAGCATCCAATACGAGCGGCTCGCTTTGTGTTGCGTGTACGCTGCGGCTGCTTCATGAAGAGAGTCTGTATTCAAGCGGTACAAGCCGGAATTGTTCATGTACCATTTTTTCATATAACTGACTAGCGTCATGTTGGACAGGTCGGTATCAAAGCTTTGCAGATAGTTGAGCTCTTGGTTCACTTGATTATAGATTTGAAATTGGTCAGAGTGCAAAGGCTCGGACAGTGTGCGAAGGAGAGGCGGCGAACTCACATAGTGGGTTAAAGAGTGATCGACGGTTTTCAAGATATGCTCGATGCTTTGCTGGGTCTGCTGAAGTGTGTCGAGTTTTTCCTCCGAAACGTTGGAGATAGCCATTTTCTGAGAGTGCTCGTACGAAAACAATCCGACCAGAATGACCGGAATGGTGCTGAGCAGACAGAAAAACGTGATCAGTTTGTAATAAAACTTGTATTGGCTTCTTTTCATAAAACCCCCCATTTCATAACATCCACTTCACCTTAATACAATTAATCCAAAGATTGATAGATATTGTCAATAATCATTTTCTAATATCGGTGTCTTTTTTTCAGGTGGAATGGCTGAACCCTTGATCATAAAGGGATAAGGCAGGATGTGATCATATGATTGTAGACGGACTTTTGCCTGCTGCGCTACAGTGAATGCAAGAACCCGTGAAAGGAGGCTTGGAAAAGATGAAAACAGCAGAAGCGCAAGCGCCGGCTGTTGATGCAGTCATTTTTAAAAAAGAAAAAAGAAAGCGCTTACTAAGCAAGCTGATCCAGCAGAAATATTTGTACTTGATGATTTTGCCGGGGTGTATTTATTTTTTGCTTTTTAAATATGTCCCGATGTGGGGAATTGTGATTGCGTTTCAGGATTATCAGCCGTTTCTCGGCATTTTGGGCAGTGAATGGGTCGGGCTGAAGCATTTTATCAGGCTGTTTACTGAGCCTACATTTTTTCTCCTGTTAAAAAACACGCTCGTGTTATTTGCTTTGAACCTGGTTATATTTTTCCCGGTGCCGATTTTGCTGGCGCTTCTATTAAACGAAGTGCGGATCGCTCTCTTTAAAAAATTTGTTCAGACGCTGATTTATATCCCGCATTTTATGTCATGGGTTATTGTTGTATCGCTTTCGTTTGTGCTTTTAACAGTAGACGGAGGTTTGATTAATGAACTGATTGTGTTTTTTGGCGGCGAAAAAATCAACTTTCTGCTGAACGAAGAATGGTTCCGGCCCCTGTATATTCTGCAGGTCATCTGGAGGGAAGCGGGCTGGTCGACGATCATTTATCTGGCAGCCATTACAGCGGTTGACCCCCAGCTGTATGAAGCGGCGAAAATGGACGGAGCGGGACGGCTGCGGCAAATGTGGCATATTACGCTGCCCGCCATTAAAAGCGTTATCGTCGTTTTGCTGATTTTAAAAATCGGAGACACGCTGGAGCTTGGCTTCGAGCATGTGTATTTGCTGTTAAACGCGACAAACAGGGAAGTGGCGGAAATTTTTGATACGTACGTTTACACTGCAGGGCTGAAACAGGGCCAGTTCAGCTACAGTACAGCGGTCGGCGTATTTAAAGCGGCGGTCGGGCTGATTTTGGTCATGCTTGCGAATCGTTTGGCGAAGAAATTTGGCGAGGAAGGAATCTATTAAGAAAGGGATGGGATCAATGGATCAATCAATCGCTGTAAAATCGCCTCTTACGTACGCGGAGGCATTGGCAAAAACCATTATGAACACGTACACAGTGGAGGAGCTGCCGCCTGCAAACCGCTGGCACTACCATCAGGGTGTTTTCTTATGCGGTGTATTGGGGCTGTGGGAAGCAACCGGGCAAAAGCGGTATTTCGAGTATGCAAAGGCCTATGCAGATCTCTTAATTGATGATTATGGCAATCTATTATTCAGAAGAGATGAGCTGGACGCCATTCAAGCGGGTCTTATTCTTTTTCCATTATACGAGCATACGAAGGATGAACGGTATGTAAACGCGGCAAAAAGGCTGCGCGGTTTATATGGAACGCTGAACCGGACGTCTGAACAGGGGTTTTGGCATAAGGACGGCTATCCTTATCAAATGTGGCTTGACGGCTTATACATGGGCGGGCCGTTCGCACTGAAATATGCGAATCTGAAGCAGGAGCCGGAGCTGTTTGATCAGGTCGTGCTGCAGGAGTCGCTGATGAGAAAGCATACGAAGGATTCAAAAACCGGCCTCTTTTATCACGCCTGGGATGAAGCGAAAAAAATGCCTTGGGCCAATGAAAAGACAGGCTGTTCTCCGGAATTCTGGGCGCGTTCCATCGGGTGGTACGTCATGTCTCTTGCTGACATGATTGAAGAGCTGCCGAAGAAGCATCCAAACCGTCACGTGTGGAAAAAAACGCTGCAGGACATGATTGAAAGCATCTGCCGCTATCAAGACAAGGAGACGGGGTTATGGTACCAGATCGTTGATAAGGGCGACAGGTCCGATAACTGGCTGGAAAGCTCAGGATCCTGTCTGTACATGTACGCAATCGCAAAAGGAATCAATAAAGGATATCTAGACAGAGCTTACGAAACAACACTGTTAAAAGCGTATCAAGGTTTGATTCAGCATAAAACCGAAACGGCAGAAGACGGTGCGTTTCTCGTCAAAGATATATGTGTCGGAACGTCAGCCGGTTTCTATGACTATTATGTCAGCCGCGAAAGAAGCACAAACGATCTGCACGGGGCCGGTGCGTTTATTTTGGCTATGACAGAGCTGGAGACTCTTTTTAGGTCAGCAGAGAAATGATGACAGGTATACGTACGGCTTTGTGTGTGATTGTCTCAGTCCTCTTTTTGGCATCATGCTCAAGCAGGCCGGACGGAATGCATGTCATCCTCTTTTCTGATATGCGGGCAGGCGTACAGGAAAAAATAAAAGAGGCTGCTAAGCAGAATACCGGGAAGGTGGATATCTTTCCAGCCTATCCGGAAAAACTGCTGACTGAAATCACCGCTCATGAGGGAGATGTCTTCATCGTGCCTGAAGACATGTTTCAAGCTTACGATGATCCGGAAAATTTTCAGCCGTTAGACGAATTGCCATTGGACAAAACATCTCCTTATACAGCTGTTGATCAAAAAACGGGAGAAAAAACAGTCTATGCCGTTCAGATTGAAAAAGGGGGAAAACAGCTGAACGGCTATTCTTTTCGATTAAATCGCAATATGGCGGCGTTTATCCCTGTGTACGCTACAAAAACAGAGGAAGCGCTGCAGCTGATTTCTCAACTAACTGAAGTCCGATAGAGGTGAGGACCATTGAAAAACATCGTCATTTGCGGATTGAGCAGCAGAGCTCTCAGTATGTTTATCAAACCGCTGATGGAGCGGTTTTCAGCACATTATCAGATTACGGGATTGCTGGATGCCGATCCAAAACGTTTTGCCGTTTGCAAAAAGAAGTTTCCCGAGCTTTCCCGCGTGCCGGAGTTTAACGAAGACGCTTTTGATGAAATGATGCGCGTTTCAAAGCCTGATATCGTCATTGTGACAGGCAGAGATGACACACATGTCACATATATCTTAAGAAGCCTTCAGTGGGATACGGATGTGATTACAGAAAAACCAATGGTGACGACGGTGCAGGATGCGAATCGGGTGCTTGGGGCGGAGGCGAAAAGCAAAGGGAAAGTCATCGTCGCGTTTAACTACCGCTACAGCCCGTTTCATCGGAAAATTAAAGAAATGATTCTGGACGGAAAAATAGGCAGGGTAACCTCTGTTGATTTGAATTGGTATATTGATACGTATCACGGCGCCAGCTATTTTAAACGCTGGAACCGATCGAGGCCATTTTCAGGCGGTCTTTCTGTCCATAAATCAACACATCACTTTGACCTCGTCAATTGGTGGCTCGGGCAAAATCCGGCGGAGGTATTTGCTTATGGCGCCCTGAATTACTATGGGCCGGACAGTGAGTGGAACCCGCTGCCGGAAGAAGACGGGCGTTTTTGCGGGACGTGCCGGGTTAAAGAAAAATGCCATTACTATTCAAGATGGCATCCCCGCTCCTCCACAGCTTCTGTTAAGGATGATCATCTCCAAGCGGGAGACCAGTCCAGCTTATATACTGCATACAGGCCAGACGCGTGTATTTTTGACGAGGAGATTGACATCGAGGATACGTACGTGGCGGCGGTCAAATATGACGGCGGCGCGCTTTTAAGCTACTCGATCATATTCTCCGCCCCGTATGAAGGCTACCGGCTGACGATCAACGGCACAAAAGGGCGTATCGAATCAAATGAATTTCACGAGCCTTCCAGAATTCCGTTTGCTTTTCCTGAGCAGACAATTGAATACTATCCGCTTTTTGAATCAAAGCAGACCATACAAGTGGTCAAAAACGAGGGCGGACACGGCGGAGGCGATCCGCTTTTGCTTGAAGATCTTTTTTTAGGAAAAGATCCGCTGCGCCGCTATGACATTTTAGCCGGGGCTGAAGCAGGAGCCTACTCCATCGCGGTCGGTGAGGGAATGTGGCGCTCTGTTGCCGAAAAGAAGCCGATCGACATTAAGAGGCTTTTTCAGATGCAAAATGCATAATGCAGAAAAGGAGGGGCCGCCGTGGAGCATGATGGTTCAATGGGGCGGGTGCTGCGCTTTTGCGAGTGGGTCATGAGATTTGCGTATACAAATTTACTTTGGCTGTTTTTTACGATGATCGGTCTCGGGGTGTTCGGCATCATGCCCGCGACCGCAGCTTTATTCGCTGTCATGCGGAAATGGATCCAGGGGCAGGACAACGTTCCTGTGCTGCAGACTTTTTGGCGGGAATACAAGGCTGAGTTTCTCCGTTCTAATCTGATCGGCGCTGTACTGGCAGTGATCGGATTGATCATTTATATCGATTTGGCCTTTATTTATCCGAGCCATTTCCTTCTGTATGTCCTGCGCTTTGCCATTATGATATTTGGATTTTTGTTCATATCCATGCTTTTTTATGTATTTCCTTTGCTTGTCCATTTTGATTGGAAAAAACGTTTGTATGTGAAGTTTTCGCTCTTGCTCAGTGTGGCGTATTTGCAATATACGCTCGTCATGTTTGCGCTGACTGTCGCTCTCTTTTTCCTGCTTGCGTACCTGCCTGGCATTGTCCCTTTTTTCAGCGTCAGCCTGATCAGCTACTGTCATATGCGAATGGTTTATGCTGTGCTGCTGAAAGTGGAGCAGCAACACGGCGAGCCGCAGAGGAAACACCAGACACGGGAAGCTTTGTATCCGGAGACGAGGTGATCATCATTTCTCTATCATAACGCTGTTCCAAACGGAATAGATTGATAGAGAAAGGAGAGCGGATAAGATGCTGAAGGTGGCGGTATTTGATGAAGAGCATGAAAAAGACCTACAGACGGAAATCAATTCATTTCTAAAAGGGATATCGGAGGAGCAGCTGATTGATATCAAATATACGGTTTCGGCGGCGTGCGACCCAGACGGCGAGCAGCTTTACTGTTTTTCCGCCCTTATTTTATATCGCAAATAAAAAGATCTTTCCGCGGGCGCGGAAAGATCTTTTTTGTTAATAAGCCTTTTTCACTCTTGGACTTCTCGGTTTATCGATTTTCTCCGCTTTTCTGATCTCTCTTCGTTCTTTTGAGAGTGATTTATAGAGAGCGGCAATCATCAGCAGGATGACGATAGAAAACGGCAGTGCTGCCAGAATCGCTGTGTTTTGCAAAGCGGCAAGCCCGCCGGAATATAGGAGCACAGCCGCCATGGCGGACTGAATGATGCCCCAGCTGAGTTTCACAGAGTTCGCCGGGTTTAATGAACCGTACGACGTCTGCATGCCCAGCACGAATGTCGCTGAATCAGCAGATGTGATAAAGAATACAGCGATCAGAACCAATGCAAGGATCGATGTCACCATTGTCAGCGGATAGTGATCAAGTGTTCCGAACAGCATCGTTTCAGTTGACATCTTTGCCACATTGAACGTGCCTTTCTGCTGAAGATCCATGGCTGATACGCCAAAAATAGAGAACCATAGAAATGCCAAAATACAAGGTGTCACCAAGACGCCGATTAAAAATTCGCGGATCGTCCGGCCTCTGGACACACGGGCGATGAAAATGCCGACAAATGGTGACCAGGAAATCCACCATGCCCAATAGAAAATCGTCCAGCCGTTAATCCATTCGCGTTTTTCAGGATCGTTCGGTGCCAGTCTGAAGCTCATTTGAACGATATTTTGAATATATTGTCCGATAGAATCTGTAAATGAGTTCATAATCAGCACAGTAGGCCCGACGACGAGCATAAACAGCATTAACAATCCGGCCAATACCATGTTGATGTTGCTCAGATACTTAATGCCTTTTCCGAGTCCGCTCCACGCAGAAAGTAAAAAGAGCACTGTCACAATGGCAATTAAAATAAATTGAACGGCAAAGTTATTCGGAATGCCGAACAAATAATTCAAACCGCCGTTAATTTGGGTTGCACCGAGACCAAGACTCGTCGACACCCCGACAACAGTGGCGAAAACAGCAATACAGTCAATCAATTTGCCGATCGGGCCGTTTACTTTATCGCCGAGAATCGGTGACAGCGTGCTGCTGATTAATCCGGGAGCGCCTTTACGGAATTGGAAATAGGCGATGCATAATGCCACGACGGCATAAATGGCCCAAGCATGCAGACCCCAGTGGAAAAACGTATAGCGGAGCGCATCTCTGAAGGCTTGGGAGGTTTCTGTTTCACCTGATGGAGAGCTAATTGCGTAATGGCTGATCGGTTCAGCCGCACCATAGAATACTAAGCCGATTCCCATACCTGCGCTGAACAGCATGGCAAACCATGATAATAACCCGAATTCCGGTTTTTCATCGGGTTTTCCGAGTTTGATTTTTCCGATCGGGCTGAAAATCAAAAAGAGACAGAACCCGACAAACAAAGAGACAACTAAAAGATAATACCAACCAAATGAATTGGTGATAAATGCTTGTGCGGATTGAGACACGTTTTGCAGGCTGTCAGGAGAAATAACGCCCCACAATACAGCTGCAGCTGTGATAACAATCACAATCCAAAATACACTAGATATATGTTTCAAAATTTCTCACCCTCTAAATTTTTGTGTACGCCTATATCTTGCTCGTAGGCTTAGTATGGTCGTACGCTGGCAGATCATCCCTCTCTTAAAATTACCCCGCAATCAGGTGAAACAAAACAAGTCTCACCCTAACATGAATGCGGATAATGTTCAAATGTTCGGTTTGTGGTAAGAGTTTAAAAAAGTAATGGTTAAGAACGGGCGAATTGTCCGGCATTGAGCCCCGCAAGTCTGCCTGTGACAAGGGCGGACGTAATATTGTATCCGCCTGTGTAGCCGTGGATATCCAAGATTTCGCCGCAAAAATACAGGCCCTCCATTTTTTTAGATGCCATCTTTTTCGGGTCAATTTCTTTTACAGATACCCCGCCACCCGTAACAAATGCCTTATCAAGAGACAGCGTGCCGTTTGCGAGAACGGTAAACTGCTTGCAGTCCTTTACAAATTGTCTGAAAGGGTCCTTCGGCAGCTCAGAAAACGATACGTTAGGAGAGATGCCGTTTTTTTCGAGCAAGAATAGGAGATAGCGCTCCTGCATCCAAGGCTTCAGTACGTTTTTAATGGCTTTTTTCGGTGCTTCCTTCAGTTCTTTGTACATCTTTTGGAATAGCGTTTCTTCATTGATATCCGGATACAAGTCAATTCTGATCGGCACTTGAGGCTGTTTTTTCAGCTCTTTTACGACAAATTGGCTGCATCTGAGAATGGCAGGTCCCGAGAGGCCGAAATGGGTAAACAGCATGTCCATTTTATGTGTGATGATCGGTTTGCCTTTTTTATTTAACACACTGACGGCGACATCTCTTAGTGATAAGCCCTGAAGTGTTTTTTGCTTAATGAACGGTTCGGAAGATGTGACAGGAACCTCTGTCGGAAACAGCTCTGTTATAGTATGGCCTGCGGCTTCAGCCCATTCATAGCCGTCTCCCGTGCTTCCGGTATGAGGCACACTTTTACCGCCGACAGCGATAATGACTGCCTGGCTATGGATCATTTCGCCGTTATTCGTCACAATCCCTGCTGTCTGTCCATCTTCATATATGACAGATTTAATTTTCTCGTTCGTTCTGATCGTTACGCGGAGCTGTTTCAGCCTGTTTAACAGCGCGTCAACGACACTTTGGGCTTTGTCTGTCACAGGAAACATCCGGCCGTGATCTTCTTCCTTCAATTGAATGCCGAGATTTTCAAAAAACTTGATAATGTCTTCGTTATTAAATTCAGAAAACGCGCTGTATAAAAACCGCCCGTTGCCGGGGATGTGCTTAATAATTTCTTCCACAGGAAGGCGGTTCGTCACATTGCAGCGGCCGCCCCCGGAAATCGCGAGTTTTCGGCCTAATTTATTTCCTTTATCTATCAGCAAAACATCAGCGCCCTGTTCTCCTGCTGCAATTGCAGCCATCAAGCCTGAAGGGCCTCCGCCAATTACGATTACGTCATACTGTTTCATCTTTATCATCAACTTTCTTTTTCCATTTCGTATGCGAACACCCCGTCCGCAGTACTATTATAGCGAAAGAAAGCCTCTCCTTAAACGTCTTTTGCCGCGAACCTGAATCGTTCACAAGATTGCTTTTGTATTTATTACCGTCTAAATGCCCAGTTGTGGTAAAATAGAAAAGTTGAATCTTCGTAGAAAATGGTGATGAAGAAACATGTCAAGCAAACTGTTAAGAGGCACGTTTGTGTTAACGCTCGGTACATATATATCACGGATTCTGGGAATGGTCTATTTAATTCCTTTCAGCATTATGGTCGGGGCGACAGGCGGTGCATTATTTCAATACGGATACAACCAATATACTTTATTTTTGAATATTGCTACGATGGGCTTTCCTGCTGCCGTTTCTAAATTTGTTTCCAAATATAATTCCAAAGGGGATTATGAAACAAGCAGAAAAATGCTCAAGGCGGGCATGTCGATTATGCTTGTCACAGGAATGATTGCCTTCTTCATTCTGTATTTATCAGCTCCTATTTTTGCGGAAATATCGCTGGGAGGCAAGGATAATAACGGCCTGACAATTGACCATGTCGTTTATGTCATCCGCATGGTCAGCTTAGCGCTTTTGGTCGTGCCGATTATGAGCCTTGTCCGCGGATTCTTTCAAGGGCACCAAATGATGGGGCCGACAGCCGTTTCCCAAGTCGTTGAACAGATTGTCCGCATCATCTTTTTATTAAGTGCGACATTCTTAATTTTGAAGGTTTTCAACGGCGGCCTTGTGATCGCTGTCGGTTATGCGACCTTCGCAGCGCTGATCGGTGCCTTCGGAGGACTGATCGTGCTGTATATTTATTGGAACAAACGGAAGGGCAACCTATTGGCGATGATGCCGAATACGGGGCCGACAGCAAACTTAAGCTACAAGAAAATGTTTCTCGAGCTGTTCAGCTATGCCGCACCGTATGTTTTTGTAGGACTAGCCATCCCTTTGTATAACTATATTGATACAAATACGTTTAACAAAGCAATGATTGAAGCCGGCAATCAAGCCATCAGCCAGGACATGATGGCGATTCTTACCCTGTATGTGCAGAAGCTCGTCATGATCCCGGTTTCCCTTGCAACTGCTTTCGGACTGACATTAATTCCAACGATTACTGAATCGTTTACAAGCGGAAACTATAAACTGCTGAATCAGCAGATTAACCAAACGATGCAGACGATCCTGTTTTTAATTATTCCGGCTGTTGTCGGGATCTCTGTATTGGCAGGGCCGACGTATACATTCTTTTACGGGTCAGAAAGCCTGCATCCTGAACTGGGGGCCGACATTCTGCTTTGGTATTCGCCAGTTGCGATTTTGTTCTCTTTGTTTACGGTCAACGCAGCCATTCTGCAAGGAATCAATAAACAAAAATTTGCGGTTGTCAGCCTTGTGATCGGCGTTGTGATCAAGCTTGTGCTGAATGTTCCGCTGATCAAGCTGATGCAGGCTGACGGTGCGATTTTAGCAACGGCGCTTGGATATATCGCTTCGCTTTTATACGGATTTATCATGATTAAGCGCCATGCAGGCTATTCGTACATTGTATTAGTCAAACGGACAGTCTTGATGCTGCTATTATCAGCGGTAATGGGAATAACCGTAAAAATCGTGCAGTGGGTATTAAGCTTCTTTATTTCCTATCAGGATGGTCAGGTGCAAGCTGCGATCGTTGTGGTGATTGCGGCCGCTGTTGGCGGAGCTGTCTACCTGTATTGCGCCTACCGGTTAGGATTTTTGCAGAAAATATTAGGCCGCCGTTTGCCCGGTTTCTTAAAGAGAGGCAGACATGCCGGCTGATGAACAAGATATGAAGAAATAGAGGGCTCGCATGCTGCGGGCTTTCTTTTATAAAGGAGAGATTAGGAATGAGGCTTGATAAGCTGCTTGCCAACAGCGGATATGGTTCCAGAAAAGAAGTCAAAGCCGTTGTGAAGGCGGGGGCTGTCATGGTTGACGGCAAACCGGCCAAAGATGTAAAGACGCACGTTGATCCTGATACGCAGGAGGTAACCGTTTACGGAGAACCGATTGATTACCGAGAGTTCATTTATCTCATGATGAATAAGCCGCAGGGAGTGCTGTCGGCTACTGAGGACAGCCGGCAGCAAACAGTGGTTGATCTGCTGACGCCGGAAGAGATGAGATTTGAGCCGTTTCCGGCCGGCAGGCTTGATAAAGATACAGAGGGCTTTTTGCTACTCACAAACGACGGCCAGCTTGCACATCGGCTTCTATCGCCTAAAAAGCATGTTCCAAAAACGTATGAAGTCCATTTAAAATCACAGATTTCGCCGGAAGACATCTCCGATTTGGAAGCGGGTGTCTACATAGAAGGCGGCTATAAAACAAAGCCGGCAAAAGCGGAAATCAAAGCAAACGACAACGGCAATACCGTGATATACCTGACGATTACAGAAGGAAAATACCATCAGGTCAAGCAGATGGCTAAGGCTGTCGGCAATGAAGTGATTTATCTGAAGCGGCTTTCGATGGGGCGTGTTTCCTTGGATCCTGCCCTGGCGCCGGGAGAATACCGTGAGCTTACAGATGAAGAACTTAAGTGGCTGAACGAGCCGCAAGCATGAAAAAACCCCGCATACCGAATGCGGGGTTTTATTTATAAGCACACAAAAACAAGGCTCAGAAGTTTCTTCGCCCCGTATCTATCAGGCCGCTCTCAGGCGGCCCTATGTAATTTTCAAATTTATGAGGTAATCTTTACTTTCTTTCTCGTTGTCTCCCACTTGCCACGGCTTGGACTATGAACAAGATCATTGTATGCCAACACATTTAAGTCTCTTTGAATCGTTCTAGGTGTAATGCCGAATTCGTCAACCAGTTCCTGTGTTGTCACAAGACCTTTTTCTTGGATAAACATGTAAACTGATTTGATTCGAGTTAGCATACGGTTTGTTGAAGGTTTCAAAAAACCACTCCCTATCATAAGATCGGATGGACTTGACTAACCACAACTCACGACTATCAACTGCGTACGAAATAGCAACAAAGGCAGACATCTATCGTTTTAGATAATTCGCCCTCATTATACACGATATCGCAGTGATGAATCTAGGGATAACTCCTATTAATTTTTTCCAATTTTAGTTGGGCAGCCATCCTTGTTGGATTACTATGTATTCCGGCTCAATATTATTATGCTTAAAGAAACTTTTTTTATTCTGTTTCGTAGTAAATTTTGGAGGTGGGTGAGATTTGACAAAATTACTTGAAGCTTCGATAGAGCAGGCCGGGTACACAAGCCGAAAAAAAGTGCTCACCGATGTGTTTTTGGAAGTCGGAAAAGGGGAGCTTGTCGGGTTAATCGGAGCTAACGGCGCCGGAAAAAGCACCGCAATCAAGGCGATACTCGGCCTCTCAGAAGACTTTAAAGGGCATATTGCCTGGAATGACTGTTCATTTGCATATATTCCGGAGCATCCGTCCTTTTACGAAGAATTGACGCTGTGGGAGCATTTGGACCTGATCAGCACGCTGCACGGTATTGAGGAGAGTGAATTTGCGCCTCGGGCCGAACGCCTGCTGCAGACGTTTTCGCTTGATCATGTTATGCATGAGCTGCCTGTCACTTTTTCAAAAGGCATGCAGCAAAAATTGATGCTTATACAGGCTTTTCTCTCTAAGCCGGATATGTATGTGATCGATGAACCATTTATCGGCCTTGATCCGATATCGACGAAACGCTTTGTGGACATGCTTAAGGCTGAAAAAGAACGGGGAGCCGGCATCCTTATGTGCACACACGTACTCGATACCGCAGAAAAAATTTGCGATCGGTTTTACATGATTGAGAAAGGGTCTTTATTTCTCCAAGGCACGTTAAAAGACATTCAGGAGCAGACTGGATCAGAGGAGCAGTCATTGCTTGACTGTTTTTATCAGGCAGTCCAAGGTGATCGGTTATGAACGGCCGATCGCTCTTTTTTCGAAGGCTACTTGACTATTACAGGTATCAGTTTAAGGTATTGCATGCGGTCATTGACTGGACAGTCGCTCTCTACATTGTTTTGCCGGCGCTTGCTTTTGTCATCTACCAGTATATTGATTTGATGAACGGAAGAGGCCTTTTTTATGAGTGGTCTGAGGTGTTGGAATGGAGATGGCTGTACGCTGTATGCGTGCTGATCGTGTGTACCGGCTCGATCCATACGTTTTTAATGGAAGCGGACAAAGTGTTTTTGCTGCAAAAGAAAGAGATAATCTATCAGCTAAAACGGCATGCGCTGGTGTATTCTTTTTTGGTCACGCTGGCCAAATGGCTACTGCTCTTTTTCATTGTCCTTCCCTTTATCAGTCATTCTGTTCATATCACATTGGCAGAAGGCACAGCTCTATTGTGTTACCTGTTTGGTCTTCATACATTCTTTTTATCCTTAAAGCAAGACAGGATCAGAAAGCCGCGCTCCATTTCGAGACGGATTGCCGATATTCTTCTCAGAGCTGTTCTTTTCTCTGGTTCTGCTGTCCTGATCGTTTTCACTGAGTGGCGTTTGCTTACGCTCATTGGCATTTTGTTTTTGATTGTTGCATTCGTCCGCGGTTTGACAAAGGCAGCTTCGTTCTCGGCTTTTGAAGCAGAGGTGACTGAAGAGAAAAAAAGCAGGCTTGCGCTTGCCGGGCTTGTGATGATGATGAGCCAGGAGGCGGGAATCCCGAAAGTGAAAGACAGGATGAGAAGAAAACCGTTATTATACCGGAATTCAAGAAGGATATTTAAAAGTCGAACCATATGCACTGGCTATAAGGAATTGTTTTATAAAGTCATGCTGAGGAATGGCGAGTATACGAGGCGGATGTACATGCTGTTGTCAGCAGTCATCATTCTAATCTTTATGACCCCGATTTGGCTGAAGCTGATTGCGCTGCTGGTGTATACAATCGTTTGCCGTTATATCCTTACGCTTATCTTTGACAAAGTGATGGATGCGCCTATTTTAATTGGAGCCGATAAGGAAAGTGATGAGTATTACCGGGCCAGAAAAAGCTGTATACACACGCTGCATTATGCGTTTGTCGCCTGCTGTTTTTTTGCGGCCGCTGTCTCTTTATGGTTTACATAAAAAACCCAAACGGCTGGCGTTTGGGTTTTCTGTATGTGTTATAAAATAAACAGCTGGATGAAAAACAGAATGGCGAAAATAATGACGAGCGGATGAATCTCTCTCCATTTTCCCCGCGCTGCTTTTACGATCGGATATGAAATAAAGCCAAGCGCAATTCCTGTAGAAATGCTGGATGTCAAAGGCATGGCCAGAATGACGAGAAACGCTGGAAATGCCTCGTCCATCTCTTTCCAGTTCATATTGGAAACCGAGCCCATCATCAGGCTGCCGACAATAATCAAAGCAGGAGAGGTGATGGCGGCTATGCCGGACAAGGCGCTGACAAGCGGACTGAAAAACATTGAAACCGCAAACATCACCGCAACAGTCAAAGCCGTAAGCCCAGTTCTTCCCCCGGCTGCGACACCAGCGGAAGATTCGATAAATGCAGTCGTCGGACTTGTGCCGAAAACAGCTCCTACTGTCGTCGCCGTTGAATCGGCAAGCAGCGCTTTTCGCACGTTCGGAAGCTTGTTGTTCTTCATTAGCCCGGCTTGCTCTGCAACACCGATCATCGTGCCGGTCGTATCAAATATCGTTACCAAAAGAAAAGAAAAGACAACAGCGTACAGGCCGTGGTGAACGACATCGCCAAAAGCGGAAAACGGATTTGAGATGATCAATCCTTCCGGCAAATGAGGAAGCGACATAAAACCCTTCGAAAAATGCAGCTGGCCGGTAAAAAAGGCGATCAAAGCGGTAGCTGCCATTCCGATAAATAAAGCGCCGCGTACATTCAGCACCATCAGAACCACACTGATCAAAAGGCCGATCAGCGTTAAAATAACACCAGGTGAATGCAGATTGCCGAGAGTAACCAGATTTGACTCATCAGCCGCCACAATTCCCGCCTGCCGCAAACCGATAAAAGCAATAAACAGCCCGATCCCTGTTGTGATCCCGTATTTTAAATTGTTTGGAATCGCTTCTATAAGTTGTTTTCTTAAAGGCGTTAACGATAGAATAATGAAGAGAACCCCTGCTGTAAATACTGCGCTGAAAGCTGTTGCGTATGTGATGCCGCCATCGCTTGCGCTTACGACATGAAAGGCTAAATAAGCGTTCAAGCCCATGCCGGGCGCAATAGCAATCGGATAATTTGCTGCCAGGGCCATCCACAGCGTTCCGACAATGGAGGCAATAATCGTTGCGGTGAAAACCTGGTCGAAAGGAACTCCGGCGTTAGCCAGAATGACCGGATTAACCACGACGATATAGACCATTGTGAAAAAGGTCGTCAGCCCTGCTATGATTTCTTGCTTTATGGACGTTTGCTGCTCTTTTAGATGAAACATAGTATCCTCCAATTACGAACGTTTTAACAAAACACCATTAATATTATTCGTTTTATTTGGTTTTTGCAAGTCATTTCTTGCGGAAAGGGGATCGTTATGAACTGGGAAGTTGAAGTGATCAGAAAAAAAGAGGATTTAATTCGTGATACGCAGGAATTTTTGAAAATCAACAGTGTAATGGATGAAACAACCGCCGGACCCGGCAAACCGTTTGGAGAAGGAGTAAACGCCAGCTTGACTTCATTGCTGGAGCTAGGAGAAAAAGAAGGCTTTACAACAAAAAATCTTGACGGCTTCGCAGGCCATATTGAATGGGGCGAGGGCGATGACATTGTCGGCGTACTTTGCCATGTTGACGTCGTGCCGCCAGGAGACGGCTGGACGAGTGATCCGTTTTCAGCTGATATCCGCAACGGACGGATTTATGCAAGGGGCGCCATTGATGACAAAGGCCCGACGATGGCGGCATTCTACGCGCTGAAAATCGTGAAAGACATGAATCTGCCGCTGTCCAAGCGCGTCAGAATCATTATCGGAACAGATGAAGAAAGCGATTGGAGATGCGTGGAGCATTATTTCAAGCATGAAGAAATGCCAACGCTGGGATTTGCGCCTGACGCCGATTTTCCGATTATTAACGCTGAAAAAGGGATCATTGATGCTTCTTTACTTATCCCGCACCGCTCAAACCAAGCCAATGCAGAGGCAGTGCTTGTCTCGTTTCAGTCAGGCCTTCGCTTGAATATGGTGCCTGACGCTGCGGAAGCTGTCATTGAAGGGCCGAAAAAAGAAGAGATACTTGCTTCATTTAAAAACATGCTTCGCACGACAGATCAAAAAGGGGAAGCTGAAATAAAGAACGGCCAGCTTATTTTGCGTATGTACGGGGTTTCCTGCCATGCGATGGAACCGAACAATGGAATTAATGCCGGCATTTTATTATGTGAATTTCTGCAGCAGGCTGAGCTTGAGGATGCAGGACAGCGGTTTGTGCAAGTCGTGACAGACAAGTTCTCAAACGATACAAGAGGGAAGAAACTGAACATCGACTGCGAGGATGAAATCAGCGGCGAGCTAACATTAAATGTCGGAACACTGCGTTATACGGAAGGGCAAGGAGGAGAGCTCGGGATCAATATCCGCTATCCTGTGACCGCAGAAAGCAAAGTGATCCGCGATGCATTCGAGAGCGCATCTGAATTTGAGCTTGGAGAATTCAAAGACAGCAAGCCGCATCATGTGTCAGCTGACCATCCGTTAGTCAAAACCCTGCAAAAGGTTTATGAAGGCCAGCTGGGCAAAAAAGCTGATTTAATCTCAATCGGCGGGGGGACTTATGCCAGATCTTTAAAAGCAGGTGTCGCGTTCGGCCCGCTCTTCCCCGGACGTCCTGATAGCGCACACCAAAAGGATGAATATATTGAAATTGATGACCTGCTTAGATCGACAGCGTTATATGCGCAGGCAATCTACGAACTTGCAAAATAAAAGGACCGGCTTCTTCTGAAGCCAGTCCTTTTTTTAAACAAATGACCATAAATCAGTTGATAAATACCGTTCTCCTGTATCGGCTGTCATGCAGACCACAACTTGGTCAGGAGAGAGGCGTTTTGCTGTTTCGATTGCCGCGAAGCAGGCAGCACCTGACGAAGGCCCGACAAGAATTCCTTCTTCAGCAGCGAGGCGTCTTGTCGTCGTATAGGCGTCTTCATCAGAGATTTTGATAATTTCATCATATACGTCTTGATTTAAAATCGGTGGAATGAAGCCTGGGCTCGTCCCTACAAGCTTATGGGCGCCGGGTTTTCCTCCGGATAATACAGGAGAACCCGCAGGCTCGACAACATGAACCGTGATATCCGGGAAAAGCTCTTTGAGCGCTTCACCTGTTCCGGTAATGGTTCCGCCCGTTCCGGAAGAGGCGACAAAAGCGCCGAGCGGTTTTCCGATTTCCTCTATTGCCCGGGCAATTTCAGGCGCCGTCGTTTTCCGGTGCGCGTCAGGATTGGCGGTGTTATCGAACTGCATTGGTATATAGCTGTTTGGAATTTGTTCGGCAAGCTCCTTCGCTTTTTTGATGCTGCCCGGCATTCTTTCCGCTCCTGGTGTTAATACAACCTCTGCACCGTAAGCTTTCAGAAGGTTGATCCGTTCCTTCGTCATCGTATCAGGCATGACTAAAATCGCTTTATATCCACGTGCCGCCGCATTCATGGCGAGCCCGATTCCAGTATTTCCGCTTGTTGGCTCTATAATAACTGAGCCCGGCTTGAGCAAACCGTTTTGTTCTGCTTCTATGATCATTTGATAAGCGGCTCTGTCTTTCACACTGCCGCTCGGATTGAAAAATTCAAGCTTTAAATAGACTTGTGCCGCGTTTTCCGGCTGAAGCCGATTCAATTTCACAAGCGGTGTATCTCCTATCAGATCAGCTGTATTGTAAACGATTTTCAACATTGTCATTCCTTTCTGAATAAAACAAGTGTCATATAATATCCTAACATAATAAACGTTTGTGCGAGAGTGTTTTCATACACTGTTCCTCTATCCGCACAGCCTCTTTATTGATAAAATAATAGCTGTTAAAGAAGGGAGTGTCAGACGGATGCCAGATACATGGCCTCATTATTTCATCGGCGTTCCCATTCCTGAGGGAATTGCGAATCCGATTTACCGGGCTGCGAAAAACGAGCCGGTTTTGACGTTTCAAAAATGGGTGCACCCGCTTGACTATCATATCACGTTAATTTTTCTGGGAGCGGCGGATGAGACACAAATCCAGCAGCTTGAGGGTTCGCTTGCTGCGATTGCTTCAGAAACCGATCCGTTTCCGATTGAGTTTGGCAAAATAGATGTATTCGGCGACCGCAGAAGGCCACGTGTTTTACACCTAGAGCCAAAGAAAAACAGAACGCTTGAAATGTTGCGGGAACATACGAAACAGGCTGTTCTTCAAGCCGGCTTTCAAGTGGAAAAAAGACCGTATCACCCTCATATGACACTGGCTAGAAAATGGACAGGCGAAGAAGGATTTCCGGCACATGTTCCGTTTGAAAGCGGCGAGGTTTCGATGATGGCTGAACGGTTTTCGCTCTTTCAAATACACTTGAATCAATCACCAAAGTACGAGGAAATATTTAAATTTCATTTATCTTAATTCATTGCGGAGTGGAGAAACAAACATGGCACAAATCATCAAAATTCATGATTATATATCGAGATATGAGCTTGATCCGTACCATTATATCAACCAGTTTGTAAGGCTGAAAAAAGAGCGCTGGCTTTCACTATTAGAAGCAGCGGAGCGCCAGCATGAAGAAAGACAAGCCAGTGCCGAAGAGCCGGAACCGGTGCAGAAACGAAAAAAATTTTCATTGAAAAGAAGAAAAGAAGAGATAAAAGCCGATATACAAGAAGAGAGACACCAATGGTTTGAGGAAGAAGACGATATACATGTAAGGCTGCCGAAGAGCAGGATGGCGCTTGCTTCATTTTATAAAAGGCATTTATATGACTTTCAGCTCAAATGGGCAAGCTCAACTCTAGCAGAAATATCTCATCTCTCAAACCAGGTGAAGCAGGACCGCATTTTGCGTTATCTGACCCAGCAGCTGCCTGATTCTTATTTCATTATGTATAAGCCCGTGCTGCAAATTCAGCAGGCGGCGGTTGAATTAAGCATTGTGATTATTTCCCCGCTTGACATTTATTGCGTTTCTTTTTTAGAGGCGGAGGAAGACAGTGTGTACATAGGGTCTAAAAATCGTTTTTGGGAGAAGAAAACAGCCTCTCAGACTGCATCAGTGTTAAATCCGGGGCTGAGCCTGTTTCGCACTGACTCCGTCGTGTCAAAGATCATAAAGGAAAAACAGGCTGATATTCCGGTTCGAAAATTGCTTCTGAGCAGAACGTCGTACATTGATTACCCCGAGCCGCCATTCGGTTTAGAAATAGCGGATAAGCGGGGCGCGGAGGAATGGATTGAGCGGCAGAAGAAAAACACGGCTCCGATTAAACATCATCAGGTAAAGGCTGCAAAGGCTCTATTGTCTTACTGCATGTCTGACTCCTATCGCAGACAAGAGTGGCTGGAGTAAAAGAGAACGATTTGAGCGGTTTTCTCATAACATAAGCAGGTGAGAAAGATGAGCCATTGGTTTTTTATTATTAATCCGACAGCGGGACATCGAAACGGCCTGCGTGTTTGGAAGTCCATTCAAAAGGAATTAATCAAACGGAAAATTGAGCACCGCTCATTTTTAACTGAACATCCCGGGCACGCCGAAGTGCTCGCGAGACAGATTTCAACGATACAGGAATATAAGCTGAAGCGCCTGATTGTCATTGGCGGAGACGGAACGATGCATGAAGTTGTCAACGGGCTGAAAGATGTTGACGATATTGAACTGAGCTTTGTGCCGGCGGGCGCGTATAATGATTTTTCGCGAGGATTCTCTATTAAAAAAATCGATCTGATGCAGGAAATCAAAAAGCTGAAGCGTCCGTTAACCCGAACCTTTCATTTAGGAAGCGTCAATTTCCTTCAGGATAAATCGCAGATTCTTTATTTTATGAATCATATCGGAATCGGGTTTGACGCATATGTCAACAAAAAGGCGATGGAATTTCCTTTGAGACGGGTTTTTCTTTTTCTCCGCCTTCGATTTCTTGTGTATCCGCTTTCCCATTTGCACGCCTCGGCGACCTTTAAGCCATTTTCGTTAGCCTGTACAACGGAAGGCGAGACGCACGAATTTCATGATGTCTGGTTTGCGATTGTATCTAACCACCCATTTTACGGGGGCGGCATGAAGGCGGCGCCGCTTGCAAATCCGCGCGAGAAGGCATTTGATATCGTGATCGTTGAAAATCAGCCGTTTTTCAAAAAATATTGGCTTTTATGTCTGATGGCATTTGGAAAGCATACAAAGATGGACGGCGTTACGATGTTTAAAACAAAGGACATTACGTTTTACACGAAAGACAAAATTCCGTTCCATGCTGACGGAGAAATCATGGGCACCACCCCGTTTCGTCTGGCATCGAGTCCTTCGCCCCTAAGGATCAAAACATAAACGTGTTTGGAGGAGAGTGCTTCCGATGGTCAGCATCCGCCGCAGCTTCGAAGCGTATGTCGATGATATGAATGTCATTACCGTTTTAATTCCTGCTGAACAAAAAGAAATCATGACACCGCCGTTTCGGCTTGAGACAGATACAACCGATTTTCCTCTGGCTGTCAGGGAGGAATACCGTCTTGAAGGAAAATACAAATACGTCTGCGTATCCGACCATCCGGTGACATTCGGAAAAATACATGCCGTCAGAGCGTCCAGCGGCGACAAAACGGATCTCCAAATTGGCGCGGTCATCCGGACGGATGCGTTTGATGATGCATTTTATTATGACGGAGAGCTGGGGGCTGTTTATACTGCGGATTATACTGAATTTAAAGTATGGGCGCCTGCCGCATCCTCAGCTGCTGTCAAGCTTTCACATCCGAATAAAAGCGGGCGCACATTCCAAATGATTCGGATGGAAAAAGGCGTCTACACCGTTACTGTCACCGGCGATCTCCACGGATATGAGTATGTGTTCTGTATCTGCAACAATTCAGAGTGGACGGAAACCGTTGACCCGTATGCAAAAGCAGTGACGCTAAATGGAGAGAAGGGCGTCGTCCTGCGCCCGGATCAAATGAAATGGGCTGACTCGGTCAAACCATTCTCAAACCCTGTGGATGCCGTCATCTATGAGATGCACATCCGCGACTTCTCCATCCATAAAAACAGCGGCATGAAAAACAAGGGACAATACTTAGCGCTGACGGAAACCGATACGCAAACCACAAATGGCTGTTCTTCCGGACTGGCGTATGTAAAAGAGCTTGGTGTTACGCATGTAGAGCTTCTGCCGGTGAATGATTTTGCCGGAGTTGATGAAGAAAAGCCGCTTGATGCTTACAATTGGGGATATAACCCGCTTCATTTTTTTGCCCCGGAGGGAAGCTATGCCTCAAACCCTCATGAACCTCAAACAAGAAAAACAGAGTTAAAACAAATGATCAATACTCTTCACCAGCATGGCCTGCGAGTCATTCTGGATGTCGTCTTTAACCACGTGTATGAGAGGGAGAGTTCCCCCTTTGAAAAGACAGTGCCCGGTTATTTTTTTCGGCATGACGAATTTGGGATGCCGTCAAACGGCACCGGCGTTGGCAATGACATCGCGTCAGAAAGGCGGATGGCGAGAAAGTTCATTGCGGATTGCGTCATCTACTGGCTTGAGGAATACGATGCGGACGGCTTTCGCTTTGACCTGCTCGGCATTTTAGATATTGATACCGTGCTTTATATCAAAGAAAAAGCAGCTGCGGTAAAGCCCGGAATCCTGCTTTTTGGGGAAGGATGGGATTTGGCTACACCGCTGCCGCATGAACAGAAAGCCACCTTGGCGAACGCTTCAAAAATGCCGGGCATCGGCTTTTTTAATGATACGTTTCGTGACGCTGTGAAAGGGAACACCTTTCACCTCGCGGCTGCCGGCTTTGCGCTCGGAAACGGTGAAGCATCTGAAACCGTTATGCATGGGATTGCCGGGTCTTCCGGATGGAAGGCATTAGCACCGGTTGTTCCGGAACCCAGCCAGTCTATCAATTATGTCGAGTCACACGACAATCACACCTTTTGGGATAAAATGAGCGTTGCGCTTTCTCAAGAAACTGACAGCCGAAAGAGAAGCAGGCAAAGGCTGGCTGCCGCGATTATCTTGCTTGCCCAGGGGGTGCCGTTTATTCACAGCGGACAGGAATTTTTCCGGACGAAGTACGGAGTGGAAAACAGCTATCAATCCAGTGACAGCATCAACCAGCTGGATTGGGATCGGCGTGAAACGTTCAAAGAAGATGTTGACTATATCCGCAGGCTGATCTCGCTGAGAAAAACGCATCCGGCATTCCGTCTCAGATCGGCTGCAGACATCCAGCGCCATCTCGAATGTTTGACGCTAAAAAAGCACCTCATCGCATACAGGCTTTATGATCTCGGTGCGGTTGACGAATGGGAAGACATTATCGTCATCCATCACGCGAGTCCGGACTCCATGGAATGGAAGCTGCCAAACGACAAAACGTACCGGCTTTTAAGTGATACATCAGGTTTTCAGCATGACCCGAAAGAAATCAAGAAAGCGGTTGCGGTAAACGGCATCGGAACGGTTATCTTATATTTAGCATCAGATCTTAAGAGTTTTGCTTGACGAAGTTTGTGCTATAGCGCTAAAATTTAAAGGACGGCTATTGATTAGCATATGAGACTCTCAATAGCTGTCTTTTTTATTTTCATACGATTCGTACGAAAAAGGCACTCGCTGGATAGACTAGAGACGATTAGCCTTTATTCTAAAATATTTTAAGAAATGATGGGTTGAACATTGATATGAACTGGTTGGGACAATTACTAGGTAGCGATTGGGAGATCTTCCCCGCCGGAGGAGCTACAGGAGATGCATATTATGCGAAACATAACGGGCAGCAGCTTTTTTTAAAACGTAATAGCTCACCTTTTTTAGCTGTTTTATCCGCCGAAGGCATTGTTCCGAAGCTGGTTTGGACAAAACGGATGGAAAATGGAGACGTCATTACGGCTCAGCACTGGATGACCGGCAGAGAGCTGAAGCCTAAAGATATGAGCGGACGGCCCGTAGCTGAATTGCTTCGTAAAATACACACATCAAAAGCCTTGCTGGACATGCTGAAAAGACTTGGAAAAGAACCGCTGAACCCGGGGGCTCTACTGTCTCAGCTGAAGCAGGCTGTATTTGCTGTGCAGCAATCTTCGCCGCTGATTCAAGAAGGAATCAAGTATTTAGAAGAACATCTGCATGAAGTGCATTTCGGTGAGAAAGTCGTTTGCCATTGTGATGTCAATCATAATAACTGGCTATTGTCTGAAGACAACCAGCTGTATTTAATTGACTGGGACGGCGCCATGATCGCTGATCCGGCGATGGATCTCGGGCCTTTGCTGTACCACTACGTCGAAAAGCCAGCTTGGGAGAGCTGGCTGAGCATGTACGGCATTGAGTTAACGGAAGGCCTGCGGTTACGAATGGCTTGGTATGTGTTATCTGAAACAATCACTTTCATTGCGTGGCATAAAGCAAAAGGCAATGATAAGGAATTCCATGATGCAATGGAAGAACTGCATATTCTCATGAAACGTATCGTTGAATAATCAGGAATACGAATCCATTTGCTCTACCCATTGAGACAGGCTGTTCTGATGCTCTTGTATGTGTGAGTCGATGGATTTGGATGATATTCCTGATTGGCTGTAACGGTAAACATCTTCCAGCACGTTTTTGAAGTTTGAATCAAGCTCGGTGTTTGCCATCAGCGATTTAATCACACGCTCAAGCTGCTCGTACTCTGCGACGGTTCCGCAGCAGTCCAATTGATGGTCAGTCAATATATCCTTCAATAAATGAACTTGATGCTCATAATGTAAGCCCATAACGGTACACATCCCTTCAGTATCCTACGGGTTAAATTGTTCAAAACAGAGCGTTTTTATACATGTGAAAGGAGTGTTCCGGCAGACAGGAACCTCTTTTTTTATATGCTCAGCCTTAGCAGGCACACTGGAAAAACGAGCTTGCGGGTCTTTTTAATTCATGGTATGTTGTTAGTCGAAATAATAGATAGAGGTGTCAATCATATGAGAATGCGCCACAAGCCTTGGGCTGATGACTTTTTGGCTGAAAACGCAGATATTGCCATCAGCAATCCTGCTGATTATAAAGGAAAATGGAACACAGTGTTTGGCAATGACAATCCGATCCATATCGAGGTTGGGACAGGGAAAGGGCAATTTATTTCTGGAATGGCCAAACAAAATCCAGACATCAATTATATTGGGATTGAGTTATTTAAAAGCGTCATCGTGACAGCCGTCCAAAAAGTAAAAGACAGTGAAGCGCCGAATGTAAAGCTTCTGAATATAGATGCGGACACGCTGACAGATGTGTTTGAGCCGGGTGAAGTCAAACGGGTCTACTTGAACTTTTCTGATCCTTGGCCGAAGAAACGCCACGAAAAACGCCGTCTGACGTATTCCCACTTCCTCAAAAAATATGAAGAAGTGATGGGAAAAGGCGGAGAGATTCATTTTAAAACGGACAACCGCGGCTTGTTTGAGTACTCTTTGAAGAGCTTCTCCGAGTACGGCCTGCTGCTGACATACGTCAGTCTCGATTTGCATAACAGCAACCTGGAAGGCAATGTTATGACAGAATATGAAGAAAAATTCTCAGCACTCGGCCAGCCGATCTATCGGGCTGAGGTTGAATGGAGAACGTAAAACAGACTCTGACAGGAGTCTGTTTTTTTTATGGGCCGTTTGCTACCATGATGACAGGGGGGATGAAAATGGAAACAATGAAAATTGGAAACATGACGTTAACCTGGCTTGACGGAGGCGTGACACGTATGGACGGAGGCGCCATGTTCGGCGTTGTTCCAAAGCCGCTTTGGTCTAAAAAATATCCAGTCAATGAAAAAAACCAGATTGAACTAAGGACAGACCCTATCCTCATTCAAAAGGACGGGCTGAATATCATCGTCGACGCCGGAATTGGGTCCGGCAAGCTGACTGATAAACAAAAACGAAACTATGGCGTGACACAAGAATCGAATGTGAAAACATCATTAGCGGCACTCGGATTAACGGTTGCTGATATAGACGTGATCGCTATGACACACCTTCATTTCGACCATGCATGCGGTTTAACGGAATATGAAGATGAACAACTCATCTCTGTCTTTCCGAATGCAGTGATTTATGCATCAGCTGTTGAATGGAATGAAATGCGCCATCCGAATATCAGATCGAAAAATACGTACTGGAAAGAAAACTGGGAGGCAGTTGCCGACCAAGTCAAAACCTTTGAAGACACCTTAACGATCACAAAGGGAATTACGCTGCATCACACCGGAGGCCATAGTGACGGCCACAGTGTTCTTACATGCGAGGATGCGGGTGAAACCGCTGTACATATGGCAGATCTGATGCCGACACACGCCCACCGCAATCCGCTATGGGTGCTGGCTTATGATGATTATCCAATGACCTCTATACCGCAAAAGCAGAAATGGCAGGCATTCGCAGCGGAAAAAGACGCATGGTTTATTTTTTATCATGATGCCGAATATCGCGCGCTTAAATGGGATGAGGATGGAAGCATCAAAGATTCAGTGAAGCGAATCAAGCAATAGCATATTTTTATGTTTACCCTGCATGATTTCCGGCTAATAATGCAAACCTAGTACTAATTATGCTCAGAAAGGAAGAGGCAGGGTGAAACAATTTACAGTAACAAACGAAGGAGACATTCAAACAACATTAAGAGGCCTTGAAGTACTCTCTGTTCCTTTTTTGAACAAAGGTGTTGCTTTTACTGAGGAAGAAAGACAAGAACTTGGCTTAAAAGGCTTTCTGCCGCCAAAGGTATTAACGATTGAAGAGCAGGCGAAAAGAGCGTACGAACAGTTTTCCGCACAGCCTGACGATTTGAGCAAAAATGTCTATTTAACAGCACTGCATGATCGGAATGAAACGCTGTTTTACCGCCTGTTAAATGATCATTTAGGGGAAATGCTCCCGATTGTCTACACGCCAACAGTCGGAACGGCGATCCAAAGATACAGCCATGAATACAGAAAGCCAAGAGGACTCTATCTGTCAATCGATGATCCGGACGGTATGAGAGAAGCATTTAAACAGTATAAAGATCAAAGTGATACGATCGATTTAATAGTCGCAACTGATGCAGAAGGAATTTTAGGAATTGGAGACTGGGGTGTCGGAGGCATCGCAATTTCTATCGGCAAGCTAGCGGTTTATACAGCGGCTGCGGGGATTGATCCGAGCAGAGTGCTGGCTGTTGTTTTAGATGCGGGGACAAACCAGGAGAGCCTCCTGAACGACCCGCTTTATGTCGGCAACCAGCATTCCAGAGTGCGCGGGGAACGCTATGACCAATTTATTGACGATTATGTTGCGCTGGCAAGAGAAACGTTCCCAAATGCACTGCTGCATTGGGAGGATTTTGGAGCGAAAAACGCGCGCAGCATTTTGAAACGCTATAAAGAAAAAGTGTGTACGTTTAATGATGATATCCAAGGTACAGGCGCTGTTTCACTGGCGGCAGTTTTATCCTGTGCAAAAGCGTCTAAAGTGCCGCTGAGGGATCACAGAGTCGTGATATTTGGAGCGGGGACGGCAGGAATCGGAATTGCTGAACAGCTACGGGAAGCATTGGTGCGCGAAGGACTGAGCGAGGAAGAATCATTCGAGCGCTTCTGGTGCATAGACCGAAACGGATTGTTGACAGATGATATGGATCAGCTTCTCGATTTCCAAAAGCCTTATGCCCGATCAGCTGATGAGGTGAAGGATTATCAGCGGAACGGTGAAGGTGGAGGCATTGACCTCGCTGAGGTGGTCCGCCAGGCGAAACCGACGATTCTGATCGGTACGTCTACGGTTTCCGGCGCTTTTACTGAAGAAATTGTAAAAGAAATGGCGTCACACGTAAAACGACCGGCGATTTTACCGATGTCAAATCCGACAACTCTTTCTGAAGCAAAACCGCAGGATTTAATCGAATGGACGGAAGGCCGCGCACTGATTACAACAGGAAGCCCATTCCCTCCAGTAGAATATAACGGCGTGACGTACCATATCGGCCAAGCGAACAACGCGCTTGTCTTCCCGGGTCTCGGTCTTGGAACGATTGTCACCAAATCAAAATTAATTACTGACGGCATGTTTGAAGCATGTGCCCGGGCGATTGCAAGTATGGTCAATGTCGGAGTGCCTGGCGCGCCGATGCTTCCGAAAGTAGAGGATTTGCGGACTGTATCGGCAACCGTCGCAGTTGAAGTCGCTAAAACCGCAATTAAGGAAGGCGTTGCGACGGAAGAGCCTGAGGACATCATACAGGCTGTGCAGGACGCGATGTGGTATCCGGTATATAAACCGATTCGCGCGATATAATAAAAAAGAGCCGCTGCATGGGCAGCGGCTTTTATTTTACGCTTGTCCGGTGTTAAGAGGCGATTGTATCAATGACATCTACAATTTCCCCCGTTTTCGCATCCACCATGACTTCATACTGCTCTAATTCTCCGAAAGCTGATCGTGTAATGCCGGTTTTGTACACCTGTACCGTTTCTCCGTTCACATTGTAAGGCTCGGGCTGCGTGTAAATCCATGATCCGTCAATCGGCCCCCGCTGTTTAAAAGCGGATTTTACGATTCGAAGCGCTTTTTCTGACGAAATATAAGGCTTCATCACATATTGTTTCACAACGACTGCCGTACAAATGCCAAGTCCTGCTCCTAAAAGAAGATGACGCAATTTCAAAATAAAGCACCTCCTGGTTGATCGTACTTTTCATTATACAGAAACCGCCAAATCCTGTTAAGCAATACGCGGCTGTTCGAGCAGATTCGTCCAGGATGCTTGGAAAACTTGATTTTTTCTAATAAAATAAAAGGACTACATAGAAATGAGGGGAAAACATGAATCAAGAAACGAAAGCGCTTTTCCAAACACTGACGCAGCTTCCCGGCGCGCCGGGCAATGAGCATCAGGTTCGTGCTTTTATGAAGCGGGAGCTTGCCAAATATGCCGATGACATCGTTCAGGACAGACTGGGAAGTGTTTTCGGAGTCAGAAAAGGCGAAGCGGGCGCACCGAGAATCATGGTAGCCGGACATATGGATGAAGTCGGCTTCATGGTCACTTCCATTACAGATAACGGGCTGCTCAGATTCCAGACGCTCGGGGGCTGGTGGAGCCAGGTGCTGCTTGCACAGCGAGTTGAAATTCAAACAGATAACGGGCCGGTTCCGGGTGTGATTTCAAGCATACCGCCGCATCTGCTGACAGATGCTCAGCGAAACCGCCCGATGGATATCAAAAACATGATGATCGATATTGGAGCGGATGATAGGGGAGACGCCATCAAAATTGGCATAAAACCGGGACAGCAGATCGTGCCTGTCTGTCCGTTTACGACGATGGCGAATGAAAAGAAAATTTTATCAAAAGCGTGGGATAACCGGTACGGATGCGGCTTGAGCATTGAACTGCTAAAGGAATTGCATGGAAAAGAACTTCCGAACACGCTCTATGCGGGTGCAACGGTTCAGGAAGAAGTAGGGCTGAGGGGCGCACAGACGGCTTCTCATATGATTAAACCAGACTTGTTTTTCGCCCTTGACGCAAGCCCGGCAAACGATATGAGCGGTGACAAAAACGAATTTGGCCAGCTTGGTAAAGGCTTTTTGCTCCGCATCCTTGACAGAACGACAGTCATGCACCGCGGAATGAGAGAATTTGTTCTTGATATGGCGGAAACGCATGATATTCCATATCAATATTTTGTATCCGGCGGGGGAACAGATGCAGGCAGAGTTCATATTTCGAACAGCGGCGTTCCGTCAGCGGTTATCGGAATTTGTTCCCGCTACATTCATACGAACGCTTCTATCATTCATATTGATGATTATGCTGCTGCTAAAGAAATGCTTATTAAACTTGTGACAGCCTGCGATAAACAGACGGTTGATGCGATTAAAGAAAATATGTAGGATTACACAAAAGCTTGTTGAACGAGGCAGTTACCTCGGATCGACAAGCTTTTTTCTTATTCTGTTTCAAAGACATAGGAAAGGGCCTTAATGGCTTGGTTCACGGTTTCAACCGTTATATTTGCTTTGTTGGAAAGCTCTTTTAAAGGATGGTGGAGCGATTCCGGCCGGATGATAATCAGTGGTTTTCCTTTTGCGATGGCATATGATGCATCCATTGCCGTGTTCCACTGTTTGTATTTTTCGCCAAACAGGGCAATCACAAAGTCTGCTTTATTCATCAGGACGGCGGTTCTGAAGTTGTTCATGTCAGAGGCTTTGTCGTCCTTCAAAACGGCATTTGGCTGAACGCCCATAATTTCTTCTCCGATATTGTCTGAGCGGTCATGATTCTCCATCGGGCCGACAAACGTAATCGGCAGCTTCAGTGATTTTGTTTTCTCTTTGATTTCCTCGCGCCAATTGCTGTGGATTTCTCCTGCTAAATAGACGGTAAACTCCATACTGAATCCCTCCTTATGTATGTGCATCTGTAAATTTTACCCTCATGTACAAGATGTTAAACGAAACGAGCTTGATAATGCAAATAAAATATGATAATGATAATGGGAAAGCCAATCTTACATATTCATTCGTTGCAAATAAGTGGTTTTGCCGCAAGCAGTTTGGTATGATCCAAATGGACGAGTATCGATAAAACAACATGTAAGAACATAAAACAACTGGAGGGATATGAAATGAAAAAAATTGAATCAACTCAAGAGCTGGAAAAAGCGGTAAAGGATGATTGGGCGGTATTTATGTTTTCAGCCGACTGGTGCCCTGATTGCCGTTTTGTAGAGCCTTTTCTGCCTGAACTGGAAGCGAACTTCCCTGAATTCACTTACTACTACGTAGACCGCGACAAATTCATTGATACGTGTGCAGAGTGGGAAATTTACGGGATCCCAAGCTTTGTCGTGTTTAATGAAGGAAAAGAAGTGAATCGTTTTGTGAGCAAAGACCGCAAAACGAAAGAAGAAATTGAACAGTTTTTAACTGACTCTCTCGCTAAAGCGTAAAGGAGGACATCTGGTTTGAAAATGACCTCAAGGAAGCTGTCAGATATACTGAAGCAGCGCCTTCAGCACGAGAATCGCTCCTTTCTGTTTGACAGAGAAAAAGACACCCTCCGTGTTGAGGATCAAACGACCAAAAAAGGAATTACGCTCGACCTGCCGCCGATTATTGCAAAATGGGAACTGAAAAAAGACGAAGCCATTGATGAGATTGTGTACTATGTCTCCGAAGCGATGACGGCAATGGAAGGGAAGGCTCAGGAAATGACCGGCAAGGAAAGCCGCATTTACCCGGTTATCCGCTCGACTTCTTTCCCGGACAAGTCCAGCGAAGATATTCCGCTCATCTATGACGATCATACCGCAGAGACAAGAATTTATTACGCGCTCGATCTCGGGAAAACCTACCGTTTAATTGATCAGCGCATGCTTGAGAAAGAAAACTGGACAAAAGAGCGGATCAGAGAGACGGCCGCATTTAATCTCCGTTCCCTGCCGACGGTTGTCAAAGAGGATACGGTTGCCGGCAATCACTTTTATTTCTTCAGAGCAAACGACGGTTACGACGCCAGCCGGATTCTGAACGAAGCGGTTTTAAATGAGTACAAGCAACGTGCAGAAGGTGAACTGGCGATCTCTGTACCGCATCAGGACGTCCTGATTCTTGCTGACATCCGGAATGAATCGGGGTATGATATTCTAGGACAAATGTCGATGAGCTTCTTTGCAGGCGGCACCGTTCCGATTACCGCCCTTTCATTTTTGTACAATGAAGGAAAGCTGGAGCCGGTGTTTATCCTGGCGAAAAGCCGTCCGAAAAAGGATTAGAAAGGATTTTTACTTATGAACGCTTTTTATAATAAAGAAGGTGTGGGAGATACGCTCCTCATCTCTCTTCAAGATGTGACACGCGAACAAATAGGCTATGAAAAGCACGGCGACGTCGTCAAAATCTTCAATAACGAAACAAAGGAAACAACGGGCTTCAACATTTTCAATGCGTCTTCTTACTTGACCATTGATGAAAACGGCCCTGTTGCGCTCTCAGAAACATTCGTGCAAGATGTGAATGAGATACTGAACAGAAACGGCGTTGAAGAAACATTAGTCGTTGATTTATCTCCGAAGTTTGTTGTGGGATATGTGGAATCAAAAGAAAAACATCCGAATGCGGATAAACTAAGCGTATGTAAAGTCAATGTAGGAGAAGAAACGCTTCAGATCGTCTGCGGCGCGCCTAACGTTGATCAAGGCCAAAAAGTTGTCGTTGCCAAAGTCGGCGCCGTGATGCCGAGCGGACTTGTCATTAAGGATGCAGAGCTTCGCGGCGTTCCGTCAAGCGGAATGATCTGCTCAGCGAAAGAGCTCGCTTTGCCGGATGCCCCTGCTGAAAAAGGAATCCTCGTGTTAGAAGGAGACCATGAGGCGGGAGACGCATTTCAGTTTTAGACTCCCATAAATCCGCCCAAAAAAACGAATCATGTGAAAAGCCGCTAAGCCCTTGTTTAGCGGCTTTGTTTTTGCTGAAAGCTTAATCTTTTCTGGGCCGACCAGCAGTGGTATACTAAAAACCGTCCCAGAAAACTATAAGGGAGTTAGAGATAAATTATGAGTTGGCTTCATAAATTTTTTGATTTGTTTTTAGGCGAGAGCGAAGAGGATGCTGAACGGGAGACAAAACCCGCTCAAATTCCGCAGCAACAAGAAGTACATCAACATCACCCTGAAGGACAACTAAAAAGGTTGGAAGATCCTAAAATATATTATGAATATCCAAAAGGCAAGTTCCGTTTTCCAATCGTGCCTGACGGATACAAAAACCAAGACCTGAGAAGGCGCCGCGCACCATCGGACGAACCGAAATCCGCGCCTCGTCCAAGCGCCGCACCATACAGAGAACGTCCCAAAGATGAAAAAGAGCAGCATACATACCAAACATCAGAGCCGGCGAAGAAACCGTTTAAACCGACAAATATCCCTTCGCCTATATATGGATTCAATCAAAAACCATCCGTCAAAAAGGATGTGCCAAAACAGCCTTCTGAGGAGACATTGAAGGCACCGGACAAATCTGTAAAAGAGAAGGTAACACTGCTGTCAGAAGAAATCGAACGTGAACGCGGCTATCCTGCTCCAGACAGACCGGTACAGCACGTGAAAGAACGACCTTTCTTTCCGGATACCCAATTCGAAGAACAGCCTTCTGGCACCTTAGACGGAATGGCTGCAGAGCGTGACGAAGCGCTGGCGCAGCGTCCAGCCGAAGAGCCGTCAGACAACAGAATGCCATCTGCATCCGGCATCCAGCAGTCGGAAAAAGAGGAGTCTTTCTTCCCTGCTGAACATAATGAAGAGCAACCAGAACCTGCGACACTGGCAGATACGGTGGCTGAGGCACAAGAAGACCTTTCAGACCGTGAAGACATCATGCCTGTAACGGCTGAGATTCAAGAAGAACAAAGGGAACAACAGCCAGAGAAAGTAGAAGAGCCTGTCTTCCGCGCTGAACATGATGAAAAGCAACCAGAACCTGAGTCTCTGACAGAGGCAGTATCTGAGTGCGAAGAATCAGAAGAGCCGTCACACAGCATAGTAAATGCTCATGACGAAATCGCGGCAGCTGCTGAGGCCCCATCTGTTCAAGAAGAACAAACGGAAATTCAACAAGAAGAGCCTTCCTTATTTGCTGACCAAGCATATGAGTCTCTGACTCAAGCGGAAACTGAGGCCAAAGAATCAGAAGAGCCATCAGATAGCATAATAAACAATCAGTACGAAATCCCAGCAGAAGCTGAGGACACAAAGATAGACATTCAGGCAGAAAACCTTACAGAATCGGAGCAGGGTTCCGAACCGTTTTCTGCAGCCCATGAAAATCATCAGGAAATCCATGCGGGAGAAACACATGCACCTATAGCAGAACCGCAAAAAAAGCCTGTCATGCAGGAGAAACGTGCTGAACGAAGCGCATCTCTTCAAAAAGGGCCGTCCGTTCCTTTTAATGTCATGATGCTGAAAAGAGATACGCATAAACAGCAAAAAGCAGAGGAGCGCCGCGGCAGCTATGTGTTTCCGAATGTCGCACTGCTTGATGTCCCGCCAGCGCAAGTTCAGGACGATACTGCGTGGATCGAAGAACAGCGCCAGCTTCTTGATTTGACCCTGAAAAATTTCAATGTCCGCGCCAATGTGGTCCATGTGACCCAGGGGCCGTCTGTCACGAGGTTTGAAGTGCATCCTGAACCAGGCGTAAAGGTGAATAAAATCACCAACTTGTCTGATGATATTAAACTCAGCCTTTCTGCAAGAGATATTCGGATTGAAGCGCCGATTCCGGGGAAAAACACGATCGGAATAGAAGTGCCGAACCGCACGAGCAAGATGGTTGATTTGCGCCAGATGATTCGGAGCTCCGCTTTTAGGACAAGCAAGTCACCGCTCACGGCTGCGCTGGGATTGGATATCTCAGGAAATCCTGTCGTTATCGACTTAAAGAAAATGCCGCATGGCTTGATTGCCGGCGCTACGGGGTCGGGAAAAAGCGTATGCATTAACACAATATTAGTCAGCCTGCTTTATAAAGCTGATCCGAGTGAAGTAAAGGTGCTGCTGATTGATCCGAAAATGGTAGAGCTGGCCCCTTACAATAAAATTCCTCATCTCGTCAGCCCGGTCATTACTGACGCCAAAGCGGCTACCGCTGCTTTAAAATGGGTCGTTGAGGAAATGGAGCGGCGTTATGAGCTGTTTGCCCATTCCGGTGTACGCGACATTGACCGCTTTAATCAATTAACCGCTGATCACCAAATGGGCGAAAAGCTGCCGTATTTAGTGGTGGTTATTGATGAGCTTGCTGATTTGATGATGGTGGCTCCAAATGATGTCGAAGAGAGCATTGCGCGGATCGCCCAAAAAGCCAGAGCATGCGGAATCCATCTGCTCGTCGCGACTCAGCGGCCGTCAGTCGATGTCATTACAGGCCTGATTAAGGCAAATATCCCGACAAGAATCGCATTTTCTGTCTCAAGCCAGGTTGATTCGCGAACGATCATCGACATAGCCGGTGCGGAAAAACTTCTCGGAAAAGGGGATATGCTCTTTTTGGAAAACGGTTCAGGAAAACCTGTCCGCCTGCAGGGAAACTTTGTGTCGGACCGCGAAATCGACCGTGTCGTTTCCCACGTCAGAAACCAAATGCCGCCAACCTATTTATTTGAACAAGAAGAGCTGGTAAGACAAGGATCAGCCTTGAAAGAAGAGGATGAACTGTTTTACGAAGCATGTGAGTTTGTTGTTGAACAAAACAGCGCGAGCACTTCAAGCCTGCAAAGAAGATTCAGAATCGGATACAATCGCGCGGCAAGGCTGATCGATATGATGGAAGCGGAAGGCATGATCTCTGAGGCAAAAGGAAGCAAGCCTCGTGAGGTGCTGATCACAGCAAGTGATTTAATAAACGAATAATATGGGTTCATTTTCACACTAAACATGGTATGATAGTGTTTAGAGCATTTAACAGCTATGCCGCTTTACAGCAGATGCGCATAGACAAATCTTGATATTCAGGTTTAATCGGAAAGAAATAACCGGATACTGAACATAACAAAACATATATAATACGCCGCTAGGGCGGCTTTTCAGCCGCCGCGGTCGCAAATTGAAATGAGCGTCATATACTGGGGAACAGATAGACGTTTGTTGGAGGTACAATTATGACTGTTTATCATTTTGTTGGAATAAAAGGGACCGGTATGAGTCCGCTTGCCCAAATACTTCATGATAATGGATATACTGTCCAAGGATCGGATATCGAAAAATTTATTTTTACGCAAACTGCGCTTGAAAAAAGAAACATTACAATTCTTCCTTTTAGCGCGGACAATATCAAACCCGGCATGACAGTCATCGCCGGAAACGCATTCCCAGACACGCATCCAGAGATTGAAAAAGCCATGTCTGATGGAATTCCGGTGATACGTTATCATAAGTTTTTAGGCGACTATATGAAAAAATTCACCAGTGTTGCTGTTACAGGCGCACACGGCAAAACGTCAACTACGGGTCTGCTGGCTCACGTGATCCAAAACGCAAAACCGACGTCTTTCTTAATCGGGGACGGAACAGGCCAGGGAAATGAAAACAGCGAATACTTTGTGTTTGAAGCGTGCGAATACCGCCGCCATTTCTTAAGCTATCAGCCTGACTACGCGATCATGACGAATATTGATTTTGATCACCCTGATTACTTCTCGAGCATTGACGATGTGTTTGACGCTTTCCAAGAGATGGCTCTTCAAGTCAACAAAGGCATTATTGCCTGCGGCGACGATGAGCATCTGCCGAAAATCCATGCGAACGTCCCAGTTGTGTATTACGGCACGGGGGAAGAGAATGATTTTCAAGCCAGAAACATCGTAAAAAGCACGGAAGGGACAACTTTCGATGTATTTGTCCGCAATACATTCTATGATACGTTTTATATTCCTGCGTATGGCCACCACAATGTCTTAAACTCATTGGCGGTCATTGCGTTATGCCATTATGAAGAAATCGATGCCAGCGTTATTAAGCACGGCCTCAAATCATTCGGCGGCGTCAAACGCAGATTCAATGAGAAACAGCTCGGAAACCAAGTGTTAATTGATGACTACGCTCATCACCCGACAGAAATAAAGGTAACGATTGAGGCGGCAAGACAGAAATACCCTGATCGTGAAATCGTCGCGGTATTCCAGCCTCATACATTTACGCGGACGCAGCAATTCCTTGACGAATTCGCAGAAAGCCTGAGCGGGGCTGACTGTGTGTACTTATGCGATATTTTCGGTTCAGCCCGGGAGAATGCAGGAAAGCTGACGATCGGCGACCTGCAGGGAAAAATTCATAATGCCAAGCTGATTGAAGAAGATGACACATCTGTTTTAAAAGCTCATGATAAAGCCGTTCTCATCTTTATGGGAGCAGGAGATATCCAAAAATATATGAGAGCCTACGAAAACGTCATGGCATAATAAAAAGCAGTGATCTCACTGCTTTTTATTTATCTGATGGAAAAGCTTGTTAAAGGATTTTTTTACATAATGGAGAAATAATATGTATACAGCCCAGTACACATGTTTATGATTTAAGAAAACGGGTAAACAGCAGTATATCCTGCAGCAAGGAGGTTTGAGATGATTATTATTCTTTATTTAAGCGTTGCACTCATCGCAGTCGCATTTCTCGTATTAGTGATCTACTTGTCTAAAACATTGAAGTCACTGCAGCTGACACTAAAGCATGTTGCATCCACTCTCGAAGGGCTGGAGGGACAAATGAAAGGCATTACAACTGAAACAGCCGAGCTTTTACATAAGACCAACCGCCTGGCTGAAGATATTCAGGAAAAATCCGAAAAGCTGAACACGGTCGTTCATGCTGTTCAAGGGGTGGGAACTTCTGTACAGCAGTTCAATACATCCATGAAACAGGCGGCAGGGTCTGTATCGGCATCAGTAAGAGAAAATCAAGACAAGATCAATCAAGTTGTCACATGGAGCCAAGCAGCGATGGAAATTTGGGCGAAATGGAAGCAAAAGAAAAAATCAGCTCTGTAAGAGAAAAAAACACTATGAGGAGGAATAATGATGAGCAAAGATGGAATTAATAGTAAAGATTTTTTAATCGGAACTTTAATCGGGGGAATCATCGGTGCCACTACCGCTCTTTTTCTAGCGCCTAAATCAGGCAAAGAACTTCGTGATGATCTTGGCAGCCAAGCTGTTGCTTTGCGGGACAAAACTGACAAAATGACGGCTGATGCGAAGGAAAAAGGCACGCAATATGTCAGCATCGCTAAAGACAAAACATCGAACATCACACAGCTTGTAGCAGATCAGTCAGGGCAGATCATGAACAAGGTGAAGGATTTAAGAGACCGTTCCAAATCTGCAAAAACGGATTCATCAACAGCAATGCAAGATATGAGAGAAGAAGCGATGCAGGCGGCCGACGAAACAAAAGATCAAGTCCTCCAAACGAAAGAAGATGTAAAAGACGAACTGAAAGATGCACAAAAACAGGCCGAGCATATCAATCGCTGAGCTGGGAAGGAAGTTCTTGAGTAATGGCAAAACAGCTTATTCAATCTGAGGAAGAATTTAAACGGATTGCAGAACAGGAAGGCACTTTCGTCTTCTTTAAACACAGCATCACATGCCCGATCAGCCAGGCAGCATTTCATGAGTTTGATGCCTTTGCAAATCAGCATGAGGATGTACGGGCTTACTTTCTGCAAGTACAAGATGCCCGTCCGCTGTCAAATTTCATCGCAGAAACATACGGTGTAAAGCACGAAAGCCCTCAGGTTTTCGTCATCCAAAACGGTAAGGTGAAATGGCATATCTCACATTCACAAATTACAGAAGCGGCCATTGAGCAGCATTTGTCATAGAAAAAAGCGTCCAGATATGATCTGGCGCTTTTTTTTTTGAAAAAACCCTTGAACATTGCCCTCACATCATGTAGGATAACTTCATAGATTACTTTATCACTTAAAAGCGTTTGGGTAATAAAGTAGAGTTTTTATAAAATTTTTTGTATTTCAGTATTTCCATTTGGAATTACTTATAGTAAGATGCATGATAACTACAAAATAAAAAATGAATGTGCAGGGAAAGGATGAAAAAAATGAGCAACACAGAATTAGAGCTTTTAAGGCAGAAAGCAGACGAATTAAATCTACAAATTCTAAAATTAATCAACGAACGCGGAAATGTTGTAAAAGAGATCGGTAAAGCGAAGGAAGCACAGGGTGTCAATCGATTTGACCCTGTCAGAGAACGCACAATGTTAAACAACATCATTGAAAACAATGACGGGCCGTTCGAAAATTCTACCATCCAGCACATTTTTAAAGAGATATTCAAAGCCGGTTTAGAGCTTCAGGAAGAAGATCACAGCAAAGCGCTGCTTGTCTCCCGCAAGAAAAAACCTGAAGATACAATTGTTGATATCAAGGGTGAAAAAATCGGAGACGGCCAGCAAAGATTCATCGTCGGTCCATGCGCAGTAGAGAGCTACGAGCAGGTGGCTGAAGTGGCTGCAGCTGCGAAAAAACAAGGAATTAAAATTTTGCGTGGGGGAGCCTTTAAGCCTCGTACGAGCCCATACGATTTCCAAGGGCTTGGAGTTGAAGGTCTTCAAATTTTAAAACGTGTAGCGGACGAATTTGATCTGGCAGTTATCAGTGAAATTGTAACACCGGCTCATATCGAAGAAGCGCTGGACTACATTGATGTCATTCAAATCGGAGCACGCAACATGCAAAACTTCGAATTGCTGAAAGCGGCCGGCGCAGTGAAAAAGCCAGTGCTTCTGAAGCGCGGACTTGCTGCAACGATCTCTGAATTCATCAATGCGGCTGAATACATCATGTCACAAGGAAACGACCAAATCATCCTTTGTGAGCGCGGTATCAGAACATACGAAACAGCAACGAGAAATACGCTGGATATTTCTGCTGTGCCGATTTTGAAACAAGAAACGCATTTGCCGGTCTTTGTTGATGTAACGCATTCAACTGGCCGCCGCGACCTCTTGCTTCCGACAGCTAAAGCTGCTTTAGCGATCGGCGCAGACGGCGTAATGGCTGAGGTTCACCCTGATCCGTCAGTCGCACTTTCTGACTCTGCTCAGCAAATGGCGATTCCTGAATTCGAAAAATGGCTGAATGAACTGAAACCAATGGTGAAAGTCAACGCTTAATTGAACAATACAAAAGGCCGCGTCTGCGGCCTTTTTTTATGCTTTCTCGTTTATTTAGTTATAAAACCCAAGTATACGTTTTCATCATCTATAAAAACGTGTATAATTTCATGAGAAGTATTTAAATTTGATGAATAATGAAAAATAATGTACACTACTGACTTACGCTTACAAATCATAAACGACATAAATTCGGACATTATGACATTTCTCTACATAAAGTGTTTATGCTATAGATAAGGATAAGTGTATCCAGTAAAAGGAGTGGTTTTAGGATGAGCAATATTACGATCTACGATGTAGCGAGAGAAGCTAATGTAAGCATGGCAACCGTTTCCCGTGTCGTGAACGGCAACCCGAATGTAAAACCGACAACGCGGAAAAAAGTCTTGGAAGCCATTGACCGTCTCGGCTACCGTCCAAACGCGGTGGCAAGAGGGCTGGCAAGCAAAAAAACAACAACTGTAGGTGTCATCATTCCAGATATCTCAAGCATTTTCTATTCAGAGCTTGCACGCGGAATTGAAGATATCGCGACAATGTATAAATACAACATCATTTTGAGCAACTCTGACCAAAACCTGGAGAAAGAGCTGCACCTGTTAAACACAATGCTCGGCAAACAAGTGGACGGCATCGTGTTTATGGGCGGAAACATTACGGACGAGCATGTTGCGGAATTTAAACGCTCCCCAGTACCGATTGTACTTGCCGCTTCTGTAGAAGAGCAGGGGGAAACACCGTCAGTCGCCATCGATTACGAACAGGCGATTTATGATGCAGTTAAGCTTTTGGTTGATAAAGGACATACAGAAATTGCATTCGTATCTGGACCAATGACAGAACCGATCAACCGCTCGAAAAAACTCCAAGGCTACAAACGTGCGCTTGAAGAAGCGAACCTTCCGTTTAATGAACAATTTGTCGCTGAAGGGGATTACACATATGATTCCGGACTTGAAGCGCTGCAGCATTTGATGAGCCTGGACAAAAAACCGACAGCCATTCTTTCTGCAACTGATGAAATGGCACTCGGCATTATCCATGCCGCTCAGGATCAAGGCTTATCAATTCCTGAGGATCTCGACATTATCGGCTTTGATAATACAAGATTAAGCCTCATGGTTCGTCCGCAGCTTTCAACAGTTGTTCAGCCGACATATGATATTGGCGCCGTTGCGATGAGACTGCTGACAAAGCTCATGAATAAAGAGCCGGTTGAAGAGCATATCGTCGAACTGCCGCACCGTATAGAGTTAAGACAGTCAACCAAGTCATAAGAAAAACAAGAGAGCAAGCTTCACCTCTAAGGTGAATTCTTGCTTTTTTCATGGGGAGAAATGATGAAACGTTTTGATTATCTTACACCTGTTGGTTTTGTGTTAGGAACGATTATTATTGTGATCGGAATTATTTCGGGATCGGGAGTAAGCGGTTTCCGCTCTTTTCTTGATCTAACCTCTTTCTTCATCGTAACAGGGGGGCTTTGCGCCGCTGTTTTTATCAGTTTTCCGCCGAAAGAGCTGAAAAAAGCGCCGTCTGTGTTAAAGCAGGCATTTATCCGCCAGGAAGACAATGTGAAAGATCTTGTGAAAACCTTTGTCTCTCTTTCTGATCATGCGCGAAAACACGGGCTTTTATCATTGGATGATCAGGCTCGGGAGATCAAAGATCCATTCTTGAAAAAAGGGCTGCTTTTAGCAATTGACGGCTGGGATGAAGAAACGATTCGGCTCGTCATGGACTCAGAAATCGCAGCAATGGAGGAACGGCACCGCAAAGGACGGCGTGTTTTTGAAAAAGCGGGTGAATTCGCTCCGGCATGGGGCATGATCGGAACGCTCGTCGGGCTCGTGCTGATGCTCAAAAACTTAAATGATCCACAAATGCTTGGACCGAATATGGCCGTTGCGCTTCTGACGACCTTATATGGGTCATTGCTGGCAAACATGGTGTTCAACCCGATTGCGGCTAAGCTCGAAGAAAAAACAGAAAGTGAAATCTTCATCAAGCAGGTAATGGTTGAGGGCATTATCGGAATCCAATCCGGTAAAAACCCTCGCAATCTCGAAAGCCAGCTTGTCGTTTTCAGCTCCCGGGAAGAATGGCAGAAGCAGCCGAATCAAGTAAAAACAAAAAAGGGATCTGTACATGAAGCTTAGAAGAGAACGTTTTGAAAGAAGGAATGGAAGCGGGAAAAACAGTCAATCTTCATCCAGCTGGATGGTCACCTTTACAGATCTGATTACCTTGATCCTTGTGTTCTTTATTTTACTTTTTTCGATGTCCCAAATCGATCTGCAAAAATTTAAAGCCGCAGTCGACTCGATCCAAAAGGAAGGCCGCGGGCTCCAGCCGGACCAAACGTCCATAGAAAAAAAGGATACATCCCCAGCCGATGCGGAGAAGCAAGAGGATCAGCAGGATCAGCTTCTCAAGAAAGTAAATACATATATAAAAGACAATCATTTGAAGGCCACAGCCAAACGGGATGAACGCGGTGTCGTGCTCGTTCTGCAGGAGGCTGTGCTGTTTGATACAGGTGAGGCAAAGGTGCTGAAAAATGCCGAAACACTTCTTCACCAAATTGCCGTTCTTCTTCAAACCATTCCAAATGACATTCAGGTGGAGGGCCATACAGACAGCCGAAATATTTCGACATACCGATACCCGTCTAACTGGGAGCTGTCAGCAGCACGGGCGAGCGGAGTCATTCAATATTTCACATCAAAAGAGAATCTTCCATCGAAGCGCTTTATCGCTGTCGGTTATGCGGATACAAAGCCTGTAAAGGATAACAAGACAAACGAACACATGAAGGAAAACCGGCGTGTGGAAATTGTGATCAAAAAATCAAAAACGACCTCTTCGTGAAGGTCGTTTTTTTACTTTGTTCTTTGCTGCTGCTCAGATCGTATTGCATATAATGCTTTGCTGACAGTTTGAGCATTTTTTTCTGTAATTTCGGGCTTGCGGGGTATTGGAGGATATAAATCGTCCGGATCGCTCCAGCTGGACGGAAGGGTAACAGGGCATTGTTTTTGCCACTTAGCGATCCATTCGGGCGGGATATCGCGTCCGGGATCAATTCCCTTCATTTCAAGCCAGATTCTGGCCCAGGCGCGGGGCACGACACGCCAAATATCATATCCGCCGCCTCCGACTGCAATCCATTTTCCTCCGCAATATTGATGCGCTAAAGTGTGTGCAAGCCGGGGAATTTCTTCGTATATGTTGATAGTCGCAGATAAATGCGTCAGCGGGTCATAGTAATGGGCATCGGCGCCGTTTTGGCTGATAATGACATCCGGCTGAAAATAAGCGGCGACTTCTGAAGTTGCTGTCTGGTAAGCTTCAAGAAAAGAATCATCCTCTGTAAAAGCGTCAAGCGGGATATTAAAAGAATAGCCATATCCTTTTCCACTGCCTTTTTCCTGGACTTGGCCGGTTCCGGGGAATAAATACCTTCCTGTTTCATGAATGGACAGCGTGCATACGTCAGGGTTATCGTAAAACGTAAATTGCACACCGTCCCCGTGGTGGGCGTCGGTATCAATATAAAGTACCCTGGCGCTGTATTTTTTCTGGATATATTGAATCGCCACAGCGCTGTCATTATATATGCAAAACCCTGAAGCTCTCCCCCGAAAGCCGTGATGAAGGCCTCCTCCAAGGTTGGCCGCATGCAGGGCTTGTCCCGACATTACCCAGTCTGCGGCCGTTAAGGTGCCGCCGACTAAGAGTGATGCAGCTTCATGCATGCCTGCAAAGACAGGTGTATCTTCTGTGCCGAGCCCGTAGCTTTCTCCTTCTTCAGCGGGAAGTTTTCCTCCACCTGCAAGCTTTACCGCCTGAATGTAATCGTCTGTGTGGACAAGGGCAAGCTCCTCTTCAGCCGCGAGTCTTGGACTGACAATGTCTCCATCATCAAAGGCATTGATCGTCTTAAGCAAATCGTATGTTAACAGAACCCTCTGCTGATTAAATGGATGTTCCTGATGAAACATATAGGTTTGATAGGATGGAGAATAGATAAATACGCTGTCTCTCATAGCAGATCCCTTTGCTCTGACGGCCAGACGACGTGGTGACCATTTCTTTGTAATGCCTGCAAAAACGGCAGCGGATTCATCGTTTTTACACGGAAGACAAGCACTTTCACACCGGGATCATCATGCGGATAGACAAGCACACTCAATATTTTCACTTGAAGTTCTTGGCAAAGGCTGCTGATTTGCGCAAGGCTTTTGGTGATGTCGTTTACTTTTATTTCAATTTGCGACCCCGGCTGGTCAGCGCCAGTCAATTTGACAAATGTCCGCAGCAAATCCGTTTTTGTCAAAATGCCTATTAATTTTTGATGCTTTACCACTGGAAGACAGCCGATGCCATGCTCGTAGAACACGGCAGATATTTCTTCGACAAAATCAAGCGGGTGGGCGCAGACGACATCTTTTTTCATAATTGAATCTACTCTTCGTGTGAGAAATCGGCTTCGTTTGCTTTCTTCAAAAATACTCGGGCTGGCCTGTTTCATGTCTCTGTCTGTAATCATGCCGATCACATGGCGGTCTTCATCTACAACAGGCAGATGCCTGATATGGAATTCCTTCAGTTTGCATATGGCTGTTTCAAGCGTATCCGTCTTCGTTAATGTAATGACATCCCTTTTCATGATTTGCTCAACAATCATTATTTTTTCCCCTTTGTCAGTGTCAGTTAATACATAAAACGATGATAAAAACGGAGCCTGTCAAATTGTTCAATTGATTCCTGGCTGACGTTTTTTCCGATGCGTGCCATCAGACAGTTTGCAGGGTGGGAGCTGATCTCTGGCTCATCCGTCGCAAACCAGACCAATCCGCCTGCATTCATCATCTTCTCCATGAGCTTTCTGTATTCCCACACATCTTTTTTCATTCCTTTTAAATCCCAATGCCAGTAATATTCCGTTGTCATCACAATATAGTTTTCCATTTGCTCATCCATCATGCTGACGGTCAGAAGCGTCTTACCGACAGAACATCCCCGATAGGCCGGCGCCACCTCGATGGCCCCGAGCTCAAGCAAATCCTCCATATTTCCTTCAGACCATCTTTCGAGCGGGTCAGGATATAAATACGTCACATAGCCGACAATGGTTCGGCCGTCTCTGGCGATGATAATGCGCCCCTCGGGAAGGCCGGCAATGTCGACTAGCGCTTCATGCTGCTCGCGGGGCGGGCGAAATGCGGTTAAATCCTTATGAAACTCATAACCTGCCAAATCCTCTTGAGAGACAGGCCCTTCTATCAGTAAGGAGCCGGTTGCTGTTTTGATGTTTGCTGAATGGTATGTTTTATGATGTTCCACTGATCCACCGTCCCATCAATTCTTATAAAAATACATGCCTTCTTTAAGAATAACAAATTATAAAGCGTTTTCAATATGGTTTATATTTTAAAAATTGAGAAGAATATGAATATATACTATAATAAATGTGACAACTTCAGCAAAGGGGGATGTTTGGGCATGAATTTGAAAGCGTTACCAGCAGTGGAAGGGGATTATCATTTAAAAAACTATGAAGAAACGTACCGGCATTTTGATTGGACCGAGGCAGAGAAACATTTCTCCTGGCATGAGACAGGGAAACTGAATGCGGCATATGAAGCGATTGACCGCCATGCCGAATCGTTTCGAAAAAACAAAGTAGCGCTTTATTATAAAGACGCAAACCGGGATGAAAAATACACATTTAAAGAAATGAAGGATGAATCAAACAGAGCCGGGAATGTGCTGAAACGGTATGGAAATGTGGAAAAAGGGGACCGCGTTTTTATTTTTATGCCGAGATCACCCGAGCTTTATTTTATTATGCTGGGTGCTATCAAAATTGGCGCCATCGCCGGGCCGCTGTTCGAAGCATTTATGGAGGGAGCGGTGAAGGACCGGCTTGAAAACAGTGAGGCGAAGGTTGTTGTCACGACGCCTGAGCTGCTGGAGAGAATACCGGCTGACAAACTGCCTCACTTACAGCATATATTCGTAGTCGGCGGAGAGGCTGAGAGCGGCACAAACATCATCAATTATGATGAAGCAGCAAAGCGGGAGAGCACAAGACTGGATATCGAATGGATGGACAAAAAAGACGGCTATCTGCTTCACTATACATCGGGTTCTACCGGAACGCCAAAGGGTGTGCTTCATGTCCATGAAGCGATGATTCAGCAATATCAGACAGGAAAGTGGGTCCTTGATTTACAGGAAGAAGACATTTACTGGTGCACAGCTGATCCGGGCTGGGTGACAGGTACGGTATACGGCATTTTTGCACCGTGGCTGAACGGAGCGACAAATGTCATCGTCGGCGGACGTTTCAGCCCGGAAAGCTGGTATGGAACGATTGAGCAGCTTGGCGTCAATGTCTGGTACAGCGCGCCGACCGCTTTTCGGATGCTGATGGGTGCGGGAGATGAGATGGCTGCGAAATATGATCTAACCTCACTCCGGCATGTGCTCAGTGTCGGAGAGCCGTTAAATCCGGAAGTCATCAGATGGGGGCATAAAGTCTTTAACAAACGAATCCACGATACGTGGTGGATGACAGAAACGGGCAGCCAGCTCATCTGCAACTATCCTTGCATGGATATCAAACCGGGTTCAATGGGTAAGCCGATTCCCGGTGTGGAGGCAGCAATCGTTGACAATCAGGGCAACGAGCTTCCGCCGTATCGAATGGGCAATCTCGCCATTAAAAAGGGCTGGCCTTCCATGATGCATACCATTTGGAATAACCCTGAAAAGTACGAATCGTATTTCATGCCGGGCGGCTGGTATGTGTCTGGCGATTCTGCTTACATGGATGATGAGGGATATTTCTGGTTCCAAGGCAGAGTTGATGATGTCATTATGACCTCCGGTGAACGCGTCGGCCCATTTGAAGTGGAAAGCAAGCTTGTCGAACATCCGGCCATTGCAGAAGCGGGCGTGATCGGAAAGCCCGATCCGGTGCGGGGAGAAATCATTAAAGCCTTTATCGCACTCAGAGAAGGATTTGAGCCGTCCGATAAACTGAAAGACGAGATCCGCCTATTTGTAAAGCAGGGTCTTGCAGCCCATGCGGCTCCGCGTGAGATTGAATTTAAAGATAAGCTTCCGAAAACCCGGAGCGGAAAGATCATGAGACGCGTGCTTAAGGCGTGGGAGCTTAATCTGCCGGCCGGAGATCTGTCAACGATGGAGGATTAAAAGGCGACGTTGACACGGGATTTTATTTATGTTAAAAATGAGATAGCTTCATATGAAAAGGTAAAGATTGAGACAAGTAGAATATCCTTACGTTCCAGAGAGCTGATGGCCGGTGAAAATCAGCACAGACGGATATATCGAATACACTCATGAACCGCTTTTGCAAACAAAGCCAGCCAGGCTTTCAGTAGTGAAAGAACGGACCTGATCCGTTATCAGGCAAAGTGATAAGACGAATGTTTTGCGTTCTCTTATTAGTAGGGTGGTACCGCGATAATCAATCGTCCCTTCGTGTAAACGAAGGGGCGTTTTTTATTTTAATCAAAAAAGGAGCTATATCTCATGACAAACTTACTTGAAGACTTATCCTTCCGCGGATTGATTCAGCAAATGACGGATGAAGAAGGATTAAATAAACAGCTGAATGAAGAAAAAATCCGCCTGTACTCAGGCTTTGATCCGACAGCAGACAGCTTGCATATCGGACACCTGCTGCCCATTTTAACACTCCGCCGTTTTCAGCTTGCGGGGCATCATCCGATTGCACTTGTGGGCGGCGCGACTGGTCTCATCGGCGATCCGAGCGGAAAAAAAGCGGAGCGTACATTAAACACTGCTGACATCGTATCCGAATGGTCCCAAAAAATTAAAAACCAGCTGTCCAGATTTCTTGATTTTGACGCAGCAGAAAACCCTGCTGTCATCGCGAACAACTATGACTGGATCGGCAAAATGAATGTGATTGACTTCCTTCGTGACGTCGGTAAAAACTTCGGCATCAATTACATGCTGGCAAAAGACACGGTTAGCTCAAGAATTGAATCCGGCATTTCATACACGGAATTCAGCTACATGATTCTTCAATCTTATGATTTCTTAAATCTGTACAGAGAGAAAAACTGTAAGCTGCAAATCGGCGGAAGTGATCAGTGGGGCAACATCACAGCGGGCCTTGAACTGATCAGAAAATCAGAAGAAGAAGGAGCAAAAGCGTTCGGTCTCACCATTCCGCTTGTCACAAAAGCAGACGGCACGAAGTTCGGAAAAACGGAAGGCGGCGCGATCTGGCTTGATAAAGAAAAAACATCGCCGTATGAGTTCTATCAATTCTGGATCAACACAGATGACCGTGACGTTGTCAAATACTTAAAATACTTTACGTTCCTATCAAAAGAGGAAATTGAAGCATACGCTGAGAAAACAGAAACGGCGCCTGAAAAGCGTGAAGCGCAAAAACGCTTGGCAGAAGAAGTGACAGCGCTCGTTCATGGACGCGAGGCGCTGAAGCAAGCCATCAATATTTCCCAAGCATTGTTCAGCGGCAATATTAAAGAGCTTTCTGCCCAAGACGTAAAAGTGGGCTTTAAAGATGTCCCTTCTATGGAAGCTGACATCAGCCAAGAGCTTTCACTTGTAGATGTATTGGTGCAATCTACATTATCTCCTTCAAAACGCCAAGCGCGTGAAGACATTCAAAACGGAGCTGTTTACATTAACGGCGAACGCCAAACGGAGATCAATTATATCCTATCGGCTGAAGACCGCATCGAAGATCAATTTACTGTTCTGCGCCGCGGAAAGAAAAAATACTTCCTTGTGACGTACAAATAAGAAAAAAGATCCTTTGCCTAACGGCAAAGGATCTTTTTTTGTTTATCGCATAGGAATGACAGGAAAAGAGTATATTAGATAGGGCAAACACGACCAGTCACCACCTTTTAACAGAAAGGAGCGCTCACCGTGAATCTCATGTGCACGATTGCAAAAGAAAGGCTGCAGCGGGATTATTGGGAGCAGCAGGCGCAGGAAAGTGTTGGCCGGCAAGAGGCAAAAGACGAATCAGACGATAAAAAAACCCCGACCGCATAGCGGCAGGGGTTTTTTAAACGATTAACGAGAGTAGAACTCAACGATAAGCGCTTCGTTAATTTCCGGAGCAAGTTCAGAACGCTCAGGAAGACGAGTGAAAGTACCTTCAAGCTTTTCAGCGTCGAAAGTAAGGTATTCAGGAACGAAGTTGTTCACTTCTACAGATTCTTTGATGATAGAAAGGTTTCTTGATTTTTCGCGAACACCGATTGTTTGGCCAGGTTTCACTAGGTAAGACGGGATGTCAACGCGGCTTCCGTCTACAAGAATGTGACCGTGGTTAACCAATTGGCGAGCTTGACGGCGAGTACGTGCTAAACCTAGCTTGTACACAACGTTATCAAGACGAGAATCTAAAAGAATCATGAAGTTTTCACCATGTTTACCAGCTAGTTTGCCAGCTCTGTCAAACAAAGTGCGGAATTGGCGTTCGTTTACACCGTACATGTGACGAAGCTTTTGCTTTTCTTGCAATTGCAAACCGTATTCTGATAATTTTTTACGTTGTCCTGGACCGTGTGGGCCTGGAGCGTAAGGGCGTTTTTCTAATTCTTTTCCTGTACCGCTAAGAGAGATTCCTAGACGGCGGGACAGTTTCCAAGATGGACCTGTATAGCGAGCCATAATGTGACTCCTCCTTTGGTTTTATTTTTGTGGAAAATAAAAACCGTCTGCTCTATTCGACCATGCACATTTTGTTTTCATGTATCCTCGCTCCAGCAGCAGAGAGTTACACGATACACCTTATGGATAAGGAACAAAATGAAAACATAGAAGCTGAACAAAAAGGCTGCAATATTTCACACAAAGGTCATTATATAATTTATTTGTTTTGAAGTCAACCATTCCTCCATTATTGATTCGCCGTTTATGATATAATAAACAAAAATTAGTGGTAAACTTTTAGGTGATAAAAACATGGTAGAACAAACAAAAGATCAATTATCCGCCTTTCATTATCATATGCTCGATTTTTTATTGACCAAATCTGAGAAAGTCACATTCACCGACTCTTTCATATGGCTGACTTCGGCTATTCAAACCTATTTTTCATCCCTTTGTATTTCGCTTACACCGTCACCATCAGACTCTGTGGCAAATGTGGCAGATGATGAAGTGCGTTTTTCCGCTTATAAAATAAACGCTTCATTTTATAAGATTGAGGACGTCTCTGGCAGGCGCTTTCACCTTACATGCAGACAGGATGGAGAGATTCCTGAAGGGCTTCCGGACGTGGTTGCTTCATTTTTAAACCAGTCAAAGAAACAGGAAAGACTCTATATCCAAACGATCTATCAAAAAAAGATATATAAAATGACTGAGCTGTTCCATTCACTGCTTGATCAGACAGAGGTGCTGAAGCAGCTTTTAGAAAGCTTAACCCGCACGTTTTCTCTGTTTAAGTTCTCTTTATTTATATCGCACGACCAAGATCAATGTTTAGGCGTTCCTGCAAAAGAGCTGTATATGGAAGGGGAAAAATCTGATTCCTTTGCGCTCAAAGTGTATTTGACCGGAGATATTTTGCGGAAAAATGAATCTGCCGCCTACATTCCGATAAAAGGACAGCAGGGAACGTACGGAGTTTTGATGGCTGAAGGAACGGGAGGCAGTTTTATTACTGACGCCTATCTTGATGAAATGTCGCTGATAGCAAACGCGGCAGGAAAAGCGTTTGAAAATGCCCAGCTCTATGAACAATCAAAAGCAAGCATCGCAAATTTGGAATTGATCAATGAAACGTCACGCCGCCTGAATCAGCGGCTGACGCTGACCGATACGATGAATGATCTGGCTGTGAGAATGGCAGAATCGTTCCAAGCGGAAGAAGTCGGTTTTTTTCATATAGACCATTTTGAAAACCTAACATTGCTCCCCGGCAGCACAGCGTTTTTCAAAGAAGCGAAGCCATCTGATTTTTATCATGAATTGAAAGAAAAGCTGTATGAAGGGGAAAAAGGGGTTTTTATCGGAAATGGCCAGTCTGTTTTCGGGAAGGCCGGCTACGGCTCCCTGATGGCTGTTCCAATGATTGAGAACGACAGGCTTTTAGGCTTTGCGGTTTTATTGAAACAGGAGATGTACGCTTTTACTTTTGAAATGTACAAGCTGTTTCAGGCGCTGATTCATCACGCGACACTGGCTGTAACCAACTCAATGCTCCGGGACCGCCTTGAGCATCTTGTCAAAACAGATCAGCTGACTGAGCTGTATTCAAGGGTGTATTTAGATGAAAAAATTCAATACAGCATGAAAATCCACCAAAAGGGTGTTTTTATTCTTGTTGATATAGATAATTTCAAGAATGTAAATGATACGTACGGACATCAGACTGGGGACGAGATTTTAATTCAAGTCGCTTCGGTGATTAAAAGCAACATCCGCAAGCATGATGTCGGCGCCCGCTGGGGAGGCGAGGAGCTGGCGATTTATTTGCCGAATGTGACGGTTGCGGTGGGAAAACGGATTACTGAGAGACTGGTTTATGCGGTCAGAAAAAACACGAAACCCGAGGTGACCATATCCTGCGGGATTTCCTGCTGGACGGCAGAAACAAGAAAGTCCCTAAAAGAGCTTGTGCATGAGGCTGATGAAGCGCTCTACAGCGCGAAACGAAACGGAAAAAACCGCATGATGGTTCACGAATCAATAAAATAAAAAAAGCCCAAAACAATATCAGTTTTGGGCTTTTATGTTACTGTGCTAACGCTTTTTCAAGCGTTTCGGCAAATTGTGATAAGTACTTTTCATCAATTTCGTCGAAACGGTTTTTTACTGGACTGTCGATGTCCAAGACGCCGACAACTTTTCCGCCTACATGAATCGGAAGCACAATTTCTGATTGAGAAGCCGCATCGCAGGCGATGTGTCCCGGAAACGCATGAACGTCCTCAACACGCTCCACTTTTCCGTTTGCATATGCTGTGCCGCAAACGCCTCTGCCGAAAGGAATCCGAACACATGCCGGCAGACCTTGGAACGGCCCTAACACAAGCTGTCCATCCTCTTCTTTGGCAAAATAGAAACCCGCCCAGTTCACTTCAGGCAACGTATGATAAAGGAGCGCTGAAGCATTTGCATAGTTTGCAATTTGGTCTGTTTCGTCTTCGGTCATGGCTTCGAGCTGTTTTAGCAGAAGCTGATAGTCTTTTTCTTTATCTCCAGATTGTTTTTCGACATGGAACATGGAAAACCCTCACTTTTTCTATAATATAAAACAAAGTTCCGGCTTTTCTGCCGGCATTTGTCGATAAGTTCTTACAGGAACAGCGGTCTTCTGCTTGAATAGTATCAAGAGGAAGGAGTGAGCCGAATGAAAGTAAGCACCAAAGACAAAATTATTGAATCTGCTGTCATGCTCTTTAACCAAAAAGGATTTTCTGGCACGTCTGTCCGTGAAATCGCAAAGTCAGCCGGTGTAAATGTTGCGCACATCTCCTACTATTTTAAAGGCAAAGGAGGTTTGATGGAACACTTAGTTTCAGAGTTTTACGAAGGCTACAACAAAACACTTGAAACAGCGGCAGGCAATATCTCTTCTCAAAGCACGCAGGAACAGCTGCTCCAATTGGTTTTCGATATTTTATCCTATCAGCATAATCATCGTCAATTAACTCGTTTTGTCTACCGGGAAGTCACGATCGACTCCACGTTAATCAGAGAAATTATGTCGACATATCTAATGAAGGAAAAGTATATCTTTCAGCTGATCATTGAGGAAGGAGAAAAACAGCGTGAACATTTAACGCTGCCGCTGCCTCATTTTATTCTCCAATTAAAATCTCTCTTGATGATGCCTTATCTCCAGCCTCAATATATTTCAGAAGTGCTCTACATGCAGCCGCACGAACCGTACTTTTATAAAATGTATTTTGAAGAAATCAAGATTTGGATCAGAAGCGTCTTCCGGACAGGAGACGTGGCGCTCATCAATTAACACTGCTCCAAAAACGCCTCATATGCGTATCCGACATCTCCCGCTTGATGGGCATCAGACCCGAACACAAGCGGGATCTTCTTTTGCTTCGCTTCATTCAGCATCCAATCCTCGATATAAATGCCGCCTGCGTATGTTTTTCTTAATCCGGAAGTATTGAAGTCGAGCTCCATTCCGTTTTCTTCAATGGCATGCAGGCACTGAGAAACGAGTCCGCGAATATGTTCAGACATGCTGTACGGAAACAGCTTGATGAATTTTTGGACGAGTGTGATGTGACCGACTCTTTTTGGCTTATAGCCGCCGAGAGATGCTACAATGGAAGAATAGATGCTGCGGTAATACTGTTCGTATACAGCTTCAATGCTTCCGCAGGCTGAAATCAGCTCTTGAAAGGTATGCTCATCATAATCAAGGCACAGATAGGAAGAACCTGCGCGCAAAAAATGAACGGATAAGATGCTGTCATCTAAATATGGCCCGTATGTGTCCAGAAATAATGTAATCTCATCTTCAAATTCAGCAATATAATCGACCTCAAGCCCCGTTCGTATGGTAAGCTGTCCGCGATATTCTTTTTTTAATCCGGAAATTTCATCGATATAGCGTTCCATAGAGGCTTGCGCCATCGCGCTGTCTTTTAGCGGCGTCGGATCAGTAAAAGAGGAAGGCAATGGGGCGTGTTCGGTAAAAGTAATCGATTTAAAGCCTTTCTTTAAGGCTTCTTCTGCATATTGTCTGAGTGTGTCATTTGAGCCGTGAGGGCAAAATGGTGTGTGAATATGCCCGTCTCGCTTTTGCATTGGCGTCACCCCGTGAAAAAATAGTCAAATCCTGCCGATTTTGCACAAAAAGTTTTTGATTTCTGGTCAAAAAATGTTGGTTACATGGTATCATAATAACAATGAAAACGACAGTTTTTCTCAATACATATCCTGAAATCTTTCTGAATAAATAAAACACCCTGACAGATTAAGGTTAACAGCAAGGGGGCTCATTATGGAGTTTGTCATTGGATTATTAATTGTACTGCTTGCGTTGTTTGCGGCAGGCTACTTTTTCAGGAAAAAAATCTACGCCGAAATCGACCGGCTGGAATCGTGGAAGATTGAAATTCTGAACCGGTCGATTGTGGAAGAAATGTCCAAAATCAAACATTTGAAAATGACGGGTCAGACAGAAGAGTTCTTTGAGAAGTGGCGTGAAGAATGGGATGAGATTGTCACAGCCCATATGCCGAAAGTTGAAGAGCTCCTTTATGATGCCGAGGAAAATGCAGACAAATACCGATTTAAAAAAGCCAATCAAGTGCTCGTTCATATCGACGACCTGCTGACAGCGGCCGAATCGAACATTGAAAAGATTCTGCGGGAAATCAGCGACCTTGTCACAAGTGAGGAAAAGAGCCGTGAAGAGATTGAACTGGTGAGAGAGCGCTATTCAAAATCGCGAAAAAACCTGCTGGCTTACAGCCATCTTTACGGGGAGCTTTATGACAGCCTTGAAAAGGATCTTGACGAAATTTGGAGCGGGATCAAACAATTTGAAGCAGAAACAGAAGGCGGAAACTATATTACCGCACGAAAAGTGCTGCTTGAACAGGAACGCAATCTTGAAAGGCTTCAGTCATACATAGATGACGTGCCGAAGCTGTTAGCGGACTGCAAGCAGACGGTGCCCGGCCAGATTGCAAAGCTCAAGGACGGCTATCGCGAAATGAAAGAGAAAGGGTATAAGCTTGAGCATATCCAGCTTGATAAGGAATTAGAAAATCTGTCAAATCAGTTGAAACGGGCGGAACATGTCTTGATGACTGAGCTGGATATTGATGAAGCGTCCGCAATCCTGCAGCTCATAGACGAAAATATTCAATCTGTTTATCAGCAGCTGGAGGGTGAAGTCGAAGCCGGCCAATCTGTGCTTAGCAAAATGCCTGAATTGATCATTGCTTATGACAAGCTGAAAGAAGAGAAAGAACATACAAAGGCGGAAACTGAGCTGGTGAAGGAAAGCTACAGACTGACAGCTGGCGAGCTCGGCAAACAGCAGGCCTTTGAAAAGCGCCTTGATGAGATTGGCAAGCTGCTCTCATCCGTTAAAGATAAGCTCGATGCAGAGCATGTCGCCTACTCTCTTTTAGTAGAAGAGGTTGCTTCAATAGAGAAGCAGATTGAAGAAGTGAAAAAAGATCATGCCGAATACCGTGGAAAGCTGCAAGCGCTGAGAAAAGAAGAGCTTCAGGCGAGAGAGACGCTCAGTAATTTGAAAAAAACAATTGCTGAGACAGCAAGACTGCTGAAGACAAGCAACATTCCAGGCATTCCGAGTCATATTCAAGAGATGCTGGAAAACGCGCATCATCACATTCAAGAAACAGTCAATCAATTAAACGAACTCCCTTTAAATATGGAAGAAGCCGGAGCCCATTTGAAGCAAGCAGAAGATATTGTCAACAGGGCAAGCCGGGAATCAGAGGAACTTGTCGAGCAGGTGATCCTCATTGAAAAAATCATTCAGTTCGGAAACCGGTTCAGAAGCCAGAATCATATTTTATCTGAACAGCTGAAAGAAGCGGAAAGACGTTTTTATGCTTTTGACTATGAAGATTCTTATGAAATTGCAGCTGCCGCTGTAGAGAAAGCTGCGCCAGGTGCAGTTGCAAAAATCAAAGCTGATATATCCGCTTAATCAATCACGATATGAAAAAGAGCCCGCATTGTAATAAGCGGGCTCTTTTTCCATTATAAAATGCCTGCGCAATAACGCAGGCGTTCTATGACATTAATTTATGTCTTTAAGCTGTTTGGATGGGCCAATAAATAAGGTAAGCACATAGCCGATAACCGCTCCGATGATTCCTGGAAGCAACCAGCCGATGCCGAGACTGTAAAGAGGAAGGTTCGCACTTAGAAACGCATCTAAAGATCCAAGTGAAAAGCCGGCTGCTTTGATGCCGTCTAAAATACTGAATAATCCTGTACCGATCAAGCATGCGATGTACACTTCGCGTCTTTCCTTAAAGAGCTTATCAATAAATGAAAGAACAATGATGACAATGGCAAGCGGATAGATAGCTGATAAAATAGGAACAGAAAACGCGATAATTTGCGCGAGTCCGAAATTCGCAATGATCAAGCTGAATAACGTGACAATCGTAACGACAATTTTATATGATAATGCCGGGATAAGCTTTGAAAAGTACTGGCCGCAAGAAGTGACAAGGCCGATGCTTGTTGTTAAACATGCGACTGTAATCGCTGAACCGAGTACGATGTTTCCTAATGAACCGAATAAATAATGGGAAGACGCAGATAGAATTTTAGCTCCTTCGCCAACAGGACCGATTGCGTTCGTGCTTGTTGCACCCAGGTATGCAAGGGATACATAAATGAATGTCAGTCCTAAAGCGGCAATCACACCCGCTTTAATACATGCAGCGGCAAGAGCTTTAGACTGTGTAACGCCTTTGCTTTTTACAGCATTTACAACAACAACACCAAATACGATTGAAGCAAGTGCGTCCATTGTTTTGTAGCCTTCTAAAAATCCTTTAAATACCGGTGTTCCTTTATATGCTTCTGTAACTGCACCCAATCCGCCCATCGGTGTAAAAATGGCTTTAAGAACAATCACTAAAATAATGGTGAATTTGATTGGAGTAAGAATTTTTCCGACCCGGTCCACAACCTTGGATGGGTTTAACGCTAAATAGTACGTAATTCCGAAAAAGATCAGTGTGAATACAAATAAAGAAAGTCTTTCTGGTACGCCAGTCAAAAACGGAACAGCGCCGATTTCATATGAAACAGTTCCTGTTCTCGGGATAGCAAATAATGGACCGATTGATAAATAAAGCACGACAGTAAAGATTGTGCCGAAAACAGGGTGTGCTTTATCAGCAAGTCCTTTAGCGTCCTTGCCGGTTAATGCGATGGCGATAATACCGAGAAGCGGCAGGCCTACCCCAGTCAGTAAAAATCCGCCGATGGCCTTCCAGACGTTGTGTCCGGCTGCTTGTCCAAGTTCCGGCGGATAAATCATATTTCCTGCTCCAAAGAATAACGCAAATAGCATGAAACCAATAATAATGGTATCTTTGACAGGCAGTGAGTGTTTCATGAAAAAAATCCTCCTAATAATTATGTTAAAATATTCTGTCAATTAATTGTCAGATAATATGACGAAACGAACAAATCTTATTATATGGTAAAAAATTTAGAAGTCAATACTAGTTTTTCGTAATTTTCTATTAAAATTTGTTATGGTAACATAAATATCATACCTTGTACCGCTTTCATAAAGGAGTAAAAAAGATGATATATTTAGATAATAGTTCAACGACGAAGCCTTACGATGAAGTCTTGAACGTGTATGAACAGACAAGCAGCCGATATTTTGGCAATCCTTCATCTTTGCACCGATATGGAGCCGAAACGGAACAGCTGCTTCAGGCAGCCAAAAATCAAATCAAAAGGTCCTTAGGCCTAAAAAAATATGATATTGTATTTACGTCAGGCGCCACAGAAGCCAACAATGCGGCTTTAAAAGGAGCGGCGTTGTCAAAAATAAAAACAGGCAAACATATCATAGCCACTTCTATCGAACATCCATCCGTTACGGAATCGTTAGAACAGCTGACAGAGCTATTCGGGTTTGACGTCACTTATCTTTCAGTGAATGAAGACGGATTTGTTTCAATAGAAGAATTAAAAAAAGCCATCCGTCCTGATACTGTGCTTGTCAGTATGATGCATGTGAACAATGAAGTCGGTTCCGTGCAGCCGATTGAAGCGGCAGGGGAAGTGCTGAAGAAGCACCCGAACATTTTGTTCCACGTCGATTATGTGCAGGGCATCTATAAAGTGCCATTGGCAATTGAAAAGGCTGGCATTGATCTGTGTTCAATTTCCGGGCATAAATTTCACGGGCTGAAGGGGACAGGCGCACTTATTGTAAAAGAAGGAACACGCCTTATCCCGCTGATAACGGGGGGCTCTCAGCAAAAAGGCATACGGGCCGGAACGGAACATACTGCTGGTGCAGTTTCACTTGCCAAAGCCATTAATCTTGCCGCAGCTGACTTTGAGACCCGGCTTGACACAATGGCTGCCGCAAAGGAATTGTTTATGAAGAGACTGAGTGAAACTGAAGGTGTCGTTGTCAACACGCCTCAACTAAATAGTGCGCCGCACATTATTAATTTCTCTGTTCCGGGGATTAAAGCAGAGGTGCTTTTACACATGCTTGAGGAACAGGATATATTCGTCTCAACAACATCGGCCTGCTCGGCAAAAGAACATAAACCCAGCAAAGTTCTCTTACAGATGGGTAAGGGAGAGCAAATTGCCGGAAGCAGCATTAGAATCAGCTTAAACTACAGCCAGACAAGCGATGTGGCAGAACCGTTTATGAACGCGCTGCGTCCTGGCATCAAAAAATTAAAGAAAATGATGAGGTAGAACATGAATTACGATCATATATTAATTCGTTTTGGGGAAATTTCGACCAAAGGCAAAAACAGAAAAAGCTTTATTGAGCGCTTAAAGCAAAACGTCAGACTCGTTTTGAAAGACTATCCGAACTTAAAATACTTTTCCAATCGGGACCGCATGACGATTACATTAAATGGAGAAGATCTAGAGGCTCTTTTTCCTCATTTAAAGCAGGTGTTTGGCATTCAAAGCTTCAGCCTGGCGATTAAGTGTGACAGCCGCCTTGATGATATTAAGGCAACTGCTCTGCAGGCGATCGAGGATCAGTATCAGCCTGGTGATACGTTTAAAGTCGCGACGAAGAGAGCCTATAAACAATTTGAATTAGATACAAATCAAATGAACGCTGAAATCGGCGGCCATATTTTGCGAAATACAGAAGGTTTGACGGTCGATGTCCGCAATCCTGACATCCCGCTCAGAATCGAAATCAGGGAGGAAGCGACCTTTTTGACGATTCGCGATGAAAAAGGTGCAGGCGGCCTGCCCGTTGGTTCAGCAGGCAAAGCGATGCTGATGCTTTCCGGCGGTTTTGACAGCCCTGTGGCCGGTTTTTATGCGATGAAACGGGGATTGTCGGTAGAAGCTGTTCATTTCTTCAGCCCGCCATACACAAGCGAGCGCGCAAAGCAAAAGGTCATGGATCTGGCAAAATGCCTGTCCCGCTTTGGGGGAAGCATGACGCTTCATATCGTTCCGTTTACAAAAACGCAAGAGCTCATCCAAAAACAAATTCCTGAGAACTACACAATGACGGCAACACGCCGCCTCATGCTTCAAATTGCCGACAGAATCAGAGAAAAGAGAAACGGGCTTGCCATCATTACGGGAGAAAGCCTCGGTCAGGTAGCGAGCCAAACGCTTGAAAGCATGTATGCGATTAATGCGGTGACGGCAACACCGATTTTGCGTCCGTTAGTCGGTATGGATAAAACAGAAATCATCGAAAAATCACGGGAAATCGGCACATATGAGACAAGTATTCAGCCGTTTGAAGACTGCTGCACGATCTTTACGCCGCCAAGCCCGAAAACACGTCCTAAAAAAGAAAAAATTGAACACTTTGAAAGCTTTGTTGATTTTGAGCCGTATATTCAAGAAGCGGTTGAAAACATTGAGACAATGACGCTGTATAGCGAACAAGAAGCAAACGATAAATTCACAGAACTCTTTTAATCAGCTCCGGTTCCTGTATACAATTACCAAAGTTTTTTTGAATGAAGCCATGTGTTTTAACACATTCTATACTCACAAGGAGGTGAGACACATGGCTAACAATAACTCAGGTAACAGCAACAACCTTTTAGTACCAGGAGCTGCTCAAGCTATCGACCAAATGAAATTAGAAATCGCTTCTGAATTCGGTGTAAACCTTGGAGCAGACACAACTTCTCGCGCTAACGGTTCTGTTGGAGGAGAGATCACAAAACGTCTTGTATCTTTTGCTCAACAAAACATGGGCGGAGGACAATTCTAATTTACAATTTCACATAATGGCTTAGGAGTGGGGTTATCCCCACTCTTTTTCATTTTATATATAAAAAAAAGGACCAGCGGCCTATAAAATCCTATGTTTACAGAGCTTGATTTTAGGCATATCCTTACGGAAAGAGCCTGTATTTATGTATAATGGGTGGAGAAAGTGAGGAGTTGTTCGTGTTAAAACGAGAAGATCTAATTGCCCCTAAGCAATATAATTTAGTAAATGAAATGGAAAAGTTCAGTGCCGCTGGACAAAAAACCGCCCTTCTATGGGAGGATGAGTCAGGCAAGCAAGAATCTTGGTCATATGAAAAGCTGATGGAAGAAACAAATAAAATCGGAGCGGCTTTGGCTGACCTTGGATTTAAAAAGGGAGACAAGCTGATTGTAATGGTTCCGCGGGTGCTTGAAGCCTATGCTGTTTATTTGGCTATCCTGAAATCAGGAATGGTAGTCATTCCATGCTCTGAAATGCTTCGTGCGAAAGATCTTGAATACCGGATTGAACATGCCGAAGTGAAAGGCGCTATCGTCTATTCTGCATTTATCGGCGCTTTCCGTGATGTCAGTACTGCTGACAAACTGATTAAGCTCTCTATTGGCGAAAACGATGCCGGCTGGAAAAATCTCTTATCGATTGAAGCGGACGGAAGCCAATTCCAAACAGCAGACACAACAAGAGATGATATGGCTTTCTTATCTTATACATCCGGAACAACAGGTCAGCCTAAAGGTGTTGTACATACACATGGTTGGGCATTTGCTCATTTAAAAACATCTGCCGGCGCTTGGCTTGATATTTCTGAAAAGGATACCGTCTGGGCGACTGCTGCTCCTGGCTGGCAAAAGTGGGTGTGGAGCCCGTTTTTAGCGGTACTCGGCAGCGGAGCAACGGGTTTTGTGTACCACGGAAGATTCAAAGCAGAAAAATATTTAGAACTTTTAAACCGGTACAAAATCAATGTCTTCTGCTGTACGCCGACGGAATACCGCTTAATGGCGAAGGTCGAAGGCTTAGACCGCTATGATCTTTCTGCCCTGCACAGCGCCGTTTCCGCAGGCGAGCCGCTCAACCGTGAAGTCATTGATGTTTTTCAAAAGCACTTCGGCATTAAGGTGCGGGACGGATATGGCCAAACAGAAAGCACGCTTTTAGTCGGTGTCTTAAAAGATATGGATATTAAACCTGGAAGCATGGGAAAACCGACACCGGGAAATCAGGTGGAGATCATTAATGAAGACGGTGAAATCTGCAAACCTGGTGAGGTTGGAGATATCGCTGTTCACCTCAGCACGCCGGCGCTCTTTAAAGAATATTATAAAGATCCGGATAGAATGAAAACACAAATTCGCGGCGATTATTTCCTAACAGGAGACAGAGCAAAAAAAGATGAGGATGGTTACTTTTGGTTTGAAAGCCGAAATGACGATATCATTATCAGCTCCGGCTACACGATCGGGCCATTCGAAGTGGAAGACGCACTCGTTAAGCACCCTGAAGTAAAAGAATGTGCTGTTGTCGCAAGCCCTGATGAAATCAGAGGTTCCATCGTTAAGGCGTACGTTGTCCTGCAAGATCACGAAAAACGCAGTGATGAGCTTGTCAAAATTCTGCAAAATCATGTCAAGACCATTACCGCTCCATACAAATATCCTAGAGAGATAGAATTTGTGGAAAGCCTGCCGAAAACGGCTTCTGCAAAAATCAGACGAGTGGAATTAAGAAAACGTGAAGAACAGCTCAAAGCCAATAAAAAGGCGTAAAAGAAAGAGAGTGAACGTGAATGAAGGCGATATGGCACGGCGGTTTCATTTATACGATGCTCGAAGAAGGCGATCGGACAGAGGCAGTTTATGTTGAGGATGGTGTCATAAAGGGCATCGGCAGCTATGAGCTTCTGAAGAAAAAGTACGGGTCTCCGGAAACAGAAGAAATCAGTCTGGACGGGGCAGTGATGTTTCCCGGATTTGTCGACAGCCATTTACATTTGATCGGCCACGGGGAGAAACAGCTTCAGCTCGATCTGTCTGCACTGACGTCGAAGGAAGCTATTTTGCAGGCTGCGAAGGAAAGAGAGGGGCAGCTGCCTGAAGGCGATTGGCTCATTGGAGAGGGCTGGAATGAAAATCAGTTTGAGACACCGGACTATTTGACTAAGCATGATCTTGATCGTTTATTTCCCGACAGGCCCGTCTTGCTCAAGCGAATCTGCCGGCATGCGATAGCTGTCAATTCTGCTGCACTTCAAGCGGCAGGGATTTCACAAAGTACTCCTGACCCTGACGGCGGAGTCATCGTAAAAGATACAAATGGCGAGCCGATCGGGCTTCTGTTTGATAAGGCTCAGGATTTGATTCTGAAGGCTGTCCCGTCAGTCTCCCAGCACTATGTTGATGAGGCGCTTACGGCTGCGATAGAAGATTGCTGGACGAAAGGCCTGACGGGCGGACATTCGGAAGACTTGTCCTATTATGGTGATGCTTCGGTGCCGATGAAAGCTTATGGGAAAGCTGCCGCCAGCGGAAAGTATCCGTTCCGCTGTCATTTGCTCGTTCATCACGAAGCAGTCGATCGCTGGGAGCAGCTGGAGAAGCCATCCGGTCCGTATGTGGAGTTCGGTGCGATGAAAATCTTTGCTGACGGAGCGCTTGGCGGAAGAACGGCTTTATTAAAAGAACCATATCAGGACGATCCATCCACTAATGGTGTTCAAGTTCATGATGATGAAACCCTTGGCCGGCTCATTCAAAAAGCGAGAGAAAAAGGCATGGAGGTTGCCGTTCATGCAATCGGCGATTTAGCTTTTGAAAAAGTGCTGAATGCAATTGAGAAGCATCCACCCCGAAACGGTCGGCATGATCGGCTGATTCATGCCCAAGTGCTGGATGATGAATTAATCGAAAAAGCAGCACGCATGCCGATCGCGCTTGATCTTCAGCCTCATTTCGTTGCCAGTGATTTTCCGTGGGTCATTGACCGACTTGGAAAAGACCGGATGAACACAGCCTTTGCGTGGAAAACGCTCATGTCTAAAGGCATTTTATGCGCGGGCGGCTCAGACGCACCGATTGAGCCAGTTGACCCGCTTCTTGGCATTCAGTCCGCGGTGCTCCGGAAAAGCAGCCACGAGCCAAATGGTCCGAGCTATAATGAAAGCGAATGTTTAACTGTGTATGAAGCGATTAAGCTCTATACAGAGGGAAGCGCCGGGATCATTTATAAAGAGAAGTCACGCGGAAAAATTGCCGAAGGCTATGACGCGGATTTTACGGTTCTAAGTGACGATCCGTTTACAATTGATCCTGCACAGCTTCATCTTTTAGACATTAAAAAAACCGTGATCAACGGTCAGATTGTATATGAGAAATAATAAAAGGACAGGCAGCTGCCTGTCCTTTTCATTTCCTATAAAAAAGTACGCTTCACTTTCTCCCAAAATGAATTGTCCTTTAGTTTGACTGTTTTGATTTTCTTATCAGACAGTTTAATTTCGATCGTTTTCACGTTTCTCGTACTGAGTGCTTCATTGTCCAAGCCGATGATCGGGTGCTCATTGCCGTCTTGCACCACTCGAAGGGTCAGCTTTCGGTCAGAGCTAAGGACAAATGGCGAGCCGAGTGTCCGGTAGGTGTTATTGTTCAGGGAAGCAAGCTCAGATACCTGCATACATGGGAGCAGCGGATCAACAACCGCTCCTGCAACGGACTTGTTATATGCAGTGCTGCCTGTAGGTGTTGAGATAATCATTCCGTCTCCTCTAAATGTTTCAAAGTGCAGATCATCGATCAGCACGTCCATCACAAAGGTTTTTATGATGCTTGAACGGATGGAAACCTCGTTTAAGCAGTGAAAAGGGCTGGCGTTATCGACTGTCACTTCAATCAGCGGATATTTTCTGACTTCAATTTGTTCAAACGTCATCGCATCGACCATTTTTTCACGCTCATCACTATGAAAGTCGCAATATAAATGAGCTTTCCCCTTTTTGGTAATGCCGACGTACAAGCAGTCATCACGGAAATTCGTCTTTCTGACTGCCTGCAAAAATGTGCCGTCCCCGCCAATGCTTGCGATAATATTGGCGTCTGAGTGCTGATTCACAACGGTAAATCCATACTCTTCAGCCAATTGCGTTAAGGAGCTGACTTGTTCGTTTGTTTCCTGGTCCTGCTTGTGAAAAAAATAAACATTACGGCGTTGATCGGTCATATCCCATTTCCCCTTTGCTGTTATATTTAAGTTTTTCTGCCATCCAGTATTTGTGATAAAATACCTTTGGCCATAAGTGTACCACGTTTGCCGGCAGCCCGTTAAGCCGGAGCTTTCTCATCAATTGAAACATTTTTCATATTGAATCGTATAATGAGAGAGTTTGGGAAAAGGAGGAGAAAAAAATGAATGCAAAAAGATGGATCGCATTAGTTATTGCCTTGGGGATTTTCGGCGTGTCTATCATCGTCAGTATCTCAATGAGTTTCTTTGAAAGCGTCAAAGGGGCTCAAACGGATCTCACATCACTGACGGATGAATCGCAGGAAAAGACGCTGGAAAATGGCAGTCTCTCAAGTAAAATTGCCGTATTGGAGGTCAGCGGCACCATTCAGGATAATGGGGATTCAAGCAGTCTGCTCGGTTCAGACGGATATAACCACAGAACGTTCTTAAAAAACCTTGAACGTGCAAAAGATGACAAGGCAGTCAAAGGCATTGTTCTGAAGGTGAATTCTCCGGGCGGCGGAGTATATGAAAGTGCTGAAATACATAAGAAGCTGGAAGAAATCAAGAAAGAAACGAAAAAACCGATTTACGTGTCGATGGGATCGATGGCAGCATCCGGCGGTTATTATATCTCAACGGCGGCTGATAAAATTTTTGCGACACCGGAAACTCTGACTGGGTCACTCGGTGTCATTATGGAAAGCGTCAATTATTCAAAGCTTGCTGATAGCCTCGGCATTTCTTTTGAAACGATTAAGAGCGGGGTTCATAAGGACATTATGTCTCCTTCCCGTGAGATGACGAAAGAAGAAAAGAACATCATGCAATCCATGGTTGATAATTCGTATGAAGGCTTTGTTGATGTCATTTCTGATGGCCGCGGCATGTCGAAAGCAGAGGTAAAGAAAATTGCGGACGGACGCGTGTATGACGGACGCCAGGCGAAAAAACTGAATCTCGTTGATGAGCTTGGTTTTTATGACGATACCATTTCAGCGATGAAAAAGGATCATAAGGATTTGAAAAACGCCTCTGTCATTTCTTACGAGGAAAGCTTCGGTTTAGGCTCACTGTTTACCATGGGCGCGAACAAAATGTTTAAGAGTGAAATCGATTTTCTGAACATGAGAGAAATTCTTTCTCAATCCGGTTCGCCAAGAATGATGTATCTCTATGCGAAGTAGGAGGGATCAATAATGGACGCGACATATGAAGAGTTAGAGCGCAATGACATGAAAGGCCCGCAAGAAGAGGAGCAGCTGACACATGCCTATGCGGGGTTTTGGGTTCGTTTCTGGGCTTTCCTGCTTGATTGGCTCGTTGTATGGGGATTAAATCATTTACTTGTTTCTCCCCTCTTTACCGTATTGGATCTGCCGAAAACATCCGGCATGTTTACCTTCTCGGCCTACAGTGTGACAACGCTTGTTGTGTATCTTGCCTATTTTGCGCTGATGACAAAATGCTTCAGGCAGACGCTTGGTAAAATGGTGTTTGGCCTCAAAGTGGTTTCTGTGAAGGCGGATCGTAAGCTGACATGGAGCACAGTGATTTTCCGTGAAGTGGTCGGACGGTATATCGATAAGATTTGGATTTTATATATCGTTGTTGCTTTTTCACCCACAAAGCAGGGAATTCATGATTACATTGCAGATACGACTGTGGTGCATGAAAAACTATACCGCAAATAACTGATAAACCCGGACCTCGTCCGGGTTTATTTTTTTCTGAATTGGCGATAATGCTCCTAGAGGAAGTGAAGAGTATGGTATATGTGCTGACAGCCATTCTTATTCTAATAGGTATCGTGCTGCTACTCAGAATGAAAATTTATGTCGCTGCAGAGTATCTTCACGCTGATGATAACGACAAAATAACTTTGAAGATCACAGCGCTGTTTGGCCTGATCCGGGTTAAAAAAACAATTCCGGCGATTAAGGTGAACAAAAATGATGGAACAGTCGATCTCAAACAGAAATCAACATCTAAAGTGAAAAAAAGCAGCAGCAAGAAAAAGATTACGTTTGATGATGTGCAGCAAACTATCAAAAAAATTGAAATGCTTGTACATCAAGTTACTAATTTAAGGAAAACCGGCGCCTCTATTCTGGCGCATTTGCATATCACAAAACTCGAATGGGTTACAGTTGTCGGAATTCAGGACGCAGCAGTGACAGGTGTGTTAACAGGTGCTGTATGGGGTGTGAAAGGCGGTATCGCTGCCATGCTGTACGACCATCTGGACTTTGTGAATAAACCCGTCTATGAAGTGATTCCGTCGTTCCAGGTCCCTGTCTCCAAGACCCATTTTCAGTGTATATTCTTTTTTCGCTTTGGACATGCTATGCTTGCAGCTTTCAAATTCGTCAAATACGGACGGGAGCTATCCGCATTAAAAAAGAATCCGTCGTCTCGAATGACTTCAAAGAAAGATTCATCAGTTTAAGGAGGAAGCGTAAATGGCAGACCATCCCATCCAAGGTTTAATGAAAACCGCAATGGAAAACTTGAAGGAAATGATTGATGTTAACACCATCATCGGAGATCCGGTTGAAACGCCGGATGGAAGCGTGATTTTAACTGTTTCTAAAGTTGGATTCGGATTCGCCGCAGGCGGAAGCGAGTTTGGCCAAAAGCCGGCAGAAAAGAAATCAGAAGTCGATGAGACAAGAGAACAAAAACTTCCTTTCGGAGGTGGAAGCGGGGGCGGTGTGTCCATTACGCCGATCGCGTTTTTAATTGTCGGATCGACCGGCATCAGAATGCTTCATTTAGATGAAAATACCCATTTGATTGAGAAAATTTTAGACGCTGCCCCTCAAACTCTTGAACGCATCCAGCAAATGTTCAAGAAAAATAACAAGAACCAAAGCCAGGGCCAAAATCAAAACCAAATGAACAATATGAATTATTAAAGAAGGTTAACTGCGCCGGCCGCAGTTAACTTTTTTTTGGCATAAACTTTGCAGTTTGCAGGAAACTTTACTATGATAGAGACATACATACAAAAGGGAGGAATTATAATGGCTGAAATTACATTTAAAGGCGGTCCGGTTACACTTGTCGGACAAGAAGTGAAAGTAGGAGATCAAGCCCCTGATTTCACAGTGCTGACTAACAGCCTTGAAGAAAAATCGTTAGCTGATATGAAAGGAAAGGTAACGATTATTTCTGTTATCCCTTCAATTGATACAGGTGTTTGTGATGCACAAACACGCCGTTTTAACGAAGAAGCTGCAAAGCTTGGAGATGTCAACGTCTATACAATCAGTGCAGACCTTCCATTTGCACAAGCGCGCTGGTGCGGTGCTAACGGAATTGACAAAGTGGAAACGCTGTCTGACCATAGAGATATGTCATTCGGCGAAGCGTTCGGTGTGTATATTAAAGAACTTCGTCTGCTTGCGCGTTCCGTATTTGTCCTTGATGAGAACGGAAAAGTCGTTTACGCTGAATATGTAAGCGAAGCAACAAACCACCCGAACTATGAAAAGCCAATTGAGGCTGCCAAAGCATTAGTGAAGTAAGCAGGGAAAAAAGCTCCTGGCTGCCGCCGGAGCTTTTTTTATGGCAAGGAGGAACACAAGATGCAAAAAGACCATGTAGGCACGGTGTACGAGCTATTAGACGAAGCCGTGATCATCATAAAGAATGAATTGCAAATTTCATATATAGAGGCATTGGCTGAAGCGGGAGAAATGTATTTTCTTGAAAAAGCGGATCAGCTGAAACTGCCGGATAAGAAAGCCGAACAGATTCAGGCGCTGCTTGAAAAAGCGGAATTCGGCACATATGAGCACGAGTGGGTGCGCAAAGCTTTTCAGCTTGCCGTCCTGAAAGGGCTGAAAGATATTTCCCATCCGAACAGACAAATGACGCCGGACACGATCGGGCTTTTCATCAGTTATTTGGTGAATAAGTTTATGGCGGACAAAAAGGAACTGACGGTTCTAGATCCGGCTGTGGGAACGGGAAATCTTCTGTTCACCGTGCTGAACCAGCTATCTGAAAAAACGGCGAATAGCTATGGCATTGAAATTGATGACGTGCTGCTGAAGATCGCGTATGCCCAAGCGAACCTTCTGAAAAAAGAGCTTGAGCTTTTCCATCAGGACAGCCTTGAGCCGCTATTTATCGATCCTGTTGACACGGTCATATGCGATCTGCCGGTCGGCTATTATCCGAATGACGAAGGAGCAGAAGCGTTTGAGCTCAAAGCGGACGAAGGCCATTCCTTCGCGCATCATCTGTTTATTGAACAGAGCGTCAAGCATACCAAACCGGGCGGCTACTTATTTTTTATGATCCCGAATCAGTTGTTTGAGAGCTCCCAAAGCGACAAGCTGAAACAGTTTTTCAAAGATAAGGTTCATATTAACGCGCTGTTGCAGCTGCCAAAATCCATTTTTAAAGACGAGGCTCATGCCAAAAGCATTCTTGTGCTTCAGAAAAAAGGAGAGGAGACGAAAGCGCCGAGTCAAATTCTGCTTGCGAATCTTCCGTCTTTCTCTAATCAGAAGCCGATGCTTGATATAATGGCTCAAATGGATACGTGGTTTAAAAAAGAAAAATAGATGGTAAATAGCAGCTTAAGCAGCCGTCATATGATGGATGCTTAGGCTGTTTTTATTATGGCTACTTGACGATCGGGCTGACGAATTGAATCCGTCTTTGAAACACAAAATACAGAAGGAAAAACCGTAAAATGTAAGCGTTCGCCAATACGAAATTTATAGGTGATGTGTCTGAAAATAACGACTTCTTTTTGTAAGCGTTATCAATACACAAGTTGACTTGAAATGCTGACATGACAATGTTTAAATGGAAAAGTCAGATATTTTTCGGAGAAGATGATGAGATTCACCGGGAAAAAAGTACGAAAAAACGAAGTTGTTGATACAGAGTATAAAGGAGCGTCAATCATGTCCAAAATTATTGCAATTAACGCAGGAAGCTCGTCTTTGAAATTTCAGCTTTTCGAAATGCCTTCAGAAACCGTTTTAACGAAGGGTTTAGTTGAACGAATTGGTATCGCCGACAGCGTATTCACGATTTCTGTAAACGGCGAAAAAAATACAGAAGTAACTGATATTCCAGATCATGCGGTAGCTGTTAAAATGCTGCTGAATAAGTTAACGGAATTCGGCATTATTAAAGATTTGAATGAAATTGACGGAATTGGCCACCGCGTCGTGCACGGCGGAGAAAAATTCAGCGATTCTGTTTTATTGACTGATGAAACCATTAAGGAAATTGAAGATATTTCTGATTTGGCACCGCTTCACAACCCGGCAAATATCGTTGGAATTAAAGCGTTCAAAGAAGTGCTTCCAAATGTTCCTGCGGTAGCTGTTTTTGATACGGCATTCCACCAAACAATGCCTGAACAGTCTTACCTGTACAGCCTGCCGTATGAATACTATGAAAAATTCGGCATCCGTAAATACGGCTTCCACGGCACTTCACATAAATATGTGACTGAGCGCGCGGCAGAGCTTCTCGGCCGTCCGTTAAAAGATTTACGCCTGATTTCCTGCCACCTTGGAAACGGAGCAAGTATTGCTGCTGTTGAAGGCGGAAAATCAATTGATACATCTATGGGCTTTACGCCGCTTGCAGGTGTTGCAATGGGTACACGCTCTGGAAACATCGACCCTGCCCTGATCCCATACATCATGGAGAAAACAGGCCAGACAGCTGACGAAGTATTGAATACATTAAACAAAAAAAGCGGACTGCTCGGCATCTCCGGTTTCTCAAGCGATCTTCGTGACATCGTTGAAGCAACGAAAGAAGGAAATGAGCGCGCGGAAACTGCTCTTGAAGTCTTCGCAAGCAGAATCCACAAATACATCGGTTCTTACGCTGCAAGAATGAGCGGTGTTGATGCGATCATCTTTACTGCCGGTATTGGTGAAAACAGTGTGGAAGTCAGAGAACGCGTGCTTCGCGGCTTAGAATTCATGGGCGTGTACTGGGATCCTGCGCTTAATAACGTGCGCGGCGAGGAAGCTTTCATCAGCTATCCGCATTCTCCAGTAAAAGTCATGATCATTCCGACTGATGAAGAAGTCATGATTGCGCGCGACGTTGTCCGTTTAGCAAAATAAATCGCATGAAAGCACATTCTCTTGAATGTGCTTTTTTGTTGATGCATGATAGTGACAGACAGAAAAAAATAAAAGAGGTGGGCCAATGAGCGTTCAAGAGCATAAACAGGAAGCTCCCGATATCGTTCGGTGCAAAGTGATTACAGTCAGTGACACGAGGACAGAAGAAACGGATAAAAGCGGCAAGCTGATGATGTCGTTTTTAGAAGAAGCCGGTCACCACATTGCTGCATATGAAATTGTAAAAGACGATAAGGATGCTTTGCAGCGGGCTGTGCTTGCGGGCTGCATGGATGAACAGACAGACGCGGTTCTCTTAAACGGAGGGACAGGCATAGCAAATCGGGACGTCACAATTGAAGCCATTACGCCGCTGTTTTCGAAAGAGCTGCCCGGCTTTGGAGAAATATTCAGGATGCTGAGTTATACAGAGGATATCGGCTCTGCCGCAATCATGTCGAGAGCCACTGCTGGCGTCATCCAGCATACAGCCGTTTTCTCAACGCCAGGCTCAAGCGGCGCGGTAAAGCTGGCAATGAATAAGCTGATTATTCCCGAACTTACACATGTAATTAGAGAAATCAGAAAAGACAAGTAAATGAATAAATACTACGAAACTTCACCTGGAAATTTAGGTGAAGTTTTTTTTATAAAAGGCTTGAAAAAACGAAACGTACTTGTTAAAGTGTATACATACAAAATGTATTTTTATTAAATATAATTTATTTTTATACAAAAAAGAAACACGGTTGAGAGGGGATTTTTATCATGTCAGAACAGAAAAAAGTCGTATTAGCATACTCAGGAGGTCTTGATACTTCCGTTGCAATAAAATGGCTTCAGGAGCAAGGATATAATGTAATCGCATGCTGCCTGGACGTCGGTGAAGGCAAAGATTTGGCATTTGTTCAGCAGAAAGCGCTGGAAGTCGGCGCGACAAACTCCTACGTGATCGATGCGAAAGAAGAATTCGCACAGGACTACGCGCTTATCTCTCTGCAGGCCCACACGATGTATGAAGGAAAATATCCGCTCGTTTCGGCATTATCTCGACCGCTGATTGCGAAAAAACTGGTTGAAATCGCGGAAAAAGAAGATGCACAGGCGATTGCACACGGATGCACAGGGAAAGGAAATGACCAGGTTCGTTTCGAAGTCTCCATTAAATCATTAAACCCTGACCTTGAAGTCATCGCGCCGGTTCGCGAATGGCAGTGGTCACGTGAAGAAGAAATTGAATATGCGGCAAGCCGCGGCATTCCGATTCCGATCAATCTTGACAGCCCGTATTCTATCGACCAAAACCTGTGGGGACGCGCAAATGAGTGCGGCATTTTAGAAGATCCATGGGCGGCGCCGCCAGAAGGCGCATACGATTTAACAGCTCCGCTGGAAAAAACGCCGGACACGCCGGAAGTGATTGAAATTGCATTTGAACAAGGTGTGCCTGTCTCCATTGACGGCGTATCCTACTCGCTTTCTGAACTGATTTTGAAGCTGAATGAAATGGCAGGCGCACACGGTGTCGGACGTATCGACCATGTGGAAAACCGCCTTGTCGGCATTAAATCCCGGGAAGTATACGAATGCCCTGGTGCGATGACACTAATCAAAGCGCATAAAGAATTAGAAGATTTGACACTGGTTAAAGAGGTGGCTCACTTTAAACCGATCATCGAGCAAAAAATGTCAGAAATCATTTACAACGGCTTATGGTTCTCACCGTTAAAAGACGCGCTGCACGCTTTCTTAAAAGAAACGCAAAAACATGTTACAGGCATTGTCCGCGTGAAGCTGTTTAAAGGTCATGCGATTGTAGAGGGACGTAAATCAGAATACTCTCTATATGATGAAAAACTTGCAACGTATACAAAAGACGATGCGTTTGATCACCATGCGGCAATCGGGTTTATCGAGCTTTGGGGACTTCCGACAAAAGTGAACAGCATCGTGAAAAAGAAGGAGCAGATTAAAGCATGAAGAAGCTTTGGGGAGGCCGATTTCAAAAAACACCGGAAAAATGGGTCGACGAGTTCGGCGCGTCCATATCATTTGACCAAAATTTAGTCACTGAAGACATTACAGGGTCTCTCGCACATGCTGCTATGCTGAAAAAATGCGGTATCCTGACAGCGGAAGAAGAGCTGAAAATCCGTGAGGGACTGAAAACCCTTCTGAAAAAAGCAGAGGAGGGAGCATTGGAATTCTCAGTCGATTATGAGGATATACATTTGAACATTGAGAAAATGCTTATTGATGAAATCGGCCCTCTCGGCGGCAAGCTGCATACCGGAAGAAGCCGGAATGACCAGGTCGCTACTGACATGCATTTATATTTGAAAAATCATGTCGGCCACATCATTGAACTGATTGAGGCATTCCAAAGCGCGCTGGTCGAAAAGGCGGAAGTGAATATCGAAACGATTCTGCCGGGCTACACACATCTGCAGCGTGCCCAGCCGATTTCATTCGCTCACCATCTGCTTGCGTATTTCTGGATGCTGGAGCGCGACAAGGAGCGTTTTCAGGATTCAATGAAGCGGATTAACAAATCTCCGCTCGGCTGCGGAGCACTCGCGGGAACAACCTTCCCAATCGACCGTGATTATTCAGCAGAACTGCTCGGTTTTGATTCCATTTATGAAAACAGCCTGGACGGCGTCAGCGACAGAGATTTCATTTTGGAGTTTTTAAGCAACAGCAGTATGCTGATGATGCACCTATCCCGTTTCTCTGAAGAAATCATTCTATGGTGCTCTCAGGAGTTTAAATTCATCGAGCTTGACGATACGTACGCAACGGGAAGCAGCATGATGCCGCAAAAGAAAAACCCTGATATGGCAGAGCTGATCCGCGGCAAAACGGGACGCGTATACGGCGATATGATGGGGCTGTTTACAATCATGAAAGGCCTTCCGCTCGCTTACAACAAAGACCTGCAGGAAGACAAAGAGGGCATGTTTGACACGGTGAAAACGGTTGAGGGCAGCCTGCAAATCTTCACAGGCATGATCCAAACAATGACTGTAAACAAAGACGTCATGAAGCAAGCGACAAAACAAGACTTTTCAAATGCGACGGAATTGGCCGATTATTTAGCGAAAAAAGGAATGCCGTTCAGAGAAGCGCATGAAGTGGTCGGAAAACTTGTGTACACATGCATTGAAAAAGGGATCTATTTAAGCGATATGCCGTTTGGTGATTTTCAGCAGGCGAGCACGCTCTTCGAAGAAGATATTTACACTGTGTTAGACCCTTACCACGCAGTTGAAAAAAGAATGAGCGCCGGAGGCACCGGATTCAAACAGGTGGAGCAGGCGCTTGAAAAAGCGAAAGCTTGCGTGGCAGCAGGAGTTTGCTAAAATTTCCTTCATAAAATCCCGTCATTATAGCCAACCTACCTCTATAATGATGGGAGGCAGAAGGATGAAAAAAGAACCGGAACGCTATATTTATGATGAACAAGAAAGCCAGGAGACAACAAGGCTCATTTCAGAAGCATATCAAAGCGGTTATGTCGATATGCCTGATCAGGAGTCTTCATCTTCTGCAGAATAAGCTGTCTGTACAGGCAGCTTTTTTTGTATGTCAAAGTGTAAAAAGTGATATTGATGGGCTTTTATAGTAAAGTAGAAGAAGAAACACTTTATGAAAGCGGCGACGTTGCTTTGGGAGGTATTCATGTGCGACATGCTTTAATTACTGCCGGTTCGAAGGGTTTAGGCCGCAAAGTGACTGAGACGTTGCTTGCAAAGGGGTATTCAGTAACAGTCAATTACAGGCAGGATGAGGAGGCTGTGAGCCGCCTGAAGGAAGCCTGTCCTGATTGTCTTGACCGGCTGCAATTTGTAAAAGGAGATGTCACCAAAAAAGAAGATCTGCTGCGTATTGCAGAGACTGCTTTAAACCGCTTCGGAAGGATCGACTTTTTGATTAACAACGCGGGACCATACATATTTGAACGTAAAAAATTAGCCGATTATACTGATGATGAATGGTACGGTATGCTGGAAGGAAATTTAAGCGCCGTCTTTCATTTATTCAAAGCGGTTATTCCTATTATGAGAAAACAGCAATTCGGCCGCATCATCACGTACGGATTTCAAGGAGCGGCGCACGCACCCGGCTGGCTTCACCGATCGGCATTTGGCGCTGCGAAAGTGGGTTTGGCTTCTTTGACGAAGACCATTGCCATTGAAGAAGCCGAATTCGGCATAACCGCCAACATGGTTTGCCCGGGGGACATTGTCGGGGACATGAAGGAAGCGTCAATAGAGGAAGCCAGAAAGCGGATCGGCAAAGAAAAAACGCCGATAGGGAGATCCGGTACAGGCGAGGATATCGCCCGGATTATCGCCTTCTTGTGTGAAGAGAATTCAGACCTTGTGACAGGGACTGTCATTGAAGCCACCGGTGGCCTCAATGTCATTAATAAGAATCAAACAACATAAGTTTTTCAGCTTTTTGAAAAGGGAAATTAAAAAATTAAAATAACGTGACGAGGTGAAAGAAATGAAAGTGACATATCACGGACATTCTGTAATCACAGTGGAAACGAAGGACCATCATATTATATTTGATCCGTTTTTGACAGGGAATTCGTTAACGGATGTAAAGCCGGAGGATGTAAAAGCAGACGTCATCTTATTGACGCACGGCCACAATGATCATGTCGGCGACACTGAGCAAATCGCCAAGCAAAACAACGCGCTTGTTGTAGCTCCGAACGAGCTCGCCGTGTACCTAGGCTGGAAAGGCTTGAATGTTCATCCAATGCACATTGGCGGCTCCCGCCAGTTCGATTTTGGAAAAGTGAAGCTCACACAGGCCTTTCACGGATCAGCCATCACAGATGAGGAAAACAAGACGATTACTTATACAGGCATGCCAGCTGGTATTTTACTGACAGTAGAAGATAAAACGATTTTCCACGCGGGCGATACGGCTCTTTTCTCTGATATGAAGCTGATTGGCGAATTGAATCATATTGACCTTGCCTTCCTGCCGATTGGCGATAACTTTACGATGGGGCCTGAAGACGCCAAGCTTGCCGCTGAATGGCTGCGGGCAAAACAGGTCGTGCCGGTTCATTACAATACATTCCCGGTTATCGAACAAGACCCTGAGGCATTCGCTGACAGCCTGCCGGGCGGAGTCGGTAAAGTCATGGCGGTCGGTGAGACGATCGAGCTTTAAATGGTGATAACATCTCCTGATTGTTCAGGAGATGTTTTTTATTTTTTGAGAATCAGGTGGCAGCTTGTTATCCTGTAATGGCTTTATCAGAGTTTCTTTCCAGTCCTTCTTCCAATTCTTTGCTGCGCTGATGAAAATGCTTGGTCAGCCGAGCGATCAAGTCCTTCGTGGCGCAGTCAAAATGATTTTCTTTTCGATTTGTTAACAGTCCTATAGGCGGTGCAATATCCATATTCAGAATGGGGATGACTTTAGTGCCGTTAAGCGTTTTAGAATGTGCGGTGCTGGTGAAGATTGAAATCCCAATGTTTTCCCGCACGTAATATTTATGCGCCATGCTGCTTGTGAGCTCCATTTTTCTGTAACGATTGCCGAGTTCTTTATGTAAGTGTTGTTCAATTTGTATGCGAATAGGGCAATTGGCAGGCGTAAATATAAAGCACTCTCCTTCTAAATCAGATAAATGAACAGCCTTCTTCTCAGCGAGCGGATGGCGATCAGATACAAGCACATTTAATGTGTCATAAAAAAATGGGTGATAGTAGTTTTCGAGAATCAATTCCGGCTCGCCGCAGACTGCAAAATCAATCGTCCCGTCTAAGAGCTTTTGACTGCAGGTATTGGCGTCATCAACGTTGATATTAACCGTTATCTTTGGGTAATCCTTTAAGAAATCCTTTAAAATGTCAGGGAATATCAGACTGGCAGTCGGCTCTGAAACTCCTATGTTGATGATGCCTGCCTCTTCTTCCTTTAAGTCGGAGAGGTTGTGTTTAAGCGCCTCGTATTGCGTCAAAAGATCTCCTGTTCGTTCATAAAAAAGTTTCCCCGCTTTTGTCAGCTGCAGGTTTTTTCCTCTTTCAAACAACTGTACGCCTAAATCCTGCTCTAATTGCTTCATACGCATCGATATCGTCGGCTGCGAGTAGTTTAATATTTCCGCCGCTTTATAGAAGCTTCCGAATTTTACAATCGTATGAAACGTTTTAATTGAGCGAAACTCCAATGTGCTCCCCCCTGTTTTTCATCATCAAAATTACTGAAGTGAAGGTTTACTTTTTTTGATTAGTCAAAGATAAAAGTATGCTTTATAGTATAAACAATAAAAGCTTAGTAAACAAATAGGAATTGTATATTTTATGAGGGGGAGTGCCAGAAATGAGTAAGGATATTTTTCGATTGGCAACTGTTGAAGATGCACCGGAGTTGTTGAAATTGGTTAACAGCGCTTTTCAGCCAATTCGGCAGCTTGATATTGATTGGCCTTCCACGAGAGCTGACATCCATATGGTGTCAGAGAATATCGAAAATAATTCAGCGGTCGTGCTGGAGCGGGATGGGAGGCTAATTTCAACAATTACCATCAGGTTTCCATGGGAGAGTGAGACCCCTCCTTCAAAATATCCGTTTGTTTGGTGGTTTGCGACGCTTCCGGAATATAAAGGGCAGGGCGCCGGGAGCGAGCTGCTGACGTACGTAGAAGAAAAAGTGCTTCGAGATATGCTGAAGGCACCTGCGCTGACGCTAGGCACTTCGGCGCGCAAGCATCCTTGGCTTGCCGACATGTACAGAAGGAGAGGGTATGAAGTGTACTTTGAGCAGGAAAAAGACGGGGACATAGGTGTGATGATGCATAAGGTTCTGATTCCGGAACGATTTAACCCGGCGCTTTTAGGTGCGCCAAGCTGGGCATAATGTGAGGTAGCCTATGAATAAGCGTATGGGAATGGTTTTGCTGCTGTCGGTGGTTGCGTTACTTGGCGGGTGTGGCTCGGAAACAAATAATAAAACAGATCGTCAGGTTCAAACGGTCATAGTCGGTACTGGAACAGATTTTCCGAATATTGCGTTTTTAAATGAAAAAGGCGATTTGACCGGGTATGACATTGAAGTGATGAAAGCCATCGATAAGGAATTACCGCAATATACATTTGAATTTAAAACGATGGATTTCTCAAATCTGCTGACGAGCCTCGGAAATAAAAAAATTGATGTGATCGAGCACAACATGGCCAAAAATAAAGAACGAGAAAAGCGTTTTTTATATCATAAAGTGCCGTATAACTACTCGCCGATGTACATCACGGTGAGAGAGGATCATAACAAGATTCATACATTAAAAGACTTACACGGAAAAACAGTCATTGTCGGTGCCACGTCAAATGCGGCCGATTATATTACGAAGTACAACAAAACGCACGGCAGCCCGATTCATTTGAAATACGCAGGACAGGGAAGCAATGACACCGCCAATCAAATTGAAACCGGGCGCGCCGACGCAACGATATCAACACCGTTTGCCGTTGATTTTCAGAATAAAACGCACGCCTTCCGCCAAAAGACAGTCGGTGACGTGTTATTAGATACCGAGGTGTACTTTATGTTCAATAAAGGCAGCCAAACCTTGGCGGATGCCACGGATCAAGCGATTAAAAAGCTGGAGAAAAACGGAACGTTAAAAAAACTAAGCCGGAAATGGCTCGGTGCAGATTATTCAAAATCAAGTTTTGAAAAATAAATGGGGCGATGAGATGAGAACAAAAGCAGCATTTATAACAATATTATTTTCACTTATTACGGTTCTGTCGGCTTGCGGCGCAGACAATCAAACGACGGGAGCTGAACAAAAGAAGATAAAGACAATCACGGTCGGAACAGGAACTCAATTTCCGAATATTTGCTTTATCGATGAAAAAGGCGATTTAACCGGTTATGATGTCGAACTGATCAAAGAGCTTGATAAACGCCTGCCGAATTATAAATTCACATTTAAAACGATGGAATTTTCCAACCTGCTTGTCAGCCTCGGACAGCATAAAGTCGATATCGTGGCACACCAAATGGAGAAAAGCAAAGAGCGTGAGAAAAAATTTCTGTTTAACAAGGTAGCCTACAATCATTTTCCTTTAAAAATTACCGTGCTGCAAGATAACAATACGATTCAAGGGATTGAAGATTTAAAAGGAAAACGGGTAATTACGAGCGCAACCTCCAACGGAGCGCTTGTACTGAAGGAATGGAATGAGGAAAATGGACGCCCATTTAAGATTGCCTATGAGGGGCAAGGAGCGAATGAGACCGCGAATCAGCTGAAATCAGGGCGTGCGGACGCGACCATTTCAACGCCTTTTGCAGTAGATTTTCAAAACAAAACGAGTGCTATTAAAGAAAAAACCGTCGGTGATGTGCTTTCGAATGCCAAAGTGTATTTTATGTTTAACAAAAATGAACAAACGTTAAGTGACGATATTGATAAAGCCTTACAGGAAATCATTGATGACGGAACGCTGAAAAAACTCAGTTTGAAATGGCTTGGAGACGATTATTCCAAGGAGCAGTATTAAGTAAAAAGAGAGGGAGCAGTGATGGAAAAAGCGTTTGATATCAATATGATTGCAGATTTTGTGCCGACGTTAACCGGTTATTTGCCGGTTACATTATACATTTTAACACTGTCATTGCTTTTCGGATTTGTATTGGGGCTCTTTCTGGCGCTGCCCCGCATTTACAACATTCCTATTGTAAATCAATTGGCAAAAGTGTATATCTCGTTTTTCAGGGGAACGCCCATTATGGTGCAGCTTTTCATCGTGTTTTATGGAATCCCGGCTCTGACGGGGCTTATCGGGATTGATACATCAAAAATGGACCCGTTTTATGCTGCTGTCGCAACTTATGCGTTAAGCAATGCAGCGGCAGCCGCTGAAATCATTCGAGCGGGCGTGGGGAGTGTAGATAAAGGCCAAACGGAAGCGGCGTACAGCATTGGCCTGAGCGGAAGGCAGGCCTTCAGGCGCATCGTTCTGCCCCAGGCACTTGTGCAGGCTTTTCCGAATATGGGAAACATGGTGATCAGTTCTTTAAAAGATACGTCTCTTGCTTTTTCAATAGGTGTCATGGATATGTCCGGAAGAGGCCAAACCCTGATCACCTCAAGCAATCATTCTCTTGAAGTTTACATTGCGCTATCGATTGTTTATTATGCCGTTGCGGTTTTATTCGAATGGTTCTTTAGATTGGCCGAAAACCGAATCAAGAAGAATCAAACAAGGCTTGTTACCGTTTTTGACATGAACATCCATTGACATATTTCTTGGGATGAGGAGGGAGAAGATTGCAATTTGACTTTCCATTTATCGCTTCCGCCATGAAAGAAATGATAAAGACCATTCCGCTAACATTGATAATGGCTGTTTTGCCGATCGTGTTTGGATTTCTCGTGGCTCTTGGAAATATAATTATTAGAATTTTCAGGATTAAAGGTTTGATGGCTTGCTCAAGGTTTTATGTGTCATTTTTTCGAAGTACACCTGCAATCCTTCACATTATGCTGATTTATTTAGGGATACCGCCGATTGCAGATCAAGTCAGCAGTTTTTTTCATCTTGGCTGGTCCGCCAATCAGATACCGGTCGCCGTGTTTGTCATCATGGCTTTGTCTTTAACTGCCGGAGCTTATCTGACAGAAATCATCCGGTCGGGCATTCTGGCGATGGATACCGGACAGGTCGAAGCAGCTTATTCAATCGGCCTGACACATAGCCAAACCTTTCGCCGTGTGATATTGCCGCAGGCGCTGATGGTTTCAATCCCGAATTTCACAAATTTGGGCATCGGCTTTTTGCATACAACCTCTATCGCGGCTATAGTGGCTGTTCCTGAGATAACAGGGACGGCGACTATCGTTGCTTCTGATAATTATGCATTTTTAGAAGCTTTTATCGGAGCGGCGATTATCTATTGGGCGCTGACTCTAATCTTGGAAACCGCAAATGGATTATTAGAGAGAAAGGCAGCCAGATTTCAAGGAGGCGCATTATGATTGAGATTAAAAATATCCATAAACAGTTTGGCATTCACCATGTATTAAAAGGGATAAATCTCACTGTACGCAAGGGAGAAGTTGTAACCATTATAGGTCCTAGCGGTTCAGGGAAAACCACCTTTTTACGCTGCCTGAATTTATTAGAACGGCCGGACGAAGGGGTCATTTCTTTACACGACAAAGTGATTAATTGCAGCTATCCGTCCAAAAAAGACATTCACTGGCTGAGAAAACAGACGGCAATGGTATTTCAGCAATATCATCTGTTTGCTCACAAAACGGTGATTGAAAATGTCATGGAGGGCTTGACGATCGCACGGAAAATGAGAAAACAAGACGCGTATGCCATAGCTGAAAATGAACTGAGAAAGGTCGGTCTTCAAGACAAATTGAACGCTTATCCGAGTCAATTATCGGGTGGACAAAAACAGAGGGTTGGAATAGCGAGGGCACTTGCCATTCATCCGGATGTGCTGCTGTTCGATGAGCCGACGGCTGCGCTTGACCCGGAGCTGGTCGGTGAAGTCCTTGAAGTGATGCTGGATATCGTGAAAACCGGAGCCACCATGATTGTTGTTACACATGAAATGGAGTTTGCAAGAAGGGTCTCTGATCAAGTTGTTTTTATGGATAATGGAGCCATTGTTGAACAAGGAACTCCGGAAGAAGTCTTCCGCCATACCAAAAAAGAAAGAACGAGACAGTTTCTCCGCCGCGTTTCGCCGGAATATTTATTTGAACCAAATGAACACATAAAGGAGCCGGTGATATGATCCGCTTAAGTATTTTAGATCAAAGCTTGATTGGTGAAGGGGAGACAGCAGCCGATACATTACAGCACACGGTGAACTTGGCACAGATGGCTGAAGAGTGTGGGTATCATCGTTTTTGGGTGGCTGAACATCACAACAATGATGAAATCGCAGGCTCTGCGCCTGAGGTTCTTTTAGGCTATCTTGCCGCAAGCACAAAGAAAATTCGGTTAGCATCAGGCGGGGTGATGTTGCAGCATTACAGCCCTTACAAAGTGGCGGAGCAGTTCCATCTTCTGTCGGCGTTAGCTCCCGGCCGTATAGATCTCGGAGTGGGCAAAGCGCCCGGCGGGTTTCAGCTGTCCACAGACGCGCTGCAGGATGAATATGAAAAACCGGCGCGCCAGTTTGATGAAAAGCTGGAGGAGCTTACTCATTTCATTCGGGATGATTTTCCTGATAGCCACCGCTATGCGGCATTGCGTCCTGCTCCGCGGGTTGAACAGAAGCCGGGAATTTATCTGCTGGGAGGAAGCGCAGAGAGTGCCATTTCAGCTGCAAAACTGGGAATCTCTTTCGTCTTTGCTTACTTTATTAACGGTGAAGAGGAAGTGCTGAAAGAAGCGCGCCGAGCCTTTGACGCACATCTGCCGCCTGGCTCTGAGGCCGAATTTCATCTTGCTCCCGCTGTTTTTGCGGCACATACAAAAGAAGAAGCTGAAAAACATATTGTGTCGCGTGAATCGATAAAAGTGGTTTTACAAGACGGGCGGAGGGTCAACGTCGGCACCCGTGAACAGGCTGAAGCCTATCTAGAAAACGTCAGCCAGCCGTATGAGATCCTCGTGCAAAAAACCGGGGTGATTGCCGGAACGAAGGAAGAAGCGGCAGAAGAATTAAAACGTTTATCAGACACATACCAAATCAATGATTTTGTTATTTTTACACCGATCAAAAATGCTGGCGAAAAACAGCTTTCTTATCAGCTGCTGAGCGATGCGGTTTTAGCTGCAAAACGTTAAGGGGGACGGAAGCATGAGTGATGTTGTGAACATTGTGGTTTGGAGTAAAAAAGGCTGTTCATATTGCGGGGAAGTCAAGAATTATTTGAATGAAAAAGGATTATCGTTCCAAAATATCGATGTTTCGGAGAAAGAAGAGCTGCGGGATATTTTACAGGCGAAATATGGAATACGTCATGTGCCTGTGGTCGAAATCGGTAAAGGCAATCAGTATCAAGGGGTTACTGAAATCGGCCTTGAACACCTTGAGCTTGCACTTGCCAATTATGCACAGATAAGGGAGGCAAGAAGATGACACGATCAGATTTTATTCAGTTCGGAGCCATGATTCACGGTGTCGGGGGAACAACCGACGGCTGGCGTCATCCCGATATCGATCCCTCGGCGAGTACGAATATTGAATTCTACAGGCAAAAGGCGCAAACAGCCGAAAAAGGCTTGTTCAGTTTTATTTTCATTGCAGATGGCTTATTTATTTCTGAAAAATCAATTCCCCATTTTTTAAACCGATTTGAGCCTATCACCATATTATCGGCGCTTGCATCGGTCACGAAAAATATTGGTTTAGTAGGAACGTTCTCTACATCTTTTACTGAGCCATTCACCATCTCCAGACAATTGATGTCGCTGGACCATATCAGCGGGGGCAGGGCCGGATGGAATCTGGTTACTTCTCCGCAGGAAGGAGCGGCACGCAACCATAGTAAGACCAGCCTGCCAGAACACACCGAGCGTTACGAGATTGCACAGGAGCATTTGGAAGTTGTGCGCGGGCTGTGGAGTTCCTGGGAGCATGATGCATTTACACACAATAAAAAAACAGGGCAATTTTTTGATCCCGCGAAGCTTCATCGCCTGAATCACAAAGGAAAGTATTTTCAAGTAGAGGGGCCCTTGAATATCGGGCGTTCTAAACAGGGGGAGCCAGTAGTGTTTCAAGCGGGTTCATCAGAAACAGGACGGCAGTTTGCCGCCAAAAATGCAGATGCGATTTTTACCCATTCCAATTCATTAGAAGAGACAAAAGCGTTTTATGCGGATGTGAAAAGGCGCGCTGCTGCAGAAGGGCGTGATCCTTCCAGTGTGCGGATTTTTCCGGGGATCAGTCCGATTGTGGCAGATACGGAAGAAGAGGCAGAAAAGAAGTATCGTGAATTTGTTGAGTTGATTCCGATTGAAAATGCTGTTACCTATTTGGCCCGTTTTTTTGATGATTATGATCTGAGTGTTTACCCGCTGGATGAACCGTTCCCCGATATTGGCGATGTCGGAAAGAATGCGTTTCAAAGCACAACGGACCGGATTAAGAGAGAAGCAAAAGCCAGAAATCTGACATTGCGGGAGGTAGCACAGGAAATGGCTTTTCCGCGGCCTCTATTCATCGGCACACCAAAGCATGTCGCATCCTTAATTGAGACTTGGTTCAACGCTGAGGCGGCTGATGGATTTATCATCGGGTCGGATATACCGGGAACACTTGATGCTTTTGTAGAAAGAGTGATTCCGATTCTTCAAGAAAGAGGGCTTTATCGTCAAGATTATCGCGGCGGGACATTGCGGGAAAATCTCGGTCTCGGCATTCCCCTGCATCAGTCCGTGTTACATTCATCAAATTAGGTGCCGTTTGATCAGAAGCGGAAGCTGAGAGGGGAGGATGACTTTTTTGGCAATCATTGCGGGTACGGTTGTGAAAGGAAAACAATTAGGCAGAAAGCTGGGATTCCCCACGGCAAATGTAGATGCGAAAATGAATGGGCTGCATGATGGGGTTTATGGGGTTCTGGCGGCAATCAATCATCAATTTCATTTAGGGGTTATGAATATCGGTGTGAAACCGACGGTCGGCTCTCACCTTAAAAAGACTTTGGAGATTTTTTTGTTTGACTTTCATAAAGACATCTATGGAGAAAAGGTCGAATGCAGCATTCTCTTTAAAATTAGAGAAGAAAGAAGGTTTGATTCTTTGGAGTCTTTAAAAAAGCAAATCAAAAAAGATATTTCATGCGCGGCAAAACGCTTTGAACTGATTGGGATTACAACACAAAACAAAAAAGAAAACCTGCTTTCCCATCAGGAATTGAATCTTCCGGATCTCTGCTTTTACAAGAAATGTAACAATCTATATGGCATCAACCGAGGCGTTTACAATGTCATAGACAATTGGTTTTTTGAGTACGGAATTACACAAGTTGCTTACAGGCGTATTTATATTTTATCTTTTTTAAGCTATTTGAAAGAAGGCGATCAAAAAGTTTCCAGTAAGTATATAAAATTTGGGGCGGGCGGTCTTGCTGATAAGTTGAGCCGCTTTGTTGCAGCTTATATTGAAGAAACTGAAGAAAATATATTGGGATAGGGAAAGGAGCGGGAAACATGTCTTTGGATTATTGGAGAAATATAGAAGGCGCATATCCATTTCAGGTGGAAAATGAAAATGACATGCTCAAGTTGAAAGAGGGGCATAATCCCGTGAATCTCTCAACGCTGGAAAAACAGCTCATCGGCATTCGCCGGCACCTGCACCAATATCCTGAACTGTCGAAAGAAGAGTTTAAAACAACTGATTTTATAAAAAAATGCCTTGCAGAAAAGGGGATACAGATTCGTCCAACTTCACTGAAAACAGGTGTATTCGCAGACATAGCAGGGGAATCAGAAGGCCCATCAATTGCTTTGAGGGCTGATATTGACGCCTTGCCAATCGAAGAAAAAACAGGATTGCCTTATGCGTCTAAACATAAAGGAATCATGCATGCGTGCGGTCATGATTTTCATACGGCAGCGCTTCTTGGTGCGGCCTTTTTATTAAAGGAAAATCAAGACAGCCTAAAAGGAAAGATTCGTTTATTATTTCAGCCGGCAGAGGAATCAGGCGCCGGCGCTGCAAAAGTGATAGAGGACGGCCAGTTGGATGGTATTGATGCAGTGATTGGCCTTCACAATAAACCGGATATACCAGTGGGGACGATAGGGCTAAAAACAGGACCGCTTATGGCTGCTGTTGACCGATTTAAAGTAGAGATACAAGGAAAAGGCGCTCATGCAGCATTGCCGCATAATGGTTTTGATCCCATTGTCGGCGCCTCTCAGCTTATCGTCGCCCTGCAAACGATTGTAAGCAGAAATCTAAACCCGCTAAAAAGCGCGATTGTCACCGTGGGGAAAATCAACGGCGGCAGTACATGGAATGTCATCCCGGATACTGTTGCAATCGAGGGCACTGTTCGTACATTTGATCCGGAGGTTCGTAATCAAGTGAAGCAGCGTTTTTTGGCTGTCGCAGAGCAGATTTCTTCTGCTTTCTCGTTAAAGGCAAATGTGAAGTGGCAATCCGGACCGCCGCCGCTTTGTAATGATGAGGCAATAACTGAGCTGGTGCGAGGCGCTGCACATAAAGCAAGACTTCAGGTCATTGATCCCGACCCGTCAACTGCCGGAGAAGATTTCGCTTACTATCTGGAGCATATTCCTGGATCATTTGCGTTTTTTGGAACAGGCGGCGATCATGATTGGCATCACCCGGCATTTACAATTGATGAAACTGCCATTATAAAAGCCTCTTATTTTTTATGTGAAAGCGCTAAGAGATTGTTAGATTCATCCATGCAGGAATGAAGAGTCAAAAATATCTGATTGATATAGATGGGGTGTTCTGATGAAGAAATTAATCGTTTTTGCATTTATAGGCTTGTTATCGCAATTAATAGACGGTTCGTTAGGTATGGCTTATGGGGTTACCTCAACTTCCTTGCTATTGGCTTTCAGCATCACACCTGCTGTGGCTTCGGCCTCTGTCCATTTAGCGGAAGTCGTAACGACTGCCGCATCGGGAGTGTCGCATATTAAATTTGGCAATGTTGACAAACAAACCGTTTATCAGCTTGTCATTCCTGGTTCAATAGGCGCTTTTTTAGGCGCGGCATTGCTCAGCCGTTTACCTGGAGATGCGGCGAAACCCTATATTTCTTTGTTTTTGCTCCTGCTGGGCGGATATGTATTGATCAGATTTTTATTTCAATACAAGCCTGCTCTTGAGAAAAAACACGTGCCGTTAAGCCGAAAACAATCCATCCCATTAGGAGTGATCGCCGGTTTTGCAGATGCCACAGGCGGGGGCGGCTGGGGCCCCGTCACCACTCCGATTTTATTATCCCGCAAAGGCTTAAGCCCGAGGAAAGTCGTAGGGACTGTAGATACAAGTGAATTTGCTATCGCAGTATCTGCAACTGCCGGTTTTCTTATTTCATTAGGATGGGAGGATGTCAATTGGTTATGGGTCGGCTCGTTAATGGCGGGCGGAATCATCGCTGCTCCTATCGCAGCATGGCTGGTGCAAAAATTTCATCCGCAATTGATGGGTGTGCTTGTAGGAGGATTTATTATTCTAGTAAACGCCAGAACATTGATAAATGAATGGATCGAAAACACAGCTGTTTATCCATTGATCTATACGGTGATAGGAGCAATATGGCTGTTTGCTGTTTTATTCGCTTTATCTAAAATAGGGAATCGAAATATGGTTAAGACAGCGGTTGATGTCCATTTAAAAGAAAAATAAAGACTTTTCCGCTTTATAAAGTAAAAGGGATCACGAGGTCCTTGCGCTTGACTGGAACAAAATCAACGCTGTAAGAAGCCGGGCAGGCTTCTTTTTTTATTTTCCAGCCTCATTGCGTACAAATCCTCCGAGCCCTTATAATAAAAGCAGAAGACTGTCCTTAGAGGTGAAAGGCTTGGCAACGAAGCATGAACAAATATTAACGTATATTGATTCACTGCCTGTCGGTGAAAAAATTTCTGTGCGAAGAATTGCAAAGGAAATGAAAGTAAGTGAAGGGACCGCGTACAGAGCGATCAAGGAAGCAGAGAATAAAGGGTTTGTCAGCACGATTGAACGTGTGGGCACAATCAGGATTGAGCAAAAGAAAAAAGAGAATATTGAAAAGCTTACCTATGCAGAGGTTGTAAATGTCATAGACGGACAAGTGCTCGGAGGCCGGGCCGGACTCCATAAGACATTGAATAAATTCGTCATCGGCGCGATGGAGCTGGACGCGATGATGCGTTACACCGCAGCGGGGAATCTTTTGATTGTCGGAAACAGAATCAACGCACACAGACAGGCGCTTGAGGCGGGCGCGGCAGTATTGGTGACCGGGGGCTTCAACACGGATGACAGCATTGTGCAGCTGGCAGATGAGCTTGAGCTGCCGATTTTATCCACGAGCTATGACACGTTTACAGTCGCCGCAATGATTAACAGGGCGATTTATGACCAGCTGATCAAAAAAGAAATTGTCCTGGTGGAGGACATCCTAACGCCTGCTGACCGTACGGTATATCTTTCGCCTAAGGATAAACTTGAAAAGTGGTATGAGAAAAATTTTGAAACGGGACACGGCCGGTTCCCGGTTGTCGACGATCAGATGAAAATCCACGGCATCCTGACATCAAAAGATATTGCCGGCCATGATCGAAACGCACCCATTGAAAAGGTCATGACCAAAAATCCCGTTACGGTTATTGGGAAAACATCTGTCGCCTCAGCGGCGCAAACGATGGTATGGGAAGGGATCGAAGTGCTTCCCGTCACTGACGGCCACCAAAAACTGATCGGCATGATCAGCCGCCAAGACGTGTTAAAAGCCCTTCAAATGATTCAAAAGCAGCCCCAGGTCGGGGAGAAGCTTGATGATATCGTTTCAAGGGGATTTAAAGATGAGGATAATGATAAAGAGGATCAAACGGTTTACGAGTATGAAGTCACGCCGCAGATGACAAATCAGCTCGGAACCATTTCTTATGGTGTGTTTACAACCATTTTGACGCAAGCGGCAAACCGGTTTTTGCGCTCGAAAAAACGCGGCGAACTTGTAATAGAAAGCATCACCATTTTCTTTTTGAAGCCTGTGCAGATGGAATCGGTTATCGAAGTCAAACCGCGCATTTTGGAGGCCGGCAGAAAGTTCGGAAAAATGGAAGTTGAAGTGCACAGCCAAGGCCATATCGTGTCGAAAGCGATGCTGATGGTTCAGCTGATGGAAAGAAGCTAAGGGACGTTCAGGCGCCCCTTACGCGTGATCTCTTTCAGCTTCTTTGGCGTGAAGGGGATAGTAATGCCTGTAGGCTTTATAACCTGCCCAAGCGCTTCCTGCTCCTATGACGATAAAGATACCGCCGATTACTAACGTTAATACTGAATGGAATAATATCATTTGGTTAAGCCCGTAGAACAGGACCAGTGACCCTAAGGCCATGCTTGATTTTGCTGAACAGATTTCTTTTTCCAAAGATTGCTTTGACCGTACGCCTTTTACTTTATAGAACACATAAAAGCAGGCTGAAAGCCCAATCAAAAAAACAAGAACCAGCATAAATGAAATCCTCCATCGTAAAAGTTTACAAACCCATTCTATACAAAAACGGGCTTGGTTTTGACGTTATTTTTCTTTTCCGTCGGCAGAGAATGTGATTTAATGAATAAAAACAATAAAGGAGTATCAAATGAAAACAGAACTGATCAGAACCATATCATTATATGACACGATTATCTTACATAGACATGTGCGTCCTGATCCGGATGCCTACGGATCACAGTGCGGACTTACGGAAATCCTGCGGGAAACGTACCCTGAAAAAAATATTTTTGCAGTCGGCACGCCTGAGCCGTCCCTCTCTTTCTTATATTCCCTTGATGAGGTGGACAATGAAACATATGAAGGCGCACTTGTCATTGTCTGCGATACGGCAAATCAGGAAAGAATCGATGATCAGCGTTATCCTTCAGGCGCCAAACTGATGAAAATCGACCATCATCCGAACGAAGATCCATACGGTGACCTTCTCTGGGTCGATACAAGCGCAAGCTCAGTAAGTGAAATGATTTACGAGCTGTATTTAGAAGGAAAAGAGCACGGCTGGAAGCTGAATACGAAAGCGGCAGAGCTGATCTATGCCGGCATTGTCGGAGATACCGGCCGCTTTTTATTTCCGAATACCACGGAAAAAACATTAAAATATGCAGGCGAGCTCATTCAGTATCCATTCTCTTCCTCAGAGTTGTTTAATCAATTGTATGAAACAAAACTGAATGTGGTGAAGCTTAACGGCTTTATCTTTCAAAATGTGTCATTGTCCGAAAACGGCGCCGCTTCTGTTTTCATCAAAAAGGATACGCTTGAAAAGTTCGGCACAACGGCTTCTGAAGCGTCGCAGCTTGTCGGTACGCTTGGAAATATCTCAGGTATTCGCGCTTGGGTGTTTTTCGTAGAAGAAGATGATCAAATCAGAGTCAGATTCCGTTCTAAGGGCCCTGTCATTAACGGACTTGCCCGGAAATATAACGGCGGAGGGCATCCGTTTGCTTCAGGCGCCTCTATTTACAGCTGGGATGAAGCTGATCGGATTTTGGCTGATCTGGAAACATTATGTAAAGAACACAAGTAGAGGGGAGACCCTCTCTCTTAGTGTTCATCTGTGACGGGGATGAACCAGCAGCCGAAATCAGTAAGGTCCTCGTAGACTTGGAGATTGTGAGATTGAAGTTCTTTTTTGATGAGGGAAGCGAGTGAGTGTGTTTCGGCATATGCAGAAAAACCTTGTCTGAGCCGGGCTGCTTGATCTTTTGCTAACTGACGGTCACTGTAAACCTCCATTTCCCTTCCTCCTTCCTTTCGCCATTAAGCCTCTCACATATAGTTTATAAAAAAGAATGGGAAAAAGCGACAGAAGTTTGGAGAATTTGAAAAAAATCCATAATTACGCGGCGAATGATATTTCAAGTTCTACTGTCAGTCTTGTATAAATAATTAATTCCTTGACGGTTGCCTCGTATTTTTTTTCATTAATCATATAGACTTTATTTTCGATTGTCCTTTTCAAAAGATCCTTTGTTTGATAGACGCTCTCTATGTCTTTTGTAATTACCTCTGAAATATTATCCTTTACATGCTCCTCGAATTTTGTTTCTTCCGGCTGCGATATTTTATATTTTTCCCCATTCACTAATTTGACGCTGACGCTTTGGATCAGCAGTTTTCTTTTATTGTCTTCATTCAGTTTATGGAGGTCTTCCTGATAGATCGAAATTTGATTGTTTAAATCTTTTACGTGCTCTTTTTGTTTTTCGATGAGGCTGACCTGCTCCTCTTGGAATGTTCCGTAAGTAAACAGGAAAAAGAACCAGCTGATTACGGCTCCGCACATCATGCCCGCGAAAAAACGCTGCCACCCCGGTTTTTTGTAATGCTGTGGGACCCTCATGAAGAAAGATGCTCCTGGGTCAGCCATGAAATAATGAGCCAGCCGCTTTGCGCGCCGCCCATGGCCGAAATAATCAAAAGAAGCTGCTTAAAGATATCTCTCGTATTGCCTTCAAGAATGCCCCGTTCAAAGCTGTATACCGCATCAAAGGTGCCTCCGATAGCTGCGACAAGCGCCCATATTTTTAACCGGTTTGCAAGCTTTGTAATGGCCGTAAGCGGGGCTTCGCCTGCCAAATATGCTCCGAGTCCTCCGATGAGTGCGCCCCCGATCAGCACCCCTAACGCAATGAAGTAGCTATTGATAAAATTCACCATAAATCCTGCTTCTTGATCCATCTTTATCACCTCACCTTTTATATCATATTGAGCTTTCAGGACAAGTATGATGATGAGTCAAAAAAGAACATTTGTTTCTTTTGAAAACCCGCCTTATAATGAAGAAAGAAATGGATCGTAATGGAGAAAGAGGTGATAGCATGTCTTTTGTTCACCTGCAAGTGCATAGCGGGTACAGCCTGCTAAACAGCGCCGCGTCCGTGGAAGAGCTCGTCAAAGAAGCTGACAGGCTCGGATATGCGTCTTTGGCGCTGACAGATGATCATGTCATGTACGGAGCTATTCAATTTTATAAAGCATGCAAGGCGAGGGGAATCAACCCGATAATCGGTTTGACGGCCTCTGTTTTTACTGATGATAACGAGCTTGAAGCCTATCCGCTCGTCCTGCTGGCCAAATCAAATACAGGCTATCAAAACCTGCTGAAAATCAGCAGCGTCCTGCAATCGAAATCAAAAGGCGGGCTAAAGCCGAAATGGCTTAACAGTTATCGAGAAGGCATTATCGCGATGACGCCCGGCGAAAAAGGATATATTGAAATGCTTCTTGAAGGAGGGCTGTTTGAACAGGCCGCTCAAGCCGCGCTTGAATTTCAATCCATATTCGGAAAGGGAGCTTTCTATTTCTCCTATCAGCCTTTTAAAGGGAATAAAGCCTTGTCTGACCAGATACTGCGGCTGTCTGAAGAAACGGGTATCCCTGTTACAGCGACTGGCGATGTGCATTACATAAGGAAAGAAGATAAGGCTGCCTACCGCTGTCTGAAAGCGATTAAAGCAGGGGAGAAACTGACGGATGAACCAGCCGGAGATCTGCCTGATCTCGATTTGAAGCCACTCGAAGAAATGCAAAACATTTATCGAGAGCATCCCGAAGCACTGCAAGCTTCTGTTGAGATCGCAGAACAATGCCGAGTTGACGTCAGCCTCGGACAGACCCGTCTCCCATCTTTCCCGACTCCAGACGGAACGTCCGCTGATGCTTATTTAACGGACATCTGTATGGCAGGACTCCGCAGCCGTTTTGGCACGCCTGATGAACGATATCTTCGCCGTCTTCAATATGAGCTTGACGTCATCAAGCGGATGAAGTTCAGCGATTACTTTCTGATCGTATGGGATTTTATGAAACACGCCCATGAAAAAGGAATCGTTACAGGACCGGGAAGGGGATCTGCGGCAGGCTCTCTTGTGGCTTATGTGCTGTATATTACAGATGTTGACCCGATTAAACATCACCTGCTATTTGAACGATTTTTAAACCCCGAGCGCATCAGCATGCCGGATATTGATATTGACTTTCCGGATACAAGAAGAGATGAAGTCATCCAATATGTTCAGCAGAAATACGGTGCGATGCACGTTGCACAGATTATTACCTTTGGAACACTTGCGGCAAAAGCGGCGCTCCGGGACGTCGGCAGAGTATTCGGCGTCAGCCCTAAGGAAGCAGATCAGCTTGCAAAACTCATCCCTTCAAGGCCGGGCATGACGCTGGAGGAAGCGAGACAGCAATCACCGCAGCTGGATAAGAGGCTTCGGGAGTCAAGCCTGCTTCAGCAAGTCTATACAATTGCCCGAAAAATAGAAGGGCTGCCAAGGCATACCTCAACCCACGCAGCAGGTGTTGTCCTGAGTGAAGAACCGTTAACGGATGTTGTTCCGCTTCAGGAAGGGCATGAAGGGATATATTTGACGCAATACGCGATGGACCATCTTGAAGACTTGGGTCTTTTAAAAATGGATTTCTTAGGCTTACGCAACCTGACGCTTATCGAGTCCATCACTTCAATGATCGAAAAAGAAGAAAACATCAAAATAGATCTTTCAAATATTTCCTATCAGGATGACAAAACGTTCTCCTTGCTGTCAAAAGGGGATACGACAGGGATTTTCCAGCTTGAATCGTCAGGGATGAGAAGCGTCCTGAAGCGGCTAAAACCTTCAGGCCTCGAGGATATTGTGGCGGTCAATGCGCTGTACCGGCCTGGTCCGATGGAAAATATTCCGTTATTTATCGACCGTAAACACGGCCGGGCGCCTGTTCAATATCCCCATGAAGATGTAAGGAGCATCTTGGAAGATACATATGGCGTCATTGTGTATCAGGAACAAATTATGATGATTGCTTCCCGGATGGCAGGGTTTTCTTTAGGCGAAGCAGACCTGCTGAGACGGGCGGTCAGCAAAAAGAAAAAAGAAATCTTGGACAAAGAGCGAAGCCATTTTGTTGAAGGGTGCTTAAAAAAGGAGTATTCTGTAGACACTGCAAATGAAGTCTACGATTTAATCGTCAAATTCGCAAACTACGGCTTTAACCGAAGCCATGCGGTGGCATACAGCATGATCGGGTGCCAGCTTGCGTATTTGAAAGCTCATTATCCGTTATATTTTATGTGCGGATTGCTGACAAGCGTCATTGGCAATGAGGATAAAATATCTCAATATCTTTACGAAGCAAAGGGGAGCGGGATTCGTATCCTTCCTCCGTCAGTGAACAAAAGCAGTTTTCCGTTTACAGTTGAAGACGGATCTGTCAGATACAGCCTCCGCGCGATAAAAAGTGTAGGCGTCTCAGCAGTCAAAGATATATATAAAGCAAGAAAAGAGAAACCATTTGAAGATCTTTTCGATTTCTGCTTTCGCGTGCCGTCAAAAAGCGTAAATCGCAAAACGCTTGAAGCACTAATCTTTTCTGGTGCGATGGACGAATTCGGCCAAAACCGGGCCACGCTGCTCGCATCCATTGACGTTGCTTTGGAACATGTTGAGCTATTTGCCGCGGACGATGACCAAATGGGATTGTTTTTAGATGAATCGTTTTCGATTAAGCCGAAGTATGTGGAGACGGAGGAGCTACCGCTTGTAGATTTGCTTGCGTTCGAAAAAGAAACGCTTGGCATTTATTTTTCAAATCATCCGCTCTCTGCCTTCCGAAAACAGCTGGCTGCGCACGGAGCAGCATCCATTCTGGAGGCCCAGCAGGCAGTCAAGAGGCAGCTTTCTCTCGGAGTCCTCCTGTCGAAGATCAAAACGATTCGGACGAAAACAGGTCAAAACATGGCGTTTTTAACGCTAAGTGATGAAACCGGCGAAATAGAAGCTGTTGTCTTCCCAGAACAATTCAGACAGCTTTCTCCCGTTTTAAGAGAGGGCGCTCTTTTGTTCACAGCGGGCAAATGTGAAATAAGACAGGACAAGGTCCAGTTCATTATGTCCCGGGCAGAATTGTTAGAAAATATGGATGCCGAAAAAGCGCCATCGGTTTATATAAAGATAGAAAGCAGTCAGCACAGTCAGGAAATCCTGGCGAAAATTAAGCGCATTTTGCTGGAGCATAAAGGGGAAACAGGCGTTTATCTCTATTATGAAAGGCAAAAACAGACGATTAAGCTTCCTGAGTCGTTTCATATCGATGCGGATCACCAGGTGTTATATCGCTTAAAAGAGCTGTTGGGTCACCAAAACGTCGTTTTAAAACAGTGGTAACGATTCACTTTTTGTTATACAATTGGAGCAATTATGTGATCCTGTTTAAATATTCAGATAGATAACTCCGCAGAATGCAGCAATCAAAGCAGCAGTATACGAATCAAAAATATCCATAAGGAGTGTTTAGGAGAATGTCATTAAGAGAAGAAGCATTACACCTGCATAAAGTCAATCAGGGGAAACTGGAGTCTAAATCGAAAGTAGAAGTCAGAAACGCGAAAGATTTAAGCCTTGCGTATTCCCCGGGTGTTGCAGAACCGTGCAAGGATATTCATGAAGACATTAACAAAGTATATGATTATACAATGAAGGGGAACATGGTAGCAGTTGTAACTGATGGTACAGCTGTGCTCGGCCTTGGAAATATCGGCCCTGAAGCTGCGCTTCCTGTTATGGAAGGAAAAGCTGTTCTTTTCAAAAGCTTTGCAGGCGTAGACGCGTTCCCGATTGCTTTAAGCACAAACGATGTAGATAAAATTGTTGAAACTGTTAAATTGCTTGAACCGACATTTGGCGGCGTAAACCTTGAAGATATTGCAGCGCCAAACTGCTTTATCATTGAAGAGCGCCTCAAAAAAGAAACAAACATCCCAGTTTTCCATGATGATCAGCACGGTACTGCCATTGTAACTGTAGCAGGTCTTGTAAACGCGCTGAAACTGTCTGGAAAATCCATGTCTTCCATTAAAGTTGTCGCAAATGGAGCCGGTGCGGCAGGTATTGCGATTATCAAGCTTCTTCACCATTACGGCGTACGCGACATCGTGATGTGCGATTCAAAAGGAGCGATTTATGAAGGGCGCCCGAACGGCATGAACGATGTCAAAAATGAAGTGGCGAAATTCACAAACCAAGACCGCAAAGACGGTTCTCTGAAAGATGTCATCGTTGATGCTGACGTATTTATCGGCGTTTCAGTAGCAGGTGCGTTAACAAAAGAAATGGTTCAAAGCATGGCAAAGGATCCGATTATCTTTGCAATGGCAAATCCGAATCCGGAAATTATGCCGGAAGATGCGCGTGAAGCTGGCGCAAGCGTTATCGGAACGGGCCGTTCTGACTTCCCGAACCAAGTAAACAATGTTCTTGCATTCCCTGGCATTTTCCGCGGAGCGCTTGACGTTCGCGCCACTCACATTAACGAAGAAATGAAAATCGCTGCGGTTGAAGCTATTGCTTCACTGGTTTCAGAAGAAGAGCTTAGCGCAGACTACGTTATCCCTGCACCGTTTGATAAACGTGTTGCGCCTGCTGTTGCGAAGGCTGTGGCAAAAGCGGCGATGGAAACAGGTGTCGCAAGAATCACTGTTGACCCTGAGGAAGTTGCTGAAAAAACGAGAAAACTTACGATTATTGGTGAATAATTTTAGTTCATTCCAAAAATGGCAGCGCGTTGGCGGAGACCGGCGCGCTGTTCTCAAGTTAAACTGGCGGCGAAATTTTTTTAATGGCTGGTCTTAAAAAAATTTCAGCCGAGTTTAATGTTATTTTTGAATACGCTGCCAATCCTGTTATTTCAACGTTTTATCTGAATTCATCCGAGCCTTTCCGAACGCGTCATTGTATAAAAAGTTGTCGAATTGAGGATGACAGCGTTTGACAAAAAAAGTACAATAGTTTCGGTAAAGTTATTAGCAAGTCTATCTGTTTGATGACATGCGGTGAAGAGAACCCTTCACAAAAGGGAGGTAATCATTTGTTAAAGGATATATTCACTAAAAAGAAAAAGTATGCTTCCGTACCATCTGATCAAGCGAAGCACGATGTTCCGGAAGGCATTATGACAAAATGTCCCAAGTGTAAAAAAATCATGCTCACTAAAGAGTTGGATAAAAATATGCGGGTATGCATGAACTGCGATTATCATTTCCCTATGAACGCAAAACAGCGTATCGCAAGCTTAATGGATGAACAATCCTTTGAGGAATTCAATCAAGGAATGTTATCGGAAAACCCGCTCGGTTTCCCGGGATATCTTGAAAAGCTTGAAAAAGATCGCGAGAAAACATCCTTAAACGAGGCTGTTGTGACAGGCAAGGGCACCATCGGCGGACTCCCGGCTGTTGTCGCAGTCATGGATTCTTCATTCAGAATGGGAAGCATGGGTTCAGTCGTCGGTGAAAAAATCACGCTTGCGATTGAAAAAGCAAAAGCTGATAAAGTTCCGTTTATTATTTTTACGGCTTCTGGCGGCGCGAGAATGCAGGAAGGCATATTGAGTTTGATGCAGATGGCTAAGACAAGCTCTGCTTTAAAACTGTTCAGTGAAGAACAGGGCCTCATTATCTCAGTTATGACGCATCCGACTACCGGGGGCGTATCAGCCAGCTTTGCATCCCTTGGCGATTACAATTTCGCTGAGCCTGGCGCGCTGATCGGTTTTGCCGGAAGACGGATTATTGAACAAACGATAGGTGAAAAATTGCCTGAGGACTTCCAAACGGCAGAATTTTTATTAAAACATGGACAGCTTGATGCGGTTATTCACCGCGAAGACATGAAACAAACGTTAGAAAATCTGCTGGATATGCATCAATCGGGAGGTGACTTTGAGTGGCTGCAAGATTAGAATTTGAAAAACCGGTGATTGAACTGCAAACCAAAATCGCCGAACTGAAAAAATTCACCCAAGATTCCGATATGGATCTGAGTGCGGAAATCGAACGGCTCGAAGACCGTCTCGCTAAGCTTCAGGATGATATTTACAAAAATCTGAAGCCTTGGGACCGTGTTCAAATCGCGCGTCTGCCGGACCGTCCGACAACGCTTGATTATATTGAACACCTGTTTACCGACTTTTTTGAATGTCACGGAGACAGAGCGTACGGAGACGATGAAGCCATTGTCGGCGGCATTGCGAAGTTCCATGGCCTTCCTGTAACGGTAATCGGGCATCAGCGCGGCAAAGACACAAAGGAAAATCTTGTCCGTAATTTTGGGATGCCGCATCCTGAAGGCTACCGAAAAGCGCTTCGTCTCATGAAACAGGCTGACAAATTCAACAGACCGATTATCTGTTTTATTGATACGAAGGGAGCATATCCTGGACGAGCAGCGGAAGAAAGAGGACAAAGCGAAGCCATTGCCAAAAACCTGTTTGAGATGGCCGGTCTTCGAGTGCCTGTTATCTGCATCGTCATCGGTGAAGGCGGAAGCGGCGGAGCCCTGGGTCTGGGTGTAGGAAATCACTTGCATATGCTGGAAAACTCTACTTATTCTGTTATTTCTCCGGAAGGTGCCGCGGCACTTTTATGGAAGGACTCCAGTCTTGCTAAAAAAGCAGCAGAAACAATGAAAATCACTGCGCCGGATTTAAAAGAATTAGGTATTATAGATCATATGATAAAAGAAGTAAAAGGCGGAGCGCACCACGATGTAAAGCTGCAGGCAAGCTATATGGACGAAACCCTTAAACAATCGTTAAAAACTTTGCTGAAGCTGAGCGAAGAAGAATTAGTTCAGCAGCGCTATGAAAAATATAAAGCAATTGGCAAAGTCTCGATTGAAGATCAATATATCGGGGTAAACTAAATAAACGTGAAGCCTTTGGCTCACGTTTATTTTTTGTGACATTCCTTAAATTTTATTTAAAAACAATTTATTTAATTGTATAATAGGTAAGGTTTCATAGGGAAGATGGAGATCCCTTTTCATTGTTTTTAGGGCAATGATCATGTTATGTTTAATCATATATGTTGCTGAGGTGAATGGAGAATGAAACGTATAGGGGTATTAACGAGCGGCGGGGATTCCCCGGGAATGAACGCAGCAGTTCGCGCAGTAGTCAGAAAAGCGATTTATCATGACGTTGAAGTTTACGGCATTTACAACGGATACGCAGGATTGATCAGCGGAAAAATTGAAAAGCTTGAACTCGGATCTGTAGGCGATATTATACATCGCGGAGGAACAAAGCTTTATACGGCAAGATGTCCTGAATTCAAAACGGTTGAAGGCCGTGAAAAAGGGATAGAAAACTTGAAGAAGCTCGGTATTGAAGGCCTTGTTGTCATCGGCGGAGACGGTTCCTATATGGGTGCCAAAAAATTAACGGAACACGGGTTTCCATGTGTAGGTGTACCAGGTACAATTGATAACGACATTCCGGGCACTGATTTTACAATCGGCTTCGATACAGCTTTAAATACTGTAATTGACGCAATTGATAAGATTCGCGATACAGCGACTTCTCATGAACGTACATATGTGATCGAAGTAATGGGCCGCCATGCCGGCGATATCGCATTGTGGGCAGGTCTTGCAGGGGGCGCGGAATCAATCTTGATCCCTGAGGCAGACTATGACATGCACGAAATCATTGCCCGCTTAAAACGCGGCCACGAACGCGGCAAGAAGCACAGTATTATTATTGTTGCCGAAGGTGTAGGCAGCGGTGTTGAATTCGGGAAACGCATTGAAGAAGAAACAAATCTTGAAACTAGGGTATCTGTATTGGGCCATATCCAGCGCGGAGGTTCTCCGAGCGCTGCTGACCGCGTGCTGGCAAGCCGTCTTGGCGCATATGCAGTTGAACTGCTGCTTGAAGGAAAAGGCGGACGCTGTGTAGGTATACAAAACAATAAGCTTGTAGACCATGATATTATAGAAATACTGGAAACAAAACACACAGTTGAGCAAAACATGTATCAGCTTTCAAAAGAACTGTCTATTTAATGTGCAGCTGAAGGCTGAAGATTTCAGAAGGAAGTGAACCAAATGAGAAAAACTAAAATTGTTTGTACCATCGGTCCGGCAAGTGAAAGTATTGAAATGCTTACGAAATTAATGGAGTCAGGAATGAACGTGGCTCGTTTGAATTTTTCTCACGGAGATTTTGAGGAGCACGGTGCAAGAATCAAAAATATCCGCGAAGCAAGCAAAAAGCTTGGCAAAAACGTTGGTATCCTGCTTGATACAAAAGGTCCTGAAATCCGCACACATACAATGGAAAACGGCGGCATTGAGCTTGAAACAGGCAAAGAGCTTATCATTTCAATGGACGAGGTTGTAGGAACAACAGATAAAATTTCAGTGTCATATGAAGGTTTAGTCGATGACGTTGAACAAGGGTCAACGATTCTGTTAGATGACGGCCTTATCGGCCTTGAGGTGCTTGATGTTGATGCCGCTAATCGCGAAATCAAAACAAAAGTACTAAACAACGGAACACTCAAAAATAAAAAGGGTGTTAACGTACCGGGCGTCAGCGTTAACCTTCCTGGTATCACTGAAAAAGATGCGCGAGACATCGTTTTCGGTATTGAGCAAGGAGTAGATTTTATCGCAGCGTCTTTCGTACGCCGTTCTACGGACGTGCTTGAAATCCGTGAGCTTCTTGAAGAGCACAACGCTCAGGATATTCAAATCATCCCTAAAATCGAAAACCAAGAGGGCGTTGACAACATCGATTCTATTCTCGAAGTGTCTGACGGTTTAATGGTTGCACGCGGAGACTTAGGTGTGGAAATTCCAGCTGAAGAAGTGCCGCTCGTCCAAAAAGAACTGATCAAAAAATGCAACGCGCTGGGCAAACCTGTTATTACAGCGACACAAATGCTTGACAGCATGCAGCGCAACCCGCGTCCGACTCGTGCGGAAGCAAGTGACGTTGCAAATGCGATCTTCGACGGCACAGATGCAATCATGCTTTCTGGTGAAACAGCTGCCGGAAGCTATCCGGTTGAGGCGGTTCAAACAATGCACAACATTGCTTCCCGTTCTGAAGAAGCTTTAAATTATAAAGAAATTCTTTCTAAACGCAGAGATCAAGTAGGCATGACGATTACAGATGCTATTGGACAATCTGTCGCGCATACGGCGATTAACCTGAATGCTGCTGCAATCGTAACGCCGACTGAAAGCGGCCATACAGCACGTATGATCGCAAAATACCGTCCGCAGGCGCCGATTGTTGCGGTTACTGTAAATGACTCGATTTCCAGAAAGCTAGCGCTCGTATCAGGCGTATTTGCAGAAAGTGGCCAAAATGCGAACTCAACAGATGAGATGCTTGAGGATGCTGTCCAAAAATCATTGAACAGCGGAATTGTAAAACACGGCGATCTGATCGTCATTACAGCAGGATCTGTCGGTGAGTCTGGCACTACGAACTTAATGAAAGTGTACACTGTCGGCGATATCATCGCTAAAGGCCAAGGCATTGGACGCAAATCAGCTTACGGTCAGGTTGTCATTGCACAAAATGCAAAAGAAGCTGAGCAAAAAATGACTGACGGTGCGGTTCTTGTTACAAAAAGCACTGACCGTGACATGATTGCATCACTTGAAAAAGCGTCTGCCCTTATTACAGAAGAAGGCGGCTTGACAAGCCATGCTGCGGTAGTCGGATTAAGCCTTGGCATTCCGGTTATCGTTGGTCTGGAAAATGCGACATCTATTTTGGCAGATGGCCAGGATATTACAGTTGACGCTTCCAGAGGCGCAGTCTATCAAGGACGTGCGAGCGTTCTTTAATCAGAGGTGAAAACGGAAGGGGCTTCCCTTCCTTTTCTCTTTATGTTGAACAGAGGCGTGTTACACGTGTGGGGGGCTTGGATATGAGATTTTTATTTTTGCTTTTTATTGTGTTTCCGGCAATAGAAATCGGCATATTCCTATTTGCAGGCAAGCTGATCGGCATATTGCCGACGGTCCTTTTAATGATTCTGACGGGTATTATCGGCGCAGCAGCTGCAAAAAAACAAGGAACCGAAGTGTATTACAAGGTTCAGCGTGATCTTCAATATGGCAAAATGCCTGGCGAAGCGATTGCTGACGGCCTGTGCATTTTCATTGGCGGTCTTTTGCTGATGCTTCCGGGCTTTTTATCAGATTTGGCCGGTGCCTGTCTGCTTATCCCGTTCACCCGCAGCTGGTGTAAGCCGATTCTGTTCAAATGGCTGAGAGGAATGTCGAAGAACAAGCGGATTATCATCAAATAAAAAACGGCAGCCATGCAACATGGGCTGCTTTTTATTTTTGCTGAACGGTGATATAGGACCATATTTCCTTTAATGCGCCTGTTGTAATGAACGCCTGAATGATGACGAGAACAGCCGGTCCTGCAATTAGTCCTAAAAACCCGAATAATTTAAAACCGGCAAACAGGGCGATGAGCGTTGCCAGCGGATCGATACCGATTGATTTACTAAGTATTTTGGGTTCTGTCAGCTGCCTTTGAATAAGAACGACGAGGTACAGCACCCCGATTCCGATCGCCTGGGGCAGCTGGCCTGTAATCGATAAATACAAAATCCACGGCACAAATACCGAGCCAGCACCCAAATAAGGGAGAAGATCAACAAGCCCGATTAAAAAAGCAATTGTTGCGGCATGTTCAATTTTTAAGAGAGAAAGGCCGATAAATACAATCACCATCGTAATGAAAACAAGAACGGCCTGCGCTTTGATAAAACCGGTCATTGCTTTTTTTAATTCGCTGCTGATCGCTTTGCTGTTAGCTGTAACCCGATCCGGCAGAACCGAAACGAGCATGGCTTTCAGCTTGTGCCAATCCTTTGTCATAAAAAATGTTGCCAGAAGAGAAAAAATCAGAACCGCCGCTGTATTGGGAAGAAGCGCGAAAAACCTTGGGATCATTTCTAGAATGTGGGACAGCAGCAGCCCGGCATTTTTAGCGGCGGAATCACCAAGTGTCTGAATGTGGGTAACGATGGAAGCCTGCTGGTTGGTCTCCAATTCTTGAAACAAAAGGGTCAGTTCGTGATAGAGCGGCTGGATATGTGTTGTAAACAATTTTTCACAATATGAGATAAACGTGCTGATATGCGGAGGCAGCGTTTTTGCAAGATACGCTGTTCCCGTTATGATTTCGGCTACCAGAATGGTGAGTACGCCGAAGGCTGCGAGCAGAAAAAAAGCAAGCACGCCCAGAACGTTTATCGTTCGGGGGAATCCTGTCACTCTGTCCAAATAGTCAACAACAGGATGAATCGCTGATGAAAGAATAAGGGCGATCAGGAACGGATAAGTTAACGGAAACGAATAATAGGCCGCAGCTATCGATCCTGCGGTAATTGACATGACAAAGAGGGTTCTGAAAAAAATAGTGATATAAGATTGATTCACGAAAACGGTCCTCCTCTCGTCAGCATGTCCTATTTTTTATATGTATTCACGCCCCGGCTGAATATGAATACATTCATCTTAAAGGAGGGATGGCATGTGTTTACACAAGCGAATTTATTTTTAATATTACTCTTGGCTATCGCACTTATCGCAAAAAATCAATCATTGCTCTTTGCTGTATCCGTCCTTTTGATCATCAAAATCGTTGGACTTGACCAGAAATTATTTCCAACCATCCAGTCTAAAGGCATCAACTGGGGTGTGACCATTATTACAATCGCTGTTCTTGTTCCGATTGCAACAGGAGAAATCGGATTTAAGCAGCTTGGAGAAGCAATGCGGTCTTCCTACGCATGGATCGCCTTGGGAGCGGGAATCGCAGTGGCGCTGATTGCCAAAAACGGCCTGGCCCTGCTGGAAAATGACCCGCATATTACAACTGCTCTTGTGATCGGAACCATTCTTGCAGTCGCACTTTTTGGCGGAGTAGCGGTGGGTCCGCTGATCGGAGCGGGAATTGCTTATATTGCCATGCAGATCGTAAAATTGTTCACTTCATGAAAAAAAGCGGCTTTAAGCCGCTTTTTTTTGTATGCAAAAACCCGCAAATAAAGGCGTTTTTTCGGGGAAATCACAGAATGAAAAAAAAAATTATAGGTAAACATTTAACAAATGTCTGATTATTGTTTATAATGAGAATAGGCTTAAACTTAAATAAGCTTATAAGAATTTGTTATGTTCTTTCATAAGCAAAGGGTTTCATTACCAGCAGGCAGTAAAATGTAAGCATTTTCTTTTAGGGGGAGAGAAATACTTGCATCGTGCTTTTTAAGTAAGCCTCATGTTTTTACAACACTCTTAAAGGGGAAATTTATTGAAAAGGAGATGTTATATATGACAGCGACACGCGGTCTTGAAGGGGTTGTAGCAACAACATCATCTGTTAGTTCTATTATTGATGATACCCTTACATATGTGGGGTATGATATCGATGATTTAACAGAGAATGCAAGTTTTGAAGAAATCATCTACTTGCTTTGGCATTTAAGGCTGCCAAACAAAAAAGAGCTTGAAGAGTTAAAGCAGCAGCTTGCAAAGGAAGCTGCCGTTCCGCAAGAAATTATTGAGCACTTCAAATCTTATTCCCTCGAAAATGTTCATCCCATGGCTGCTCTTCGGACAGCAATTTCATTACTAGGCCTGCTTGACAGCGAGGCTGAAACCATGAACCCGGAAGCCAATTACAAAAAGGCGATCCGCCTTCAGGCAAAGGTGCCTGGTCTGGTTGCGGCGTTTTCCAGAATCCGCAAAGGCCTTGAGCCTGTTGAACCAAGAGAAGACTACGGCATTGCCGAGAATTTTCTCTACACATTAAACGGTGAAGAGCCTTCGCCAATTGAGGTTGAAGCCTTCAACAAAGCATTGATTTTACATGCTGACCATGAGCTGAACGCGTCAACGTTCACAGCGAGGGTCTGCGTCGCGACACTTTCTGATATCTATTCAGGCATTACTGCCGCAATCGGCGCGCTGAAAGGGCCTCTTCACGGCGGGGCGAATGAAGGCGTTATGAAAATGCTGACAGAAATCGGCGAAGTGGAAAACGCTGAGCCGTACATCCGCGCTAAGCTGGAAAAGAAAGAAAAAATCATGGGATTCGGCCACCGCGTTTATAAGCATGGCGACCCGCGCGCGAAGCATCTGAAAGAAATGAGCAAGCGCCTGACCAACCTTACAGGCGAAAGCAAATGGTATGAGATGTCGATTCGCATAGAAGAGATCGTCACATCAGAGAAAAAGCTTCCGCCTAATGTTGATTTCTATTCGGCTTCTGTTTATCACAGCCTCGGCATTGACCATGATTTGTTTACACCGATTTTTGCTGTAAGCAGAATGTCCGGCTGGCTCGCTCATATTCTTGAGCAGTATGACAACAACCGTCTGATCCGCCCGCGCGCAGATTACACGGGTCCTGATAAACAAGCATTTGTTCCGATTGAAGAAAGAGCCTAAAGAACCATTGGAGGCTGGCTTGCGTTAATGAGGTTAGCCTCTTGTTCAGAACATCAAAAGTGGTTTACACTTTAAATTGAATGTTGAGAAAAATCATTTTGTTTTCTATATAAGAAAAATAAAATGTTTTCTAAATATGAATTACATACTGGGAGGTTTTTATTGTGGCACAAGGTGAAAAAATTACAGTCTCTAACGGAGTATTAAACGTACCAAACAACCCGATTATCCCGTTTATCGAAGGAGACGGAACCGGTCCTGATATTTGGAACGCGGCTTCGAAGGTTTTGGAAGCAGCAGTTGAAAAAGCTTACAAAGGCGAAAAGAAAATTACATGGAAAGAAGTTTATGCCGGAGAAAAGGCTTATAATAAAACAGGTGAGTGGCTTCCTGCTGAAACATTAGATGTAATCCGCGAATATTTCATCGCGATTAAAGGGCCGTTAACGACACCTGTCGGCGGCGGTATCCGTTCTTTGAACGTAGCGCTCAGACAAGAGCTTGACCTATTCGTCTGCTTAAGACCTGTAAGATACTTTACTGGAGTGCCGTCACCGGTAAAACGCCCTGAAGATACTGATATGGTCATCTTCCGTGAAAATACAGAAGATATTTATGCAGGCATCGAGTACGCAAAAGGCTCTGAAGAAGTGCAAAAGCTCATCAGCTTCCTGCAAAATGAGTTAAACGTCAACAAAATCCGTTTCCCTGAAACATCAGGTATCGGCATTAAGCCTGTTTCTGAAGAAGGAACAAGCCGTTTGGTCAGAGCTGCAATTGATTATGCGATTGAGCATGGCCGCAAATCTGTAACGCTTGTTCACAAAGGAAACATCATGAAGTTCACAGAAGGCGCCTTCAAAAACTGGGGCTATGAACTTGCTGAAAGAGAATACGGCGAAAAAGTCTTCACATGGGCTCAATATGACCGCATTGCTGAAGAACAAGGAAAAGACGCTGCAAACAAAGCGCAAAGCGAAGCGGAAGCAGCAGGCAAAATCATTATCAAAGACAGCATTGCTGACATTTTCCTTCAGCAGATCTTAACGCGTCCGAACGAGTTTGATGTCGTTGCGACAATGAACCTGAACGGAGATTACATTTCTGATGCTCTTGCAGCGCAAGTAGGCGGAATCGGTATTGCTCCTGGAGCGAACATCAACTATGAAACAGGACATGCGATTTTCGAGGCGACGCACGGAACGGCTCCTAAATATGCAGGCCTTGATAAAGTAAACCCATCTTCAGTTATTCTTTCAGGCGTTCTGCTTCTTGAGCATTTAGGATGGAACGAAGCGGCTGATTTGGTTATCAAATCTATGGAAAAAACAATCGCTTCTAAAGTCGTAACTTACGATTTTGCCAGATTAATGGATGGCGCGACTGAAGTGAAATGTTCAGAGTTCGGAGAAGAACTAATTAAAAACATGGACTAAGCAAGGAAACAGCCTAAAACTAGCCATAAAGGAGAAGAGAGACATGGGAAATACTCGTAAAAAAGTTTCTGTTATCGGAGCAGGTTTTACCGGAGCGACAACCGCATTTTTAATCGCTCAAAAAGAGTTGGCAGACGTTGTTCTTGTTGATATTCCGCAATTGGAGAACCCGACAAAGGGAAAAGCGCTTGATATGCTTGAAGCAAGCCCTGTTCAAGGCTTTGACGCGAAAATTACGGGAACATCCAACTATGAGGATACAGCGGGTTCTGACATTGTTGTCATTACAGCCGGTATCGCAAGAAAACCTGGTATGAGCAGAGATGATCTGGTCTCTACAAACGAAAAAATTATGAGAAGCGTTACACGAGAAATCGTGAAATATTCTCCTGACTCTATCATTGTGGTGCTGACAAATCCTGTTGATGCAATGACTTACGCGGTGTATAAAGAATCAGGCTTCCCTAAAGAGCGCGTAATCGGCCAGTCCGGTGTGCTTGATACGGCAAGATTCAGAACATTTGTGGCAGAGGAATTAAACTTGTCAGTAAAAGACGTGACTGGTTTCGTTCTTGGCGGACACGGTGACGATATGGTACCGCTTGTGCGTTATTCTTATGCTGGCGGTATCCCGCTTGAAACCCTTATTTCGAAAGAACGGATTGACGCAATTGTGGAGCGCACAAGAAAAGGCGGAGGCGAAATCGTGAATCTTCTTGGAAACGGAAGCGCGTATTATGCGCCTGCTGCTTCTCTGACAGAAATGGTCGAAGCGATCTTGAAAGATCAGCGCCGCGTCCTTCCTACAATTGCTTATCTTGAAGGTGAATACGGCTATGAAGGCATCTACCTTGGTGTTCCTACAATTGTAGGCGGCAACGGTCTTGAGCAAATCATTGAACTTGAACTGACAGACTATGAAAGAGCACAGCTGAATAAATCAGTTGAATCTGTCAAAAATGTCATGAAAGTATTATCTTAATAAAAAGAGAGAAAGGCTTGCTTGATAGAGCCTTTCTCTTTTTACTATAAATGAAAGCGCTATCATTAACTCCTTTATTTCTTTTGAAAAAATGATGTAAAAGGCGAATTGTCGGAATGTCCTGCTTTCGTTAAAATAAAATCATGAAACATGTTAAGATGACATAAAATAGAGAAATAGGATGTCGGGGAATTATAATACTGGAGGCACAGCATGAACAAGAAAATTTTAGTTGTGGATGATGAAGAATCTATTGTTACTCTTTTACAGTACAATTTGGAACGGTCAGGCTATGATGTCATTACCGCCTCAGACGGGGAAGAAGCACTCAAAAAAGCGGAAACAGAGAAGCCTGATTTGATTGTGCTTGATGTGATGCTTCCAAAACTGGACGGAATCGAAGTATGCAAGCAGCTGAGACAGCAAAAATTGATGTTTCCCATTTTAATGCTGACAGCGAAGGATGAGGAATTCGACAAAGTATTAGGGCTTGAGCTTGGTGCTGATGATTATATGACCAAGCCGTTCAGTCCAAGGGAAGTAAATGCAAGAGTCAAAGCGATTTTAAGGCGTTCCGAAATGGCTGCGCCCTCTAGTGAAATGAAGAACGATGAAATGGAAGGTCAGATCGTGATTGGCGATCTGAAAATCCTGCCTGATCATTATGAAGCGTATTTTAAAGAAAATCAGCTTGAGCTGACACCGAAAGAATTCGAACTGCTGCTCTATTTGGGCAGACATAAAGGTAGAGTGCTGACGAGAGATCTGCTGCTGAGCGCTGTCTGGAATTATGATTTTGCCGGAGATACGAGAATTGTTGATGTGCATATCAGCCATCTCCGCGACAAAATCGAAAACAATACTAAAAAACCGATCTATATTAAAACAATTAGGGGATTGGGGTATAAACTGGAGGAGCCAAAAATGAATGAATAAATACCGTGTGCGCCTTTTTTCTGTACTTGTTGTCTGTATGATTCTGGTGTTTAGTGTCCTCGGGTTGTTTTTGCAGCAGCTCTTTGAATCATCTGATCAAAGAAAAGCAGAGGAACACATTGAAAAAGAAGCCAAATATATGGCCTCACTTCTTGATGCCGGCAATCTGAATGATCAAGCAAATGAGAAAATCATTCAAGATGCAGGCGGCGCGCTTGATGTGAACGCAACCGTTATCGATACAGACGGCAAGGTGCTGTACGGGTCAAACGGGAGTGCGGCAGATTCTCAAAAGGTGCAGGCGCTTGTTTCTGGCCATGAGGGTGTTCTCTCAACAGCAGATAACAAGCTTTATTACGGACTTTCGCTTAGAAGTGAAGGTGAAAAAACAGGATATGTGCTGCTTTCAGCCCCTGAACATAGCTCCGGCTTGAACGGCGAATTGTGGGGGATGCTGACGGCCAGTCTTTGTACTGCTTTTATCGTCATTGTTTATTTTTATTCCAGTATGACTTCACGTTATAAAAGGTCAATTGAAGCAGCGACAAACGTAGCAACAGAACTGTCCAAAGGGAACTATGATGCCCGGACGTACGGCGGCTATATCAGGCACTCTGATAAGCTCGGCCGTGCGATGAACAGCCTTGCCGTAGATCTGATGGAAATGACGAGAACGCAGGAAATGCAGCGGGACCGGCTGCTGACTGTCATTGAAAATATCGGCTCCGGGCTGATTATGATTGACGGAAGAGGCTTTATCAATCTCGTGAACAGGTCTTACGCCAAGCAGTTTCATATTAATCCGAATCAGATGCTGCGCCGTCTTTATCATGATGCATTTGAACATGAAGAAGTGATCCAGCTTGTCGAAGACATTTTTATGACGGAGACAAAGAAATGCAAGCTGTTAAGACTTCCGATCAAAATTGAGCGGCGTTATTTTGAAGTGGATGGCGTTCCGATTATGGGGCCGGACGATGAATGGAAAGGAATTGTGCTCGTTTTCCATGACATGACGGAGACGAAGAAATTAGAGCAGATGAGAAAGGATTTTGTGGCTAACGTTTCTCATGAACTGAAAACGCCGATTACCTCTATTAAAGGGTTTACGGAGACGTTATTGGACGGGGCGATGGAGGACAAAGAGGCGCTTTCTGAGTTTCTCTCTATTATTCTGAAAGAAAGCGAAAGGCTTCAGTCTTTGGTTCAGGATCTTCTCGATCTCTCAAAAATCGAGCAGCAAAATTTTACGCTCAGCATTGAAACATTTGATCCAGCCAAAATGCTTGGTGAGATTGAAACGCTTCTTAAGCATAAGGCGGATGAGAAAGGCATCTCCTTACAACTGAATGTCCCGAAAGACACGCTCTCTGTATCGGGAGACCCGCACAGGCTGAAACAGGTATTTCTTAATCTCGTAAATAATGCGTTAACCTATACGCCTGAGGGGGGCTCTGTAGCTATCAATGTAAAGCCCGGAGAAAAAAACATTCAAATTGAAGTTGCCGATTCCGGAATCGGAATTCAGAAAGAAGAAATTCCGCGCATCTTTGAACGTTTTTACCGCGTGGATAAAGACAGAAGCAGGAATTCGGGCGGAACAGGCCTAGGCCTCGCGATCGTAAAGCATTTAATAGAGGCTCATGAAGGGAAAATCGATGTCACAAGCGAGCTTGGACGAGGAACGGTCTTTACAGTGACGCTGAAACGGGCCGCTGAAACGTCCGCCTAATGTTTACAAAGGTTTAACAATATCTTCATGCACTGTTAAACCTATGCTGATAGGATGTAGTAGAACCCCTTCATCCAAGGAGCCAATTTTGACGGCGGGAACCATTTGTGTTCCCGTCCTTTTTTGTGTCTTCTCTTCAGTTCACGTATTTTCCTTTCAAATTGAACTTTGTTAAAATAAGAGGAGCTAATGACTATGTAAGAGATGAATAGAAGCCTGAGGCTTCTTAGGAGGATATTGAATGACGGAACGAAAAAAATTAGTGCTTGTAGACGGAAACAGTCTGGCTTACCGGGCGTTTTTTGCATTGCCGCTGTTAAGCAATGATAAAGGTGTTCATACGAATGCCGTATACGGTTTTGCGATGATTTTGATGAAGATGCTTGAGGATGAAAAACCGACACACATGCTGGTTGCATTTGATGCCGGGAAAACAACATTTCGTCATGGCACATTTAAAGAATATAAAGGCGGCAGACAGAAAACCCCGCCTGAGCTTTCCGAACAAATGCCGTTTATCCGCGAGCTGCTGGATGCCTATCAGGTCAGCCGCTACGAACTGGAACAATACGAAGCCGACGATATTATCGGCACACTGGCTAAATCGGCTGAAAAAGACGGATTTGAAGTAAAGGTTTTCTCTGGAGATAAGGATTTAACTCAGCTGGCAACAGACAAAACGACGGTTGCCATTACGCGAAAAGGAATTACCGATGTTGAATTTTACACACCGGAGCACGTAAAAGAGAAATACGGGCTTACCCCTGAGCAAATTATTGACATGAAGGGTCTGATGGGCGATTCCTCAGATAATATCCCAGGTGTGCCCGGCGTAGGAGAGAAGACAGCGATTAAGCTTTTAAAACAGTTCGATTCCGTTGAAAAACTGCTGGAGTCCATTGACGAGGTAAGCGGGAAGAAACTGAAGGAAAAGCTTGAGGAATTTAAAGATCAGGCATTGATGAGCAAAGAGCTTGCGACGATTATGACGGATGCGCCGATTGAGGTATCCGTTTCCGGCCTGGAATATCAAGGCTTTAATCGTGAACAGGTGATTTCCATCTTTAAAGATCTTGGTTTTAACACACTTCTTGAACGGCTTGGGGAAGACAGCGAAGAAGCAGAACAGGATCAGTCGTTAGAAGAAATTAATGTCGAAACTGTCACAGACGTAACAAGCGGCATATTGGTTTCTCCATCCGCATTTGTCGTTGAACAGATCGGCGATAATTATCATGAAGAGCCGATTCTCGGTTTTTCGATCGTTAATGAAACGGGATCTTATTTCATTCCGAAAGACATTGCCGTGGAGTCTCAGGTGTTTAAAGAATGGGTAGAAAATGACGAGCAGAAGAAATGGGTCTTCGACAGCAAGCGGGCTGTTGTCGCTTTGCGCTGGCAGGGCATTGAGCTGAAAGGAGCAGAGTTTGATACGCTTCTTGCGGCTTATATCATCAATCCGGGCAATTCATATGATGACGTTGCGAGTGTGGCTAAGGATTACGGCTTGCATATCGTTCAAAGCGACGAATCAGTTTACGGCAAAGGAGCAAAACGGGCTGTTCCGTCGGAAGATGTACTGTCTGAGCACCTTGTCAGAAAAGCGTTAGCCATTCAAAGCCTTCGGGAAAAGCTCGTTCAGGAGCTGGAAAACAACGATCAGCTTGAACTGTTTGAAGAGCTCGAAATGCCTCTCGCGCTTATTCTCGGCGAAATGGAATCAACTGGCGTCAAGGTCGATGTTGACCGTTTAAAGCGGATGGGTGAAGAACTGGGTGCGAAGCTGAAGGAATATGAAGAAAAAATCCATGAGATTGCGGGAGAGCCGTTTAATATCAATTCTCCGAAACAGCTCGGCGTCATCTTGTTTGAAAAGATCGGCCTGCCTGTCGTGAAGAAAACAAAAACAGGCTATTCAACGTCAGCCGATGTGCTTGAAAAGCTGGCAGACAAACATGATATTGTCGACTATATTTTGCAGTACAGACAAATTGGCAAGCTTCAATCGACATATATTGAAGGGCTTTTAAAGGTGACGAGACGGGATTCGCATAAGGTGCACACGCGCTTTAACCAGGCTTTAACGCAAACCGGCCGTCTCAGCTCGACTGATCCGAACCTGCAAAACATTCCGATCAGGCTTGAGGAAGGACGTAAAATCCGCCAAGCTTTTGTGCCGTCTGAAAAAGACTGGCTCATTTTTGCAGCCGATTACTCACAAATCGAGCTGCGGGTGCTTGCCCATATTTCAAAGGATCAAAATCTCATCGAAGCTTTTACAAATGATATGGATATTCATACGAAAACGGCAATGGATGTGTTCCATGTTTCTGAGGATGAAGTGACATCTGCAATGAGACGCCAGGCGAAAGCGGTCAATTTTGGCATCGTATACGGCATCAGCGATTACGGGCTGTCACAGAATCTCGGCATTACCCGGAAGGAAGCCGGAGCATTTATCGACCGCTATTTGGAAAGCTTCCAGGGCGTAAAAGCGTACATGGAGGATTCAGTTCAGGACGCGAAGCAAAAGGGCTACGTAACAACGCTTATGCATCGCCGCCGCTACATTCCTGAGCTGACGAGCCGAAACTTTAATATCCGCAGTTTTGCGGAGCGGACGGCAATGAATACACCGATTCAAGGAAGCGCCGCTGATATTATTAAAAAAGCCATGATTGATATGGCTGCCAAGCTGAAAGAAAAGCAATTGAAGGCAAGGCTGCTGCTTCAAGTGCACGATGAATTGATTTTTGAAGCGCCGCAGGAAGAAATTGAAATTCTTGAAAAGCTTGTTCCTGAAGTGATGGAGCATGCGCTTGCATTAGATGTGCCGTTAAAGGTGGACTTTGCATATGGCCCATCTTGGTACGATGCGAAATAAATAGAGATAGGAAGTGATGGATGTGCCGGAATTACCAGAGGTTGAAACGGTCCGGCGCACTCTGACCGGGCTTGTAAAGGGAAAAACAATCAAATCGGTAGAGATCAGATGGCCAAATATCATCAAACGGCCTGCCGAACCGGAGGAATTTGCGCGAAAACTAACAGGAGAAACGATACAGTCTATCGGAAGACGGGGAAAGTTTTTACTGTTTCATTTAGATCATTATGTCATGGTTTCCCACCTTCGAATGGAAGGGAAATACGGGCTTCATCAAGCGGAGGAGCCAGACGATAAACACGTGCATGTCATATTCACGATGACGGACGGAACTCAGCTTCGTTACAGGGATGTGCGGAAGTTCGGAACCATGCACTTATTTAAACCGGGAGAGGAAGCGGGCGAGCTTCCGCTTTCTCAGTTAGGGCCGGAGCCGGATGCAGAAGAATTTACGAGTGCATATTTAAAAGAACGCCTTGCTAAAACAAACCGTGCTGTCAAAACCGCCCTGCTGGATCAAAAAACGGTTGTCGGACTCGGAAACATTTATGTGGACGAGGCTCTTTTCAGAGCGGGTGTCCATCCCGAGACGAAAGCAAATCAATTATCAGACAAAACAATCAAAACACTTCACGCTGAAATCAAAAACACCCTGCAGGAAGCGATTGACGCGGGCGGCAGCACTGTCCGCTCATATATCAACTCCCAAGGGGAAATCGGAATGTTCCAGCTGCAGCATTTTGTGTACGGAAAAAAAGACGAACCGTGCAAACATTGTGGAACGATGATTTCAAAAATTGTCGTCGGAGGCAGGGGCACGCATTTTTGCGCGAAGTGCCAGAAAAAAGAGTAGCATAATGCTTCATCGTCCAAGCTGTCGGTGCATATATCAGTAATTCTGCAATAGAGGAATGCCATTTTCGAAACACGGATTTTTTACTTTTCCATATATATGATTGTGATGAATCCCGGGCATTTTACATCTGATACAAGAGCACCAACAGAAAGGAAGAAACGGATATGCAAATGGTTTCTATACTGCTGCTGGCGTTGGCTGTCAGCTTGGACAGTTTTTCTGTCGGATTTACGTACGGATTGAGAAAAATGAAAATACCGTTTAAAGCGATTTTGGTTATCGCCTGCTGTTCCGGTGCTGTCATGTTTATATCCATGCTGATCGGAAGCTTTCTCACAAAGTTTTTTCCTGTATATGTGACGGAGAAGCTTGGCGGTTTGATATTGGTCGGAATCGGTGCGTGGGTTCTGTATCAATTTTTCAGGCCGGCAAAAGACAAAGAATACTTATTGCATGAAAAAACGCTGCTTAATTTAGAGGTTCGGTCATTAGGGATTGTGATTCATATTTTGAGAAAGCCTATGAGTGCGGATATCGACAAATCGGGTGTGATCAATGGAATTGAGGCGGTCTTATTGGGATTTGCCTTATCAATTGATGCCTTCGGAGCAGGTATAGGGGCAGCCATTCTCGGTTTTTCACCGATTGTGATGAGCATCGCAGTGGCAGTCATGAGCTCGCTGTTTGTATCAATCGGAATCAATGCCGGCCATTTTCTGTCTAAGTGGAAATGGATCGATAAAATGGCGTTTTTGCCGGGGCTTCTGCTGATCACGATTGGGCTCTGGAAATTGTAAAAAGGAGTTGATCTCTTGACCTTAGTCATTGGTTTAACGGGAGGAATAGCTAGCGGCAAAAGCACGGTTGCCAATATGCTGTTTGAAAAAGGAATAACAGTTATAGATGCAGATATGATTGCAAAACAAGCGGTAGAAAAAGGGATGCCGGCCTACCGGCAAATCATTGACGAATTCGGTGAAGACATTCTGCTCCCAAATGGCGATATAGATCGGAAAAAGCTTGGGGCACTGGTATTTACAAATGAACAAAAGCGACTCGCTTTAAATGCAATTGTTCATCCCGCAGTCAGGCAGGAAATGCTTAAGCGCCGTGATGAAGCCATTGCAAATCGGGAGGCATTTGTTGTATTGGATATCCCGCTATTGTTTGAAAGCAAATTGGAATCTTTAGTTGATAAAATTATTGTGGTCAGTGTGACCAAAGAGCTTCAGCTTGAACGTCTTATGAAGCGCAATCAGCTGACGGAAGAAGAAGCGGTCAGCCGTATCCGCGCTCAAATGCCTTTAGAGGAAAAAACAGCAAGAGCAGACCGAGTCATCGATAACAGCGGCACGCTTGAAGAAACCAGACAGCAGCTTGATGAAGTCATCACTGGCTGGGCATAATACAAAAACACCGTTCAATATGAACGGTGTTTTTTTCATTAAAAATCAAAGTTGTCCGGATCAGGACCGACGCGCAGGTTTTCATTTAGCTCATCGATTCGGTTCATGTCATCCTGTGTTAATTCAAAGTCAAATACGCTGGCATTTTCTTTAATACGATGTTCTTTCGTTGATTTAGGAATCGTAATGATGCCATGCTGCAGATCCCAGCGCAAAATGATTTGCGCGACAGATTTGTTATATGTTTGAGCGATGTCTGCCAGTACAGGATGATCCAGCAGCTGCCCCTGCATTAAAGGTGACCAGGCTTCCATCTGGATGCCTTGTTTTTGGCAGTATGCCATCAGCTCTTTTTGTGTAAGGCGCGGATGGAATTCCACTTGGTTGATCATAGGCTTGATTTCAGCAGCCGTCATCAAATCTTCAAGATGATGGATTTGGAAGTTGCTCACGCCGATCGCTTTGACACGGCCTTCTTTATAAAGTGTTTCAAGCGCTCTCCATGCTTCTTTGTATTTTCCCTCTACAGGCCAGTGGATAAGGTATAAATCTAAATAATCCAAACCGAGTTTTGACAGGCTTGTTTCAAACGCGGCGAGTGTTTCCTCGTATCCTAAATCCGCATTCCACACTTTTGATGTAATAAATAGGTCCTCTCTTGAGATGCCTGCTTCGTCAATACCTTGCTGAAGTCCTTCTCCGACTCCAGCTTCATTTCCATAGATAGCGGCAGTATCAATACTGCGGTATCCGTGAACAATTGCGGTTCTAACGGCGTTTACCAGTTCAGATCCTTCTTCCACTTGGAACACGCCGAGGCCGAACCAAGGCATTTTTACCCCATTATGAAGTGTTGCTGTAGCTTGTAAATGTGTTGTCATGTTGATTTCCTCCTTTGAAATTGTCAGGCTGCCTGCCGATCTCGTTTTTCCATCAAGCGGCTCCAGCCTGTTAAGATAACTGCACCGACTACCATTAGTCCGCCTATCCAAGCGGTGTGAATCAGTCCGATTGAATCGGTAATCACACCTCCAAGGTATGAGCCAAGCGCAATCCCTGCATTAAAGGCAGCGATATTCATCGCGGATGCGACGTCAACTGCACTCGGGACAAAACGTTCAGCCAGCATAACGACATACACCTGAAGGCCGGGCACATTCATAAAGGCCAGCAAGCCCATACAGAGAATGGTGATGAGGCCAGCTGTTTGATATGGAGCCGTAAATGCTAGTACGAACAGAACGAGTGCCTGTACGATAAACATATAGAATAAAGCGGCAATCGGATTTCGGTTTGAGAGCCTTCCGCCGATCATATTGCCGATTGCGATGGCAATTCCGTATCCGAGCAGGATCACTGCTACAGTTCCGGCTTTGAAGCCTGTTACTTCTTGAAGCAAGGGAGACAGATACGTGAACACAACGAATGTTCCTCCGTATCCAAGCGCCGTAATGACAAATAAAAGCAATAACCGGCCGTTTGTCACAAGCTTCAATTGATCCCGCATCGTTGTTTTCGTCCCTTTTCGTAATTTCGATGGAACAAGGATGCCATTTGTAATGAAAGCAATAACTCCGACGGCGATAATAACCATAAAGGCAAAACGCCAGCCGAGCTGCTGGCCGATAAACGTGCCGAAAGGAACTCCGGTTACAGTTGCCACAGTGAGGCCTGTAAACATAATCGAAATCGCGCTGGCCCTTTTATCCTCAGGGACAATATCCGCTGCGATCGTCGAACCGATCGACATAAACACACCGTGTGAAAAAGCTGATATCACACGTGCTGCTAATAAAATCCCGATGCTTGAAGCGGTAGCGGCCATCGTATTCCCGGCAATGAAAATGAACATGATCCAAAGCAATAGCGTCTTTCGTGACATGCTTGACGTCAATGAAGTTAAAATAGGGGCTCCGAATGTAACGCCGAGCGCATATAGGGAAACGGTCAATCCCGCTGTTGTGACAGGAATGTCCAGATCATCAGAAATTAACGGCAAAAGGCCGACGCTGATAAATTCGGTTGTCCCTATGGCGAATGCACTTACAGCCAGAGCCAGGAGTGCAGGAATGCTGCTTTTGCTTTTATTGGCTGAAGACATCATATTCCTCCTTTGTGTAATGTGTTGTATGATTGAAATTCTGCCGAGTAAGCTATATAAATAAAATAGAGCAGATTCAAATCAGCCGGCAAATGTGATTATGAAAGATATCATCAAGAAAGAAAAGTACGTACTTTTAAGTGCTATAGTCACTTTTTAGTGCCTGTAAGGAGAATGAACGGTATGGAGAAGAAAAAATATAACATTTCTGTTGAAGCGACTCTTGAAGTAATCGGCGGGAAATGGAAGTGCGTCATTTTATGCCATCTGACGCACGGAAAAAAACGCACGAGTGAATTAAAGCGCCTGATGCCTAACATCACGCAAAAAATGCTGACCCAGCAGCTGCGTGAGCTGGAAGCGGACGGTGTCATTAACCGGATCGTGTACAATCAGGTTCCCCCCAAAGTGGAATACGAGCTCAGCGAATACGGCCGCAGCTTAGAAGGGATTTTAGACATGCTGTGTGCTTGGGGAGCGAATCATATTAACAGAGTGTACGGGGATACATTTTCTGTGTTAGAAGAAAGTGTGCTCAATGATAAGTTAAAACAGGAATCATAAAAAGGGCAGTCAGCGCGGAGCGCTGGCTGCTTTTTGGTTCTTACGCCTGATATTGTGTGCAAGAAAACCTATAATGCATCATAAATTAGCGTTATAATCGTTGATTTTTATCAATATGTACTGGCGATTTCATTTTAATATGTTATACTAATTTTAGATAGCAACAAATTAGGATGGCATAATTGATAAGGGGTGTCCAACATGAAGGTAAAAGTAGCGATCAACGGGTTTGGAAGAATCGGAAGAATGGTCTTTAGAAAAGCAATGTTAGACGATCAAATTCAAGTAGTGGCCATTAACGCCAGCTATTCCGCAGAAACGCTGGCTCATTTAATAAAGTATGACACAATTCACGGCAGGTACGACAAAGAGGTTGTGGCTGGTGAAGACAGCCTGATCGTGAATGGAAAGAAAGTGCTTTTATTAAACAGCCGTGATCCAAAACAGCTTCCTTGGGGCGAATATGATATTGACATTGTCGTTGAAGCAACAGGGAAATTTAATTCAAAAGATAAAGCGATGGGCCATATAGAAGCGGGTGCGAAAAAAGTCATTCTGACTGCTCCGGGAAAAAATGAAGACGTTACCATTGTGATGGGAGTAAATGAGGACCAATTCGACGCTGACCGTCATGTCATCATTTCAAATGCGTCATGCACGACAAACTGTCTTGCACCTGTAGTAAAAGTGCTGGATGAAGAGTTTGGCATTGAGAGCGGGCTGATGACCACGGTTCATGCGTATACGAATGACCAGAAAAATATTGATAATCCGCACAAAGATTTGCGCCGGGCGCGGGCCTGCGGTGAATCCATCATTCCAACGACAACTGGAGCGGCAAAGGCGCTTTCGCTCGTACTGCCGCATCTGAAAGGAAAGCTTCACGGCCTCGCCTTGCGTGTCCCTGTTCCGAACGTCTCATTAGTTGATCTCGTTGTCGATCTGAAATCAGATGTAACGGCTGAAGAGGTAAACGAGGCATTTAAACGGGCTGCCAAAACGTCGATGTACGGCGTGCTTGATTATTCAGATGAACCGCTCGTTTCAACTGACTACAATACGAATCCCCATTCAGCGGTCATTGACGGGCTTACAACAATGGTAATGGAAGACAGGAAAGTAAAGGTGCTCGCGTGGTATGACAACGAATGGGGCTACTCATGCAGAGTCGTTGATCTGATCCGCCATGTAGCGGCACGAATGAAACATCCGTCTGCTGTATAAAATAAGGTCATGGACGCACTTTGAAGAAAAAACCCTTAACAGCATATTTCTGAAAAAACGCACCTTGCAAATTAGACTTAAACACAGTATACTATTTTTCGTGAACTTCTTGCTTGAGACTGTTTCGGAATTACTTAAAGGGTTAGGACCTCTCCGGACTAACTTTCCCCCGTGGTAAATGGCCGACCCAGTTGTTGGAATTTCACTTTTTAATTCTTGTTAAGGGGGGTCCATGACTATGGAAACAATGGGGCGTCACGTTATCTCCGAGCTATGGGGATGCGATTTTGATAAGCTGAATGACATGGATTTTATTGAAAAAACGTTTGTAAATGCTGCTCTAAAATCAGGTGCTGAGGTGCGCGAGGTTGCATTTCACAAATTTGCACCGCAAGGCGTAAGCGGAGTTGTGATTATTTCTGAATCACACTTAACAATTCACAGTTTTCCTGAGCACGGATATGCGAGCATTGATGTTTATACTTGTGGAGACTTAGATCCTAATGTCGCTGCTGACTACATCGCAGAGGCATTACATGCTGATACAAGAGAAAACATTGAAATACCGAGAGGGATGGGGCCTGTGCAAATTAAACAGGCGCAAGCGAAGGTACTATAAAGTAAACACGACCACAAAGGGAGCTGAAGCTAGAAAGCCGTTATGCGCTTTTTAGCTTATGCTCCTTTTATTTTTATAAAGAAACAAGAGTGGTCAGCTTTTTCTTTTTTCATTTTTTTTGTAAAATAAGAAAGAGATTTTCACAAACCACCTGATGCTGTAGAATGCTTTACACAACGGCTCTCCCGACAGATGGCTGTCACATTTATTTTGAAAAGGCGGAGGCTGCCGAAAATACATTGCAGGGAACGAAATAGTTGGGAGCTGATTTTATTGAAATGTCCTTCATGCCAGCATAACGGAACGCGAGTCCTTGATTCACGGCCTGTGGATGACGGAAAATCCATTCGCCGAAGACGCGAGTGCGAATCCTGCCACTACCGGTTTACGACCTTTGAGAAAGTGGAGGAAACCCCACTCATCGTAGTGAAAAAAGAAGGCGTGCGTGAGGAATTCAGCAGAGAAAAAATGCTGCGCGGCCTCATAAAAGCATGTGAAAAAAGACCCGTTTCACTCAAAACGCTTGAAGACATGTGCTTTGATATTGAAAAAGAACTTCGCAATCAAGGCTGCTCTGAGGTAAAAAGCGAGCTCGTCGGAGAAATGGTCATGGACCGGCTGGCTAAGATTGATGAAGTCGCATATGTGCGGTTCGCGTCCGTCTATCGGCAGTTTAAAGATATAAATGTCTTTATCGACGAATTAAAAGACTTAATAAAGAAAGAGCGTTAAAAGAGCTAAGAGGATTCTTCTAGCTCTTTTCTCATGTGCAAAATTGGCATTTGATAGATATAAGAAACGGTGTAAAATGAAAGGTAGAAACAAATTCGGAAGGTTTGAGAATGTATGGCTGACTATTGGAAAGATGTACTGCCTGTAGATCCGTATGTGGTCAAAAGCAGATCGATGCTGCAGGATATAGACAGACAAATTATCACACAATTGTATCAGCCCTTAATCGGCCCTGTTGCATTCTCTCTTTATATGACATTGTGGGGAGAGCTTGAACAAAACCGTTTGTGGGGCGGAGAGTCCACACATAGACAGCTGATGGGGATGACACAGTCAAATTTAAAAACGATCCATCAGGAACAGGGGAAGCTCGAGGGTATCGGATTGCTAAAAGCATATATGAAAGAATCCGAGCGGCAGGAGCGCCTCTTTATATATGAACTCCTCCCGCCGCTCAGGCCAAATGAATTTTTTGAAGACGGAATGCTGAATGTTTTTCTGTACAATAGAGTCGGAAAAACAAAGTATCAGCAATTAAAACAATTTTTCACGCACCCGGCTATTTCAGAAGATGCGAAGGACATTACGCGGCCATTTAATCATGCGTTTGAATCGCTGCAGCCGAGTGAATGGAAGCTCACATCTGATATGGAGGAAACGGTGAGACTTGCGCCGGGCACAGAATATACTTCTGTCGGACAAGCGCCGTCTTATACCATAACGGAGGAAGTGTTTGATTTTGATTTGTTTTTAGCGGGACTTTCTGAGACGATGATTCCGAGAAAAGCGATGACCCAGCAGGTGCGCGACACAATCAAAAAGCTTTCTTATCTGTATGGCATAGATCCTTTGCAGATGCAAAATGTCGTGATGAGTGCGATTGATGAGCGTGATGTGATTACGACGGAGGCTTTAAGAAAAGCGGCCAGCGACTGGTATCAAATCGAAAGAAACGGACAGCTGCCTGACTTAGTGGAAAAAACACAGCCGGTGCACCTGCGTGAAGGCGAAAAGTCGGTGGAAGAGGATTCACTGGACGGAAAGCTGATCGCATTGCTGGAGGCGATTTCTCCGAAGAAGCTTCTTCAGGACATTGCCGACGGAACAGAGCCGTCAAAAGCGGATCTGAAAATCATTGAAGAAATTATGTTTGAACAGAAGCTCGAGCCAGGCGTTACAAATGTGTTAATTTATTATGTCATGCTGAAAACTGACATGAAGCTGTCGAAAAACTATATTCAAAAAATCGCCTCGCATTGGGCGCGCAAAAAGGTAAAAACGGTCAGAGAAGCGATGAAGCTCGCGATAGAAGAAAACCGCCAATACCTTGAATGGGCTGAGGGAAAAGCAAATCAGTCTTCAAAACGAAACCAAAAAGTGATTCGCGAAGAAAAACTTCCTGATTGGATGAAAGAAAAAGAGACAGCGTCCGATTCAGAAGCCGGACAGCAGAAGCTGCAACCGCAGGATTTGGAAGAACAGAAGAAAAAGATGATGGAAGAAATGCAAAAACTGAAAAAATACTCTGCCTATTAAAGACAGAGATGCGGGGTGAAGTAATAGATGGAACCAATCGGCCGTTCCCTGCAGGGCGTAACCGGCAGACCGGATTTCCAAAAACGCCTTGAACAAATGAAGGAAAAAGTCATGAATGATCAAGATGTTCAGGTATTTTTGAAGGAAAACGAAGAAATAATTGACCAAAAAATGATCGAAAAGAGCTTAAATAAGCTTTATGAATATATCGGGCAAAGCAAGAATTGCTCCTATTGTTCGGAAGATGAAGATTGCAACAATCTGTTGGAGGGCTACCATCCGAAGCTTGTTGTCAATGGCCGCTCTATTGATATCGAGTATTATGAATGTCCGGTCAAACGGAAGCTCGACCAGCAGAAAAAACAAAAGTCTCTTATGAAAAGCATGTATATCCAGCAGGATCTCCTCGGGGCAACGTTCCAGCAGGTCGATATCAGTGACCCGAGCAGGCTCGCGATGTTCCAGCATGTTACAGATTTTCTGAAAAGCTATAATGAGACGGGAAAAGGGAAAGGACTGTACTTATACGGGAAGTTCGGGGTAGGAAAAACGTTTATGCTCGCTGCGATTGCCAATGAGCTGGCGGAAAAAGAGTATTCCTCTATGATCGTCTATGTGCCCGAATTTGTGAGAGAGCTTAAAAATTCGCTGCAAGACCATTCATTGGAAGAGAAACTCAATATGGTCAAAACAACACCCGTATTGATGCTTGATGACATCGGGGCGGAATCAATGACAAGCTGGGTAAGGGATGAAGTCATCGGAACGGTGCTTCAGCATAGAATGTCCCAGCAGCTGCCGACTTTCTTTTCTTCTAATTTCTCACCTGACGAGCTGAAGCATCATTTTACGTATTCGCAAAGGGGAGAAAAGGAAGAAGTAAAAGCGGCAAGACTAATGGAGCGGATATTATATCTGGCTGCTCCGATCCGCCTTGACGGAGAAAACCGCCGCCATCCGTAATCGCTGCGGTTCAAAGGGGAAGGAACTGAGGGTATGAAAATAAAAACGGCTGTTAAATGGCTGGCAGTGCTTGCAGGTGCAGGTTTAATCTATTGGGGAAATAAAACGTATTTGAATTTATCGCCGAAAGAGATCAGAGTATGGGTATTGTCATTCGGGGTCTTTGCGCCGCTTATGTTTATCGGGATATCCATCGTCAGACCTCTTGTTTTATTTCCGGTATCTGTTATTTCTATAGCGGGCGGACTTGCGTTTGGCCCGCTTGTCGGCACGCTTTACACATTGTTCGGTTCGATGTGCGCTTCTGCTGTATCGTTTTTTGCGGCCGGTTTGTTTGCGGCGAAAAAGAACGGCCATTACGAAAAGCTGGAAGCCATTCAGAAGCAAATGGAGGATAACGGATTTTTTTATATCTTTCTTTTAAGAATCCTGCCGATCAATTTTGATTTCGTCAGCTATGCGGCAGGCCTTTCCAATGTCAAAGCGCTGCCGTATTTTGCAGCGACGGCCGTGGGAATCATCCCTGGAACCATTGCGCTGAATGTGCTGGGAGCGAGCTTTTTGACTGGGAATCTGCCCGCTTTCTTTATGGTGCTTACTTTGTATATCGTTTTTGTCTCGCTGCCATTTATCTTCAGAAAGAAAATGCAAAGCTTGTTTCAAGAATCAAATTAAGATTTGCCAGTGACCTTTACGTCTATTTTAAAAACATCCCCCATATACTTGTAACAGATGCCGTAAGGGGGGACAAACATGCTTGAAATAATCTTTGAAGATGACCATGATGCAGCCGCTTTTTTACATCTCATTCAGCATTCGGACGATCGGAACAACCTCATTGTCCGTGAAGGCATACGGAAAATCGGGATTGAAAAAGCGAAGCCGGCTTTCTCTATTCAGCGTTTTATGGAGCCGATTCTGGTCAAATTTTTTTTAGAATGCAAAGAAGACGAGCATATGCTGTCATTGATTGAGGGAACATACTGCTTCACGGACCAGGATGAACAGCAGCAAATCCTTCAGCTCGCACACAGTATTATTGAAGGAGAAGCAGACGATCTTCCTTTTGAGCCGCTAAAGCTTTCGCGGAAACAATCAATTTTGGATGAACTCCAAACGATCTGTTTAGAGGAAGGTGTATTTTCCATTCGTTCTTTTCAGACTTTCCGACTCGGACAATACTACAAACAGCTGAGAGACATTACGGAAGCGGCTATAGATGAATATAAGATGGAACAGGAATATCAAAACTTTATTCAAACACTCAGAGACTATGTAACAGCCAAACAGCCGCGAATCAAAAAGGTGCATATTGTCCATGATGGTTCATTTACATTATGGGAGCTGCGGTATGTGCCGGAACGGGAAAAAATGAAATACATAGACAGGCGATTTGTCCGGGATCATCCTATGTACATTGATTCTCATTTGCTTGCGCCGCTGATTTCCATCGCGCCTGATGAAGTGGTGCTTTACACCGACCAGCCCGAGCACATGATGGCAAGGACCATTCAAAACGTATTTCAAGAGCGATTGAAAATGCTTCCGCTGCACGCTTTTTCAGGTGCAGAAATACCGGTAAAGCACTCGGAAGGATAAGGGCCGGCAGCCTGTATATATAAGGCTGTCGGTTTGAAAAAAAGGAAATACGATCGTGTTGATTTTTTGGAATGAACAATTTATAATACATAGGAGATTAAGAAAGACACACGTATTGATAAGGACATGAAGGAATGATACCGGCTCAAAGAGAGGGAAGTCACGGCTGCAAGCTTCCCAGCTAAGGACCATTCGCTTTACCGCCTTTGAACTTCAGCTGTGAACTCCTTCATAAGGAACAGTAATGGCTGACGGGAACTCCCGTTACAGAGCTTAGAGCCGCAGGTGCCGGAGTATTGGCTATGCGGAAAAAAGGGTGGAACCACGATTCCGTTTATTCAACCTCGTCCCTTTCATAGGGGGCGGGGTTTTTATATGCAAAAAAAGGAGTGACAAAGATGTCAGATATGGTAAAAATCACATTTCCTGACGGAGCAGTCAAGGAGTTTGCGAAAGGAACAACAACAGAAGATATCGCGGCATCCATCAGTCCGGGATTAAAGAAGAAATCATTAGCCGGAAAACTGAACGGAAAAGAAATCGATTTGAGAACGCCGATCAATGAAGACGGTACAGTGGAAATCATTACAGAAGGCTCAGAAAAAGGTCTTCAAATTATGCGCCACAGTACGGCTCATTTGCTGGCTCAAGCGATTAAACGCATCTACAAAGATGTTAAATTCGGTGTCGGTCCAGTCATCGAAAACGGTTTTTACTACGATGTAGAAATGGAAGAAGCGATTACGCCGGAAGATCTGCCGAAAATTGAGAAAGAAATGAAAAAAATCGTCAATGCGAACCTTCCGATCGTTCGAAAAGAAGTCAGCCGTGAAGAAGCGAAAGCCCGTTTTGCAGAAATCGGCGACGACCTGAAGCTTGAACTATTGGATGCGATTCCTGAAGGAGAAACGGTTTCGATCTATGAGCAAGGCGAATTCTTTGACCTGTGCCGCGGCGTACACGTTCCTTCAACAGGAAAAATCAAAGAGTTTAAGCTGTTAAGCCTTGCAGGTGCATACTGGCGCGGTGACAGCAACAACCAAATGCTTCAGCGCGTATACGGCACAGCGTTCTTCAAAAAAGCTGATCTTGAAGAGCATCTTCGCATGCTTGAAGAAGCAAAAGAGCGCGACCACAGAAAGCTTGGCAAAGAATTAAAGCTGTTTGCGAATTCTCAAAAAGTCGGACAAGGCCTGCCGCTTTGGTTGCCAAAAGGCGCGACAATCCGCCGCGTCATCGAACGCTACATTGTCGATAAAGAAATCAGCCTCGGCTATGAGCACGTATACACACCTGTGCTTGGAAGCAAAGAGCTGTATGAAACATCAGGACACTGGGATCATTATCAGGAGGGCATGTTCCCTCCGATGGAAATGGATAATGAAACACTTGTGCTCCGCCCGATGAACTGCCCGCACCATATGATGATTTACAAAAACGACATCCACAGCTACCGCGAGCTTCCGATTCGTATTGCGGAGCTGGGAACAATGCACCGCTATGAAATGTCAGGTGCGCTGTCAGGTCTTCAGCGTGTGCGCGGCATGACATTAAACGATGCGCACATCTTTGTGCGTCCGGATCAAATTAAGGATGAGTTTATCCGTACAGTCCGTTTAATCCAGGAAGTATATGAAGACTTCGGCTTAAGTGATTACACATTCCGTCTGTCTTACCGTGATCCGGAAGACACAGAGAAATATTTTGATGACGATGAAATGTGGAACAAAGCACAATCCATGCTGAAAGAAGCAATGGACGAAATCGGCCATGATTATTACGAAGCAGAAGGTGAAGCGGCATTCTACGGCCCTAAACTTGATGTTCAGGTGAAAACAGCGATCGGCAAAGAAGAAACATTGTCTACGGTTCAGCTTGACTTCTTATTGCCTGAACGTTTCGATCTGACTTATATCGGCGAAGACGGCAAGCAGCACCGTCCGGTTGTTATTCACAGAGGTGTCGTATCAACAATGGAACGTTTTGTTGCCTTCTTAATCGAAGAACACAAAGGCGCGCTGCCAACATGGCTTGCACCGGTTCAATTCCAAGTCATCCCGGTTTCTCCGGCTGTGCATTTAGACTACGCGAAAAAAGTGCAGGAACGCCTGCAGCGTGAAGGCCTGCGCGTAGAAGTCGACAGCCGTGATGAAAAAATCGGCTACAAAATCCGTGAAGCGCAAATGCAAAAAATTCCGTATATGCTTGTGGTCGGTGACCAAGAGGCAGAAAACGGAGCGGTAAACGTTCGTAAGTACGGAGAGCAGAACTCTGAAACCATTTCACTTGATGATTTTGTGAAAAAGGCAGTAGCTGAAGCGAAAAAATAACATAATAAAAGAGCATGATCTCATTGAAGAGATCATGCTTTTTTTATTTCTCTAATATAGGAAACAAATCATGAAGGCTGCTGATGATGTAATCAGGCGTCACGTCAGTTTCGTTTTTCTTATCCGTCCGGTTGATCCAAACGGTTTTGATTCCGGCTCTTGAAGCGCCTAAAATATCAGTATTCAAATTATCGCCGACCATGATCGCATCGTCTTTTTCAATATTCATCAGCTTAAGGCAGTGTTCAAAGATTGAAACATCCGGTTTCCCTTTGCCGAAAGCGCCCGAAATGACGATTTCATTGAAATAAGGAGCGAGTTCAGGCACGCCTGCGAGCTTCTCCTTTTGCAGACTCGGATCGCCGTTTGTCAAAAGCAGCAATTCATACTTGCCTTTTAATTGATCGAGTACAGCAAATGTCTCATCATATACAAACGGGCGTCTTCTGCGCTCTGCCGCAAAAAACTCTCCTAAAAATTCGCCGTATGCCGGATCATCGATGCCAAGCGTTTTCAGTCCGTTTGTCCATGCGTTTCTTCTGTACTCCGGCACAATCTTGTTCAGCTTTTGAAAGCCTTCACTGATCGGCTCTGAGAAATTGGACCACAGTCCTTCAAACGGGTTAATGCCGATCATCACTGTATATGGATACGTCTCATATGACATGTACAATTCTCTCGCCGCTTCGCGAACAGCTGCTTCGAATGCCTGATGGTCAAGGCCATATTTTTTCTCCGCTTGTAAACAAGTTTCTGCAAATGTTGTTCTGACGCTTTTTTCATCCCAAAGTAGTGTATCGTCTAAATCAAAAAATACGGCTTTCATGATCTTCTCCTCTGCTTCAGATTCAAATCTTTCTGCCAAAAGGCTCATGTTTTATTTTACAATAGATAATAGCCTTGTGAAATATGTTTTCAGATGATTTTAAAAAAACAGTCAGCCATGAAATTCATGGACCGAAAACATGCTAGAATGAAAATGGAAAGAACAGGTGACATGCATGATTCATTTAATGATTATGATGCTTGAGAGGGTAGGGATTATTGTTATATTGGGGTTCATTCTCGCCCATACAAAGCTGTTCAGACAAGCGCTGCAACATCAGGACGGCTATAAAGGAAAAGCGGTTTTAATTTCTATTTTTTCTCTTTTCAGCATCATCAGCAATTATACAGGCATTGAAATTCAAAAAAATATGATTGTAAACAATGACTGGGTGTTTGCGATAGATCCGTCTGGCTCTATTGCGAATACCCGTATTTTGGGCGTGGAAATCGGAGGCCTTCTCGGAGGCCCGTTTGTAGGGGCTGGAATCGGCGTACTGGCGGGACTGCATCGTTTTTCGCTCGGCGGCAGCACGGCTTTTAGCTGTGCGGTATCATCTGTTTTAGCAGGTATTCTTGCAGGCTTGATCGGCAGGTATTTTACGAAGCGCTACCGAATGCCGACACCGCGTGTCGCCGCTCTTGTGGGAATCGGCATGGAGTCACTGCAGATGGTGATTATTTTGCTGATGGCAAAGCCGTTCAGTGACGCTTGGGAGCTTGTCAGCATGATCGGGATTCCGATGATACTCATCAATGGGACAGGCAGTTTTATTTTCCTATCGATTATTCAAGCGATCATTCGCAAGGAAGAGCAGGCAAGGGCGCTTGAAACGCACAGAGTGCTGACGATTGCTGACCAGACGCTTCCATTTTTTCGCCAAGGTCTAAATGAAAACTCCTGTAAAAGTGTAGCGTCTATTATCCATAAGCTGACCGGAACGGATGCGGTGTCTCTCACTGATAAAGAAAAGATCCTTGCGCATGTCGGCGCGGGAATTGATCATCACATCCCATCAAAAAGCTTGATCACCGGCCTGTCCAAAAAGGTGATTAAAACAGGGCAAATTATGAAGGCGATTTCACAGGAAGAGATTGAATGCACACATTCTGAATGCCCTTTGCACGCCGCAATAGTCCTGCCGCTGACATCAAACGGAAATACAATCGGCACCTTAAAAATGTACTTTAAAAACCCGGCAGGCCTGAGTCAGGTAGAGGAGGAGCTTGCTGAGGGGCTGGCCATGCTGTTTTCGACACAGCTTGAGCTTGGGGAAGCAGAGCTGCAAAGCAAGCTTCTCAAGGATGCTGAAATCAAAGCGCTTCAAGCACAGGTGAATCCGCATTTTTTATTTAATGCGATCAATACAATTTCTGCGTTATGCCGCACGGATGTTGAAAAAACCCGTAAGCTCTTATTGCAGCTTAGCGTTTATTTTCGTTCAAACCTTCAAGGAGCGAGACAGCTGCTGATTCCGCTCTCAAAGGAGCTGAACCACCTTCACGCCTATTTATCATTAGAACAGGCGCGTTTTCCCGGGAAATATAAGATTGAGCTCAATATCGACAGCAGGCTGGAGCAGATTGAAATCCCACCGTTTGTTTTACAGGTGCTTGTGGAGAACGCGCTTCGGCATGCGTTTCCGAAAAAACAAGACATGTGCAAAGTTACGGTCTGTGTCTTATCTGATGATACATCCGTCTATATGAAGGTGACGGATAACGGACGGGGAATTCCGCCGGACATCCTTCCGGAGCTGGGAAAGAAATCGTTTCCATCTAAGGAGGGAACCGGTACAGCGCTCTATAACCTGAATCAGCGGCTGATTGGTTTATTCGGACAGCAGGCCGCACTGCATATCAGGAGTGAGGTTCAGAAAGGGACAGAGGTTTCCTTTCGAGTGCCAATGCAACATATGAAAGAGGGAGAAGAACATGCTCAGGGTGTTAATAGTTGATGATGAGATGCTGGCAAGGGATGAACTGGCTTACTTGCTCAAGCGGACCAATGAGGAAATGGAAATCAATGAAGCGGAAAATATTGAATCTGCTTTTGACCAAATGATGGATCAAAAGCCTGACTTGCTGTTTTTAGACGTTGATTTATCCGGAGAAAACGGTTTTGATATCGCAAAGCGGTTGAAGAAAATGAAGCATCCTCCTGCTGTTGTGTTTGCGACGGCGTATGACCAGTATGCGCTCAAAGCATTTGAGGTGGACGCCCTTGATTATTTAACCAAGCCTTTCGATGAGGAAAGAATTCAGCAAACGCTGAAAAAATATAAAAAAGTCAATCGGGATATTGTTGAAACAGATCAGAGCAGTCATTCCGGCCAGCACAAACTCGCGCTATCTGTCGGAGAATCAATAGTGATCGTAGATACGAAGGACATTATCTATGCCGGAACGGAAGATGGTCACGTCAATGTAAAAACCTTCGATACATCGTATACGGTCAGCGATACGCTCGTTGTCATTGAGAAAAAGCTGTCTGATGCTGGTTTTATCCGCGTCCATCGGAGCTTTGTCGTCAATACCGAATATCTTAAAGAAATTCAGCCGTGGTTTAATTCAACCTATAACCTGATCATGAAAGACGGATCAAAAATACCGGTCAGCCGGACATATGCGAAGGAATTGAAAAAGCTGCTCCATATTTGATGGACGGCTTTTTGCATTTCAGCCATTTGTTTCTGCAACTCAGTCCCGCTATTCGGCATGTTATCTTGTAAGCGCTTTATAACAAGGGATTCTTATTTATAATGGGGGTACCAAAGAGAAAGAGGTGAAGAAAATGAGTGCTAAAAAAGTGTACGGGTTTTTAACACAAGCATTTATTTTTGCCGTCATTATGCTGGTTTCAAATATGATTGCCGCTATTGTCCCAATCCCTATCCCGGCATCGGTTGTAGGGTTGGTCTTATTATTTCTCCTATTATGTTTGAAAGTCATTAAACTGGAACAAGTAGAAACGCTCGGAACGTCTTTAACCTCTCTGATCGGATTTTTATTTGTTCCGTCTGGTATATCTGTTATGAATTCGCTTGGCGTGATGCAGCAATACGGTCTGCAAATTGTTCTTGTCATTCTGCTCGCAACGATTATTTTGCTGGGGGCTACGGGATTGTTTTCTCAGCTGATTCTTTCGCTGAGCGGAAAACGCAAAACCGCAGCGGACGTGAAAACAAAAACAGTGCAAAGTTCGCAGAACAATAAAGAACTCGTTCACCATTAAGGAAACAGGAGGTTCTTCAGATGGAAAGCACTATGAGTCCTTATTTCGGAATTGTTGTATCACTTGCTGCATTCGGCATCGGCACCTTTTTATTTAAGAAAACGAAAGGCTTCTTCCTTTTCACTCCATTGTTTGTTGCCATGGTGCTTGGGATCGCATTTTTAAAAATCGGCGGTTTTTCCTACGCGGACTATAATAACGGGGGAGAAATCATTAAGTTTTTCCTTGAACCGGCGACGATCGCTTTTGCAATTCCTTTGTACAAGCAAAGAGATAAGCTGAAAAAATACTGGTGGCAAATCATGTCCTCCATTATTGTCGGCTCTATCTGCTCTGTCACGATTGTTTATTTGCTCGCAAAAGGCATTCACCTCGATTCGGCTGTGATGAAAAGTATGCTCCCGCAGGCGGCAACAACGGCAATTGCGCTTCCTTTATCAAAAGACATCGGAGGCATCAGCGATATCACTGCCTTTGCGGTCATCTTTAACGCTGTCATTGTGTATGCGCTCGGAGCGTTGTTCTTGAAGGTGTTTAAAGTAAAGAATCCGATTTCTAAAGGATTGGCACTCGGAACGTCCGGACATGCACTCGGTGTAGCCGTCGGGATCGAGATGGGAGAAGTTGAAGCTGCGATGGCAAGTATTGCTGTTGTCGTAGTGGGAGTGGTAACGGTTCTGGTCATCCCTGTGTTCATGCAGCTGATCGGAGGATAAGCCAAGGCTATCAAGCCTTGGCTTTTTCTATTTTATGGTGCGTCTTCGGGATCAATATATCCTTGTTTAATGCCCCATTCCACTTGATCGTCATGCCACTTTTTTCGTTCTTCATAACCATAACCATCGTCATCAGGAAGCTCTGAAGCTGGCTGTTGAATGGTTTTATCCGTCTGGCTCGAGGAAGAAGGTGGATCTTGACTATTAGATGAGGGTGCCTCGGTCTGCTGCCGTTGTGCCTGCGATTGCCGCTTTTTTTCAGCGTTCGCTTTCTGTTCTTTTTGGATTGCTGCCTGCCGCTGTCTTTCAAGTTCAGCTTGTCTTTCCGCTTCCGCTAATCGCTGTCTCTCTGCAGCCTGCTGCTCTGCCAATCGCTGTCTCTCCGCTGCTTCCTCCTGCTGTTTCTTTCGTTTCGCCTCCCGCTCTTTTTCACGTTTTTTCTCGGCTGCGATCTGTCTTTGCTTCTCGGCTGCTTCTTTTGCCTTCCGCTTTCCTAACTCAGCAGCGAGTGGACTCTCGAAATCCATGTCCAGTGAAACGGGTTTTAGTTTTTTCAGCTCTTTCTCTAGTTCCTTTTGATTAAATACTACGGCTGTCTTAACCGTTTCAGCTTTTGGTTCAGAAGATGTGCTGCTATTCGAGCAACCGGTTAATATCAATGTGAAAAATAAAGCAAGCTGTATCAGTTTGTTCATGTGTCAGACTCCCTTCTGCTTCTTATATCGGTTAGGGATTAACTTTACTTTACATTTTTTCCTGTCAGTGGTTTTATGGGAAGCTGCGAAATAAGGAGAAGGATGGAAGGAGACTATTGATTCTATATACAATAGAATCAGGTGTTTACCATCCTCGGCTCATGGTCTTTATTCATGGCGGGGTGTCAGCGGCTGGATGTGGGAACAGCAAATCAGCTACTTTCAGCATTTCGGGGATCGGTCATGTAGCACCGCAGGCTGAACCGAGCTTATTAAACAGAACACTTGATGCGTGGCTAAGCGGTTCAGTAACTTTCCATTCTGGATGAGGATGAAAGATTTTCTTTTTCTCTCTTGCACTCATAGAAAACCCATGTTACAATGTAAAAGTTGTTCCGGATAAGTCGTCCTTGACTAAAGATCCGGTATTGTGTAGAATAGTTATTGAATTGAATATAAATCACAAGCAGAAGCACCCGCTTCTCACCTGATTGACACATGCATGTAGTTGGCAGGTTGACCGTACATTTTTATTGATACAGATGTTCGTAGTGTGGGTGTTTTATAATGCCCGCACTTTTTGTTTGCCTGCAGAATGCAGTCAAAATGAGTTGTGAATCAATTCGAAGAAACTATGGAGGTGGCTCATTATTAGCAAAGATCAATTGGTTAATGAGGGTATCCGTGCACGTGAGGTCCGTTTAATCGGACAAAATGGCGACCAGCTTGGAATCAAGTCCCGTCAGGAAGCACTTGAAATCGCCGGCCGCGCAAATCTTGACCTTGTGTTAGTTGCAGCGAATGCAAAACCGCCTGTCTGCCGAATCATGGACTACGGTAAGTTCCGATTTGAGCAGCAGAAAAAGGAAAAAGAAGCACGCAAGAATCAAAAAATCATTAACTTAAAAGAAGTTCGGTTAAGTCCGACAATCGATGAGCATGACTTTAACACGAAATTGCGCAATGCGATTAAATTCCTTGAAAAAGGCGATAAAGTAAAAGCTTCTATCCGCTTTAAAGGACGCGCAATCACTCATAAAGAAATCGGTCAGCGTGTGTTAGACCGTTTTTCTGAAGCATGTGCTGAGGTTGCGACTGTCGAAACAAAACCAAAAATGGACGGCCGCAGCATGTTCTTAATGCTCGCGCCGAAAAACGAAAAGCAATAAGGAGGAAATCCCATGCCAAAAATGAAAACTCACCGCGGATCTGCTAAACGTTTTAAAAAGACAGGTTCTGGGAAGTTAAAACGTTCTCATGCGTACACTAGTCACTTATTCGCCAACAAATCTCAAAAGCAAAAGCGTAAGCTTCGCAAGAGTGCTGTTGTAAGCGCAGGAGACTTCAAACGTATCAAACAAATGCTTGCTAACATCAAGTAATCGGACAAGGAACAATTAGGAGGGAAATTTAATGCCAAGAGTAAAAGGCGGAACTGTTACACGTAAGCGTCGTAAAAAGGTTCTTAAATTAGCAAAAGGTTATTTCGGTTCAAAACATACATTATACAAAGTAGCTAACCAGCAGGTCATGAAATCTGGAAACTATGCTTTCCGTGACCGTCGTCAGAAAAAACGTGATTTCCGTAAGCTTTGGATCACTCGTATCAACGCAGCTGCTCGCATGAACGGTCTTTCTTACAGCCGTTTAATGCACGGTCTTAAGCTTTCTGGTATCGAAGTAAACCGTAAAATGCTTGCTGATCTTGCTGTGAACGATCTTACTGCATTCAATCAGCTTGCTGATGCTGCTAAAGCTCAATTAAACAAGTAATCATATAGGGCCGCTCTCCAGCAGAGCGGTTTTTTTATATAAAGGATGAGGCAACATGGTTATCGCTGTCTATTTGGTACTGATCAATCTTTGCGGTTTTTGGGTGATGGGTGTTGACAAGCGAAAAGCGCAGAAGCATAAATGGAGAATTTCTGAAGACCGGCTGTGGCTGATTGCGATCGTGTTTGGAGCGCTCGGTGTATGGCTCGGCATGCAAACCTTCAGACATAAAACGAAACACGCGTCTTTTAAGTACGGAGTACCGCTTCTTCTGGTGATTGAAGCGATCTTGATCGGCATTTATTACAGCCCGCTTGATTTATAAAAAGCAGAAAAGCGTTTTAGCGCTCTTCTGCTTTTTTTGCGAGTTTAATGGGCTGGTCCCAGTCAATCTTACAATTTGGATATCGTTCCAGCACTTTTTCTTCAATGTTCTCAAAATCTTTTACAGAGAAATGCTTCAGCTTCTCAGGAGATTCTGTCCAGACAAAGATCGTGTGGATAAACAGCGGATGATCCTTGGAAGGGATATGCTTTTCTCCTTCAAAAAGCACGCCTTTATACGTCAGCTGAAAGTTTTTTCGGGTATTGTTCTGTTCATCGATAATATAAAAATGTTCTTTTGATTGGGCCAGCTTGAGCCTTCTTTTTGGATTCGCGACATATTTGACCGCGGCATAAATACAATAAGCAAAAAGTGCAAGCAATATAATCCTTAGAACCATGACAAACATTGTGTGAAGGCACCCCCCTTATTGTGATGATCTGATGTAATACGAAGAGCATAGAAAAAGGTTTCACTTTTTCTAAAGAAAGTTCTAAAAACATATACCCGATTTTCAAGTGAAATAGTCGTATGGTTAGCGCCAGGTTTTGTATAATAAGAATGCAGGACTGATGAAGGAGGTTTTTAGAACATGGCAAAATTAGATGAAACATTGACCATGCTGAAAGATTTAACAGATGCAAAAGGCATACCGGGCAATGAGAGAGAAGTAAGGCAAGTGATGAAATCATACATAGAACCATTTGCTGATGAGGTCACAACAGATCGGTTGGGCAGTTTAATTGCCAAAAAAACAGGTGCGGAAAACGGCCCGAAAATTATGATTGCTGGACATTTGGACGAAGTCGGCTTTATGGTGACACAAATCACTGATAAAGGTTTTATCCGTTTCCAAACCGTTGGCGGCTGGTGGGCTCAGGTCATGCTGGCCCAGCGTGTTACCATCGTAACGAAAAAAGGGGACATCACAGGGGTTATCGGCTCTAAGCCGCCGCATATTTTATCTCCTGAAGCGAGAAAAAAATCAGTAGAAATAAAAGAGATGTTTATTGACATTGGAGCTTCAAGCCGAGAAGAAGCCTTGGAATGGGGCGTACTCCCGGGAGACATGATCGTACCTCATTTTGAATTTACAGTCATGAATAATGAAAAATTCCTGTTGGCGAAGGCATGGGACAACCGCATCGGCTGTGCGATTGCCATTGATGTGTTAAGAAATTTACAAAACACAGATCATCCAAACATTGTGTATGGCGTTGGAACCGTGCAGGAGGAAGTCGGCCTCAGAGGAGCGAAAACGGCTGCGCATACCATTCAGCCTGATATTGCGTTTGGTGTTGATGTAGGGATAGCAGGAGACACGCCTGGCATTTCCGAGAAAGAAGCGCAAAGCAAAATGGGCAAAGGCCCGCAAATTATCATTTACGATGCATCCATGGTCTCTCATAAAGGCTTGCGTGATATAGTCGTCGCTACTGCAGAGGAAGCGGGCATTCCGTACCAATTTGATGCCATTGCCGGCGGCGGCACTGACTCGGGGGCCATCCATTTGACAGCAAATGGCGTTCCTGCACTGTCCATTACCATTGCTACCCGCTACATTCATACGCACGCGGCCATGCTGCATCGTGACGATTATGAAAACGCGGTAAAATTAATTACAGAAGTCATTAAGAAGTTAGACCGAAAAACGGTTGACGAGATTACGTATCAATAAAGATACGGAGGAATCCGCCTTTTAGGGCGGGTTCTATTTTTTTGTCTGTACAAATTACAGCAGAGTGACTACAATAAAGAAGATACCGAAAATTTCCTGAACATGATGACATACGATACGCAGCTCATTTGTAAGGAAGGGAGGATAAAACAATCTTTATTTGTAAGCGCTTTCTAATTTAAAGGAGGTTAGACAAGTTGAAAATGAAAAAAACATGGAAACGCTTCTTTCACTTTTCGAGCGCCGCTCTGGCTGCAGGGCTGATATTCACTTCCGCTGCTCCAGCAGAGGCCGCATTTTGGGGGGCATCCAATGAGCTGCTTCACGACCCGACTATGATCAAAGAGGGAAGTTCGTGGTACGCGCTTGGAACAGGGCTTACTGAAGAACGGGGACTGCGGGTTCTGAAGTCTTCGGACGCTAAAAACTGGACCGTACAAAAATCCATTTTCAGCACACCGCTATCGTGGTGGTCCAATTATGTGCCGAATTACGGCCAAAACCAGTGGGCGCCGGATATCCAATACTATAACGGTAAGTATTGGCTGTATTATTCAGTCTCTTCTTTTGGAAGCAATACATCTGCCATCGGACTGGCATCTTCAACAAGCATCAGTTCGGGGAGCTGGAAGGACGAGGGCTTGGTGATCCGTTCGACAAGCTCCAATAATTATAACGCCATTGATCCGGAGCTGACATTCGACAAGGATGGCAACCCGTGGCTTGCATTCGGCTCGTTTTGGAGCGGGATTAAGCTGACCAAGCTTGATAAGAGTACGATGAAGCCGACAGGCTCGCTCTATTCGATTGCAGCCAGACCGAATAATGGCGGGGCACTGGAAGCACCTACTCTTACGTATCAAAATGGCTATTACTATTTAATGGTCTCATTTGATAAATGCTGTAACGGGGTAAACAGTACGTACAAAATTGCTTACGGAAGATCTAAAAGCATTACAGGCCCTTATCTTGATAAAAGCGGAAAAAGCATGCTGGATGGCGGGGGCACCATTTTGGATTCCGGAAACGACCAATGGAAAGGTCCCGGAGGCCAGGATATTGTAAATGGAAACATTCTTGTTCGTCATGCCTACGACGCCAATGACAACGGCATTCCGAAGCTTCTCATCAATGATTTGAATTGGAGCTCGGGCTGGCCTTCCTATTGAATGAAAAAGCCGGGGCTGCGCCCGGCTTTTTTAAAAGAAAAGATTGACAGTATAATAGTCAATTACTATAATGAAATTGTTCGTACAAATTAATAGTTTTGATTTATTTTTCACCATTAGTACGTATCTTTTTTGTGTTTGAAAGCGTTTTATTTTATGTGAAAGGGGCAGTTTACATGCTTCAGACAAAGGATTATGAATTCTGGTTTGTAACAGGAAGCCAGCACCTATACGGGGAAGAGACGCTGGAACTGGTGGATCAGCATGCGAAAAGCATTTGTGAGGGGCTCAGCGGGGTTTCTTCTAGATATAAAATCACGCATAAGCCCATCGTCACTTCACCGGAAACCATCAGACAGCTGTTAAGGGAAGCAGAGTACAGTGAGACATGCGCCGGCATCATTACATGGATGCACACATTTTCTCCTGCAAAAATGTGGATAGAAGGCCTTTCCTCTTATCAAAAACCGCTTATGCATCTGCATACTCAATATAATCGCGATATCCCGTGGGGTACGATTGACATGGACTTTATGAACAGCAACCAATCCGCACATGGCGATCGTGAATACGGTTACATTAACTCGCGAATGGGTCTGAACCGGAAAGTCGTCGCCGGCTATTGGGATGATGAAGAAGTGAAGAAAGAGATTTCCCAGTGGATGGATACGGCGGCTGCATTAAATGAAAGCAGACATATTAAGGTTGCCAGATTCGGAGATAACATGCGTCACGTCGCGGTAACGGACGGAGACAAGGTGGGTGCGCATATTCAATTTGGCTGGCAGGTTGACGGATATGGCATCGGAGACCTTGTTGAAGTGATGAACCGCATTACGGACGACGAGGTTGACACGCTCTATGCGGAGTATGACAGGCTTTATGTGATCAGTGAGGAAACAAAACGTGACGAAGCAAAAGTAGCATCCATTAAGGAACAGGCGAAAATAGAACTTGGCTTAACCGCTTTTCTTGAACAAGGCGGATACACAGCTTTTACAACATCGTTTGAAGTGCTGCACGGAATGAAACAGCTGCCGGGACTTGCCGTTCAGCGCCTGATGGAGAAGGGCTACGGGTTCGCCGGCGAGGGAGATTGGAAGACAGCGGCTCTTGTGCGGATGATGAAAATCATGGCTGAAGGAAAAAGAACGTCCTTCATGGAAGATTATACGTATCATTTTGAACCGGGAAATGAAATGATTCTGGGCTCGCACATGCTTGAAGTGTGTCCGACTGTCGCTTTGGATCAGCCGAAAATCGAGGTTCATCCGCTATCTATTGGTGGCAAAGAGGATCCTGCGCGTTTTGTATTTAACGGGATCAGCGGTACAGCCATTCAAGCTAGCCTTGTTGATATCGGCGGGCGTTTCCGCCTTGTTTTGAATGAGGTCAACGGCCAGGAAATTGAAAAAGACATGCCGAATCTGCCTGTGGCCCGTGTTCTCTGGAAGCCGGAGCCGTCATTGAAAACAGCGGCGGAGGCATGGATTTTAGCCGGCGGCGCACACCATACCTGCTTGTCTTATGAACTGACAGCGGAGCAAATGCTCGATTGGGCGGAAATGGCGGGGATCGAAAGTGTTCTCATTTCCCGTGATACGACAATTCACAAGCTGAAACACGAATTAAAATGGAACGAGGCGCTTTATCGGCTTCAAAAGTAGAGAGGGGGATGTCACTTGGCTTACACAATAGGGGTTGATTTTGGAACTTTATCAGGAAGAGCGGTGCTCGTTCATGTCCAAACAGGGGAGGAACTGGCGGCTGCTGTAAAAGAATACAGGCATGCTGTCATTGATACCGTCCTTCCAAAAACGGGTCAAAGGCTGCCGCGCGACTGGGCGCTGCAGCATCCGGCTGATTACCTCGAAGTTTTGGAAACAACCATTCCGTCGTTACTCGAACAGACGGGGGTTGAACCGAAAGACATTGTCGGGATCGGAATTGATTTTACGGCATGTACGATCCTGCCTGTTGACAGTGCAGGACAGCCGTTATGCATGCTGCCGGAATATGAAGAGGAGCCGCACAGCTATGTGAAGCTCTGGAAGCATCATGCGGCCCAAAAACATGCTGATCGGCTCAATCAAATCGCGGAGGAAGAAGGAGAAGCTTTTTTACAGCGGTACGGAGGCAAAATTTCCTCTGAATGGATGATTCCGAAGGTCATGCAGATTGCCGAAGAAGCGCCTCATATATATGAAGCGGCTGACCGGATCATCGAGGCTGCGGACTGGATCGTGTACCAGCTGTGCGGCTCGCTTAAGCGAAGCAACTGTACTGCAGGATATAAAGCGATTTGGAGTGAAAAAGCGGGGTATCCGTCAGATGATTTCTTTGACAAATTACATCCATTAATGAAAACGATTACAAAAGACAAATTAGCAGGTTCTATTCATCCAGTGGGCGAAAAAGCCGGCGAATTGACAGAAAAAATGGCACAGCTGACAGGCCTTCTTCCGGGTACAGCTGTTGCTGTGGCCAATGTTGACGCGCATGTTTCCGTGCCGGCAGTCGGCATCACAGAGCCAGGGAAAATGCTGATGATTATGGGAACCTCAACGTGCCATGTTCTTCTAGGCGAAGAGGTGCATATCGTGCCTGGTATGTGCGGTGTCGTGGATAACGGGATTCTTCCCGGCTATGCGGGATATGAAGCCGGGCAGTCCTGTGTTGGCGATCATTTTGACTGGTTTGTGAAAACATGTGTCCCGCGAGCGTATCAAGAGGAAGCAGAGGAAAAAAACATTGGCATTCATGAACTCCTGAGCGAGAAGGCAAACCTTCAAGCGCCGGGTGAAAGCGGCCTGCTTGCTTTGGATTGGTGGAATGGAAACCGTTCAACCCTTGTTGATGCTGATTTAACAGGGATGCTGCTTGGCATGACACTGCTGACGAAGCCTGAAGAGATTTATAGAGCGCTAGTTGAAGCGACAGCTTACGGAACCCGGATGATTATCGAAACGTTCATAGAAAGCGGAGTTCCGATTGAGGAGCTGTACGCAGCCGGCGGAATAGCTGAAAAAAACCCGTTTGTCATGCAGATTTATGCGGATGTGACAAACATGGACATTAAAATCTCTGGTTCCCCGCAAGCCCCTGCCTTAGGATCTGCCATTTTCGGCGCGCTTGCCGCAGGTAAAGAAAACGGCGGATACGACGACATCAAAGAGGCAGCGGCGCACATGGGAAAACTGAAAGATATTTCTTATTCGCCAAACGCCGAAAACGCTGCGGTGTATGAAAAATTGTACGCTGAATATAAAGAGCTGGTTTACTATTTCGGAAAAGAAAACCATGTCATGAAGCGTCTGAAAGCAATTAAAAATCTTCAATTTTCATCTGCCGCCAAAAAGAATTGATAAAGGGTGATGGAGCATGCTTGAAACATTAAAAAAAGAAGTGCTGGCTGCCAACCTGAAGCTTCAAGAGCATCAGCTGGTAACCTTTACGTGGGGAAATGTCAGCGGCATTGACCGTGAAAATGAAAGAATTGTCATCAAACCTAGCGGAGTCGAATACAGCGACCTGACAGCAGATGACTTGGTTGTTTTAAACCTTGAAGGAGAGGTCGTCGAAGGCTCGCTTAAGCCTTCTTCAGATACGCCTACCCATGTTTATTTATATAAAGCCTTTCCGAATATCGGGGGAATTGTCCATACCCATTCTCAATGGGCGACAAGCTGGGCGCAATCGGGCAGAGACATTCCGCCGTTAGGCACGACACATGCTGATTATTTTGACAGCGCGATTCCGTGTACAAGAGAAATGTACGATGAAGAAATCATTCATGACTACGAACTGAATACTGGAAAAGTCATAGCGGAAACCTTTCAGCAACATAACTACGAACAGGTGCCGGGTGTGCTCGTGAATAATCACGGCCCGTTCTGCTGGGGCACGAATGCCTTAAATGCCATTCATAATGCAGTTGTATTAGAAACGGTAGCGGAAATGGCCTATCACTCCATTATGCTGAACAAAGATGTAAACCCAATCAATACAGTCCTTCATGAAAAGCATTTTTATCGAAAACACGGAGCAAATGCGTATTATGGCCAGTCATGATTCCGCAGTGTCACCGGCCGGCATTCTGATTGACTTGGACGGTACTGTATTCAGAGGAAATGAATTGATTGAAGGGGCAAGAGAAGCGATCCATACGCTTCGTGAAATGGGAAAGAAAATTGTTTTTCTGAGCAATCGCGGTAATATCTCCCGTGCCATGTGCAGAAAAAAACTTCTCGGCGCGGGGATTGATGCGGACGTAAATGACATTGTTCTGTCGTCAAGCGTGACAGCAGGTTTTCTGAAAAACCATTATCGGTTTTCAAAGGTGTGGGTGCTCGGAGAAGAAGGCTTGGTTGATGAACTGAGGCTGGCCGGCGTGCAGCAAGCGAACGAACCGAAGGAAGCGGATTGGCTTGTGATCTCCCTTCATGAAACGCTTACGTACGAAGACCTAAATCAAGCCTTTCAAGCGGCCGCCGGCGGCGCGCGTATTATTGCTACAAACAAAGACCGCTCTTTTCCGAACGAAGACGGCAATGCCATCGATGTGGCCGGAATGATTGGGGCGATAGAGGCTTCCGCTCAAGCGAAAACGGAGCTTGTTGTCGGAAAGCCGTCATGGCTGATGGCGGAGGCTGCCTGTACAGCAATGGGGCTGTCCGCACATGAATGCATGATTATTGGGGACAGCATTGAATCAGACATTGCGATGGGGAAGCTTTATGGCATGAAAAGCGCCTTAGTGCTTACTGGTTCTGCGAAACCGGGTGAACAGCGTTTGTACTCGCCGGATTACGTGCTGGAGTCCATTAAAGATGTAACCAAATTGGCTGAGGAGGGGATTCTGCTATGAATCATATCACAGCTGACGTTCAGCGTGCTTTTGAACACGCGGGAGAAAAGACGCTTCCTATAGAAGTTGAAGAAATTGTTATCGATAAACAAGCAGCTGATCCGTTATTGGATTATGTCAAAAGAAAAAACGGTAAGCATATCGTTCTTGTCTGCGACTCGAATACACACCGCATTGCGGGAATTGATCTGGAAAACCGACTGAATCAAGAAGGATTTCAGGCCGAGTGCCTGATCATTCCGGAAAATGAAGCCGGAGATGTGACGGCTGATGAACGGTCGCTCATTCATGTCCTGGTCCATACGAAAAAAACAACGGATGTCATGATCGCTGTCGGTTCGGGCACGATTCATGATATCGTGCGCTTTGCAGCGTTTCAGAGGGATTTGCCGTTTATTTCTTATCCAACTGCTCCATCTGTAGACGGATTTACATCAGCCGGGGCGCCTCTTATTTTATATGGTACGAAAACAACCATCCAAACGAAGGCTCCGTCCGCGCTGTTTGCTGATCTGGAACTATTAAAATCGGCACCCCAGTCAATGGTGGCGGCAGGATTTGGCGACATGCTCGGTAAAATAACGTCTTTAGCTGATTGGCAAATATCCCGCCATCTTGCCGGCGAGCCTTATTCGCCAGCAGGGGCTAAGCTCGTTCAGGAGGCGCTTGATGCCTGTATCGAACACACAGAAGACATTGCGATGAAAACGGAAACAGGCATACGGGTTTTGATGGAATCTTTAATTGTATCTGGGCTTGTCATGCTGGCCTTAGACCATTCCCGCCCGGCATCAGGCGGAGAGCATCATATTTCACATTGGATTGAGATGGAATTAATGGAGAAAAACCGGCCTCAGATTCTTCATGGGGCAAAGGTGGGATGTGCCGCTGTTTTATTGACTGACACATACAGAAAGCTCGCTCTGGATGACGGGCTGAACGAATTTTCTCCGCACCGGCGCCAAGCCATTCAATCGGCTTATGAAACGCTCCCGGAAGGAGAAGTGCTGGCCGATTGGCTGAGATCAGCCGGAGGCCCTGCGTCTTTTGACGAAATCGGTGTCGGACAGGATTCCGTCAAGAATGCCTTTAGACACGCCCACACCTTAAGAGACCGCTGCACCGGATTAAGAATTATCAATGAAAACAAAACGCTGATCAATCATGGTCTATATGAATAGCCCGCACCTCGAATGGAAGGGGTAACGCAGATGAAAAAAATGACTGCCTGTTTTCTTGTGCTCATGATGCTGCTGACATTATTCATTGCTGGCTGTTCAGCAGAACGATCATCCGGAAAATCGGGTGAAACCGAGCTGACCTTTTGGACATTTAACGGACTTCATGAGCAGTTTTATGTAGAAATGGTGAAGGAATGGAACAAAAAATATCCTGACCGCAAAATTAAACTGAATACGGTCGTTTATCCATATGGGCAAATGCACGATAACTTGTCTATCTCCTTAATCGCGGGAGAAGGCGTCCCTGATATTGCCGATGTCGAATTGGCCCGTTTTTCAAACTTTTTGAAGGGCTCTGACATACCGCTTGCCGACCTGTCTCCGCTGATTGAAAAGGACCGCGATAAATTCGTTGAGGCGCGGCTAACCTTGTACAGCAAAAACGGCAAGCTGTACGGGCTGGATACTCATGTAGGGACGACAGTCATGTTTTATAACATGGATGTGATGAAAAAAGCCGGCGTCAATCCTGATGATATTAAAACGTGGGATGATTACCATAAAGCCGGGCAGAAAGTGCGCAAAGTGACCGGGAAGCCGATGGGAACGGTGGAAACAAATGATTCCGGAACGTTCTTATCCATGATTTCACAGCAAAACTCAGGCTATTTTGATAAAAACGGCAAGCTGATCCTCAATAACGACACCAACGTCAAAACACTTCAATATTTAAAAGACATGATCAATGATAAAACGATGATTCCTGCGCCGGGCGGTGGGCATCACAGTGAAGAATACTACGGCTTTATGAACCAAGGCGGAGCCGCTTCAGTCCTGATGCCGATTTGGTATATGGGAAGATTCATAGATTATATGCCTGATCTGAAAGGGAAGATTGCTATCCGGCCGCTCCCGGCATGGAAAGAGGGAGGCGACCGTTCGGCAGGTTTGGGCGGTACGGCAACTGTTGTGCCGAAGCAAGCTAAGCATGTTGAATTAGCAAAAGAGTTTTTGGTCTTTGCGAAGGGCTCTAAAGAAGGAAACAAAAAGCTCTGGAGCGTACTCGGGTTTGATCCGCTTCGCTGGGATGTATGGAGCTCCAAGGAATTAAAAGAGAAAAACAAATACACGGATTACTTCCAAAACGGAACAGGCATTTTTTCTGTGCTGCTCGATATCAAGGATGAAATCAATCCGATTTATTTACATGAGGATTTTGCCAAGGCTTCAGACCTTGTCAACAGAAGCGTATTGTTCGACGCACTTAAATCTCAGCAAAAAACGCCTAAACAAGCCTTGGACAGAGCGGCAGGTGAACTGAAACAGAAATAGAATCCCATTCAAAAAGTGAAAGCGGGGAGGTTCTCATGAAACCTGTGAAAACGGGAACGGTTCATCCCGTTCCTTCAGCTGCGAAACAATCAGGCTGGCGAGATCTATTTTATTCGAAAAAAGCGGCGCCCTATCTGTTTACAGCGCCATTCGTTCTATCCTTTCTCGTATTTTTTCTATACCCCATCATTAGCGTCTTCATCATGAGCTTTCAAAGAATATTGCCGGGAGAGGTGACGTTTGTCGGATTGTCAAATTACACTGCGCTAAACAATCCGACGTTCTATACCGCCCTTTGGAATACGCTGAAATACACCTTTTGGACGCTGATTGTGCTGATTCCTGTCCCATTGCTTCTGGCCATATTCCTGAATTCAAAGCTGGTCAAATTCAGAAATATATTCAAATCAGCGCTATTCATTCCGGCATTGACCTCTACCATAGTGGCGGGGATCATTTTTCGGCTGATCTTCGGAGAAATGGAAACGTCGCTGGCCAATTCCATCTTACTCAAACTCGGCTTTTCACCTCAGAACTGGATGAACAATGAACATACCGGCATGTTTCTGATGGTGCTGCTTGCTTCGTGGAGATGGATGGGAATCAACATTCTTTACTTTTTGGCCGGCCTGCAAAATGTGCCGAAAGAGCTATACGAAGCCGCTGATATAGACGGCGCGAATACGATGAAAAAATTTATGCACATCACACTGCCGTTTCTCAAGCCTGTAACTGTATATGTGCTGACCATCAGCATCATCGGCGGATTCAGGATGTTTGAGGAAAGCTACGTCCTTTGGCAAAATAATTCCCCGGGTAATATCGGTCTGACGCTTGTCGGATATTTGTATCAGCAGGGGCTTGCTTACAATGAAATGGGATACGGAGCGGCCATCGGCATTGTGCTTTTGATTGTGATCCTTGTTGTCAGCCTGATTTCGTTAAAGCTGTCAGGTTCGTTTAAGGGGGAAGGATAAATGTTGCGGCACAGTCCTCAGTTTAGCGTTTACAGAATCGCGCTGACCCTGTTTTTTATTATGCTGAGCCTATTGTATATTTTTCCGATTTTCTGTTTGCTTTTAGGATCATTAAAGCCGTCATCTGAGCTTTTGCGTGTGGGTCTGAATCTTGACATTGATCCTAAAGTGATGAGTCTTGATAATTATACATTTCTGTTTAATGGCGGCAGCATTTATTTCAAATGGTTTTTTAACAGTCTTGTGCTTGGGCTTTTCACGACCGTGCTCACTTTGTTTTTTTCTTCGATGATCGGGTACGGGCTTGCGGTTTATGATTTTAAGGGCAGAAATATCATCTTTGTTCTTGTGCTGATTATCATGATGGTTCCGCTTGAAGTGATGATGCTTCCATTGTTTAAGCTTACCGTCGGACTGCATTTGATCGATTCATATACGGGTGTCATTTTGCCGTTCATCGTTTCACCTGTTGCTGTTTTCTTTTTCAGGCAATATGCGCTCGGTCTGCCAAGGGATCTGCTGGACTCTGCAAGGATGGACGGCTGTACAGAATTCGGAATCTTTTTCAGGATTATGGCGCCGCTGATGAAACCGGCTTTCGGTGCGATGATTATCCTCCAGTCCTTAAACAGCTGGAACAACTTCTTATGGCCGCTGATTGTGCTTCGGTCGAAAGAAATGTTTACGCTTCCAATTGGGCTGTCCAGCTTGCTGAGCCCTTATGGCAATAACTATGACATGCTTATATCCGGCTCAGTATTTGCGATTTTGCCGGTCATTATCATTTTCTTGTTTTTCCAAAAGTACTTTATCTCCGGCCTGACGGTAGGGGGAGTCAAAGGTTAATGAAGGAGGAAACGTGTGATGAAAAAAGCGCGAATGATTGTAGACAAAGAATATAAAATCGGTGAAGTAGACAAACGGATTTACGGCTCGTTTATCGAACATATGGGGCGTGCGGTATATGAAGGCATATATGAGCCTGATCATCCTGAAGCGGATGAAGATGGGTTTAGAAAAGATGTCCAGTCGCTGATCAAAGAATTGCAGGTTCCGATTATCCGCTATCCGGGCGGAAACTTTTTATCCGGATACAACTGGGAAGACGGTGTCGGGCCAGTCGAAAACCGCCCGAGACGGCTTGACTTGGCATGGCAAACGACAGAAACCAATGAAGTGGGAACAAATGAATTTTTATCTTGGGCAAAAAAGGTGAACACTGAGGTCAACATGGCGGTCAACCTCGGCACAAGAGGCATAGATGCCGCCCGTAATCTCGTTGAATACTGCAACCACCCGAAAGGCTCTTACTGGAGTGATTTAAGAAGATCGCATGGCTATGAACAGCCGTACGGCATCAAGACATGGTGCCTGGGAAACGAGATGGATGGCCCATGGCAAATCGGCCACAAAACAGCTGACGAATACGGACGGCTTGCCGCGGAAACGGCAAAGGTCATGAAATGGGTTGACCCATCAATTGAACTCGTAGCCTGCGGCAGCTCAAACAGCGGCATGCCGACCTTTATCGATTGGGAAGCAAAGGTGCTGGAGCATACGTATGAGCATGTCGACTATATTTCTCTCCATACGTATTACGGAAACCGGGATAACAATCTGCCAAACTACTTGGCCCGTTCCATGGATCTGGATCATTTTATTAAATCTGTCGCTGCAACCTGTGACTATGTTAAAGCGAAAACACGCAGCAAGAAAACAATTAATCTCTCTCTGGATGAATGGAACGTTTGGTATCACTCAAATGAGGCTGATAAAAAAGTCGAGCCATGGATTACTGCGCGTCCGATTTTAGAGGATATTTATAATTTTGAAGATGCCTTATTGGTCGGCTCTCTGCTCATTACGATGCTGCAGCACGCAGACCGTGTGAAAATCGCGTGTCTTGCACAGCTTGTAAATGTCATCGCGCCGATCATGACGGAAAAAGGCGGGGAAGCATGGAGACAGCCGATTTTCTATCCGTACATGCATGCTTCTGTTTACGGAAGGGGCGAGTCACTGAAACCGCTTATTTCTTCGCCGAAGTACGACTGCTCAGATTTTACTGATGTGCCATATGTTGATGCCGCTGTTGTGTATGCCGAAGAGGAAGAAACACTCACCATTTTTGCGGTAAACAAAGCTGAGGATCAGATGGAGACGGAGATTTCGCTCAGAGGCTTTGAATCCTATCAAATCGCAGAGCACATCGTACTCGAGCATCAGGATATCAAAGCGACAAACCAGCATAACAGAAAAAATGTCGTCCCGCATTCCAACGGAACATCGTCTGTCAGCGAAAACGGCTTAACCGCCCATTTCACGCCGCTTTCCTGGAATGTGATCCGCCTGAAAAAACAGTCATAAGAGAAACAAAACCGGAGCTCTCTCCGGTTTCTCTTTTTTTCTCAGTAGATATGGTTCAGTACCTTGTAATGTTCAGTAGTAGATGTTACCATATGGGTAAGTGGTGGAAAATGTAAACAAAATTGACGAGCCGCAGGGAGGATTTTATGATGAATGCTCAATTTAAAAAGGGAGCATTAGAGCTATGTGTGCTTGTATTAATATCCGAAAAAGATCAATACGGATATGAGCTATCTCAAAACATTTCCAGGTACATGGCGATTGCTGAAGGCACCTTATATCCTCTTCTCAGAAGACTGACGAAAGAAGAGTATTTAGAAACATATATGGCGCCGTCTTCCGAAGGGCCTGCCAGAAAATATTACACGATGTCAAAGCTTGGTTTCATGCGAATGAAACTGCTGCTGGCAGAATGGGATCAGTTCACAGCATCTGTCAATCAAATCATTGATACGGCAAGGGGAGGAGAACGATGAATCAAGAGCTGTTTTTGCAGGAGTTGAGTAAAGCGTTAAAGCCGCTTTCAGAAAAAGAGCGGAATGAGGTCTTATTTGATTTTGAAGAACATATTACCGAAGGGATCAAAGAAGGCAGGCCAGAAGCGGACATCATCAGGGAACTCGGCTCCCCAAAACAAATTGCAAAGGAATTGATGCAAGATGTCACGGAAACTGCTTTAGCAGAGCAGCACCCTAAAAAGAACCTCTTTCACATGGTATGTTCAGCAGCAGCGATAGGCTTCTTAAATATGATTTTCGTGCTGGGACCGGCTATTGGCATTTTAGGAGTGTACGTGGGATTATGCGGGGCGGCGCTTGCACTTTCTGTGTCACCGATCATTTTTGTCGGCATGGTGATGTTTCAAATGAATACGCACATGATGCTGGAGTTCTTTTTATCACTCGTGTTTGGGAGTCTGGGGCTGCTCCTGTGTATAGGGCTGTGGCACTTAGGCAAGCTGCTGTATGGCATGAGTTTACGATATATCAGATATAATCTAAAGCTGGTGACGGGGGCGCAGACATGAAAAAGATCATAATAGGATTGATCGCAGTATTTGCAGTCGGGGTAATCGGAGCTGTCATCTCTGCAGCTGCCTCAGATTTTACAAAAGATGAGGTGAAAGCTGCCGAAACATATGATGCTTCAGATATTAAAAAAATTAAGGTAACAACGACCTCCATGAATACAGAGGTTAAAAGCGGGCAAACGGATGATATTCAGGTAGCTGCTGAAGGAAAAGTCAGTGATAAAAGCAAAAAGCTGTTCGATGTGAGCCAAGATGGAAAATCATTAAAAATCAATCAAAAAGTACGCGAGAATATCATCTCTTTTATACCGTGGAGCAGCGAAAAGGATATGAAAATCACAATCACTATTCCGGAAAAGAAGTATGATGAGATAACCGTAACGACAACCTCTGGCGATATTCTGATAGAAAATGCGCAAACGGATCAATCAGCTGCTGACTCTACATCAGGAAATATTGAGATGAAGCATACACGCATCAAAAGCGAGCTAACGTTAAAAACAACGAGCGGAGATATTCAAGCTGACCAAAATTCATTCGGCCAAGGTGAGGTAAAGACAACAAGCGGATCAATAAAAAGCAGCGACACAACAGCTAAAAAGGTGAACTATAAGACAACCTCCGGGGATATTGATCTTCTTCAGGGTAATCAGAACGAAGAAATCGACATCGTCACTACGAGCGGAAGTGTGTCCGTAGAATATCAGAAAGAACCTGTATCCTTGGCAGTGGATTTTCAGGCTGACTCCGGTGATGCCGCGGTCAATCTCGATCAAATCCTTTATAAAGAAAAATCAGAGCACCGTATTGTAGGTTATGTAGGTGATAGCGGGATCTCTAACCATTTAAAAGTTCGTACAACATCTGGAGATATTGAACTAAACTAACTGTCTCAAGCCGGCCATTCCAGCCGGCATTTTTGTATAGGAAAAAATGACCGCTTTTCACTATGAAATTGTGATATATTTATGAAAAACAGCAAAGGGGTTGGGAGAAAATGAATGCGGTTACAATTGTGATAGCGTCAATGTGCATTTTGGCTATCGCCTATCGTTTATACGGAACATTTATGATGGTGAAGGTTCTCAAAGTGAATGATGATAAGCCGACGCCTGCTCACACGCTTGAGGATGGAAAAGACTATGTGCCTACAAATAAATGGGTTTCGTTCGGACACCATTTTGCGGCGATTGCAGCGGCCGGGCCGCTGGTCGGACCGATTCTGGCCGCGCAGTTCGGCTATTTGCCGGGATTATTATGGCTGTTAATCGGGGCGGTAATAGGGGGAGCCGTCCATGATATTGTTGTGCTCTTTGCATCGATGCGCAAAAATGGAAAGTCGCTGTCGGAAGTGGCGAAGGATGAGCTCGGCCCTGTTGCCGGATTTTGCACGGGACTGTCCATGCTGTTTATTATCACGATTACGATGGCGGGCCTGTCGATGGTTGTGCTGCACGCGCTTGAACGCAATCCGTGGGGAACGTTTGCGGTAGGGATTACGATTCCGATTGCGATGGGCGTGGGCTTATTTTATAAGAAAACAGGAAATTTAAAGCTCGCCTCAACAATCGGTTTTCTCTTTTTAATGGCAGGAGTCTTTATAGGCCCATGGGTGCAGACTACCGCGCTCGGTGACTTGTTAACGCTAGATACGAAAACGCTTTCGGTAGCACTTCCTGTTTATGCGTTCTTTGCAGCGGCGCTTCCTGTTTGGCTGCTTCTCGCACCGCGTGATTATTTAAGCAGCTTTATGAAAATCGGTGTTTTTATCGCTTTGATTGCTGGGGTGTTTGTCGTCAATCCCTCCATCCCGTTTCCTGCGTTTACAGAATTCGTAAAAGGCGGAGGGCCGGTGCTGGCAGGGCCCGTCTGGCCATTTATTTCAATAACCATTGCCTGCGGTGCGATCTCGGGATTCCATGCTTTTGTCGGTTCAGGAACGACGCCGAAAATGCTGAATAAGTGGAGTGATATGAAGCCGGTTGCGTTCGGTGCAATGCTTGTCGAGTGTCTTGTCGGTATCATGGCACTGATTGCGGCAACCGCTTTGCAGCCTGCTGATTACTTTGCGATTAACAGCACACCTGAGGTTTTCCGTACGCTCGGCATGGATGTCGTACATTTGCCTGAATTGAGCAGGGAAATCGGTTTGGACTTAGAAGGAAGAACAGGGGGAGCCGTCACGCTTGCGGTGGGAATGACTTATATTTTTACCGGAATGCCGTTTTTCAGCCATTTGGCCTCATACTTTTTCCAATTTGTCATTATGTTTGAAGCTGTATTTATTTTAACAGCGATTGACGCCGGCACACGTGTTGCCCGTTATTTGATTCAGGATTTCTTCGGAGAGGTGTATAAACCGCTGAAGAAAACAGACTGGATTCCGGGAGCTGTATTTGCCAGCGCACTTGCCTGTTTCATGTGGGGCTATTTGCTGTATTCAGGGGATATCGGTTCCATTTGGGCGCTGTTCGGCGTGTCCAATCAGCTGATGGCTTCAGTGGGGCTGATTATCGGAGCGACCATAGTACTGAAAATCGCCGATAAACGCCGTTACATTCTGACCTGCCTTATCCCGCTTGCCTATTTATATGTCACTGTCAATTATGCGGGCTATTGGATGGTGCGCCATGTGTATCTCAATCCAGAAGCAGCAGGCTATAGTGTATTGAATGGCGTATTATCGATCATCATGCTGCTGTTAGGCTTCATCATTATCATTGCAGCAGTAAAAAAATGGGCACAGATGTGGAAAGATCCGAGCTTAAGGATGGAAGCATCTATCCCGGGATAAAAGGGCTAATGAAAAATTTGAGGAGGATTGGAAATGAATCTATCAATGAAATATCTTATTCTATACGTATCAGACAGCAAGCGGGCCATTCATTTTTATCAGGATATTTTAGGACTGCCGATTCGTGCTGAACACGGCACGTATGTCGAATTTGAAACAGGTTCTACGATATTGGCGCTTAATACGCGAGAGAGCGCCAGAGAAATCACGCCGCTAGACATTCCAGATACATCTGCTTCGCACACATTTGAAATCGGATTTGTGACTGAAAATGTAGAAGCAGTCATCAAAAGGGTGAGAGAACAAGGCGTTACAATTATTGGAGAGCCTAAAGTGAAGCCATGGGGGCAGACGGTCGCCTATATCGCAGACCCAGATGGACATTATATTGAAATTTGCAGTCCGATGGAATAACGAACAAGCCCAAAACAATTTCTGTTTTGGGCTTTCTTATGATGTTATGTGTCCAGATGCTTCCAGCAGCAAATCAGCCAGGTGAACGGCTTTGACTTTATCGCTTAGTCCTTCGCGTTCAATGCCGAGTTTCATCTGCAGCAAACAGCCTGGATTTGCTGTCACAATGACGATCGCTTCGGTTGCTTTGACGGCAGCCATTTTACTGTCCAGTATTTTCATAGACATCTCAGCTTCCACGATGTTATAAATTCCCGCTGATCCGCAGCAGCTGTCCGCTTTATCCATCTCTCTGAATTCGGCCCCCTTGATGCTTTGAAGAAGCTGGCGGGGCTCGAGCGACGTATGCATCACATTTCTTAGATGGCATGAATCTTGATAGGTAATGATCTGCTGCGTCTCAAGTGCTAGGTCCATCTGATGGAAATCGAGCTCAACCAAAACGGACGAAAAATCTTTCAGCTTCTGAACAAACGCAGCAGCCCGCTCCGACCACTCAGGGTCATCCTTCAGCAAATGATCATATTCAGTGAGAAAGGCTCCGCATCCTCCTGCGTTTGTAATGACAGCATCCACGTCTAACGCTTCAAAAGCAGCGATATTTTGTTTCGCGAGCTCCTTGCCTGCGTTTTTTTCACCGCTGTGTCCATGCAGGGCACCGCAGCAAGCCTGTTCAGGCGGGATGACAATGTCACAGCCTGCCAGCTGTAAAAGTTTTAGTGTGGCATTGTTGGTCGGTAAAAACATTGTATCCATTAAGCAGCCCGAAAAAAAGGCAACCCGTTTTTTCATGGGGCCAATTGACGGCAGTAAACGAGGCCGATGTTTCATGTCTTTGCTTTTGGGAACATCAGGAAGAACAGCTTCCATCGTCCGCAAATGCTCTGGCAGGACGCGAAGCATACCAGTTTTACGCATAGCGGTTTGCAGCCCTGACCGCTGATACAAACCGATAAGGCTTACAGCTGAGCGCATGCGGTTTTGATGCGGAAACAGCTCGTGAAAAGCCGCCTTTCGCATGACACGTGCGCTGAGCGAGTGTTTTTTATTTTGGTGGATAATATCTCTGGCTTCCTCAAGCAGCTGTCCGTATTTCACGCCTGACGGGCATACAGGTTCACAGGCGCGGCAGCCGAGGCAAAGTGACAGCGACCGTTCGACATCTTCATCCGGTTCAATCATACCGTCGGCTACGGCTTTCATTAAGGCGATGCGCCCGCGCGGAGAGTGAGTTTCCTGAAATCCCGATTCGATATAGGTCGGGCAGGAAGGAAGACAGAAGCCGCAGCGCATACAATTCAAAAGCTCGCCTTCATCCATGCGCTCTTTAAACTCATCTTGGATCTGTTTCATTTCTTTTTCTGTTGTCATTTTTCCGTCACCACACGTTTTCTGGCGTCTTTCGCAAACATTTTGCCGGGATTTAATATGTTACGGGGATCAAATGCCGCTTTCAGCGCTTTCATCGCGGCAATGCCTTCTTTTTTCAGCTTCATTTCCAAGTAAGGCGCCTTCATGGCCCCGACTCCGTGCTCCCCGGTTATCGTCCCGCCAAGTTCAATCGCTTTCTCAAAAATCTCGGCAAAAGCCTGTTCGACACGTTCCATTTCATCCTCATTTCTTATGTCTGTCGTGCATGTCGGGTGAAGGTTCCCGTCTCCCGCATGGCCAAAGGTGCAGATGGAAATATCATATTTAGCAGCAATATCATTAATCGCTTTTACCATATTGGCGATTTCTGAGCGAGGAACGGTCGCATCCTCTAAAATCGTCGTCGGCTTGAGGCGGGCCAGGGCAGAAAGTGCAGAACGCCGGGCTTCAGTCAGGGCAAACGCTTCCTCCTCTGTTTGTGCGGTCTGAACGGAAACGGCGTCGCCTTTTTTGCAAATCGCCTCAATCTTTTCCATATCCCGTGCTACGATTTCAAGCGGTCCGTCTTGCTCAATTAACAGAACCGCCTTTGCGTTTGTCGGCAGTCCGATTTTGGCATAATCCTCAATCACCAAAAGTGTAGGCTGGTCGAGAAATTCAAGCGTGGCGGGTATGATTTTTGCGGCAATGATGTTTGATACCGTTTGAGCAGCGGCGTCGATATTTTCATAAAGGGCAAGCAGCGTCTTCTTTGTTTCCGGCTTTGGAACGAGTTTGACGATTGCCTCTGTCACAATGCCGAGCGTTCCTTCTGAGCCGACAAAAAGACGTGTGAGATCGTATCCGGCCACATCCTTTGCGAGTTTTCCGCCGGTGCGGATGATATCACCATTTGCGACCACAACCTCCAGTCCAATAACATAGTCGCGGGTGACGCCGTATTTTAATCCGCGGAGCCCGCCGGAATTTTCATTGATGTTTCCGCCCATGGTTGATATTTTCATAGAACTCGGATCAGGCGGATAAAACAAACCCTTGCTTTCAACCTCGCGGATCATATCCAGCGTAATGACGCCCGGCTGGACTGTGGCGGTCAAATTTTCTTCATCAATCTCAAGAATCCGGTTCATATGCTTAAAGAGAAGAACAAGTCCGCCTGCAGTCGGGCACGTGCCGCCGCACAGGTTTGTCCCTGATCCTCTTGGAACGATCGGCACTTGATGTTCGCTGCAAATCGCTAAAATTCGTGATACTTCATCTGTATTCCTCGGTGCAATCACGGCATCAGGCATAGACTGAAACTGCGGCGTCGCATCATATGAATAGACGAGACGCCCGGCATTGGAGTCATCAAAGTTTTCCGGTCCAACGATTTGTATCAGCTGTTCTTTTACATCTTTGGTGATCATTTCACCCATCCCCCTGTCAAAAAACGCTTTCAATCTATTGTAAAAGAAAAAAAGCAAAGCCTTCCATGGAGAAACATATAAATAATGAAACTGAAACTCTCTTTATTTTGTATCTTGATCTAAAAAACAGAGTGCAACATACATTGTGACGATGTCCTCGGTGCGGTCAAAACGCAAACCTGTCAGCTGTTCAGCCTTAGACAGACGATAACGCAAAGTATTGATGTGTATATGCATGTCTTCAGCGGTTTGTTTCAAAGACAAATCGTGATGAAAGAAAGTCCGTATCGTATTCATAAGCTCCAGACGTTGAAGTGCCTCACGGAATACTCTTTGCGGAAATTCATTACGGGTACCAGGGCTGATCTCAGTCAGGCACATATCAAGCTTCAGATCCTCTTCGAAGATGGGCGTTTTTCGCTTAAGGCTGACAGCCAGCGCTTTTTCCGCTTGCTCGTATGAGTCTGTCAGGCTGGAGCTTGCAACAGCCCTTCCGGCGCCAGCTGCTGCATATCGGCTGTTTGCGGTATGAGCAAACGAACAAATGAGAAGAATCTGCCGTAAAAGCCGATCCCTTTGTTCATGTTTTGGCACTTCGTGATTAATCAGAATCCGTTCATTTCCCCATCTGATGAACAAATCCGAAGGGTACGCTGATTTCCAGATATGTGTCATTTGTTCAATTTCATAGCGTGACCACTCATATCCTTGAATGAGAATCATTTGGCGCGGGGAGGCAAGGTCAATACCAAGAAGCTGGGCTTTCTCCAGAAAACCGGGTGACCATTCTTTTAATTGCAGCCAATCAATCATAAAGGACTCCAGCATTCTCTCACGCCACTGGGACTGCTCTAAATGCCACGATTCCTTAATGAACAGCTCTGTCATTTTCCGAAGCAGCTCCCCGTATGGCTGAATCTCAGCGGGCTCGCCTGTCAGCCCGAAGACGGCGATCACATCACGGTCAGAAAATACAGGGAGATTCAGGCCTGCCTTCACTCCTTTTAATTTCTTTTCATCTTCTTTTGCAATAATGACATTGCGCTTCTCTTTTGCGCAGATGAGCGCTCCCTCATGAAAACGCCCGACCCGCTCATCATTTGTGCTTGCCATAATGAGACCGTCTGTGTTCACAATAATGACTTCACGTTCGTACATTTTTTTGACTTCAGCAATGATTTTTTTCGCTAATAACGGTTGTAAAAACATGGCGATCCCCCTCATCATGTTTTTATTATATAAGAAAAAAACCGGGCGCTGTCACCCGGTTTCATGTCTTATTGGGCGGGTTTTAATCCGCCTTCAAGCGTTTTTAGCATTTCGTTTTTCTCACTCTCGGATGCGTGCTGCCAAATGACTTCGAATAAAACGCCGAGCCCCGGAAGCATTTTTTCTTCACCGCTTTGAATCGCATCCACAATTGTATGTTCAAGCTGCTCCTGATTATTGCCGGTTACATTGGCAATGACGGCATGACGTAAATTAAGATCCATGTGAAAACGCTCCTTTTCCTAAAATGTTATACGGATATTCTAACCCTGCACCTGGTTTATTATGTGCTGTTCTTGCGATATAATAACATCATGTTAAAAAAAGGAGAGCCACACAGACAGTGAAACAAATAGAATCCGCAAAAAACCAAAAAGTGAAGGATTGGAAAAAGCTTCACACGAAAAAAGAACGAACAAAAACGAATACATTTCTGATTGAGGGAGAACATCTTGTTGAAGAGGCGCTCAAGAGCCCGGGCACGGTGAAAGAAATCCTTGTAAAGGATGAAACGAAAATTCCGTCAGAACTTGATGTAAGCATCCAGTGCTACGTGCTGAGTGAAGATGCGTTTTCAGCTGTTACTGAAACTGAAACGCCTCAGCAGATCGCCGCTGTGTGCCATATGCCTGAAGAAAAACTGGCGTCGCCTCAGCGGGTGCTGCTGATTGACGCTGTTCAAGATCCGGGAAACCTCGGCACGATGATTCGGACAGCAGATGCGGCCGGTTTAGATGCGGTTGTGCTCGGTGACGGCACGGCGGACGCCTTTAACGGAAAAACGCTTCGATCCGCGCAAGGTGCTCACTTTCATATTCCTGTTGTGAGAAGAAACCTGCATACATATGTGGATGAATTGAAAGCAGAGGGGGTAAAAGTGTACGGCACGGCGCTGCAAAACGGAGCGCCTTACAGGGATATGCCTCAGGCTGAATCCTTTGCGCTCATTGTAGGAAATGAAGGAGCAGGGGTGGATGCCGCCTTGCTGGAAAAAACGGATTTGAACCTGTACGTGCCGCTTTACGGACAGGCTGAATCACTGAACGTTGCGATTGCGGCTGCCATCCTCGTGTATCACTTGCGAGGATAGTGTTGCGCGAAGCGTTGGATTTCTCTATAATAGAACATAATATTTGAAAAACCGTGACAGAGGATCTCAATTTCTGATCAACTGCTTTCCAGGGAGAAAATGCCGCTGACTGAGAGCATTTTTAACGCAGCCGGAAATTGTCTTCACCTCTTGAGTTGTCGCCGGGACCGCGCACACTGCGCGTAAAGGTGAACCGGAATCTGATTCCGTTATGTCAATGAAGCTGACGACAGCATCAGTCTGTCTGAAATAAGGGTGGTACCGCGGCCACAACTCGTCCCTTGTACAAGGGACGGGTTTTTTTTGTTTTCCAAAGACATATAACGGTTTGTTACATAAAAGGAGGATGCAAAATGGAAGAAAAGCTAAAACAGCTGGAACAAGAAGCTTTAGAACAAGTAGAAGCGGCAAGCTCATTAAAGATTGTCAATGATATTCGGGTGCAATATCTCGGAAAAAAAGGGCCGATTACAGAAGTGCTGCGCGGAATGGGCAAACTTTCTGCTGAGGAACGTCCGAAAATGGGCGCGCTCGCGAACGAAGTAAGAGAGCGTATCGCCAATGCGATTGCTATCAAAAACGAGAAGCTTGAAGAAGAAGAAATGAAGCAGAAGCTTGCGGGACAGACAATCGACGTCACGCTGCCGGGGAACCCTGTCGCAGTCGGCGGCCGCCATCCGCTCACAGTTGTCATTGAAGAAATTGAAGATTTATTTATCGGTATGGGCTACACAGTCGAGGAAGGACCTGAGGTTGAAACGGATTACTACAACTTCGAATCGCTCAACCTGCCGAAAGAACACCCTGCGCGCGATATGCAAGACAGCTTTTACATTACAGAGGAAACTCTGATGAGAACGCAAACTTCTCCAGTTCAGACACGGACGATGGAAAAGCACGAAGGCAAAGGGCCGGTTAAAATCATTTGTCCGGGTAAAGTATACCGCCGTGATAACGATGATGCGACGCACTCTCACCAATTTATGCAAATTGAAGGGCTTGTCGTTGACAAAAACATCAGCATGAGTGATTTAAAAGGAACGCTTGAACTCGTTGCGAAAAAAATGTTCGGGGAAGACCGCGAAATCAGACTCCGCCCAAGCTTCTTCCCGTTTACTGAGCCTTCAGTAGAAGTAGACGTGACATGCTTTAAATGCGGAGGAAACGGCTGCTCAGTATGTAAAGGAACAGGCTGGATCGAAATCCTCGGCGCCGGCATGGTTCACCCGAACGTGCTGAGAATGGCTGGCTTTGATCCGAAGGAATATCAGGGCTTCGCATTCGGAATGGGTGTTGAGCGCATCGCGATGCTGAAATACGGCATTGATGATATCCGCCACTTCTATACAAACGATGTCAGATTTATTTCGCAGTTTAAACAGGCGTAAGAGGAGGATGCTAGGATGTTTGTTTCTTATAAATGGTTAGAGGATTATGTTGACATAAAAGGCATGGATCCGGCTGTTCTTGCTGAGAAAATTACAAGAGCCGGTATTGAGGTTGAAGGAATTGAATACAAAGGGGAAGGCATCAAAGGCGTTGTCATCGGCCACGTGCTGGAGCGCGAGCAGCATCCGAATGCTGATAAGCTGAATAAGTGCCTTGTTGATATCGGAGCGGAAGCACCTGTACAAATCATTTGCGGCGCGCCGAATGTGGATAAAGGACAAAAAGTCGCAGTTGCAACAGTCGGAGCGGTGCTGCCGGGCAATTTCAAAATCAAAAAGGCAAAGCTTCGCGGTGAAGAATCAAACGGCATGATCTGTTCTTTACAGGAGCTTGGCATTGAAAGCAAGCTTGTGGCGAAGGAGTATACGGAAGGCATTTTCGTATTCCCGAATGACGCTGAAACAGGAAACGATGCCTTAGCGGCTTTACAGCTTGACGATGCGATCCTTGAGCTTGGTTTAACGCCAAACCGCGCGGATGCCATGAACATGCTTGGTGTTGCTTACGAGGTTGCGGCGATTTTAGATACAGAGGTAAAACTTCCGCAAACGGATTATCCGGCTGCTTCAGAACAAGCGTCTGATTACATCGCTGTCAAAGTCGAAGATCAAGAAGCGAACCCGCTGTATACTGCAAAAATCATTAAAAACGTCACGATTGCTCCGTCACCGCTTTGGATGCAGACAAAGCTGATGAATGCAGGCATTCGTCCGCACAACAACGTTGTTGACATCACAAACTTTGTCCTGCTGGAATACGGACAGCCGCTTCACGCGTTTGATTATGACAGATTCGGCTCCAAGGAAGTTGTAGTAAGAAAAGCAGCTGAAAATGAAACGATCTTAACCCTTGATGATCAAGAACGTAAGCTGTCTGCCGATCACCTTGTCATTACGAACGGAACGAAAGCGCAAGCCGTTGCCGGTGTCATGGGAGGAGCCGAGTCAGAGGTTCAGGAAGATACAAAAACGATTTTGCTTGAGGCTGCGTACTTCAACGGACAGACGGTTCGCAAGGCTTCCAAAGATCTTGGTTTGAGAAGTGAATCAAGCGTAAGATTTGAAAAAGGCATTGATCCGGCGCGCGTACGTCTTGCGGCAGAACGGGCTGCACAGCTAATCCATCTGTATGCAGGCGGTGAAGTGCTCGCTGGAACGGTTGAGGAAGATCACCTGACAATCGAAGCGAATAACATTCATGTTTCTGCTGACAAAGTGAGCAGCGTCCTCGGCATGACAATCAGCAAAGAAGAACTGATCAGCATTTATAATCGTCTCGGCTTTACTGTCGGTGAAGCAAATGATTTGCTCGTCGTGACAGTTCCATCACGCCGCGGTGACATTACAATCGAAGAGGATTTAATTGAAGAAGCGGCAAGACTGTACGGCTACGATAACATTCCGTCTAAGCTTCCTGAGACAGCGGGAACAACAGGCGGATTAACGCCATATCAGGCAAAACGCCGTAAAGTCAGACGTTTTCTTGAAGGCGCAGGCTTGTCACAAGCCATCTCTTACTCACTGACAAACGAGAAGAAAGCGGCAGCGTTTGCGATTGAAAAATCACTGAACACTGTGCTTGCGCTTCCGATGAGTGAAGAAAGAAGCATTCTCAGGCACAGTCTTGTTCCGAATCTGCTTGACTCCGTTTCTTACAACCTGGCGAGACAGACTGACTCAGTCGCACTGTACGAAGTCGGCTCCGTTTTCCTGACGAAGGAAGAGGACACAAAACCTGTTGAAACAGAACGCGTGGCAGGAGCTGTTACCGGATTATGGCGCAAGCAGCTGTGGCAGGGCGAGAAAAAAACGGTTGATTTCTTCGTCGCCAAAGGAATTGTAGAAGGGCTGTTAGAAAAACTGAACGTCCTCGACAGCATTGAATTTGTTCAGTCTGAACGCAAACAGCTGCACCCAGGCAGAACAGCGAACATTCTATTGAATGGTTCTCTTATCGGCTTCATCGGCCAAGTCCATCCTTCATTGGAAAAAGAACTGGATATAAAAGAGACATACGTGTTTGAGCTTGATCTTCATGCGTTACTCGCAGCGGAAACAGCGCCGCTTGTCTACACGGCGATTCCAAAATATCCGTCTGTGACACGTGATATCGCGCTTGTAACAGATAAATCCGTCACAAGCGGCCAGCTCGAAAGCGTCATTAAAGAGGCTGGTGGAAAGCTTCTGAAAGAAGTATCCGTCTTTGACGTATACGAAGGCGAGCATATGGAGGAAGGCAAAAAGTCAGTTGCTTTCTCACTTCAATATGTAAACCCTGAACAAACCCTGACTGAAGAAGAAGTGACAAAGGCGCACAGCAAAGTGCTGAAGGCGTTAGAAGACAAATATCAGGCCGTTTTAAGAGGCTAATAAAAAAGCTTGCAGATTTATCTGCAAGCTTTTTTCTATGAACGTTTTTTAGCGGCAAGGCGCTGCGCTTTCTGCGTATTGGCAAAATGGAGTTTTGTAAAGGCTCTGAGAGCGGATGCCCCTTTTTTAAGGATCAGCTTGGCAGCCGCCTCATCCACGTGCGGGCCGGCCCCTTTCGGAAGCGTCATTCCTGCCTCACGCGATAGTTTATCCATTTCCATTAAAAACGAATATCTTGCAATGATTGAAGCAGCGGCGACTGACAGGTGAATGCCTTCAGCCTTTGTGCTGAAATAGGTCCGCTCCTTCACAATGTCTCTGCCCTTTAAATGATTGAAGTAGACGCCAGGCTCAGCGAATTGGTCAATCAAAATGGCCTCAGGCTTTACCCCGTCCATTTTTCTTAACAAATGGGTGATGGCCTGATTGTGCAGCAAGGCTTTCATTTTCCCTTGGCTCATGCCTTTTTCCTGCATGCTGTTGTACTTTTCATTCTTTAATACAAGCAGGCTGTACGGAATGGTTTTGATCAGGTTTCGGGCAATCTCAATGATTTGCGGGTCCTTTAAGTCTTTAGAGTCCTTAACACCGAGTTCCTTCATTAAAGGAAGCATGGTTTTGTCGACGTACGCGCATACAACTGTCATCGGGCCAAAGTAATCTCCAGTTCCGACCTCGTCAGAGCCGATAACAGACATTCCGGCGATATCTGCCGGAGGAACATAGCGGGGATCAGCCGGCTTTTTGGCCGTTTTCTTCTTTTCCTGCGGCTCTGCTGTTCCCCAGCGCGCGGATTCTGCCGCTGCGTTTTTGCCTTGAAACAAGACCTTGCCGGATTTATATGCTGTAATGGTACAGCCTGGTGGTTTCGCCTGAAAAACGGCTCCCTGCGGAACAGAGGCAGTAAGCGAACCGCTATACGTCATTTTCATTTGGTCAATAGCAGACAACGGTACTTTTATCACAGAATGGGACACGTAATAATCTCCTTTTTTTACACTTTTCGCTGTATATACCAGTGTATCATAACAGCGGGAGGCTCGTCTTTCCATTCATTTAATAAACGTGTTATGATAAGAACTAGGATTCTCGCGGAATGGAGGAGAAACGTTGTCTGACGGCAAAAAAACAAAAACAACCGTTGACATTTACGGCCAGCACTTCACGATTGTCGGTGAAGAAAGCAAAGCCCATATGAGGTATGTCGCCGGAATTGTTGATGATAAAATGAGAGAAATCAATGAAAAAAATCCATACCTTGATATAAATAAACTTGCAGTGCTGACAGCGGTAAATGTGGTGCACGATTATGTCAAATTACAAGAAAAATATGAGAAACTGGAGCGTCAGCTTAAAGAAAAGGATTGAACAACTATGCTAGATATCATCATCTTAATCTTGCTCCTGATGGGGACTTTACTGGGATTAAAACGCGGTTTTATTCTGCAGTTTATCCGCTTGACGAGCTTTATTTTATCGATCGCCTTTGCGGCTTTATTCTATAAAAATGTGGCGCCGCATTTAAAGTGGATTCCCGCACCCGATTTTTCAGCGGGACAGCCGGCTCTTTCTTTTTTCACGGGAAATTTGGAAGCAGCCTACTATAATACGATTGCGTTTATCGTTTTATTTATTATCGCTAAAATTTTACTGAGAATCATAGGCTCATTCTTGAGTATTGTAGCCGGCATTCCGGTGATTAAACAAATCAACCAGGTGCTGGGCGCCGTTCTCGGTTTTCTTGAAGTCTATTTATTTACATTTGTGCTGCTGTATGTTGCATCCGTGCTTCCGGTAGATGCTTTGCAGCAAATGATGGGGCAATCGTCTCTCGCAAATGTGATCATTAACCATACACCGTATTTGTCAGGGCTCCTACAAGAGCTGTGGACACAGTACGGGGCATAAAAAACTTCTCTTGTCCGGAGAAGTTTTTTTCAAGTATGATGGAAACATATGTGAACGTCTGGGGGTTATTGTATGCATAAAAAAGATATTATCCGGCTGCTCGAAACCATTGCAGTCTACATGGAACTCAAAGGGGACAACCCGTTTAAAGTATCCGCCTTCCGAAAAGCAGCGGCAGCCCTGGAACAGGATGACCGCAGTTTATCAGAAATGGACGATATGATGTCGCTGTCCGGCATTGGAAAAGGAACGTACAGCGTCATTAAAGAGTATATAGATGAAGGAAAGTCAAGCACGCTCGAATCGCTGCAGAAAGAAGTGCCGGAAGGACTCGTGCCTTTATTGAAGCTGCCGGGCCTCGGCGGCAAAAAAATCGCAAAGCTGTATAAAGAGCTCGGCGTACATGATGCAGAATCTCTGAAGGAAGCCTGTGAACAGCAAAAGGTACAAGGTCTTGCGGGTTTTGGCAAAAAATCAGAAGAAAAAATATTACAGGCGCTCGGGGAAGCCGGAAAACAGCCTGAACGGTTCCCGATCGGCTACGCCCTCCGGATCGCCAGGGACATTGAAGAGCATCTTTCTCAATTTACGGATATCATCAAATTTTCCCGTGCCGGAAGTCTCCGCAGAGCGCGGGAAACGGTGAAGGATCTGGATTATATCATTGCCACAGATCGCCCTGCTGAAGTAAGAGAGCAGCTGCTTGCACTGCCAAACATCAAAAGCGTGATCGCGAGCGGAGATACGAAGGTGTCCGTTATCCTTTCCTTTGAATATGAAACAAGCGTTGATTTCCGTCTTGTCACGGAAGAGCAGTTTCCGACAACACTCCATCATTTTACGGGATCAAAGGATCACAACATTAAGATGCGCCAAATCGCGAAAGAACGCGGCGAGCGGATCAGTGAATACGGCGTCGAGACAGTTGAAACCGGAGATATCAAAACATTTCCGAGTGAACGTGAATTTTATGCGCACTTCGGCCTGCCGCTGATTCCGCCGGAGCTCCGTGAAAGCGGGCAAGAAGTGGAAACCTACAGCGACAGCACTGAATTGATAGAGCCCGAGCAAATCAAGGGAGATCTCCACATGCACTCAACGTGGAGCGATGGGGCGTTTTCTATCAGAGAGATGGCTGAAGCATGCATGGAAAAAGGCTATCAATATATGGCGATCACCGATCACTCGCAATATTTAAAGGTTGCCAACGGGCTGACTGCAGAAAGGCTCAAGCAGCAGGCAAAAGAAATTGACGCACTGAATGCTGAGTTCGAGAATTTCCGGATCTTGAAAGGCGTCGAGATGGATATTCTGCCTGACGGTACGCTTGATTATGATGACGACGTGCTGGCCGAAATGGATATCGTTATTGCATCGATTCATTCCAGCTTTAATCAGCCGGAACATGTCATTATGAAACGGCTTGAGACGGCACTGACCAACAAGCATGTTGACATTATCGCACATCCGACCGGACGCCTGATCGGCAGACGGGCCGGTTACGAAATCGATATTGATAAGCTGATTGAGCTTGCGAAGAAAACAAATACGGCGCTTGAACTCAACGCCAACCCTGCGCGCCTCGATTTGCGCACAGAACATTTAATCAAAGCAAACGAACAAGGGGTCACATTGGTCATTAATACCGATGCCCATAATATTGAGATGTTAGACGATATGAAAACCGGCGTTACTGCCGCGCGCAAAGGATGGATGGAAACGAAAAACGTTCTGAATGCCCGGTCGCTTAAAGACGTAGAGGCATTCCTGAAGCGCAACGATTAAGTAAGGAGGCTCACACAATCGTGCAGCAAAAAGTATTATCAGCTCTTGAATTTCATAAAGTGAAAGAACAGGTTATTGAGCACGCCGCTTCATCGCTCGGAAAAGAAATGCTTCTCGAGCTTAAGCCTTCTGCTTCTATAGACGAAATCAAAAAACAGCTTGATGAAGTAGATGAAGCTTCTGCCATTATCCGGCTGAGAGGGCAGGCGCCATTTGGCGGCCTTACTGATATTAGAGGAGCGTTAAGACGGGCGGAAATCGGCAGTGTTCTCAGTCCTTCAGAATTCACTGAGATCTCAGGTCTGCTTTACGCAGTTAAACAAATGAAACATTTTATCAGCCAAATGGCTGAAGACGGCGTCGACATTCCGCTGATCCATCAGCATGCTGAACAGCTTATCACGCTTTCCGATTTAGAACGGGACATTAATTCCTGCATTGATGATCACGGAGAAGTGCTTGATCATGCATCAGGAACATTAAGAGGAATCCGCACACAGCTCAAAACACTCGAATCGAGAATCAGAGACCGGTTAGAGTCCATGCTGCGCTCCTCCTCCGCTTCAAAAATGCTGTCTGATACGATCGTTACGATTCGGAATGACCGTTTTGTGATCCCGGTCAAACAAGAGTACAGATCAAGCTACGGAGGAATTGTGCATGATACCTCTTCCTCAGGCGCAACACTGTTCATTGAACCGCAGGCGATCGTAGATATGAACAACTCGCTTCAGCAGGCGAAAGTGAAAGAAAAGCAAGAAATTGAACGGATTTTGCGCGTGCTCACAGAGCATACGGCGGAGCACACAGAAGAGCTCTTTCAAGATTTGCAGGTGCTGCAGACGCTTGACTTTATTTTTGCAAAAGCAAGATATGCAAAAGCGGTCAAAGCGACAAAACCGATCGTGAACGACAACGGCTTTGTCCGTTTGAAAAAGGCACGCCACCCATTGCTTCCGCCTGATCAAGTGGTTGCTAATGACATCGAGCTTGGCGGCGATTTTTCAACCATTGTCATTACAGGGCCAAACACCGGGGGAAAAACAGTCACCCTTAAAACGTTAGGCCTGTTAACCTTGATGGCGCAATCCGGACTTCATATTCCGGCAGATGAAGGGTCAGAAGCCGCCGTATTTGAGCATGTGTTTGCTGATATCGGCGATGAACAATCGATTGAGCAAAGCTTAAGTACGTTCTCATCCCATATGGTGAACATTGTCGGCATTTTAGAACATGTCAATGAAAACAGTCTTGTGCTTTTCGATGAACTGGGCGCAGGGACAGACCCGCAGGAAGGGGCGGCCCTCGCCATGAGCATCTTGGATGACGTGCATCGCACCAATGCTAGAGTGTTAGCCACGACGCATTACCCGGAATTAAAGGCGTACGGCTATAACAGAGAAGGCGTCATGAATGCCAGTGTCGAATTTGACATTGAAACGCTGTCACCAACTTATAAACTTTTAATTGGTGTGCCGGGACGAAGCAACGCCTTCGAAATTTCAAAACGCCTCGGACTCCCGGACCATATTATCGGGCAGGCCAAATCAGAAATGACGGCCGAGCATAACGAAGTCGACACGATGATTGCGTCGCTTGAACAAAGCAAAAAACGCGCGGAAGAAGAACTTTCTGAGACGGAATCAATCAGAAAAGAAGCAGAAAAGCTGCATAAAGAGCTGCAGCAGCAAATCATCGAGCTCAACAGCAAAAAAGACAAAATGCTCGAAGAGGCTGAACAGCAAGCGGCTGAAAAAGTAAAAGCGGCAACGAAAGAAGCCGAAGATATTATTCATGAATTGCGCTCAATAAAAGAAGAACACAAATCCTTCAAGGATCACGAGCTGATCAACGCGAAGAAACGGTTAGAAGGTGCAGTTCCTACTTTTGAAAAGTTAAAAAAACCAGAAAAACCGAAAACGCAAAAACGAGACTTCAAGACTGGTGATGAGGTGAAAGTCCTCACCTTCGGGCAAAAAGGAACACTGCTTGAAAAAACCGGCGGCAATGAATGGAATGTTCAAATCGGAATTTTAAAAATGAAAGTAAAAGAAAAAGACCTGGAGTTTATCAAATCAGCTCCAGAACCAAAAAAAGAAAAAATTATTACGGCGGTCAAAGGGAAGGACTACCACGTATCGCTTGAACTTGACCTTCGCGGCGAACGCTATGAAAATGCCCTCAGCCGTGTTGAAAAATACTTGGATGATGCAGTATTAGCCGGATATCCAAGAGTGTCAATCATCCACGGAAAAGGAACCGGCGCTTTAAGAAAAGGCGTGCAGGATCTCCTGAAAAACCATCGCAGCGTTAAAAGCTCCCGTTTCGGTGAAGCAGGTGAGGGAGGATCAGGCGTTACGGTTGTTGAACTAAAATAAAAGGGAGTATGGCCATGAGTGATTTTTGGGAAAACGAGCTTGTGGAAATCGCGGCATATTACAGTGTCGCGGTTCTCTGCCTCGTCCTCTTTTTGACTGTGTTTGAGCTGGTGACGGCTTATAAAAACTGGGAAGAGATTCAAAAAGGAAATCTTGCGGTGGCAATGGCGACCGGCGGAAAAATTTTAGGAATCGCAAACGTGTTTCAGCATTCCATCTCCCAGCACAATTCTCTGCTGCAAATGATCGGCTGGGGCGTTTACGGGTTTGTTATGCTTCTGATCAGTTACTTTATTTTTGAGTTTTTGACTCCGCGGTTTAAAATTGATCAGGAAATCGAGAATGATAACCGGGCTGTCGGCTTTATTTCATTTGTCATTTCTGTCGGGCTTTCATTTGTGGTGGCAGCCGGAATATAAGGGGACGGAGAATAGATGGAAAAGCTTGCAAAAGTACTGCTCGCCGCGGCGGGAATCTTTTTGGTAATTGGTCTTATATATCTGTTCGTATCATGAGAAAAAGAAAGATTTACCTTTCTTTTTCTTTTTTTTGCCGTCCATCTGCTATAATGATAGGGTGGAACTCTAAAACCGAAAGGGGAGGTTTTATGCAGTCTCAAAAGCCGTGGCTTGCCGAGTATCCCGCCGATATCCCGCATGAGCTTCCATTGCCGAACAAAACCCTGCAATCCATCCTGACAGACTCCGCCGCACAATTCCCTGACAAAACCGCAATATCTTTTTATGGAAAAAAACTCACCTTTCATGACATTCTGACGGACGCTCTTAAACTCGCAGCTTTTTTGCAATGCAATGGCCTGCAAAAAGGAGACAGAGTGGCTGTTATGCTGCCCAATTGCCCGCAATCGGTCATTTCCTATTATGGCGTCTTGTTTGCCGGCGGCATCGTGGTGCAGACGAATCCGCTTTATACCGAGCACGAGCTAGAATACCAGCTGAGAGATGCTGAGGCAAGCGTGATCATCACCTTAGATTTGCTTTTCCCGAAGGCAATAAAAATGAAAACGTTATCAATTGTCGATCAGATTTTGATAACCAGCATAAAAGACTATTTGCCTTTTCCGAAAAATATTCTTTACCCGCTGACACAAAAACAAAAAGTGCACATCGATTTTGACAAAAAAGATCACATTCACACGTTCGCCTCCAGCATGAAGCAGGAAAAAATGGAACTTCTGACAATCCCGAAGATCGATCCTGAACATGATATTGCTGTTCTTCAGTATACCGGAGGAACAACGGGGGCTCCAAAAGGGGTTATGCTCACGCACCAAAATATTTTGGCCAATACTGAAATGTGCGCCGCTTGGATGCACGATGTGAACGAAGGCGCTGAAAAAGTGCTTGGCATCGTCCCGTTTTTTCATGTCTACGGGCTGACGGCAGTGATGAATTATTCGATTAAACTAGGCTTCGAAATGATTCTTCTTCCTAAGTTTGATCCGCTCGATACGCTCAAAATTATCGACAAACAAAAACCGACGCTCTTTCCGGGCGCACCAACAATTTATATTGGCCTTTTGCATCACCCCGAACTGCAGCATTATGATCTGTCATCCATTAAAAGCTGTCTTAGCGGATCTGCCGCGCTGCCTGTTGAGGTAAAGCAGAAATTTGAAAAGGTGACTGGCGGAAAGCTTGTGGAAGGCTATGGTTTGTCTGAGGCATCCCCAGTGACGCACGCCAATTTTATCAGGGGGAAAAACAAGCCAGGCAGTATCGGCTGTCCTTGGCCGGGTACTGACGCAGCGATCTATTCTGAGGAGACGGGTGAGTTTGCCGCTCCATATGAGCATGGAGAAATCATTGTAAAAGGTCCGCAAGTCATGAAAGGATATTGGAACAAACCGGAGGAAACCGCCGCTGTACTAAGAGACGGCTGGCTGTTCACCGGAGACATGGGTTATATGGATGAAGAGGGCTTTTTCTATATCGCCGACAGGAAGAAGGACATCATTATCGCCGGCGGCTATAATATTTACCCGCGTGAAGTCGAAGAGGTGCTTTATGAACATGAAGCCATCCAAGAAATTGTGGTTGCAGGTGTGCCCGATTCCTACAGGGGAGAAACAGTAAAAGCATTTGTCGTGTTAAAGAAAGATGCAAAAGCCGCTGCAGAAGAACTGGACGCTTTTGCCAGATCCCGCCTCGCTCCTTACAAGGTGCCGAAAGCCTATGAGTTCAGAAAAGAGCTGCCGAAAACAGCGGTCGGGAAAATTTTAAGAAGGCGTTTACTCGAAGAAGAAGTTGAAAATCATCACATCAAATAACAGAAGAAAAAGAGAACACCTGTGAATAAACTTGACAAAGCCGAAAATCCTTTTTATCATGAAATTATGAATGAATAGTCATTCATTTCTATAGGAAGGAACGATGAACATTGAAGCAAAAACGGCCAAAGTATATGCAGATTATTGATGCAGCAGTAGAAGTCATTGCGGAAAACGGCTACCACCAGTCACAGGTATCAAAAATTGCCAAACAAGCCGGAGTGGCGGACGGCACCATCTATCTTTACTTCAAGAACAAAGAAGACATTTTAATTTCTCTTTTCAAAGAAAAAATGGGCCAATTTATTGAGCGGATGGAAGAGGACATAAAAGAAAAGACAACAGCGAAAGAGAAACTGGCGCTTGTGATTTCAAAGCATTTTTCCCTTTTAGCCGATGACCATAATCTCGCGATTGTCACTCAGCTTGAGCTCCGCCAGTCAAACTTGGAGCTGCGCCAGAAAATCAATGAAATATTAAAAGGCTACTTAAATATTTTGGATGGCATTTTGACCGAAGGCATACAATCAGGCGAATTAAAAGAGGGCCTCGATGTCCGCCTCGCCCGGCAGATGATTTTTGGAACGATTGACGAAACTGTGACAACTTGGGTTATGAATGACCAAAAGTACGATCTCGCTGCCTTGTCAGACAGCGTTTTAGAATTGTTGGTGTCCGGAATTCACAATAAGTAAAGGGGTACTGTCCTATGAATGCAATATCACTGGCAGTTGATCAATTTGTGGCAGTTTTGACGATTCACCATCCGCCGGCAAATGCGCTTTCCAGCCGGATATTAGAAGAGCTGTCCTCCTGTCTTGATCAATGTGAGACAGATGCAGGCGTACGAAGCATTATCATTCACGGTGAGGGAAGATTTTTCTCAGCCGGCGCTGATATTAAAGAATTTACATCACTTAAAGGCAATGAGGATTCCTCACTGCTGGCTGAGCGCGGCCAGCAGCTGATGGAAAGAATTGAAGGCTTCCCGAAACCGATTATCGCAGCGATTCACGGTGCTGCTCTTGGCGGAGGGCTGGAGCTTGCGATGGCTTGTCATATCAGAATTGCGGCAGAAGATGCCAAACTGGGGCTCCCGGAGCTTAACCTCGGTATCATTCCGGGTTTTGCGGGAACTCAGCGTCTTCCGAGGTATATCGGTACAGCCAAAGCATTAGAGCTTATCGGATCAGGAGAACCAATATCAGGAAAAGAAGCGCTTGATCTCGGGCTTGTGTCAATTGGAGCAAAAGATGAAGCAGAAGTGCTTGAAAAAGCAAAGGCACTTGCCGCTAAGTTTGCAGAAAAAAGCCCGCAAACGCTGGCATCACTGCTTGAGCTTCTTTACTCAAACAAGGTGTATTCCTATGAAGGCAGCTTAAAGCTTGAAGCGAAGCGGTTTGGAGAAGCATTTGAGTCAGAGGACGCCAAAGAAGGCATCCAGGCATTTCTCGAAAAAAGAAAGCCTCAATTCAAAGGCGAATAAAAGGGGATATGATCATGAATCTATTTGTATTGCTGAAACGGACGTTTGACACAGAAGAAAAAATCGTCATTGAAGCAGGAAAAATTCAGGATGACGGAGCGGAATGGATCATTAATCCATACGACGAGTACGCGATAGAAGAAGCCATCCAGCTGAAGGAAAAGCACGGCGGCACGATCACTGCCGTCACTGTCGGCGGTGAAGATGCGGAGAAGGAATTGCGTACGGCGCTTGCCATGGGATGTGACCAAGCCGTTTTAATCAACATAGAAGATGATCTCGAAGAACCCGACCAATATTCCATTTCTCAAGTTTTATACCACTATATGAAGGATCAGGAGTTTGATTTGATTCTCGGCGGAAATGTTGCCATTGACGGAGGATCAGGACAAGTGGCGCCGCGGCTTGCCGAGCTTCTGGACATTCCGTGCATCACAACGATCACCAAACTCGAAATCAACGGCACTGATGCAGAAGCAGAAAGGGACGTCGAAGGGGATGTTGAAAAAATCAAAACGACACTCCCATTGCTTATCACAGCTCAGCAGGGCTTAAACGAACCGCGCTACCCATCGCTTCCGGGAATTATGAAGGCCAAGAAAAAACCGCTTGAAGAGCTTGAACTTGATGATCTTGATCTTGACGAAGAGGATGCTGAACCAAAGATGAAAACGATCGAACGTTTTCTACCGCCGAAAAAAGAAGCCGGGAAGCTTCTCCAAGGTGAGCCTGCCGAACAGGCAAAAGAGCTCGTCTCATTGCTCCGCAGCGAAGCTAAAGTCATTTAAAGCTTGGACATTCAAAGAAACAGGGGGATGTTAGAATGGGAAAAAAAGTGATCGTACTCGGAGAAATTCGCGACGGAGAATTGCGGAATGTCACCTTTGAAGCAATAGCTGCAGGAAGAACCATTTCAGGCGATGGAGAAGTCATCGGTGTTCTGATTGGAGAAAATGTACAAAGCGTTGCACAGGAGCTTATCCATTACGGAGCCGATAAAGTTCTCACAGCCGAGGATCCGAAGCTGAAAGCATATACGGCAGATGGATACAGCCAGGTCATGAGGGCCATTATTGACCAAGAAAAGCCCGATTCCGTTATATGCGGGCACACGGCAATGGGAAAGGACCTTTCACCGAAGCTTGCCGCCCGGCTGCAAACAGGCTTAATTTCTGATGCTACAGATGTAAGCGTTACCGGAGAAAATATCGTATTTACAAGGCCAATTTATTCGGGGAAAGCATTTGAACGCGTCATTTCAACCGATCCGCTGATTTTTGCAACGATTCGCCCCAATAACATTCAAGCTGCAGAAAAAGACGCCAGCAGGTCGGGGAGTATCGATAGCATTGATGTTTCTCTTACTGACCTCCGCACCGTTATCCAAGAAGTCGTGAAAAAAACAGCGGACGGTGTTGATCTCTCCGAAGCAAAAATTATTGTTGCGGGCGGCCGCGGAGTCAAAAGCAAGGAAGGATTTCAGCCGCTGCAGGATCTTGCAGAAGTGCTGGGGGCCGCAGTCGGGGCATCTCGCGGGGCATGCGACGCTGATTATTGCGATTACGCTCTCCAAATCGGACAGACCGGAAAAGTCGTTACCCCGGATTTGTATATTGCCTGCGGCATTTCCGGCGCCATCCAGCATTTGGCCGGCATGTCAAACAGCAAGGTGATTGTCGCCATCAATAAAGATCCCGAAGCAGATATTTTTAAAATAGCGGATTACGGCATTGTAGGCGATTTATTTGATGTCGTCCCGTTATTAACTGAGGAATTCAAACAATTAAATATACACTCGTAAAGAAAACCCCGGACTGCTGAAGTTCGGGGTTTTTACATTTTCAAATACATACGTACAAATATAAAGTTTAGAAAAAATGACATTGACATGTACGAACATATATAATATGGTTACTTTAAAAGCGCTTACATTCATGCTGACTCCTCAGGCAAAAGACAGATCACATATTTGACTGTGGTGCTTTTCATATTCGTATGAAAGGAATGATCAAGCATGTCTGAACATCAAGCAGTGATCCAGACGGATATTGTAAAAGGAACTATTAACAAAAATATATACGGTCATTTTGCGGAGCATCTAGGAAGAGGGATTTATGAGGGGATTTGGGTCGGAACGGAGTCAAGCATTCCCAACATAAACGGAATTCGAAAGGATGTGCTGGAAGCGCTCAAGCAGCTTCATATCCCTGTCCTCAGGTGGCCGGGCGGGTGCTTTGCGGACGAATACCATTGGGCAAACGGTGTCGGTGACCGTAAGACGATGCTTAACACTCACTGGGGCGGAACAATTGAATCAAATGAATTCGGAACGCATGAATTTATGATGCTTTGCGAGCTGCTTGAATGCGAGCCTTATATTTGCGGCAATGTCGGAAGCGGAACCGTTCAGGAAATGGCGGAATGGATCGAGTATATGACGTTTGAAGCCGGCACGCCGATGTCAGACTGGAGAAAACAAAATGGAAGAGAGGAGCCCTGGAAGCTGAAATATTTCGGCGTGGGCAATGAGAACTGGGGCTGCGGCGGCAACATGCATCCTGAATACTACGCTGATCTGTACCGGCGTTTTCAAACCTATGTCCGCAATTACAGCGGCAATGAAATATATAAAATTGCAGGCGGCGCAAATGTAGATGACTTTAATTGGACAGACGTGCTCATGAAAAAAGCTGCTGGCCTGATGGACGGATTGAGCCTTCATTATTATACGATTCCGGGTGATTTCTGGAAGGGCAAAGGATCAGCCACAGAATTCACGGAAGATGAATGGTTTATTACAATGAAAAAAGCCAAATACATTGATGAATTGATTCAAAAACACGGAACGATTATGGACCGGTACGATCCGGAGCAGCGGGTCGGGCTGATCATTGACGAATGGGGCACGTGGTTTGATCCTGAGCCAGGCACGAACCCTGGTTTCCTTTATCAGCAAAACACCATTCGTGATGCACTGGTGGCGGCTTCTCATTTCCACATTTTCCATCAGCATTGCCGCCGGGTGCAAATGACCAACATCGCCCAAACGGTAAACGTTCTTCAAGCGATGATTTTGACTGAGGGAGAACGGATGCTTTTGACACCGACGTACCATGTATTTGATATGTTTAAGGTACACCAGGACGCTTCTCTTTTAGAGACTGACACAACGTCTGCTGACTATGAATGGAAGGGTGAAACGCTGCCGCAAATCAGTATTTCAGCATCGAAACATGCAGAAGGCGATATCAATATCACGATCTGCAACATCGACCACCAAAACAAAGCGGAGGCTGAGATTCAGCTGAGAGGCCTTCACAAGACAGCGGACCATTCTGGAGTCATTCTCACGGCAGAAAAAATGAATGCGCATAACACGTTTGACGATCCTCATCACGTCAAACCGGAGCCTTTCAGCCGATATACGCTCAACAAAAACAAACTGAAAGTAAAACTGCCGCCAATGTCAGTCGTTTTACTCACACTGCGTGCTGATTCTTAATCGAGCGAGAGCGCCGGAGCTTCATGCCGGCGCTCTCTTTCATGTTTTAAAACAGCTCCGGCAGGGCATGGTAAAGTACATGACAGTGAAGAGGAGATGTTATCCTATGCTTCGTACCATTTTAATGATCATCGGGGCTATTGTAGTGATCGGGGCCATTATCAGATTCGTGTTTTAATGAAAAGTGACATATCCCATTCAATCCAGATAAAAATGAGTAAACCGATTGTGATCAGGAAAAAATAATTTGCAAGCATTAAAATAGCGTGAACGAATGGGAGATGCTATACTAAAAATCATCATTTCACAATTGGAGGAATTCAATAATGGCTATCGTAAAAGCAACTGATCAATCTTTCTCAGCTGAAACTAGCGAAGGCGTCGTACTGGCAGACTTCTGGGCTCCTTGGTGCGGACCTTGCAAAATGATTGCACCTGTTCTTGAAGAACTGGATCAAGAAATGGGAGACAAACTGAAAATCGTAAAAATCGATGTGGATGAAAACCAAGAAACAGCCGGAAAATACGGCGTTATGAGCATCCCGACACTTCTTGTGTTAAAAGACGGAGAAGTAGTTGAAACTTCTGTCGGCTTCAAACCGAAAGAAGCGCTTCAAGAGCTTGTCAACAAACATCTTTAATTTTCGGCTGCTTACATGCCAGAGCGATTCCGATTGAGGGATCGCTTTTTTTATTCGCCAATCGTGAATCATAGAGAAAAACAAACGTTCGTGTTAAACTGGAAACAAAGGATTAAACATAAGGAAGGGTAGCATATGAACAAACAACTGAAAGAAAAACTCGCCCTCCTTCCTGATCAGCCCGGATGTTATCTCATGAAGGACCGGCAGCAGACTGTGATCTACGTAGGAAAAGCAAAAGTGCTGAAAAACAGAGTGCGCTCCTATTTCACCGGTTCTCACGATGCGAAAACACAAAGGCTTGTGACGGAAATCGAGGATTTTGAATATATCGTGACGTCCTCCAATCTTGAAGCGCTTATTTTAGAAATGAATCTAATCAAAAAGCATGATCCGAAATACAACGTCATGCTCAAAGACGACAAAACCTATCCTTTCATAAAAATCACCCATGAACGCCACCCAAGGCTGATCGTCACCCGCAATGTCAAAAAAGACAAAGGACGCTATTTCGGGCCGTACCCGAACGTGCAGGCCGCAAGGGAAACTAAAAAACTGCTCGACCGTCTGTATCCTCTCAGAAAATGCTCCAAGCTGCCGGACAGAGTATGTCTATACTATCATCTGGGTCAATGTCTCGCTCCGTGCGTAAAGGACATTTCCGAAGAGACGAACAGAGAGCTGGTTGAGAGCATTACCCGTTTCTTAAAGGGCGGCTATAATGAGGTCAAAAAAGAGCTTGAAGAGAAAATGCATGAAGCTGCCGAGAATCTTGAGTTTGAACGGGCAAAAGAGCTTCGTGACCAAATCGCCCATATTGAATCAACGATGGAAAAACAAAAAATGGCGATGAACGATCTAGTCGACCGTGACGTATTTGCGTACGCATATGATAAGGGCTGGATGTGCGTACAGGTCTTTTTCATCCGCCAAGGAAAGCTCATTGAACGCGATGTCAGCATGTTCCCGCTCTATCAGGAAGCAGATGATGAGTTTCTTACGTTCATCGGACAGTTCTATTCGAAAAACAACCACTTTCTTCCGAAGGAAATTTTAGTTCCGGACAGCGTAGATCAATCTATGATTGAGCAGCTGCTGGAAACAAACGTCCATCAGCCGAAGAAGGGCCCGAAAAAAGAACTGCTCATGCTGGCTCATAAAAATGCGAAAATCGCGCTGAAAGAAAAATTCTCCTTAATCGAACGGGACGAGGAGCGCTCAATTGGGGCTGTACAGAAACTCGGAGAAGCATTGAATATTTATACGCCTCACAGAATCGAAGCGTTTGATAACTCAAACATACAGGGGACAAACCCGGTTTCCGCGATGATCGTGTTTATCGACGGCAAACCGAACAAAAAAGAATACCGCAAATATAAAATCAAAACCGTTACAGGGCCGGATGATTACGGTTCTATGAGAGAGGTTGTCAGAAGGCGCTATACGAGAGTGCTTCGCGAAAACCTGCCGCTGCCTGATCTGATCATCATTGACGGAGGAAAAGGGCAGATCAACGCTGCAAGGGATGTCATTGAAAACGAACTCGGCTTGGATATCCCGATCGCCGGTTTAGCCAAAGACGAAAAACACAGAACTTCAAATTTATTAATCGGGGATCCGCTGGAGGCGGTATATCTGGAACGGAACAGCCAGGAATTTTACCTCCTGCAGCGTATTCAAGACGAGGTGCACCGTTTTGCGATCAGTTTTCACAGACAAATCCGCGGAAAAAGCGCGTTTCAATCCGTCTTGGACGACATCCCGGGTATCGGAGAGAAAAGAAAGAAAATGCTGTTAAAGCATTTCGGTTCCGTAAAAAAAATGAAGGAAGCAAGCCTTGAGGACATCAAAAAAGCGGGTGTTCCCGCAGCGGCGGCTCAGCTGCTTTACGATAAATTGCAAAAATAATGTTGTCCTTTTAAAAAAGATCTGATAAAATGTGAACTAATTTCATAGTTAGATCGTGTTATATGGTGAAGATAGAGGTGCGAACTTCAAGAGTAAGCCTTTGGAGAAAGATGGATTCTGTGAAAAAGGCTGAAAGGGGAGCGTCGCCGAAGCAAATAAAATCCCATCGGTATTATTTGCTGGCCGTGCATTGAATAAATGTAAGGCTGTCAAGAAATCATTTTCTTGGAGGGCTATCTCGTTGTTCATAATCATTCATGATGATTAATTGATAAGCAATGAGAGCAATTCCTCTCATTGCTTTTTTTATTGTGGACAAAGCGCTCTTTCTCCTCACCCGCACGAACCAAAATGTAAAGGGTGGTAATACATGGGTCTTATCGTACAAAAATTCGGAGGTACTTCCGTCGGCTCAGTTGAAAAAATTCAAAATGCGGCAAACCGCGCGATTGCAGAAAAACAGAAGGGCCATCAAGTCGTTGTTGTCGTTTCAGCTATGGGGAAATCCACTGACGAATTGGTCAGCCTTGCAAAAGCAATTACTGACCAGCCGAGCAAACGCGAAATGGATATGCTGCTGGCGACAGGCGAGCAGGTTACAATTTCCCTGCTTTCTATGGCGCTGCAGGAAAAAGGCTATGACGCTGTGTCTTATACTGGCTGGCAGGCGGGAATCCGCACGGAAGCCGTTCACGGAAACGCCAGAATTACAGATATCGACACTTCGGTTTTAGGAGACCAGCTCGAGCAAGGAAAGATTGTCATTGTCGCAGGATTCCAAGGCATGACAGAGGACTGTGAAATCACGACATTGGGCCGTGGCGGGTCAGACACAACAGCAGTCGCTTTGGCTGCCGCATTAAAAGCGGATAAATGTGACATTTACACGGACGTGCCCGGAGTGTTTACTACCGATCCGCGCTATGTGAAATCTGCGAGAAAGCTTGCCGGCATCTCATACGATGAAATGCTTGAGCTTGCCAATTTAGGCGCCGGCGTTCTTCATCCGAGAGCCGTTGAATTCGCGAAAAATTACCAAGTGCCGTTAGAAGTGCGTTCAAGTACAGAAACAGAAGCTGGAACATTAATTGAGGAGGAATCATCCATGGAGCAAAATTTAATTGTCAGAGGCATTGCGTTTGAAGATCAAATCACAAGGGTAACCATTTACGGGCTGACTGGCGGCCTGACAACTTTGTCAACTATTTTTACAACACTTGCCAAAAGAAACATTAACGTCGATATCATTATCCAAACGCAGGCCGGAGACAATCAGACCGGAATTTCCTTCTCTGTCAAAACAGAAGACACAGACCAAACCGTTGCGGTGCTTGAAGAGTATAAAGACGCGCTTGAATTCGAGAAAATCGAGACAGAAAGCAAATTGGCTAAAGTATCCATTGTCGGATCCGGCATGGTCTCAAACCCTGGTGTAGCCGCTGAAATGTTTGCTGTACTGGCGGAAAAAAACATTTTAATCAAAATGGTCAGCACATCTGAAATCAAAGTATCAACAGTCGTAAGCGAAAATGACATGGTGAAAGCAGTCGAAGCGCTGCACGATGCATTTGAGCTTTCAAAACACCCTTCAGCTGTGTAATGACAATCAAAAAAGGCGGGACTATGCAGTCACCGCCTTTTTTGATTACACTGGGTCTTTCATATCCCATTTCACAGTCAGAACCACTTTATCGGCTCTCTTTTTCACTTGTTCATATGATTCGGCAATTTGGTCATTCATCAATTGAATTTGTTCAGCAATAAAACCAGCTTCCAGCTGAAAGCATGGTTCTTTTTGATGTTTAAGCCGATTGGAAATGATCGGCCCTTCAAGTTCAAATTCAAGCTCTTGTTTTTTAGCGCTTACGTTGGTGAGGGTTCCCCAGCCCGCTTCTTCAAAGAAGGCCGGAAATTCCTCCCATGATTCAAGAGGAAACTTACGGGCGAGATGCTTCCCTGCCCAATACATCATGGAAGAGTAATCTTGGCCAAGCATATCTGGGAGAACGATCTCTCGTATTAGTTCGTAGGCATAGGCGTTCATTTCAAATTCTTTTAGATTGTCAATAGATGCTTCAAATTTAGACTTCATATCTGTCTCCCCTCTCTCCTTCGTATATTATAGCCCAAACAGGGGGGAGGATTACAGAATGATCCTGTAATTCTAATGAAAAATTAAGCAGAAATATATATTGATAAAATAAAATTTTTAAATCAACTATTCAATTCGGAAAATTATAATTTATGTACGCGTTTTCTTGACGCCCTTTTGAGGGAGGAGTAAAATGAAATTGTCAATAAATCTTAATAAAGTGCTTACAATTGAAAGAAGTGGGGGAAGAGATTTAGCACATTTCGCACTTATCAAACAGGGGGTAAAGTAATGTCTGGGAACAGAGAGTTTTATTTTCGAAGATTGCATTCCTTGCTTGGCGTCATACCGGTCGGCATCTTTCTCATTCAGCATTTAGTCGTCAACCAGTTTGCCGCAAGGGGCGCTGAAGCATTCAATAATGCTGCTCATTTTATGGATAGTCTGCCTTTCAGGTATGCCTTGGAAATTTTTATTATCTTCTTACCATTAATTTATCATGCAGTTTATGGTGTGTACATAGCGTTTACTGCAAAAAATAACGCAGGCCAATACAGCTATATGAGAAACTGGCTCTTCGTCCTGCAGCGTGTAACCGGTATCATCACCCTCATTTTCGTGAGCTGGCACGTGTGGGAAACCCGCATTGCAGCACAAATGGGCGCTGAGGTCAATTTCGACATGATGGCGAATATTTTGAGCTCTCCGGCTATGCTTGGCTTTTACATTGTCGGTGTTTTATCAACAATTTTCCACTTCTCGAACGGTTTATGGTCTTTCGCTGTTACATGGGGCATCACGGTAACGCCTCGTTCTCAAAGAATTTCGACATACGTTACGCTGATTATTTTTGTTGCACTGTCATACGTAGGCTTAAAAGCGATTTTTGCATTTGTATAAGAGTACAAGATTACTAGAGGGAGAGGGGCTATCATGAGTCAATCAAGCATTATCGTAGTCGGCGGGGGTCTTGCCGGCCTCATGGCGACAATTAAAGCAGCGGAATCAGGAATGGCGGTTAAGCTGTTTTCCATCGTTCCTGTCAAACGTTCTCATTCGGTTTGTGCCCAAGGCGGCATAAACGGAGCGGTCAATACAAAAGGGGAAGGCGACTCTCCGTGGGAACATTTCGATGACACTGTATACGGGGGAGACTTTCTTGCCAACCAGCCGCCGGTCAAGGCGATGTGTGAAGCGGCGCCTTCTATCATCCACTTATTAGACAGGATGGGCGTCATGTTTAACCGGACGCCTGAAGGGCTGCTTGATTTCCGCCGATTCGGGGGTACACAGCATCACAGAACAGCTTATGCGGGTGCGACGACGGGGCAGCAGCTGCTTTACGCACTGGACGAGCAAGTGCGCAGATACGAAGTTGCGGGTTTGGTCACAAAATACGAAGGCTGGGAATTCCTTGGCGCTGTATTAGATGATGACAGAACCTGCCGCGGAATTGTTGCGCAAAACCTGACAAACATGCAAATTGAATCCTTCCGTTCAGACGCGGTCATTATGGCGACGGGCGGACCGGGAATCATTTTTGGAAAATCAACTAACTCCATGATTAATACAGGCTCTGCTGCGTCGATCGTTTATCAGCAGGGAGCGTACTATGCAAACGGAGAATTCATTCAAATCCACCCGACAGCCATACCGGGCGATGACAAACTAAGACTGATGAGTGAATCAGCGCGCGGTGAAGGCGGACGCGTGTGGACATATAAAGACGGTAAACCATGGTATTTCCTAGAGGAAAAATATCCGGCTTACGGAAACCTGGTGCCGCGTGATATTGCGACACGCGAAATATTTGATGTGTGTGTCAACCAGAAGCTCGGTATTAACGGCGAAAACATGGTGTATCTCGATCTATCTCATAAAGATCCGAAAGAGCTTGATATTAAGCTTGGCGGCATCATTGAGATTTATGAGAAATTCATGGGAGACGACCCGCGGAAGCTTCCGATGAAAATCTTCCCAGCGGTCCATTATTCAATGGGCGGTTTATGGGTGGATTACGATCAAATGACAAACATCCCGGGACTGTTTGCAGCTGGGGAATGTGATTACTCTATGCACGGCGGCAACCGTTTGGGAGCAAACTCCCTGCTTTCTGCGATTTACGGAGGAATGGTGGCCGGACCGAATGCAGTGAAATATGTAAACGGTTTGGAATCTTCAGCAGAAGACATGTCTTCCTCTTTATTCGACGCTCACGTCAAAAAAGAAGAAGAAAAATGGTCTGAGATTATGAGTATGGACGGAACCGAAAATGCCTATGTTCTTCACAAAGAACTCGGTGAGTGGATGACGGCGAATGTCACGGTTGTCCGCCATAACGACAAGCTATTGAAAACGGATGACAAAATTCAGGAATTAATGGAGCGGTTTAAAAAGATTAACATCAATGACACGACAAAATGGAGCAACCAAGGGGCAATGTTCACACGCCAGTTCTCGAACATGCTTCAGCTTGCAAGGGTGATTACCCTTGGTGCATACAACCGTAATGAAAGCCGGGGCGCCCATTATAAACCGGATTATCCTGAACGTAATGATGATGAATGGCTCAAAACAACAATGGCTAAACATGTAAGCCCGTATGAAGCGCCGGAATTTGAGTATCAGGATGTTGATGTATCACTGATAACGCCTCGGAAACGGGATTACTCGAAGAAGAAGGTGGCGAAATAATCATGAGTGAACAAAAAACCATACGATTTATTATCACACGTCAAGATACAGCCGACAGCACGCCTTACGATGAAGAATTTGAGGTTCCATACCGCCCGAACCTGAACGTCATTTCCGCTCTGATGGAAATTCGCCGGAATCCGGTTAACGTAAAAGGTGAAAAGACAACTCCTGTCACATGGGATATGAACTGTCTTGAAGAAGTATGCGGCGCATGTTCAATGGTCATAAACGGAAAACCCCGCCAGTCTTGTACGGCACTTATAGACCAGCTTGAGCAGCCGATCCGCTTAAAACCAATGAAAACATTCCCGGTCGTGCGTGATTTGCAGGTCGACCGAAGCAGAATGTTTGATTCATTGAAAAAAGTAAAAGCGTGGATACCGATTGACGGTACGTACGATTTAGGACCGGGACCGAGAATGCCGGAAAAACGCCGTCAATGGGCATATGAATTATCAAAGTGCATGACGTGCGGTGTCTGCCTCGAAGCCTGCCCGAATGTGAACAGCAAATCGAAGTTTATGGGGCCTGCACCGATGTCTCAAGTCCGCCTGTTTAACGCCCATCCGACAGGTGCCATGAATAAGTCTGATCGGTTAGAAGCACTGATGGATGAAGGCGGCCTAGCAGATTGCGGCAACTCGCAAAACTGTGTTCAATCCTGCCCGAAAGGCATCCCGCTCACTACTTCGATTGCAGCCTTAAACAGAGATACAAACTTACAAGCGTTCCGCAATTTCTTCGGAAGCGACAGAGTATAAGAAGAAAAAACCTCTTCCGCATGGGAGAGGTTTTTTTAACAATAAGGAGATGAGGAAAGATGAAGCTTCCCGCTTATATTGATATGCCGTTTCAAGAATGGAAAACAACCTTTTCTTTTTTTTATGAAGTATCCGTGCGATTTTCCGAGACGGACATGTTTGGGCATATGAATAATGTAACTCCTTTTATATATTTTGAGGAGGCACGGATTTCTTATTTTAAAAAGCTGAATATGATGAATGAACACAAACAGACCATGACAGTCGTGGCAAGCCAGCAATGCGATTATCTGCGCCAAGTCATGCCTTATGAAGAGTTGCGCATCTATGTGAAAACAAGTGCCGTCGGCAGCTCATCCCTTACCTTGCATTATCTCGGAGAGAACCGCAATGGTGAGCCCTGCTTTACCGGAGCGGTTGTGATGGTCCAGGTCTCAAAGGAAAGCGGCAAGGCTGTCAGCTGGACGAATGAGGAGAAAGAAACGCTTCTCCATACACCATAAACTAATTCTCTTGTAAACGTCACCTCCTGCGCCCTTCTTACATATGATATCTCGACTATATCAAAACCCATTCGTTTCTGATTCGCTCTCACCTTAGCAAGGAGGGTTACAATACTTGAAGGAGAAAGAATTTCAATCGAAGCCGCTGCTAACGAAAAGAGAAAGAGAAGTGTTCGAATTGCTCGTTCAAGATAAGACAACAAAGGAGATTGCAAGCGAGCTATTTATCAGTGAGAAAACCGTTCGAAACCATATTTCAAATGCCATGCAGAAATTGGGTGTGAAAGGGCGTTCGCAAGCCGTTGTTGAGCTTCTTAGAATGGGTGAGCTAGAGCTTTAATCCTTGCCGGTATTCCTTCTTTTCAGGAAGGAGCCGGTTATTGCTGTTTGTTTGGAAAGTTCAAAACCATATTTGGAATGCTATGCAAAACTTGGATAGCGAGGCATAAAACAAATTTTTCTATTTTGATGTTGTTTGCCTAAAGTCCTCTATTTCTCTTCCGCGAGTCTTGCATTTTCTTCAAAAAAGAAGGAAAATAGACACGGAACGCTTTTGTGCGTAAGAGATCCTTGAGTGAGGGATGGACAAATGACATCAAAACCTTTGGAGCATGTTGCGGATATTGAAAAGTCACTCCGCCACATTGCCGCGATCATTAAGCAAAAAGGACGAGAAATCCTTAACCAATATGCGATTACGCCGCCGCAATTTGTCGGCCTGCAATGGCTTTATGAATTAGGAGATATGACAATCGGCGAACTATCGGGCAAAATGTATCTGGCATGCAGCACAACGACGGATTTAATCGACCGCATGCAAAAAAATCAGCTTGTCGAGCGGGTCAAGGACCCGGCGGACAGACGTGTTGTCCGGATACATCTGCTGCCTGAAGGAGAACGGATTATCCAAGAGGTCATTACAAAAAGGCAGGAATATCTGCGTGATATGTTCGAAACGTTTACAGATGAAGAAATAGCCATCTTCGAAAAATCATTGATGAAACTGCAGCATGAAATGAAGAGAAAATGAGGCGATTTTGTTGGAGCAACCAATAGGAGTCATTGATTCCGGGGTTGGCGGTTTAACCGTTGCAAAGGAAATCATGAGACAGCTACCAAAAGAGAATATTATCTACGTCGGGGATACGAAACGGTGTCCATACGGGCCGCGTCCTGAAGAAGAAGTGCTTCAATATACGTGGGAGCTGACGAATTATTTACTCGAAAACCACCACATCAAAATGCTCGTGATCGCCTGCAACACAGCAACAGCGATCGCATTGGAGGACATCCAGCGCAGCGTCGGTATACCGGTGGTCGGAGTGATCCAGCCGGGTGCGAGAGCAGCGATAAAAGTGACGGAGAACCAGCATATCGGTGTCATCGGCACAGAGAATACGATTAAGAGCAATGCGTACGAAGAGGCGCTTTTGGCATTAAATCCTGATCTGAAGGTTGAGAACCTTGCCTGTCCGCTGCTTGTGCCTTTTGTGGAAAGCGGAAAGTTTCTCGACAAAACAGCAGACGAGATTGTCAAAACATCGCTGAATCCGTTAAAAGACACATCGATTGATTCGCTGATTCTAGGCTGCACCCACTATCCTATTTTAAAAGAATCCATTCAGAGATATATGGGAGAGCACGTGAACATTATATCATCCGGCGATGAAACAGCCCGGGAAGTCAGCACAATTCTCTCATATAAAGGGCTGCTGAACCAGTCTCCGTTTGTCCCGGATCATCAGTTCCTGACAACAGGAGCACGTGATCAGTTTGCGAAAATCGCAGACGACTGGTTTGGCCATGAGGTGGGTCATGTGGAATGCATCTCACTGCAAGAACCGATTAGAAGATAGTTTTCCCCCGCAACGGTATGTTGCGGGTTTTTTCTGTTTTGCCGGAATTCTTCGGTCTATTTCCTAAAGAGGCTCGTATACATAATAGTACAAACAGCCTTAGGAGGGAAAAGTATGCTGAAAAAAGGACCTGCAGTCATTGGTGCCACTTGTCTCACCTCTGTCTTGCTTTTATCCGGATGCGGTTTGTTTCAATCTGATAAGGCAGCCGAGGAAATTGATCCGCCTCAAGACGTTACATACGTGAATGATGAAGCGGGGGCCGATTCAAATACAACAGCAGCCGAAAAAACAGAAAGTGAAAAAAGCGATACCGCCAAAGCGGATCAAGCCTCATCTGCAGTCATGAGGGAGCTTTATCTCATTGATAAAAACGGGTATGTCGTTGCGCAAACGCTGCCCCTTCCGAAAAGTGAAGGCACGGCCAAACAGGCGCTTGAATACCTCGTTCAGGGCGGACCTGTGTCAGAAATTCTTCCGAATGGCTTCAGAGCCGTATTGCCGGCTGACACAACCGTTAACGTTGACATCAAAAAAGATGGGACTGCAATAGCTGATTTCTCTAATGAATTTAAAAATTACAAGAAGGAAGACGAACAGAAAATTGTTCAATCTGTGACGTGGACGCTTACACAATTCAGTTCGATAGATAAAGTGAAGCTGAGAATAAACGGCCATGAACTGAAGGAGATGCCTGTAGGCGGGACGCCGATCTCAGATGACTTAAGCCGTAAGGACGGCATTAATTTGGAAACAGCCGGTGTAAATGACCTCACTGCAACCCATCCGCTGACAGTCTACTATTTGGCGGAAAACGATGACAGTGAGTATTATGTGCCGGTGACAAAACGGATCGACAATTCGGAAAAAGACGACATCACAGCAGCTATCAATGAATTGGCTAAAGGCCCAAGCAAGGTGAGCGGACTGTTAACAGACTTCAGTGGAGACGTAAAGCTGATCAGCAAGCCGAAGATCAAAGACGGACGGGTGACGTTAGATTTCAATCAATCTATATTCGGTAGCGCCGATGAAAAGACGAAAATGATTTCTTCAGAAGTGCTGAACAGCATTGTGCTGACGTTGACGGAGCAGCCTGATGTAAAAAGTGTCTCTGTTAAAGTAAACGGGAAATCAGAGCTTGTAAATGAAAAAGGTGAAAAACTTACAGAACCGGTCTCCAGACCTTCTCAAGTGAATACGGGTAGTTTTTAAATTGGGATTTTTGATATACTAGAAAGAAAGAGGTTAGCGTTCCGGCTGCCTCTTTCTTTATTCAATTCCGGGACAAAAATGGTTTATGTACATATAATCGGAGGTAAAACATGAGACATGACGGAAGACAACATGATGAGCTGCGTCCAATCACATTCGATTTGGATTTTATCAGCCATCCGGAAGGTTCTGTTTTAATAACAGCGGGAAATACAAAAGTAATCTGCAACGCATCTGTTGAGGACCGCGTGCCGCCGTTTTTGCGGGGCGGGGGAAAAGGCTGGATTACTGCTGAATACAGCATGCTGCCGCGGGCAACAAACCAAAGAACAATCAGAGAATCTTCTAAGGGGAAAATTTCCGGCAGAACAATGGAAATTCAGCGCCTGATCGGCCGCGCGCTTCGGGCAGTCGTAGATTTAGAAAAGCTCGGTGAACGGACGATTTGGATTGACTGCGATGTCATTCAGGCTGATGGCGGAACAAGAACCGCTTCCATTACAGGAGCATTTCTTGCGATGTCGATTGCGATTGCCAAGCTGCTCAAAGCGGGAACAATCAAGGCAAACCCGATCACTGATTTTCTCGCCGCGATCTCTGTCGGAATTGATAAGGAACAGAGAATTTTGTTAGATTTAAATTATGAAGAAGATTCCTCCGCAGAAGTTGACATGAATGTCATTATGACAGGCAGCGGCCGTTTTGTGGAACTGCAGGGAACCGGGGAAGAGGCGACTTTTTCAAGGGAAGATCTAAACGGACTTCTCGGTCTTGCAGAAAAAGGCATTCAAGAGCTGATTGACAAGCAAAAAGAAGTGCTGGGTGATTCTCTGCCAGAACTGAAATAAAGACAGAAAGGCTTGATCATCATGAAAGAAGCAATTATTGCGACACATAATCCGGGAAAAGTAAAGGAATTTAAAGAAATCCTTGAGCCAAAAGGCTATGATGTCAAATCGTTAGCTGAAATTGGATTCACTGAAGAAGTTGAGGAAACAGGCCATACGTTTGAAGAAAATGCCATTCTGAAAGCAGAAGCTGTTGCCAAAGCAGTGAACAAAATGGTGATTGCGGACGACTCCGGTCTGTCCATCGATAATCTTGGAGGCAGACCCGGCGTTTATTCTGCCCGCTATGCAGGGGAACAGAAAGACGATCAGGCAAATATCGATAAAGTGCTTAGTGAGCTGAAAGCAATCGAAAAAGAACAGCGCACGGCCCGTTTCCGCTGCGCGCTGGCTGTGAGTATCCCTGGAGAGGGAACAAAAACAGTCGAAGGCCATGTTGAAGGGTATATTGCTGAAGAACCGAGAGGGGAATACGGCTTTGGCTATGACCCGATCTTTATCGTGAAAGATAAAGATAAGACAATGGCTGAACTGACAAGTGATGAAAAAAATAAAATCAGCCATAGGGCTGACGCGCTTAAAAAGCTGTCTAAGCTTTTGGAGGCATAAGGAGGAAGCTTGTACATGAACGTGCTGATTATCAGTGACAGCCATGGCCTTGAAGAAGAACTCCAAACCATCGCGAAACGACATGAAGCAGACGTTGATCTCATGATTCACTGCGGAGACTCTGAGCTTGAAACCGGGCATCCCGCATTGGATTCTTATGAGGTTGTAAAAGGCAATTGCGATTTCACCGGCGATTTTAAGGACGAGCTTCTTCTGACTGCGGGTTCAAAAAAAATACTGGTCACGCATGGCCACCTTCATGGTATAAAACAAACCTTGTTAAACGTATACTATCGTGCAGAGGAGCTCGGAGCGGATATTATCTGTTTCGGGCATTCGCACATCGCGGGAAGCGAGGTGCTGCGCGGAAAACTGATGATTAACCCTGGCAGCATCCGCCTTCCGAGGGTGCGCAGGACAGAAAGCTATGCTATACTGACATTAGAAAATGGCGCCGCAACCGTGCGTTTTTACGACCAAGCAGGCCATGAAATTGAGGATCTGAAAAACCGAGTCACACTATGAAAATGTCATGAGGAAGAAAATTTTCTTCCTCATGAAAAAAATTCTAAAAAACCGTTGACTTATTGTTGTATCCCATATATAATAAATCTTGTCGCTGATAGTTAAAGCGAAAAACGAAAAAACAAAACATGTCCCAGTAGCTCAGCTGGATAGAGCAACGGCCTTCTAAGCCGTCGGTCGGGAGTTCGAATCTCTCCTGGGACGTACCAAAAGAAAAACCTCAAATCCTTAAGGATTTGAGGTTTTTTGTTGTCGGTTTATAATTTTTATTTGTTATTTAACGTATCATCATCCAAGCCGTCAACTTTTCCTTCTTTATTCAGCCGAGGCTCTTCTTTCTTCACAGTTTCAGAAATATGTTCATTTTCTTCAACAGTGCGTTTTCCGACAACTACTTCATCAGTGACAACAGGTTTTTTAGTCACTTCCAGCTTTTCCTCAACGATTGGAACTCTGACCGTTTCTGAATCATTGACGGGAGAAGCATCCGCTGTGTTTTCATCCACTGCGCGGCGTTCAACATAAATTTCATCGTGTCTCACTGGAATGTCCATATCTCTTTGTTCTGTTTTCACTTCTTTTCCTATCTCTACTTCTCCAGTTTGAACGTCTTCCTTACCGACTTTTAGCTGTTCTTCCCGCAGCGGCATGGTTTTTTCTTCTTTCGTTGTATAATCCGCCATTTCATTTGTGTTGGAAAAACCGCCTGAAAGGGCATTGCCGTTATCAAGAGGAGCATTTACATCTGCATCTGTCTCAACAGCCACAAGGAGTTTTCCGTCATCCAGATCCTCTTGATACTTGTCGATTTCGTCAGTTGTGATATCCAAATCGGATAATGCCTTGCTATGTGCAGCAGTATCATCCATTGTGAAATAATCTTTCAGTTTATCGAAAAAAGATTCAGAATCGCCCTCATGTGCATCGATGGCCTGATTGACTTCTGTTCCTGTGCGTGATTCAAGATAATCTGTATCTCGACGGCTTGTCACAACAGAAATGTCGTCAGAATCATACCCTTTTGTTAATAAGCCTTCAATTACTGCGATTGTTTCCTGCGGAGTTTCGTATACACCAACTATGCTTTTCATATCAATCTCCTCCTTTATCAAATTTATATTTTATCGTTCATGTCGTTTGTAATTCCCGATGCTCTTTAAAATAAACAAAATTGAAAACATTCGTGTTTTTTCAGAGCAAATCTTTTATTCTATGAATTTCCTGAAAAATGAATATTCCAGAAATGATATGAAAAAATTTATAGTTATGCCGATATTTGTTAAGTAAAACAATTAAATAAAAGGAGTGTTTTCTTTTGAAAAAGTGGTTCATTGTTTTTTTCTTATTCGTTATTACGCTGTTTCAGTCGCTCCAGACAGTTAGCGCGGAAACGGTTGAATGGAAAGAAAGAGCAGATTTGCCTGAGCCGCGTGTCGGTGCAAGCAGCAGTGTGGTAGATGGAAAGATATATGTGATTGGTGGCGGGACGCAAAAACAAGGTACTTATGGTAATCAAACGTTTGTCTACGATCCTAAAACAAATGAATGGACAAAAAAAGCCGACATGCCCACAGAGAGGGGAGGAGCTGCGACTATTACAGTTGAGGGTAAAATTTATGTCATGGGTGGAATGTCAAACGATGGAGCTGTCAACACAATAGAAGCATATGATCCAAAAAAAGATACGTGGGAGAAATTGGGTGATCTTCCTTTTGAAAAAAAGGTTCCAGCTTATAAGATTTATGCAGAAGCTATTGGAAAGAAAATTTATGTTGTAGGTTATGAAAATAACTCATATGCAACCACTTACAGTTACGATCTCGAAACGAAGAAATGGGAGAAAAAACAGAAGTTAGATTATGAAGCAACTGCGGCTTCTACAGCGGTTATCGATAATAAACTATATATCCTTGGCGGAACGCAATTAATCCCTCAAATTGTTTATGTCTATGATCCAGAAAAAGATAGCTGGACAAAAAATGGAAAAGGATTTACAGCAGGATATTATTCTGCGCTTGTTTATAAAGGAAAAATACTGATGACAGGAGGTGTAAACCGAATTAAGGTGTACGATCCTAAAAGTCAATCGGTTACAGCAGTAACAAACCCTAAAGCCCCATACAGAATGGCTCATTCTTCTGCCATTATTGATGATACTCTTTACGTAATCGGTGGAAGAGAGGAAACATCCAGTTTTACTGGCAATGCAGCCTCTAATTTTAAATCAGTTATGTCAATTTCATTAAAGGATTTAAACATACCATTCGATTCGGAGGAGAGTCCGGGAGATAAGGATAAAGGATCAACAACACCTTCTGATCCTTCTGAGGATAATTCAGCAGAAGACGGAGACGCTCTCCTAGTTATCACAATGGTAAACGGTTTGCAAAAAGAGTATCAGCTTCCCATGAAAGAAGTGAACGGGTTCCTCAAATGGTACAAGCAGCGTGATGCTGGAGAGGGACCAGGCTTTTATGAAATTGATGAGCATGACAACAACAAAGGGCCTTTTGAAAGTAAAAAGGATTATGTTGTGTTTAAGAACATTTTGATGTATGAAGTAAATAAATATAAATAATTCATACAAAAACCATCCAGTGCAGTGCTGGATGGTTTTTGTATAATAAAACAATAACCGATTTTGTTAAGTGCTTTTTCTCAATTAAATTTTGGGGGAATTAGATTATATATAGGATAGATAAGAAATCCTCCCCTGCATGTATCTACCCTCATAAAAAATGCCTCACAATTCCTTAGTCATAAACACACTGTTCGGATCTTCAACATAGTCTGCAAACGGTTCACAGTACTGAAAACCGAAGCTTTCATACAATTTTCTTGCCGGCTCAAATGAAGCCATTGAACCCGTTTCCAAGCTTAACCGCTCATAGCCTCGCTTCCCAGCCTCCTCTAGGATGTGCTGAAGAATTTGTTTGGCAACACCTTTTCTTAAATGGGATGCAGACGTCCGCATTGATTTGATTTCTCCATGCCGGCTGTCCAGTTCTTTAATCGCTCCGCAGCCGGCTAGTTCATCACCCTCCCATGCGCTCCAAAATGTTATTTCAGGCTTTCTCAGTCTTTCTAAGCCTAAGGCGTGGATGCTTTCGGGCGGGGACATGAGTGTCATGCTATGTAAATGCTCCTTCACAAGTGAGATCACTTGATGTCCAGTTAAATCATCTATTTTTATATACAATTCTAGATCCTCCTCAGAAACTTGTTGATTTGCAGAACGTATTTTCATTTCATCTTAATCATATTCCGTCCTGTTTCCAAATAGAAAGACAGAAAATCTGACAGTATGGGATTATTGTTTAGAATGATAAGACGTTTCAAAGCAAAAAAAAGAGCCGAAATAGATGTTCGGCCCCTTGTGGTTTTCTTTAATATCTAAAGCCTCCGTGTACACCGGCTGCTCCGCTGAATCCGCCAGCGTGCGTTGCCGGGATACTGAAACCGCCGCTGTGACCGCTATAGCCGCCACCTGCAAATTGCTGTCCGTAAAATCCTGAAGCATATGGAAATGAGGAGTACATAGCAGATGGAGTGCTTAGCGGGCTGTATGCTTGGCTGTACGGCTGTCCGTATCCATAGCCTCCAAACGGCTGATAGCTTTGTTGATAAAAGGCAGGAGCCGTCGGATAATATGGCTGCGGAAAGCTTGGAAAACCTCCGGGGAATCCTTGGATGTCTGCTAATGATTTATTCATCGTATCACCTTTTCTATGCAAGATATCACCAGTCTATGCCGGGAATTGATGAAAGAGCCTATCTGAATTGAAAATGTTTGCAAGAAGATCTTTCATACATATATCTCATCGAAATAATAGCACGTCATATTTTATGACATGTTTATATCAGATTAAAAAATTCTGGTGTATCCTTGATAGATTAATAAAAAAATTATAAAAACTTTTAACATTTGCAATTCCTTACATACCAATAATGAAAGCGTATACAATATAGATTGATTAATCAAAATTGTCTAATAATTTTAAAAAATGCTGTTGACACTACGTCCAAAGCGGCGTAATATGAGTTCAACAAAAGATAAACGCAAGCTTCACAAGCAAAAATGATCGCAATATGATTCTGAAAAATCAAAAAACAATCGACCCTCTTGAACTGCTGAAAAGCCGTTCCGGAGACTGAATATGAAAAGCGCAGATGAGGATAAGTAGCCTTGCTGAAGTTTTCCACAGAGAACCGGATTAGCTGAGAACCGGTGAAGCTTTACAAGGTGAACTCGCCTCAGAGTGCCAGTCTGAAATCATAGTAGGACTTGGCCGGGTGAACTTGATTCACTCGTTATTAAAGCGGATAGAAATATCCATGAGACGGCCGATTAAAGGCTGTAAACAAGGGTGGTACCGCGGAAAGAAGAGCCTTTTCGCCCCTTTTAGCTATCGCATTCATTGCGCGGCTGATTGTGGGTGGAAGGGCTTTTTTTATTGAATAATCAGCTATCAAGCTAATTTAAGATGATCTTTAGAGGATGAAAATCCAAAAGGAGGAACTAAAAATGGGGACTAATGTACAGGTGGATTCAGCATCTGCCAAATGTACACAGACGATGAGCGGAGCATTAATGCTGATTGAATCATTAAAAAAAGAGAAAGTAGAAATGATATTCGGTTATCCGGGCGGGGCAGTGCTTCCGATCTACGATAAGCTATACAATTCAGGGATGGTACATATCCTTCCCCGTCACGAACAAGGTGCGATTCATGCAGCGGAAGGATACGCAAGAGTATCTGGAAAACCGGGTGTTGTCATTGCCACATCAGGCCCGGGGGCGACAAACCTCGTTACAGGCCTTGCGGATGCCATGATTGATTCATTGCCATTAGTCGTCTTTACAGGGCAGGTAGCGACCTCCGTTATCGGAAGCGATGCATTTCAGGAAGCGGACATTTTAGGAATTACCATGCCGGTGACAAAACACAGCTACCAGGTTCGCCAGCCGGAAGATCTGCCGCGCATCATTAAAGAAGCGTTCCATATTGCAACAACTGGAAGACCCGGACCTGTACTGATTGATATTCCGAAAGATGTAGCAACAATTGAAGGAGAATTCAGCTACGATCATGAGATGAATCTCCCTGGATACCAGCCGACAACAGAGCCGAATTATTTGCAGATCCGCAAGCTTGTGGAAGCCGTAAGCAGCGCTAAGAAACCGGTGATCCTGGCGGGTGCGGGCGTACTGCACGGAAAAGCGTCAGAAGAATTAAAAAATTATGCAGAACAGCAGCAAATCCCTGTGGCACACACCCTTTTGGGGCTCGGAGGCTTCCCGGCTGACCATCCGCTTTTCCTTGGAATGGCGGGAATGCACGGTACTTATACAGCCAATATGGCCCTACATGATTGTGATCTTTTAATCAGCATCGGCGCCCGTTTTGATGACCGCGTCACAGGAAACCTGAAGCACTTTGCAAGAAACGCAAAGGTTGCTCACATCGATATTGATCCGGCTGAAATCGGAAAAATCATGAAAACACAAATTCCTGTAGTCGGAGACAGCAAAATTGTCCTGCAGGAGCTGATCAAACAAGACGGCAAACAAAGCGATTCAAGCGAATGGAAAAAACAGCTCGCCGAGTGGAAAGAAGAGTACCCGCTCTGGTATGTAGATAATGAAGAAGAGGGCTTTAAACCTCAGAAATTGATTGAATATATTCATCAATTTACAAATGGCGAGGCTATTGTTGCAACGGATGTCGGCCAGCATCAAATGTGGTCAGCGCAATTTTATCCATTCCAAAAAGCAGATAAATGGGTCACATCAGGCGGACTTGGAACGATGGGATTCGGCCTTCCGGCAGCGATTGGCGCACAGCTGGCAGATAGAGATGCTACTGTAGTCGCGGTTCTCGGAGACGGCGGTTTTCAAATGACGCTCCAAGAACTAGATGTCATTCGCGAAATGAATCTTCCCGTCAAAGTCGTGATTTTAAATAACGCTTGTCTCGGAATGGTCAGACAGTGGCAAGAAATTTTCTATGAAGAACGGTATTCAGAGTCTAAATTCGCTTCTCAGCCTGACTTCGTCAAATTGTCAGAAGCATACAGCATTAAAGGCATCAGAATTTCAACAGAAGCGGAAGCGAAAGAAAAGCTGGAAGAGGCATTATCATCAAAAGAACCGGTTGTCATTGACGTGCGGGTTGCAAGCGAAGAAAAAGTATTCCCGATGGTGGCTCCGGGAAAAGGGCTGCATGAAATGGTGGGGGTGAAACCTTGAAAAGAATTATCACATTGACAGTGGTGAACCGTTCCGGGGTGTTAAACCGGATCACCGGTCTATTTACAAAAAGACATTACAACATTGAAAGCATTACAGTTGGACACACAGAAACAACCGGCGTTTCCAGAATCACCTTTGTTGTTCACGTTGAAGGAGAAAATGATGTTGAACAGCTGACAAAACAGCTCAACAAACAGATTGATGTGCTGAAAGTCACAGACATCACTAATCAATCGATTGTCCAGAGGGAACTGGCCTTAATTAAGGTCGTTTCCGCACCGTCAACGAGAACAGAGATTAATGGAATCATAGAGCCGTTCAGAGCCTCTGTCGTTGATGTCAGCAGAGACAGCATCGTTGTTCAGGTGACAGGCGAATCTAACAAAATCGAAGCGCTTATTGAACTGTTAAAACCTTACGGCATTAAAGAAATCGCGAGAACAGGTACAACGGCTTTTGCGAGGGGAACCCAGCAAAAGGCGTCATCCAATAAAACAATATCTATTGTATAAAACATAACAAGGGAGAGATTGAAATGGTAAAAGTATATTATAACGGTGATATCAAAGAAAACGTATTGGCTGGAAAAACAGTAGCGGTTATCGGGTACGGTTCGCAAGGTCACGCACATGCCCTGAACCTAAAAGAAAGCGGCGTTGACGTTATCGTCGGTGTTAGACAAGGAAAATCTTTCACTCAGGCCCAAGAAGACGGACATAAAGTATTTTCAGTAAAAGAAGCGGCAGCTCAAGCCGAAATCATCATGGTTCTGCTTCCGGATGAACAGCAGCAAAAAGTATACGAAGCTGAAATCAAAGATGAATTGACAGCTGGAAAATCATTGGTGTTCGCTCACGGATTTAACGTTCATTTCCATCAAATTGTTCCTCCGGCGGATGTAGATGTATTCTTGGTTGCTCCTAAAGGTCCGGGACACTTGGTAAGAAGAACATATGAGCAAGGAGCTGGCGTACCGGCATTGTTCGCGATTTATCAAGATGTGACTGGAGAAGCAAGAGACAAAGCCCTTGCATATGCAAAAGGAATCGGCGGCGCAAGAGCAGGCGTTTTGGAAACGACATTTAAAGAAGAAACAGAAACAGATTTGTTCGGTGAGCAAGCAGTTCTTTGCGGCGGATTAAGCGCACTTGTAAAAGCCGGATTTGAAACATTAACTGAAGCGGGTTATCAGCCTGAACTTGCATACTTCGAGTGTCTTCACGAGCTGAAATTAATCGTAGACCTTATGTACGAAGAAGGACTGGCAGGAATGAGATATTCAATCTCTGACACAGCGCAGTGGGGAGATTTTGTATCAGGACCTCGCGTTGTTGACGCTAAAGTAAAAGAATCTATGAAAGAAGTTTTAAAAGACATCCAAAACGGTACATTCGCAAAAGAGTGGATCGTCGAAAACCAAGTAAACCGTCCTCGTTTCAACGCCATCAATGCGAGCGAGAACGAACATCAAATCGAAGTGGTGGGAAGAAAGCTTCGTGAAATGATGCCGTTTGTGAAACAAGGCAAGAAGAAGGAAGCGGTGGTCTCCGTTGCGCAAAATTAATTTTTTCGATACGACGCTTCGTGATGGTGAACAGTCCCCTGGCGTGAACTTAAATACTCAGGAGAAACTTGCCATAGCAAAGCAGCTCGAAAGACTCGGGGCAGATATCATTGAAGCGGGGTTTCCCGCTTCGTCCCGAGGTGACTTTTTAGCTGTTCAGGAAATTGCAAGAACCATTAAAAATTGTTCGGTGACTGGTCTTGCCCGTTGTGTAAAAGGTGATATTGATGCTGCTTGGGAAGCGTTAAAGGACGGTGCTTACCCTAGAATTCACGTATTTATTGCTACATCGGACATTCATTTGAAACACAAGCTGAAAATGACTCGTGAGCAAGTGATTGAAAGAGCCGTTGAAATGGTGAAATACGCAAAAGAACGTTTTCCTGTTGTGCAATGGTCAGCTGAAGATGCCTGCCGCACTGAACTGCCGTTTTTAGCGGAAATCGTTGAGAAAGTCATTGACGCAGGCGCAAGTGTTATTAATCTTCCGGACACGGTCGGCTACCTGGCCCCAGCGGAATACGGAAATATCTTTAAATATATGAAGGAAAACGTTCCGAACATTCATCAAGCAAACCTTTCGGCCCACTGTCATGATGATTTGGGAATGGCAGTCGCAAACTCTCTTGCTGCGATTGAAAATGGCGCTGATCAAATTGAATGCGCTGTGAACGGAATCGGTGAAAGAGCCGGAAACGCGGCATTAGAGGAAATTGCCGTTGCCCTTCATATCAGAAAAGATTTCTATCAAGTTGAAACAGGCATTACATTGAACGAGATTAAGCGAACAAGCGATTTAGTAAGCAAGCTGACAGGCATGGCTGTTCCGCGTAATAAAGCGGTTGTGGGCGATAATGCATTTGCTCATGAATCAGGCATCCATCAGGACGGCTTCTTAAAAGAAAAATCGACTTATGAAATTATTTCACCGGAGCTTGTCGGCGTAACAGCAGATGCGCTTGTCCTAGGAAAACATTCCGGACGCCACGCATTTAAAGACCGGCTGACTGCTTTAGGATTCCAATTTGATAGTGAAGAGATTAATAAATTCTTTACGATGTTCAAAGAGTTGACTGAGAAGAAAAAAGAAATCACTGATGAGGATCTTGTTTCTCTTATTTTAGAAGAAAAAGTAACAGATCGCAAGATTGGGTATGAATTTCTTTCCCTGCAAGTGCATTACGGAACAAGTCAGGTTCCTACGGCTACACTTTCTTTGAAAAATCAAGAAAACGCAGAGCTTATTCAGGAAGCGGCAACTGGAGCCGGAAGCGTGGAAGCGATCTACAACACGCTTGAGCGCTGCATCGATAAAGACGTGGAGCTCTTGGACTACCGCATTCAGTCCAACAGAAGAGGCGAAGACGCATTTGCCCAGGTTTATGTAAGAGTTTTGGTAAACGGAAAAGAATCAGCAGGGCGGGGCATAGCGCAAGACGTATTAGAAGCTTCAGCGAAAGCCTATTTGAATGCAGTCAACCGTCAACTGGTTTTCCAGTCGAATATGAGCGGACTTAAAAACCATACAGCTGTCGGATCATAAAAGAAAGGAGTACGGTTAACTTGAAGAAACGTATTGCTCTATTGCCCGGAGACGGGATCGGCCCTGAAGTATTAGAATCAGCGACAGACGTACTGAAAAGTGTTGCCGAACGCTTTAACCATGAATTTGAATTTGAATATGGCCTGATTGGAGGGGCGGCGATTGATGAACATAACAATCCCCTTCCGGAGGAAACAGTTACGGCTTGTAAAAATGCGGACGCTATATTGCTTGGCGCTGTCGGCGGACCGAAATGGGATCAAAATCCTTCGGAGCTGAGACCTGAAAAAGGGCTGCTCAGCATCAGAAAACAGCTTGATTTGTTTGCGAATTTGCGGCCTGTGAAGGTGTTTGAAAGCCTTTCTGACGCTTCGCCTTTGAAAAAAGAATATATAGATAACGTTGATTTTGTTATCGTCCGTGAGCTGACAGGCGGCTTGTATTTCGGCCAGCCGAGCAAACGCTATGTAAACACTGAAGGTGAGCAGGAAGCTGTAGACACGCTGTTTTATAAGCGGACGGAAATTGAACGTGTGATCAGAGAGGGCTTTAAAATGGCGGCAGCCAGAAAAGGCAAAGTGACCTCTGTTGATAAAGCGAACGTACTTGAATCAAGCAGGCTTTGGCGTGAAGTGGCTGAAGACGTTGCAAAAGATTTTCCTGATGTGAAGCTGGAGCACATGCTTGTGGATAACGCGGCCATGCAGCTGATTTATGCACCGAATCAATTTGATGTCGTGGTGACTGAAAATATGTTCGGTGATATTTTAAGCGATGAAGCGTCCATGCTTACAGGCTCACTCGGAATGCTCCCGTCAGCCAGCCTATCAAGCTCAGGCCTTCATCTGTTTGAGCCTGTTCATGGCTCCGCGCCTGACATAGCCGGCAAAGGGATGGCTAATCCATTCGCGGCCATATTGTCAGCGGCAATGCTTTTGAGAACATCTTTCGGGCTTGAAGAGGAAGCGAAAGCTGTAGAGGATGCGGTTAACAAAGTCTTGGCTTCCGGAAAAAGAACAAGAGACTTGGCACGAGGCGAAGAGTTCAGCAGCACTCAGGCCATTACAGAGGAAGTTAAGGCAGCAATAATGAGTGAAAATACAATTTCTAATGTGTGACAGCTTTGTTAAGCGGTCTTAGTTCATAGGTAGAGGGAGGAAATAAAAGATGATGCCTCGAACAATCATCGAAAAGATTTGGGATCAGCATATTGTAAAACATGGTGAGGGAAAACCGGATCTTCTCTATATTGATTTGCATCTTATTCATGAGGTGACGTCTCCTCAGGCATTTGAAGGGTTGAGACAAAAGGGAAGGAAGGTCAGAAGACCGCAAAACACATTTGCGACAATGGACCACAACATCCCGACCGTCAATCGTTTTGAGATAAAGGATGAAGTTGCGAAACGCCAGGTGACTGCGCTTGAACGAAACTGTGAAGAATTTGGTGTGCGCCTTGCTGATCTTCACAGTGTGGATCAAGGGATTGTCCATGTCGTCGGTCCTGAACTGGGCTTAACACTTCCGGGAAAAACGATTGTATGCGGCGACAGCCATACATCAACCCATGGCGCATTCGGCGCCCTTGCATTTGGAATCGGGACGAGTGAAGTTGAACATGTTCTTTCCACACAGACACTTTGGCAGCAGCGTCCGAAAACACTTGAAGTGCGCGTAGACGGAACGCTTCAAAAAGGGGTAACGGCAAAGGATGTCATTCTTGCTGTCATCGGCAAATACGGGGTGAAATTCGGCACTGGCTACGTCATTGAATACACTGGGGAAGTATTCAGAAATATGACGATGGATGAGCGGATGACCGTTTGTAACATGTCAATTGAAGCAGGGGCAAGAGCAGGTTTGATTGCACCTGACGAAGTGACATTTGAATATTGCAAAAACCGCAAGTACACGCCAAAAGGCGAAGAATTTGACAATGCCGTAGAGGAATGGAAGGCGTTGCGCACAGATCCAGGCGCTGTTTACGATAAATCTATCGTCCTTGACGGCAACGAAATTTCTCCTATGGTGACATGGGGCATCAACCCGGGAATGGTTCTTCCTGTCGATTCTGAGGTTCCTGCGCCGGAAAGCTTTTCCGCGGAAGATGACAAAAAAGAAGCGATTCGCGCTTATGAATATATGGGGCTGACTCCTCATCAGAAAATAGAAGATATCAAAGTGGAGCACGTATTTATCGGTTCCTGCACAAATTCTCGCATGACTGACCTTCGCCAGGCTGCTGATATGATCAAAGGGAAGAAGGTAGCTGACAGCGTAAGAGCCATTGTTGTTCCCGGATCTCAAAGCGTGAAGCTACAGGCTGAGAAAGAAGGGATTGACCAAATTTTCTTGGAAGCTGGATTTGAATGGAGAGAGTCAGGCTGCAGCATGTGTTTAAGCATGAATAATGACGTTGTTCCTGAGGGAGAGCGCTGTGCGTCAACCTCTAACCGCAACTTCGAGGGCAGACAAGGAAAAGGTGCGAGAACACATCTCGTCAGCCCGGCAATGGCTGCGATGGCCGCCATTCACGGACACTTCGTTGATGTCAGAAAGTTTTATCAGGAAAAATCAGTTGTGTAAGGAGTGCGCGAGATGGAACCTTTGAAAACACATACGGGGAAAGCGGCCGTATTAAATCGAATCAATGTTGACACAGACCAAATTATTCCTAAGCAATTTTTGAAGAGGATTGAAAGAACAGGCTACGGCCGTTTTGCATTCTTTGACTGGAGATATGATGCAAACGGTGAACCGAACCCTGAATTTGAATTAAACCAGCCGGCTTATCAAGGCGCCTCCATTTTAATAGCAGGAGAAAACTTCGGCTGCGGATCATCTCGAGAACACGCTCCGTGGGCACTTGATGATTATGGATTTAAAATCATTATTGCGCCGTCATTTGCTGATATTTTCCACCAGAACTGCTTTAAAAACGGTATGCTGCCGATTCGCATGCCATATGACAATTGGAAAAAGCTTGTCGGTCAGTATGAAAACCAGTCATTGCAGATGACTGTTGACCTTGAAAATCAGCTTATTCATGATAGTGAAGGCAATCAAATTTCATTTGAAGTAGATCCGCATTGGAAAGAGATGCTCATCAACGGCTATGATGAAATTTCATTAACGCTTTTGCTTGAAGACGAAATCAAGGAATTTGAATCACAAAGAAGTTCTTGGCTTAAAGCCTGAAAAAGCTGCCGGCATTTGTCCGGCGGCTTTTTTTGCCTGATGAAACCTTTCATTTCTTGTGTTTGTTCACAGGTGTTGATACACTTGAACAAAATAAATGCCTGAAAGGAATATAGGTATGACGCATGACAAGAAGAACGCAAAAATTATTCCTTTTCCTCATCTGAAAGACCGTCTTGTGGAAAAAGGGATGGCATCACTGAAGGAAAAAAAGTATCAAGAAGCGCTTGAGCTGTTTTCGGAAGCGATGAAATATGATGATACTGAATCCGATCTTCACTTAGGGATGGCCATCTGCTTTTTAGAGCTGGGCGAATTGGAAGAGGCAAAAAGAGTGTGCGAGAAGATGCTCAAAGAAGGCTATGGCCATTATTTTACGGTTTTGCAGGTGTACATGACCATCTTAATTCAGCTCAAAAAATACGAAGAAGTCAAAAGCACCATTGAAGCCGTTTTAGTAGAAAACCAGCTGCCTGCGGAAAGTGCAGAGCAATTTTATAAGCTGCTTGATTTCAGCCGCAAAATGACTGATCCGGAGCGTGAGGACGAGGCTTGGGCCGAGGAATATGAGGATACAATTGACACTGAGAAAGTGCTGGCAAGCCCTGAGGAGCAAATGAATTTAATTCATTCCTTAAAAGACCGCAATGTAGCGAAGTATACAGGACTGCTGAAAACAATCCTTCAAGACCCCTCAGCTCACCCGATTATCAAAACGATGATTGTCATGCTATTGGCGGAGCACGAGTATAGCAAAACGGTGCACATTACTAAATTTGGCGAGTCTTTGACAATTGAACCGTCTGAGATTGTCCCGCCTGATGCCGCTCCGATTTTACACCGTGTGCTCCGGGTGCTGGATGAGACGCTTGGAAATGAAAATCCAACCTTATACGCGGCAGTAGAAGAACTGTGGAGAAGACATCTGTACGTTTTATATCCGTTCCAGCCGAAATTGCTGTCGGCCGATCTTTGGGCGGCTGCCCTGCATAAAGTCGGTTACGAGATGCACGGAATTGAAATTGAAAGAGAAGAACTTCATATGATGTATGAGTTTACCGACAGAGAACTAGATGAAGCGTGCACAATGATAAAAGATATTGAAGAAATTTCTTATTTGTAAATCGCGCCATATAGTTGAAAGCGCTATGTGTTATGTTATAATATAATGGTTGTATTTGTGTATAACGGGTTATAAGAAATACGGTTGGACAGGCTTTGCAGTTCATTATTAACATCTATACATAATGATTCTGATCTTTGGCAGCTTTGTTTTTGTTGGACGAAGCCGAATGATTGCTTTAGAATGGAAGACCGACACAACCTGAATAGATTTTTGGAGGGAAACACATGTCTGTAAAATGGGAAAAACAAGAAGGCAACGAAGGCGTTTTAACGGTTGAAGTTGATGCTGAAACGTTTAAAACAGCACTTGATGATGCATTTAAAAAAGTAGTAAAACAAGTTTCAATTCCTGGATTCCGTAAAGGTAAAATTCCTCGCGGATTATTCGAACAGCGCTTTGGCGTAGAAGCTCTTTACCAAGATGCTTTGGATATTCTTCTTCCTGTAGAATACCCTAAAGCGGTTGAAGAAGCTGGAATCGAGCCGGTAGACCGTCCTGAAATCGATGTTGAAAAAATCGAAAAAGGCGAAAGCTTAATCTTCACTGCGAAAGTAACAGTAAAACCTGAAGTGAAGCTTGGCGATTACAAAGGCCTAGGCATTGAAAAAGACGACACAGCTGTAACTGACGAAGATGTTCAAAATGAACTAAAAGCGCTTCAAGAGCGTCAAGCTGAGCTTGTGGTAAAAGAAGAAGGCGCTGTTGAAGAAGGAAACACAGTTGTTCTTGATTTCGAAGGATTCGTTGACGGCGAAGCATTCGAAGGCGGAAAAGCTGAAAACTACTCTCTTGAAGTAGGTTCTGGTTCATTCATCCCTGGTTTCGAAGATCAGTTAGTCGGCCTTGAAGCAGGTGCTGAAAAGGATGTTGAAGTGACATTCCCTGAAGAGTATCACGCTGAAGAGCTTGCAGGCAAACCAGCTGTGTTCAAAGTGAAAATTCACGAAATCAAAGCGAAAGAGCTTCCTGAGCTTGACGATGAATTCGCAAAAGATATCGATGAAGAAGTGGAAACACTTGCTGAATTAACTGAAAAAACAAAGAAACGTTTAGAAGAAGCAAAAGAAAACGAAGCTGACGCTAAATTGCGTGAAGAGCTTGTTCTGAAAGCTTCTGAAAATGCTGAAATCGATGTGCCGCAAGCAATGGTCGACACTGAGCTTGACCGCATGCTGAAAGAATTCGAACAGCGTCTGCAAATGCAAGGCATGAACCTTGAGCTTTACACTCAATTCTCAGGCCAAGATGAAGCTGCGTTAAAAGAGCAAATGAAAGAAGATGCTGAAAAACGCGTAAAATCTAACCTGACTCTTGAGGCGATTGCGAAAGCGGAAAACCTTGAAGTATCAGATGAGGAAGTTGATGCTGAGCTTTCTAAAATGGCTGAAGCATACAACATGCCTGTTGAAAATATTAAACAAGCCATCGGTTCTACTGACGCGATGAAGGAAGATTTAAAAGTTCGCAAAGCAATTGATTTTCTTGTAGAAAACCGTTAATATGGTGCATAATAATAGTAATAATAAAACAGGGCGCGAATGATTCGTGCCTTGTTTTGTACAATTATGATATATCTCTTTTTCTTGGGGCAAGATAGTTAATGCAAGGCTGTTTTTTGTCATACATATAGAATGTGCAAGTCAGAAACACATTGTTACCGTCTTTTTGGAAAGTATGGTAAAATGCAATACATACTCGTTCGTTTCAAGAATCATTTTCTTTTGCTCTGCCGGTAAAAGAAAAAGTGAGACAAGATTAAGGGGTGAAAGAATGTTTAAATTTAACGAGGAAAAAGGACAATTAAAATGCTCGTTCTGTGGAAAAACACAAGATCAGGTTCGTAAGCTTGTAGCCGGACCTGGTGTATATATATGTGACGAATGTATCGAACTCTGCACTGAAATTGTGGAAGAAGAACTCGGAACTGAAGAAGAAGTAGAATTTAAAGACGTACCGAAGCCTCAGGAAATCCGCGAAATTCTGAATGAATATGTCATAGGCCAGGATCAAGCGAAGAAATCACTCGCTGTTGCTGTGTATAACCACTATAAGCGTATTAACTCCAACAGCAAAGTTGATGATGTTGAGCTTTCGAAAAGTAATATTTCATTAATCGGTCCTACAGGAAGCGGTAAAACCCTTCTGGCGCAAACATTGGCTCGCATTTTAAATGTGCCGTTTGCGATTGCGGACGCTACGTCTTTGACTGAAGCTGGATACGTGGGTGAAGATGTAGAGAATATTCTCTTGAAGCTCATCCAAGCTGCTGACTATGATGTAGAAAAAGCTGAAAAAGGCATTATCTATATTGATGAAATCGATAAAGTGGCAAGAAAATCAGAAAACCCGTCTATTACACGTGACGTGTCAGGTGAAGGTGTTCAGCAGGCGTTGCTTAAAATTCTTGAGGGTACAGTGGCAAGCGTGCCGCCTCAAGGAGGACGTAAGCATCCTCATCAAGAATTCATTCAAATTGACACAACAAATATTTTGTTCATTTGCGGCGGTGCTTTCGATGGCATCGAACAAATCATCAAACGACGTTTAGGCCAAAAAGTGATTGGATTCGGTGGGGACAATAAAGCTGCTGATCTGGAGAAAGAAGACCTTCTTTCAAAAGTGCTTCCTGAAGACTTGCTTCGCTTCGGGTTAATTCCTGAATTTATCGGACGTCTTCCGGTTATTGCAAGTCTTGAAAAGCTCGACGAGGAAGCGTTGGTTGCGATCTTAACAAAACCGAAAAACGCTCTTGTTAAGCAATTCAAGAAAATGCTTGAGCTTGACAATGTTGAGCTTGAGTTTGAAGAAGAAGCGCTTTCTGAAATTGCTAAAAAAGCAATTGAACGCAAGACTGGAGCGCGCGGACTCCGTTCTATCATTGAAGGTATTATGCTTGATGTGATGTTTGAGCTGCCTTCCCGTGATGACATTGAAAAATGTGTGATTACCGGGGCAACTGTAACACATGGAGAGCCTCCTCGCCTCTTATTAAAAGACGGCACTGAGGTAAGCCAAGATAAAACATCTGCATAAAGATAAGCACGAACCTCCTGAGTGGTGACATTCAGGAGGTTTTTTTGTCCTGCAAACTCTTCCGGAAAAACGTTTATTCCCGTCTTCTATGGGAGATACTAGCAATCAGAGGAATGAATTGGATACATAAATTGTTTTTCAGGAGGGACCATCATGAGTTGGACAGGGATCGCGTTATTTATTCAGCTGTTTTTTGGGATCATCATTGGTTTGTATTTTTGGAATTTGCTTAAAAATCAAAGGACACAAAAGGTCACGATAGATAAGGAATCAAAAAAGGAAATGGAGCAGCTTCGGAAAATGCGCGCTATCAGCTTGTCCGAGCCGTTATCTGAAAAAGTCCGCCCCAAAAGCTTTCAAGATATCGTCGGACAGGAAGACGGCATTAAAGCATTAAAGGCGGCTTTGTGCGGGCCGAATCCACAGCATGTCATTGTCTATGGGCCTCCGGGCGTTGGGAAAACAGCTGCTGCACGGCTTGTGTTAGAAGAAGCGAAAAAACATAAACAATCACCGTTTAAAGAACAGGCTGTTTTTGTGGAACTCGATGCGACAACAGCTCGTTTTGATGAAAGAGGAATTGCCGATCCGCTCATCGGCTCTGTCCATGACCCCATATACCAAGGGGCCGGAGCAATGGGACAGGCGGGGATTCCGCAGCCGAAGCAGGGAGCTGTTACCCATGCCCATGGCGGTGTGCTGTTTATTGATGAAATAGGTGAGCTGCATCCTATTCAAATGAATAAAATGCTGAAGGTGCTTGAGGACAGAAAAGTCTTTTTAGACAGTGCCTATTACAGTGAGGAAAACACACAAATCCCGAATCATATTCACGATATTTTTCAAAATGGGCTGCCGGCTGATTTTCGTCTGATTGGCGCGACGACAAGAATGCCGAACGAAATTCCGCCAGCTATCCGATCCCGCTGTTTAGAGGTGTTTTTCCGTGAGCTTGAAAAGGATGAGCTGAAAACCGTTGCCAAAACAGCAGCGGATAAAATTGAAAAAAACATTTCCGGTGAAAGTCTGGATCTGCTGACCAGCTATACGCGGAACGGGCGGGAAGCTGTTAATATGATTCAAATCGCAGCGGGAATGGCGGTAACGGAGAATCGGAAAGACATTACGATTGAGGATATTGAATGGGTCATTCATTCCAGCCAGCTTACTCCGAAGCACGAGCAGAAAATCGGCGTTGAACCGCAGGTCGGCATTGTAAATGGGCTTGCCGTATATGGACCTAACAGCGGGGCGCTGCTGGAAATCGAAGTGAGTGTAACCCCGGCTCAGGATAAAGGGTCAATTAATATCACGGGAATAGCTGAAGAAGAAAGCATCGGCAGCCAATCAAAATCAATCCGGCGAAAAAGCATGGCGAAGGGTTCGGTTGAAAATGTGTTAACCGTACTCCGGACAATGGGAATGAAGCCGTCTGATTATGATATTCACATCAATTTCCCAGGAGGGATTCCAATTGACGGTCCGTCGGCTGGCATCGCGATGGCTGCAGGGATTTTCTCGGCAATTCACAAAATTCCAATTGACAATACCATTGCCATGACGGGCGAAATCAGCTTGAACGGTCTTGTGAAACCCATTGGAGGCGTGATTCCGAAAATAAAAGCGGCCAAGCAGTCCGGTGCGAAAAAGGTGATTATCCCATATGAAAATCAGCAGTCGATCTTAAAGCAGATTGATGGAATCACGATTATTGCAGTAAAGACGTTCCAGGAAGTGCTTGATGAAATTTTAGTGAATCCGCCAACGGAACAAAAACCGTTTAATATTGAAATCAATAAAGAATCTGTTTAACCCTATTTTTTAAAATAGGGTTTTTTTCATGAAGGACATCTTTTCCTTTTTCATATCAGAAAGAAAGGGTATACTACGAGGAGACTGTTTTATAGAAAATGGAACCATGCCGTTTATTGTACAAGGATGAAAAAGTTGTATTATAATGGTTCATACTAAAGTCACGGAGGTGTCAGTCACATGGCAGAAGAATTAAAACGCAGCATCCCGCTCCTCCCTTTAAGAGGTTTATTAGTGTACCCGACGATGGTTTTGCATTTAGATGTAGGACGTGACAAGTCGGTTCAGGCCCTTGAACAGGCAATGATGCATGATCATATGATATTTTTAGCCACTCAGCAGGATATTTCGATAGACGAACCGGGTGAAGATGAGATTTTTACTGTCGGCACCTATACAAAAATTAAGCAAATGCTGAAGCTTCCGAACGGTACGATTCGTGTGTTAGTTGAGGGCCTTAAGCGCGCCCAAATCGTCAAATACAATGAGCATGAGGATTACACGTCGGTCGACATTCAGCTGATTCATGAAGATGAATCGAAAGATACAGAAGACGAAGCATTGATGCGGACTTTGTTAGATCACTTTGATCAGTACATAAAAATTTCTAAAAAAATCTCGGCCGAAACATACGCCGCGGTTACTGATATCGAAGAGCCAGGGAGAATGGCAGACATCGTTGCTTCTCACCTGCCCCTTAAACTAAAGGACAAGCAGGATATTTTAGAAACGGCTGACGTCAAAGACAGGCTGAACAAGGTTATTGATTTTATTAACAATGAAAAAGAAGTGCTTGAGATCGAGAAAAAGATCGGCCAGCGCGTCAAACGTTCGATGGAGCGTACGCAGAAGGAATACTACTTGCGTGAACAGATGAAGGCGATCCAAAAAGAGCTTGGCGATAAAGAAGGCAAAACAGGCGAAGTTCAGACACTGACGGAAAAAATCGAAGAAGCAGGCATGCCTGACCATGTGAAGGAAACCGCGCTTAAGGAATTGAACAGATACGAAAAAATTCCGTCAAGTTCCGCAGAAAGCTCTGTCATCCGCAACTATATCGACTGGCTGATTGCTCTCCCGTGGACGGATGAGACAGATGATAAGCTTGATTTGAAAGAGGCAGGACGTCTCTTGGACGAAGAGCATCACGGACTTGAAAAAGTGAAAGAACGTATCTTAGAATATTTGGCTGTCCAGAAGCTGACAAAATCCCTGAAAGGTCCGATTCTCTGCTTGGCGGGACCTCCTGGTGTCGGGAAAACGTCTTTAGCCAAATCAATTGCAAAAAGCTTGGACCGGAAATTCGTCAGAATCTCACTCGGCGGCGTGCGTGACGAATCAGAGATCCGCGGACACAGACGGACCTATGTCGGAGCAATGCCTGGACGCATTATTCAAGGCATGAAAAAAGCCGGCAAGCTGAATCCGGTCTTCTTATTAGACGAAATTGACAAAATGTCATCTGATTTCAGAGGCGACCCGTCATCTGCTATGCTTGAAGTGCTTGATCAAGAGCAAAACAGCACCTTCAGTGATCACTATATTGAAGAAACCTTTGATTTATCAAAAGTGCTGTTTATCGCAACGGCGAACAATTTGGCCACGATCCCGGGCCCGCTTAGAGACAGAATGGAAATTATTAATATTGCGGGTTATACAGAAGTAGAAAAGCTCGAAATTGTAAAAGACCACCTGCTTCCAAAGCAAATCAAGGAACACGGGCTCAAGAAAAGCAACTTGCAGCTTCGTGACCAGGCGATTCTCGATATCATCCGCTACTATACGAGAGAAGCGGGTGTGAGAAGCCTTGAACGCCAGCTTGCCGCGATTTGCCGTAAGGCCGCAAAAGCAATTGTTGCTGAAGAACGAAAACGGATTACGGTCACCGAGAAGAACCTTCAGGACTTTATCGGAAAACGCATTTTCAGATACGGACAAGCTGAAACAGAAGACCAGATAGGTGTAGTTACAGGGCTTGCCTATACAACCGTCGGCGGAGATACGCTGTCGATTGAAGTATCGCTTTCTCCGGGGAAAGGAAAATTGATCCTGACAGGAAAGCTCGGAGATGTCATGAGAGAGTCAGCTCAGGCTGCATTCAGCTATGTGCGTTCAAAAACAGAAGAACTTGGCATTGAACCTGACTTTCATGAGAAGTATGATATTCATATACATGTACCTGAGGGTGCGGTGCCTAAAGATGGTCCGTCAGCCGGTATTACGATGGCGACAGCGCTTGTTTCTGCTTTAACTGGACGGGCGGTTTCACGTGAAGTCGGCATGACTGGGGAAATCACGCTACGCGGACGTGTGCTGCCGATCGGCGGATTGAAGGAAAAAGCGCTTGGTGCGCATAGAGCGGGGTTAACGACCATCATTGCGCCTAAAGAGAATGAAAAAGATATAGAGGATATTCCGGAAAGCGTCAGAGAAGGGCTGACATTTATATTGGCGTCCCACTTAGACGAAGTTTTGGAACATGCCTTAGTAGGAGAGAAGAAATGAAAGTCACAAAGTCAGAAATCGTGATCAGTGCAGTTAAGCCGGAACAGTACCCTGAGGGCGGGCTTCCAGAAATTGCACTGGCCGGAAGATCGAACGTGGGAAAATCGTCTTTTATCAATTCATTAATCAATCGCAAAAATCTTGCGAGAACATCATCTAAACCGGGAAAAACACAAACGCTCAATTTCTACATTATCAATGATGAGTTGCATTTTGTGGATGTACCGGGTTACGGTTTTGCCAAAGTGTCAAAATCTGAGCGTGAAGCTTGGGGCAGAATGATTGAAACCTACATCACAACACGCGAGGAATTGAAAGCAGTGGTGCAGATCGTTGATTTGCGGCATGCGCCGTCTAATGATGATGTGCAGATGTATGAATTCTTAAAGTATTACGGCATTCCTGTTATTGTTATCGCTACAAAGGCGGATAAGATTCCGAAAGGAAAATGGGACAAACACGCGAAGGTTGTCCGACAGACATTAAATATTGATCCGGAAGACGAACTGATTCTCTTCTCCTCAGAAACGAAAAAGGGGAAAGATGAAGCTTGGGGAGCGATCAAAAAAATGATAAACCGGTAGAGAATACTCTCTGCCGGTTTTATTTATCGTATAGATTTTTTTCGTTTTATCAATAATAACAATAAACTGATTCCAATAAAGACAAACGGCCAATACTCTTTTAGAAGTGCTGTCGGAATACGAGCAGACTCAAGCCACGCCATAATTTGTTTGAAAAAGTACAAAAACAGGGAAAAACAAATCATCGACACAGCTTCATATACATATTCTTTTTTCTGAACGGTTGAAATCAAGAGTGAGAAACCGATCAGAAAGAGAAGCATTTCAAAATCATCCGGCCACCATGTCCATTTTGGCTTTGCAAAAAAGTGCAAACCAATCCCGAAAAGAAGCAAACCGATAAAAAAATGGGGTGTGACGGCTTCTTTTTTTCCTTGATATACAAAGGCAGCGCCTAACAGCATGAGGAGAACAGGCCATTGATCCTGCCCTGAAAACAGTTCGGCTTGGCCGCTTTCAAGCCATGCATATACAGAAGCGGCAAGGAGCAGACAAGGGAATAAAATTGATTTTTGTTTCATGCAAATATCACCTTCTTGTTTTTTAGAGCTGATGTGTAGTAAAATTCTGCTGTTTTTGGTATTGTCAATAGGAATGCTTCTTTTGCGTGAAGCTTTTTCTAATATAGCATAAGAATTTTAAAATCTGTTCACATTTTGCGAAAGAAACTATGTTATAATTATTATAAATAATGAGTTCTATGTTAGAATAATTATAAATAAAGATTTGGTGTTGGGGGTGTAATTAAAGCGATGCATATACTTGTTGTGGGAGTAGATTATAAATCCGCCCCTATTGAGATACGTGAAAAAGTAAGCTTTCAGCCAAATGAGCTGGCAGAAGCGATGGTGCAGCTGAAAGAAGAGAAAAGCATTCTTGAAAACATCATCGTTTCCACCTGCAACCGCACTGAAATTTATGCGGTAGTCGACCAGCTCCATACCGGCCGTTATTATATAAAAAAGTTTTTAGCTGATTGGTTTCAACTAAGCAAAGAAGAGCTGTCACCGTTCTTAACATTTTACGAGAGCGACGCGGCTGTTGAGCATTTATTCCGTGTAGCCTGCGGACTTGATTCGATGGTGATTGGCGAAACGCAGATTCTCGGCCAGGTGCGCGACAGCTTTAAAACAGCTCAGCAAGAAAAAACGATCGGGACGATTTTTAATGAGCTGTTTAAGCAGGCTGTTACGGTGGGTAAACGGACTCACGCTGAAACAGACATTGGCTCAAATGCAGTGTCAGTAAGCTATGCCGCAGTTGAACTTGCGAAAAAAATCTTCGGAAACCTTTCAAGCAAGCACATATTGATTCTCGGTGCGGGAAAAATGGGCGAGCTTGCAGCGGAAAACCTGCACGGACAGGGAATCGGCAAGGTTACTGTCATTAACCGAACTTACTTGAAAGCGAAGGAGCTTGCAGACCGTTTCTCCGGTGAAGCGAGAAGCTTGAATCAGCTTGAAAGCGCGCTTGCGGAGGCCGATATTCTAATCAGTTCAACCGGCGCAAGTGATTTTGTCGTGTCCAAAGAGATGATGGAAAACGCGAATAAGCTTCGTAAGGGACGTCCGCTGTTTATGGTGGACATTGCTGTGCCAAGAGATCTTGATCCGGCGCTGAATGACCTTGAAGGTGTTTTTCTTTATGATATCGATGATCTGGAAGGCATTGTAGAGGCGAACATGAAAGAGCGGAGAGAAACCGCTGAAAAAGTTGAACTGTTAATTGAAGAAACCATTGTGGAGTTTAAACAATGGCTGAATACACTTGGGGTTGTGCCAGTTATTTCCGCATTGCGCGAAAAGGCGCTTGCCATCCAGTCAGAAACGATGGACAGTATCGAGCGGAAGCTGCCGCACTTGAGTACAAGAGAGAAAAAACTGTTGAACAAACATACCAAAAGTATCATTAATCAAATGCTGCGCGATCCGATATTAAAGGTGAAAGAGCTTGCAGCAGATGCTGATTCTGAAGAAAAGCTGGCCTTGTTTATGCAGATCTTTGATATTGAAGAAGCTGCGGGCCGTCAATTGATAAAAACTGTCGAAAGCAGCCAAAAGGTCCATTCTTTTAAGAAGGCTGAATCAAAAGCGGGCTTTGCCCCACTTGTAAGTGAGTGAATGCTGAATGATTGATACTGCAATGGCAAGACTTAATGAGGGAACAATCGTCATTTACGCATTAAGTGTACTCTTTTATTTTATAGATTTTCTTCAACACAACCGGAAGGCTGGAAAAATGGCCTTCTGGTTGCTTTCTATTGTCTGGACTCTGCAAACCGTGTATTTGGCCTATTTTATGTGGGTGACGGGGCGGTTTCCAGTATTAAATGTGACGGAGGCGCTTTATTTTTATGCCTGGGTGCTTGTCACGCTGTCACTTGTTTTAACAAAGCTTTTACGAGTTGACTTTATCGTGTTTTTTACAAATGTAATAGGATTCTCTATGATCGCCATTCATACCTTTTCACCGACAGAGCAGCAATCAGCTGCTTTTTCCGGACAGCTAGTATCCGAGCTTTTGGTGATTCATATTACAATGGCGATTCTTTCATACGGCGCTTTTTCCCTTTCTTTCGTTTTTTCTGTACTATATATGTTTCAATATCATCTGCTGAAAAAGAAAAAATGGGGAAAATGGCTGTTGAGAATAGAAGATTTGTCTAAGCTTGATTATATGGCCTATGTTCTGAATGTCATCGGGGTTCCGATGCTGTTGCTGAGTTTGATTCTCGGCGTCATTTGGGCGTATGTCTCACTAGAAACGCTGTATTGGTTCGATGCCAAAGTGCTTGGTTCGTTTGTCGTCCTGCTGCTGTACAGCTACTATCTTTATATCAGGCTGATTAAAGAGCTGCAAGGAAAGGTCGCTGCACTGTGGAATACGGCTTGTTTTCTCGTGCTGATGATCAATTATTTCCTGCTGGGAAGCCTGTCGCAATTCCATTGGTTCAGTTAAATGATGTCCCAAGCAGATTCGGGAGGAAAGAAAAATATGAGAACGATTAAGGTAGGTTCCAGACGGAGCAAACTCGCTATGACTCAAACAAAATGGGTCATTCAAAAACTAAAAGAAATCAATCCTTCGTTTACCTTTGAAATAAAAGAAATCGTGACAAAGGGCGACCGGATCGTCGACGTTACGCTCTCAAAAGTGGGTGGGAAAGGGCTGTTTGTCAAAGAGATTGAACAAGCGCTTTTAAATGAAGACATTGATATGGCGGTACACAGCATGAAGGACATGCCTGCTGTTTTGCCTGAAGGACTTGTGATCGGCTGTATTCCTGAACGGGAAGACCCTCGTGACGCCCTTATTTCAAAGAATCGCGTAAAGCTTTCAGAAATGAAGGAAGGCGCTGTTATTGGCACAAGCAGTTTAAGAAGAAGCGCACAGCTTTTGATCGAGCGTCCTGACATTACAATTAAATGGATTAGGGGTAATATAGATACGAGACTTCAAAAGCTGGAAACTGAGGATTATGACGCGATTATTTTAGCTGCTGCCGGCCTTTCCAGAATGGGCTGGAAGCAAGACGTCGTAACCGAATTTCTCGAGCCTGAACGCTGTTTGCCTGCTGTGGGCCAAGGAGCACTGGCGATTGAGTGCCGAGAATCTGATGAAGAGCTATTGGCGTTGTTTTCTCAGTTTACAGATGAATATACAAAACGGACCGTGCTGGCGGAACGTGCTTATTTAAACGCGATGGAGGGCGGCTGCCAGGTTCCGATCGCAGGATACTCAGTGTTAAACGGACAGGATGAAATTGAATTGACAGGGCTTGTCGCTTCTCCTGACGGCAAAATCATTTTTAAAGAAACCGTCACCGGAAACGATCCGGAGGAAGTCGGAAAGCGCTGTGCCGCTCTTATGGCTGACAAAGGAGCCAAAGAATTAATTGATCGTGTAAAACGGGAGCTTGATGAGGATGGAAAATGATTTTCCACTGAAAGGAAAAACAGTGCTAGTCACCCGGAATAAGGCGCAGGCAAAATCGTTTCAGCAAAAAGTGGAGGCGCTTGGCGGAAAAGCGATTTTGACCTCTTTGATTACGTTTCGCCGCGCTTTGCCGAATGATGTTGCGAAACAGGTGAAAGAGGATCTTGCTGCGCCTGGCTGGCTTGTTTTTACAAGTGTGAACGGAGCGGACTTCTTTTTTTCTTATCTACAGGAAAATCAGCTTTTTCTTCCTGCTCATAAAAAAATTGCGGCTGTCGGTGAAAAAACGGCTCGCCGCTTGGAAACGCATAACGTATCGGTTGATGTAATGCCTAAGGACTATATCGCTGAACAATTGGCGGAGGCCCTTAAGCAGCATGCTGAACCGGCGGAACGAATTACAGTGATTAAAGGCAATTTGTCCCGTGATGTGATCAAACAAGAACTTGTCCCGCTCGGTTTTGAAGTGAAGGAATGGGTTGTTTACGAAACGATTCCGGATGAAGAAGGCATCGAGGCACTGAAAGAGGCTGCGGGCCAATATTCATTTGACTATGTGACATTTACGAGTTCATCAACCGTACATACGTTTATGCATGTCTTAGGAGAAGAATTGAAAAAGTGGCAGGCGAACAGGACGTCATGTATCAGCATCGGACCTTTAACAAGGGACGCCCTGCTGACGTATGGCATCACATCACATACGCCTGACACATTTACAATAGACGGCATGCTTGAGTTAATGTGCAGCATGTCAAGAGAGGAAGAGAGAATATGAGTCAATCATTTAACAGACACCGCCGCCTGCGGTCCTCAAAAGCAATGAGAGAGATGGTAAAGGAAACACGTTTGCATCCATCAGATTTTATTTATCCGATTTTTGTCGTTGAAGGGCTGGAAGGCAAAAAAGCTGTTCCGTCAATGCCTGATGTTTACCATGTATCATTAGATCTATTGAAGGATGAAGTGGCAGAGCTGGTCAAACTGGGCATTCAATCTGTCATCGTGTTCGGCATCCCGGAAGAAAAAGATGATTGCGGAACACAAGCGTACCATGATCACGGCATTGTTCAAAAAGCCATTACAGAAATTAAAAAACACTTCCCTGAGATGGTTGTTGTTGCTGATACATGCTTGTGCGAATATACAGACCACGGCCATTGCGGACTTGTCAAAGACGGAGTTATCCTCAATGATGAATCGCTGGAGCTTTTGGCGCAGACAGCTGTCAGCCAAGCGAGAGCTGGTGCGGATATCATTGCGCCATCAAACATGATGGACGGATTTGTTACAGTGATCAGAGAAGCGCTTGATAAAGAAGGATTCGTCAATATTCCAATCATGTCTTACGCTGTAAAATATTCAAGTGAGTTTTACGGTCCGTTCCGTGATGCAGCAAACAGCACGCCGCAATTCGGGGACCGCAAAACATATCAGATGGATCCTGCCAACCGTATGGAAGCACTCCGCGAAGCACAATCAGATGTTGAGGAAGGCGCGGACTTTTTAATTGTCAAACCTTCACTTTCATATATGGATGTCATGCGTGACGTGAAAAATGAGTTTACTTTGCCGCTCGTCGCTTATAATGTAAGCGGAGAGTATTCTATGGTGAAGGCTGCAGCGCAGAACGGCTGGATCAAAGAAAAAGAAATTGTGCTAGAAATTTTGACAAGCATGAAGCGCGCAGGTGCCGACCTGATTATTACGTACCATGCGAAAGACGCAGCGAAATGGCTTGCGGAGTAATTTTATTCAGTTGACAGGAGTTGAGGCAGATGAGAAGCTATGAAAAATCAAAAGCGGCTTTTAAAAAAGCGCAAAAACTCATGCCGGGCGGTGTGAACAGTCCCGTTCGCGCATTTAAATCGGTAGACATGGACCCGATTTTTATGGAGCGCGGAAAAGGCTCAAAAATCTTTGATATTGACGGTAATGAATATATTGACTACGTCTTGTCATGGGGACCTTTAATTTTAGGGCATACAAATGACCGCGTCGTAGAGAGCCTCAAAAAAGTGGCTGAATACGGGACAAGCTTCGGGGCTCCGACTGAGGTGGAAAATGAACTGGCACAACTCGTCATTGATCGTGTGCCATCTGTAGAAATTGTACGAATGGTCAGCTCCGGAACAGAGGCCACAATGAGTGCCCTTCGTTTGGCAAGAGGCTATACAGGCCGCAACAAGATTTTAAAATTTGAGGGCTGCTACCACGGGCACGGCGATTCTCTCTTGATTAAAGCAGGTTCAGGAGTGGCCACTCTTGGTCTGCCTGACAGCCCTGGTGTGCCTGAAGGCATTGCGAAAAACACCATCACCGTTCCGTACAATGATTTAGAAAGTATAAAGCTTGCTTTCCAGCAATTCGGTGAAGACATTGCGGGTGTTATCGTAGAGCCGGTTGCCGGAAATATGGGAGTTGTTCCGCCGCAAGATGGCTTCCTGCAAGGTCTGCGTGATATCACTGAGCAATACGGTTCCCTGCTGATTTTTGATGAAGTGATGACAGGCTTCCGGGTCGATTATAACTGTGCTCAAGGCTATTTCGGCGTAACGCCTGATCTGACTTGTTTAGGAAAAGTGATCGGGGGCGGACTTCCTGTCGGCGCTTATGGAGGCAAGGCTGAAATCATGGAGCAGATCGCTCCGAGCGGTCCGATTTATCAGGCTGGTACATTGTCAGGCAACCCGCTTGCGATGACGGCTGGCTTAGAAACATTAAAACAACTGACACCTGATTCCTACAAGAATTTCATCAAAAAAGGTGACAGGCTGGAAGAAGGCATTTCAAAAGCGGCTGAGGCTCATGGCATTCCGCATACCTTTAACCGCGCAGGTTCGATGATCGGTTTCTTCTTTACAAACGAACCTGTCATCAATTATGAAACAGCTAAATCATCTGATTTAAAGCTGTTTGCTAAATATTATAAAGGGATGGCAAATGAAGGTGTATTCCTTCCGCCATCACAATTCGAAGGCCTTTTCCTTTCAACGGCCCATACTGATGAAGATATTGAAAAAACAATCCAGGCAGCTGAGAAAGTATTCGCTGAGATCAGCCGCGGATAAGAGTGAAAAACCGGTATCAAGGACATCCTTGTACCGGTTTTTTCTGTGCTCTCCCACTCATATTTTCCCCAGTTCATACATACACCTTTAGTGACATCTAATTTTAAGGATTAGATGAAAGGAGGATATGAACTTGCCGCAAAATCATCGATTGCAATTTTCTGTAGAAGAATCGATCTGTTTCCAAAAAGGACAGGAAGTTTCTGAACTGCTTTCTATTTCATTAGATCCTGATATTAGGGTTCAGGAAGTAAATGATTATGTATCAATCAGAGGATCGCTTGAACTTACAGGTGAGTACAACATAGATCAAAACAAACATACTGAAGAGTTTTATACAGATAAGCGGTTTGTTGAAGAAGTCAGAAAGAGAGAGGATGGAAGTGCGGAACTGACTCACTGTTTTCCTGTGGATATTACCATTCCGAAAAATAAAGTGAGCCATTTACAGGATGTCTTCGTCTTTATTGACGCATTTGACTATCAATTAACGGATTCGCGTATTTTAACGATTCAGGCTGATTTAGCGATCGAAGGGCTTTTGGATGATACGGCAGATAAAGAGCCGGAGATTCCTCTATATGAAGCTCCTGCGGCATTTAGAGAGGAAGAGCTTTCTGAGCCGCCGATACACAGTGTATTAAAAACGGATGCAGATCCGGCAGAGGAAGCAATTATGCAGGATGAACCGCCAGAACTTTTTGTCTCGAAAACCGGGCTTCGTGAAGAGTTGGAAACAGAAAAAGCAGAATCTGCGCCTCCGGAATCAGTTGCTTCAGAACCAGAGGCGCGAGAAGGTGTGAAAGAAGAAGCCGAGCCAGCAGAGCTTGTAGTGCCGGAAGCGGAGTCTCGTGAAGAATCGGAAACAGAAGAAGCTGAACCAGAACCTAATGCATCAGAAATAGAAATTCAAGAGATCGTTAAAGCAGAAAAAGAAACGCCAGAGCCAGCAGCTGCATTAGCAGATGTTCGGATAGACGCGGACTCTCCAGCAGAGGCAGAGCTTCGTGAAGGTTCTGGAGCAGAAGAATCGCCTGCTTTGGAAGCTGAGCTACAAGAAGAGACTGCAATTGAAGAGGAAAAAGCAGAAACACCAGTGTCCTCTATTCTTGAATATGCGTTGCGTCAAGAGGCTCAAAATGAAGAAGCAGATCAATCGGAACAGGCTGAGTCCGCACTTCGTCAAGAAGCAGATCAACCGGAGCAGGCTGAGCCCGTACTTCGTCAAGAAGCAGATCAATCGGAACAGGCTGAGCCCGTACTTCGCCAAGAAGAGAAAGAAGCAGATCGATCGAAACAGGCTGAGCCTGTACTTCGTCAAGAAGCAGATCAATCGGAACAGGCTGAGCCCGCACTTCGCCAAGAAGAGAAAGAAGCAGATCGATCGAAACAGGCTGAGCCTGTACTTCGTCAAGAAGCAGATCAATCGGAACAGGCTGAGCCCGCACTTCGCCAAGAAGAGAAAGAAGCAGATCAACCGGAACAGGCTGAGCCTGCACTTCGTCAAGAAGAGAAAAAAGCAGATCAACCGAAACAGGCTGAGCCTGTACTTCGTCAAGAAAAGAAAGAAGCAGATCAACCGGAACAGGCTGAGCCCGCACTTCGTCAAGAAGAGAAAGAAGCAGATCAACCGGAACAGGCTGAGCCTGCACTTCGTCAAGAAGAGAAAAAAGCAGATCAACCGAAACACGCTGAGCCTGTACTTCGTCAAGAAGAGAAAGAAACAGATCAACCGGAGCAGGCTGAGCCCGCACTCCGTCAAGAAGCGGATGAAGCTTCGGAGACTGTGACTGAGGAGGTTCTCTCTATAGAGGAAAGTAGAGAGAGGAAACCAGCATCAGCTGCATATGTGGAGAATGCCGAAGCCGATTCACATCATCCTACTAATCAAAAAGCAAGCTCGGAGGAGGCAACTCAAGAAGAAGAGCTTGCACCGGCATACCGCACCTTCCTGCCCGAACAAGAAGATGGGGATTCTTTTTATTCAGCGCCTAAACTATTGGAGGAGGAAGAACAAGAGGAAGAAAGCTTTGAAATTGAAGTGAGAAAAATACCTCCGGCTGAAGAGCCTGAGGAAGAAACACCTTTTCAATCCTTCCAGCTGCCTGAAACCTCTGAGACTGAAAGGAAGGAAGCGGATGCTGTTCCTAGGGTTACTCCTGCTGCTGAAACGAAGGAATCTCAAACAAAAGAAAGTAATAATTCTCTTTATTTAACAAAACTCTTTACGAGAGAAGAGGATGAGTTTTCGAGAATGAAAATATGCATTGTTCAGCAGGAAGACACGATCGAACGTTTATGCGAACGGTATGAAATCACCTCCCAGCAGCTGATCAGGATGAATTCTTTAGCCTTGGATGATGAATTGAAAGCAGGCCAGATTCTTTATATTCCTCAATATAACAACAGCCATGCGTAAGCCGTAAGCGATCGGAAAATGTGGTGAATGGAATGGAAGAAACCCAATCGGTTCTTCAGGAATACGGACTGACTGCTCAATTTATTGAGCCTGTCAGTCCTCTTGTATGGAAAGTGTATACAGACTACGGCGTATTCGCCCTGAAAAAATTGAAATCGGTTCGCAGCAAACAGTTTACAGATCATATGGTGGCGATTGAGGAAAAAGGTTTTCGTTCATTTGTTCCCGTTTACAGAACAAATAGCGGTGAGTTTTTCTCAGCGGGCGTACAATCAGGAGATTCCTATTATTTAATGCCTTGGCTCCAATTTGACCAAGAGGAAGAACGGGATCAGAAACATGCTTATTTATTTAGAGAAGCAGCCCGTCTTCACGAGAGAACTGCGCAGGAAATGAAGGTCAGCCGTGATGATATTGAACGTTATTACGGACAAACGAAAAAAAAGTGGGAAAATGATAAAATTTTCTATGAACAGTTTGTGGACAGAGCGGAGAAGGAATGGTACCTTTCCCCTTTTGAACTCCAAGCCGTAACCTATTTTTCAGAAACCATTTCCGCGGTGAACTTTGCACTGGAGCGGTTGGAGGACTGGTATGAGTCGGCAAAAGAAAAGGGCATCTCAAGGGTTGTGATGAACCACGGCAGCCTATCTATACACCATTTTCTGTATAATGACGCCGGGACCGGGTATTTCACAAACTTCGAAAGAGCGTCTGCCGGCCCGCCGCAAAACGACTTGCTCGGCTTTTATACAAAAATGTTCAGAGGCTTTCCGAAAGCTTGTCCGGAATGCGTCGAATGGTTTTATGCATACACGAAATCATTCCCTTTGCGAGAAGCCGAGGTCAGTCTTTTTCTCAGCTATATGGCATATCCGGCAGCCATGTACAAGGTGCTGAACCGTTATCAAACCGGGAAAAGACAGCATGAAAAAGATGAATGTGCGCATTTATTAAAGGCTTACTGGCAAATGAAAAATATAGAGCCGTTTGTGATGAAAATTCATCAGATTGAACAAGAGAAAAAATTTCAGGCTGAAAACGAGTCCACGTCTTAATGGCGCGGACTTGTTTGTTTATATCCATTCTAAATGAAGGGCGCAAGCTAAAAAGATTAGGATTGCGAGCAGCAAAACATCAAAGGTAGTCGGAAAGAAAATGGTTCTGATCCCTTGAAAAATTGTAATGGGGATAATCACTTGCGCGGATACAAGCCGAATTTGCCTGACCCACGGCGGCAGTGAATAAGAGCTGAATCGTTTCTTCACGGTGCATCCTCCTCTACGCATTTACAAGCATCATATGTAAACTTGGGCAATAGGTGCCTGCCCATTTGTATAGAAAGCGGTGTTTTTGGAAAAGATGATTGACGAATCAAAAACACTTTTACTATAATAAAGAACATAAATAATGTATATAATGAGCTGATAAATACACCTGCTTAGAACGGGAAGAGTACAAAAAAGGCGCATGCAGAGAGAGAAGCCGTTTGCTGAAAGGCTTCTTATGTTGTCTGATTGGAAGGTCGCCCGGGAGCATAATTTCTTGAAAGAAGAGTAGAGAAATTCGGGAAACACCCGTTATCCGTTATAAGTGCATGAACTGATAGAGTTCATGAAAAAAGGTGGTACCGCGAAAGAGCTTTTCGTCCTTTTATAGGGATGAAAAGCTCTTTTTTCGTTCTCAGCCATTTTTAACATGCTGGAGGGTTATGATGGAAACGAATGAACAAACAATGCCGACGAAATACAATCCGGCAGCGGTTGAAAAAGACCGATATGATTTTTGGCTAAAAGGCAAATTTTTTGAAGCGGGCAGTGACCAGACAAAAGAGCCATATGCTGTTGTCATTCCGCCGCCAAACGTAACAGGAAGACTTCATCTTGGACACGCGTGGGACACAACGCTGCAAGACATTGTAACAAGAATGAAACGCATGCAGGGCTATGATGTGCTGTGGCTTCCGGGTATGGACCACGCCGGCATCGCGACACAGGCTAAAGTGGAAGCGAAACTTCGTGAGGAAGGCAAATCCCGCTACGATTTGGGGCGCGAGAAATTCCTCGAAGAAACATGGAAGTGGAAGGAAGAGTACGCTGACTTTATTCGCAGCCAGTGGGCCAAATTAGGGCTTGGCCTTGATTATTCCCGTGAACGCTTTACGCTGGATGAAGGCTTAAGCAAAGCAGTTCGCGAAGTTTTCGTTAAGCTTTATGAAAAAGGCCTGATCTACAGAGGCGAATATATTATTAACTGGGACCCTGCAACAAAAACAGCTCTATCCGACATTGAGGTTATTTACAAAGATGTTCAGGGCGCGTTCTATCATATGAGCTATCCGCTCACAGACGGTTCAGGCTCGATTGAAATTGCGACGACACGTCCTGAAACGATGCTCGGTGATACAGCTGTTGCCGTTCACCCTGAAGATGAGCGCTATAAGCACCTTATCGGAAAAACGGTAATCCTGCCGATTACAAATCGTGAAATTCCGATTGTCGGTGATGACTATGTAGATATGGAATTTGGTTCAGGTGCAGTGAAAATTACGCCTGCTCATGATCCGAACGACTTCGAGCTTGGAAACCGCCACAATTTAGAAAGAATTCTTGTCATGAATGAAGACGGAACGATGAATGAAAATGCCCTGCAATATCAAGGTATGGATCGTTTTGAATGCCGCAAAAAGCTCGTGAAAGATTTACAGGAGGCGGGAGTTCTCTTCAAAATCGAAGATCATATGCACTCTGTCGGCCATAGTGAACGAAGCGGGGCTGTTGTGGAGCCTTATCTTTCAACACAATGGTTTGTGCGCATGCAGCCGCTTGCTGATGCAGCGATTGAGCTGCAAAAGAAAGAAGAAAAAGTTAACTTTGTGCCTGACCGTTTCGAAAAAACGTATTTACACTGGATGGAAAACATCCGCGACTGGTGTATTTCCCGTCAGCTGTGGTGGGGCCACCGCATTCCTGCTTGGTATCATAAAGAAACAGGCGAGTTATATGTTGGCCTTGAAGCGCCTGAGAACAGCGAAAATTGGGAACAGGATACAGATGTACTGGATACATGGTTCAGTTCTGCGCTCTGGCCTTTCTCCACTATGGGCTGGCCTGATGTAACGGCTGAAGACTTTAAACACTACTATCCGACAGATGTTCTCGTTACAGGGTACGACATCATTTTCTTCTGGGTGTCTCGCATGATTTTCCAAGCGATTGAATTTACAGAAGAGCGCCCGTTCAAAGATGTTTTAATTCATGGCTTAATCCGTGACGAGCAAGGTCGGAAAATGAGTAAATCTCTTGGCAACGGTGTCGATCCGATGGATGTCATTGACAAGTACGGAGCCGATTCTTTACGTTATTTCCTTGCAACTGGAAGCTCTCCTGGCCAGGATCTGCGCTTCAGCTATGAAAAAGTGGAATCGACTTGGAATTTTGCCAATAAAATTTGGAATGCCTCCCGTTTTGCATTAATGAACATGGATGGCATGACGTACGATGAGCTTGATCTGTCAGGCGAAAAATCAGTAGCTGACAAGTGGATTTTAACGCGATTAAATGAAACGATCGAGCATGTGACCCAGCTTGCTGATCGATATGAATTTGGTGAAGTCGGGCGCCATTTATATAACTTTATTTGGGACGATTTCTGTGATTGGTATATTGAAATGGCGAAGCTTCCGCTTTACGGAGAGGACGAAGCGGCTAAGAAAACAACCCGTTCTATCCTTGCTTACGTACTGGATCAAACGATGCGCCTCCTCCATCCGTTTATGCCATTCTTAACGGAAGAAATTTGGCAGCACCTTCCTCACCAAGGGGAATCGATTACAGTAAGTCAATGGCCTGTTGTAGTGCCGGAACATACTGATACTGAAGCGGCAGCTGACATGAAGCTTCTCGTTGAGCTGATCCGTTCTGTACGTAATATCCGGAGTGAAGTCAATACGCCAATGAGCAAGCAGGTTGAACTGTATATTAAAACAAGCACAGACGAAATAGCAGCCCGCCTCGAGGCGAACCGTTCATACGTTGAACGCTTTACGAATCCGAGCGTACTTAAAATCGGCACTGATATCGAAGCTGTTGATAAAGCGATGACGGCTGTTGTCTCAGGAGCAGAGGTTATTCTTCCGCTAGAAGGCTTAATTAATATTGATGAAGAAATTGCCCGTCTGCAAAAAGAATTCGATAAGCTGACGAAAGAAGTCGAGCGTGTCCAAAAGAAACTTGGAAATGAAGGATTTATGAAAAAAGCGCCTGCGCACGTAATTGATGAAGAACGTGAAAAAGAAAAAGATTATGTGGCAAAGCGTGACGCTGTTCAAAAACGAATGGCTGAGCTGAAGGGCTAATGAAAAGCCGGGGCGGTTTCTATAGAAACCGCCTTGTCTTATAAAAGAGGGGATTATCATTGTTTACTGCATATGAAGAAGCGCGCAGCTGGATTCACGGGCGGCTGAAATTCGGAGTGAAGCCCGGACTCGGCCGAATGAAGCAGCTGATGGCGCGGTTAGGCCATCCTGAAAAAAAAATCCGCGCGTTCCACGTAGCAGGAACAAACGGCAAAGGATCAACTGTCGCTTTTATCCGTTCTATGCTGCAAGAAGCCGGATATTCGGTTGGAACGTTTACGTCACCTTATATCATTACGTTTAATGAACGGATCAGCGTAAACGGGACACCGATTTCAGATGAGGAATGGACAACACTCGTCAATCAGATTAAACCGCACGTTAAAGCATTAGATCAAACGGACTACGGCCAGCCGACAGAATTTGAAATTATGACGGCTTGTGCATTTTTATATTTTGCTGAGTTTCATAAGGTCGACTTTGTTATTTTTGAAACAGGTTTGGGCGGTAGATTCGACTCTACCAATGTGGTTGAACCGCTTTTAACTATGATCACAAGCATTGGACACGACCATATGAACATTTTGGGAAATACTATTGAAGAAATTGCTGGGGAAAAGGCCGGAATTATTAAAGAAGGTATTCCTATCGTTACAGCTGTTACTCAGCCGGAAGCCCTACAGGTCATTCGTCATGAAGCTGAACGACATGCTGCGCCGTTCCAGTCATTACATGATACATGTGTTATTTTCAATGAAGAGGCTCTGCCTGCCGGAGAACAGTTTTCATTCAAAACGGGCGAGAAGTGTTATGAAGATGTTCGAACATCTCTGATCGGCACCCATCAAAGACAAAATGCGGCTTTGTCCATTTTGGCTGCGGAGTGGCTCAATAGGGAGGATATTGCCCATATCAGTGATGAAGCGCTAAGAAGCGGGCTGGTAAAGGCTGCTTGGCCGGGACGGTTAGAGCTTGTTCAAGAACATCCGCCCGTATACTTAGACGGTGCGCATAACGAAGAAGGCGTTGAAAAGCTGGTGGAAACGATGAAGCAGCGTTTCCCTGACTCCCGCATTTCTGTGGTATTTAGCGCGTTAAAGGACAAACCGTATCACAATATGATTAAGAGATTGGAAACCATAGCGCATGCGGTCCATTTTGCTTCTTTTGATTTCCCGCGTGCTTCTCTTGCAAAAGATCTCTATGATGCAAGTGAAATCAGCAATAAAAGCTGGAATGAGGACCCGGACAATGTGATTGAATTCATAGAAAGCAAAAAGGGCTCAAATGAAATTGTGCTCATTACCGGATCGCTTTATTTTATTTCTGAAATCCGCAAAAGATTGCAATAAAGGCATCCACCCGGCAGTATCGAAAATGAGATTCTGCCGGGGTTTTTTATGTGTAAAATTGAATATTCCCGATTAGAGTTCAGGCCGCTCACTCTGCTACAATCCATACCAGAATCTACAGTGAGTAAAGGTGTGTTGTCTATGCTTCCCATTCTCTTTATCCTCGGGCTTATCCTTGGTTCATTTTATTATACGGCCGGGTGCCGTATCCCCTTACATATATCCATTATCACGCCCCGTTCGGCATGCTCATTTTGCCGGCGGACATTAACCCCGGCAGAATTAATCCCCATCCTGTCATTCCTTTTCCAAAAAGGCAAATGTAAAAGCTGTGGGCACAGAATTTCTTTTATGTATCCTGTGGCAGAGCTTGTGACAGCGTGTTTATTTGCGACAGCAGGAATACACTTTGGCCCGTCTCCGGAACTGTTTCCCGCTCTCGTGTTTATCTCTCTTCTCATCATCGTTGCAGTGACAGATATTCATTTTATGCTGATACCAAATCGGATATTAATTTTCTTTGTTCCCGTTTTGGCCGCTGCAAGATTGATTTCTCCGCTTGATTCCTGGTATGCCGGCCTGTTAGGTGCGGCCGCCGGATTTCTATTCCTGGCCTTAATTGCCGCAATCACCCATGGGGGAATAGGGGGAGGAGATATTAAATTATTTGCGGTGATTGGCTTTGTACTTGGTGTAAAAATGCTGACAGCTGCCTTTTTCTTTTCTGTTTTGATAGGTGCTTTGTATGGAGCGGTAGCTGTCCTGACTGGAAGACTCGCCAAAAGACAGCCGCTTCCCTTTGCCCCTGCCATTGCTGCAGGGAGCATTTTAGCTTATTTATACGGTGACTCTATCATTTCTTTTTATATCAAAATGGCATTGGGCTGACTGCTGAAAAATTTGACGAACGTTTTTTGGACAAGACGACAAAAGTCTTGTTCTTTTTTTTTTCGCCTGTGCTAAAGTGTGTAGCATGAAAAGCCGACAAGAACGGTCAAGCAAATGAAGGGAGGAAGCGGAATTGAAAAAAAGAAAGAATAAAAAAAACAGTAAAGCCGCAGAAAAAGCCCTCAAGGTGACGATTAATGGAAAAGAAGAGACGGTTTACGAACAGGAGACGTCTGAGACTGAGACGGAAAAAAGCATGACATTTTCAAATTGGGAGGAAAAGAGAAAGGCAGAGCAAGAGGTTGCGGCATCCCATGAACATCCTAATGAAGATGAATTTAACTGGGATTCCGAGGAGGACAAGGTGTTTAAAGAGGATCCAAAAGTCGTTCCGTCCTATCAAAAGAAAAAAACAAAGCTGTATTCAAAAGGAAAGGCCGGGGCGGCCAAGCCGGTAAAAAAAGTGGCGGCGACGATTGCCTTTGCGGCCGTCATAGGCACTGGATTAGGGTTATTCGCGTTAAACATCTCGGGCAATAAAGAAGCGTCGGCACCGGCCTCATTAGATGATTCTCTAGGAAGCCAAACAGCAAAAGCCGGAGATACATCTGCTGAAAAACAAAGCTCAGGCGCAGAAAAACAAGCGGCACAAACTGAAGGTACATATAAAACGTACGCTGTACAAGCCGGAAAATTCTCAAATGAAAAGGGTGCCGAAACGTTAACTGAACAACTGACCGCAAAAGGCTACTCCGCAGTGTCACTGTCAAAGGATGACGGGTATACGTACGTCATTGCAGGCTTAGCCGGTGATAAGGAAGTGTCACAGCAGTTAGGACAGCTTTTGATCGACAGCGATTTTGAAGCTTGGGGAGGCAAGGAGCTTTCCTTATCAATAGAGTCAGATATGACAGATTCGTTCAAGGAAACAGCGGAGCTTGCAGCAAAGGCGATTCTTGGTGAAGACATTACAAAAGCGAGTGTAGAGAAAATAGAAAAGTCGCTTGGTAAAACAGAAGCGTCTGAAGGAGGAGAGAAAAAAGCGATTTTGCAGGCATTAAAGGAATTAGAGGACCCAAGTGCTGAAGCCGGGTGGAAGGCTCAGCAGGAGCTGTTAGCCGTCATTAAATAAGAAAAAATGCCTGAGCCTTCGTCCTTTAGTGACAGGCTTTTTTTATTTTGTCATGAAAAAGTTATTTTTCTGAAATTGTGACAAGCCTCGTGATTTGGTAGGATAAACGAGTATCTTTTTTTCTTAAGCAAACCCTGAAAGGATGACAAACATGACAAAGCCGCTAATACTTGCATCACAATCTCCGCGCAGAAAAGAACTCCTCGATCTTCTCCAGCTGCCCTACTCCATTATTGTCAGTGAAGTAGAGGAAAAATTAAATCGAAACTTTTCACCTGAAGAAAACGTCCAATGGTTGGCAAAACAAAAAGCTAAGGCTGTAGCTGATCTCCATCCGCATGCAATCGTTATCGGCGCTGATACAATGGTATGCCTGGACGGCGAATGTCTCGGCAAACCGCAAGATCAAGAAGAAGCCGCTTCTATGCTGCGGAGGCTTTCAGGCCGAAGTCATTCAGTGATAACTGCGGTCAGCATACAAGCCGAAAATCACAGCGAAACTTTTTATGATAAGACAGAAGTTACGTTTTGGCCCCTCAGTGAAGAAGAGATTTGGACTTATATTGAAACAAAAGAGCCGATGGATAAAGCAGGTGCATACGGTATCCAAGGAAGAGGCGCGCTTTTTGTAAAGAAAATAGACGGAGATTATTATTCAGTCATGGGCCTTCCTATATCAAAAACGATGAGAGCTCTTCGCCATTTTGATATGAAGGGATGACAGTTCTATAAACGGGAAGGGAAAGAAAAGGAGTGCTTGATCATACACGATCTGCCATTAAAACTCAGAGATTTCCCAACGAAAGAAAAGCCAAGAGAACGGCTTCTGAAAGTCGGAGCCGAGAACTTAGCGAATCATGAACTTTTGGCTATATTATTGCGGACAGGCACTAAACACGAATCTGTTATGGACCTGTCAAACCGGCTGCTGCGCTCTTTTGACGGGCTGCGACTGCTGAAAGAAGCGTCAGTTGAAGAGCTGTCGAGCATTCCGGGAATCGGTATGGTAAAAGCGGTCCAAATACTGGCGGCAGTTGAGCTTGGAAGCCGGATTCATAAATTAGCCAACGAAGAACATTTCGTCATTCGCTCCCCGGAAGACGGCGCAAATCTTGTCATGGAGGATATGCGCTTTTTAACCCAGGAGCATTTTGTCTGTTTATACTTAAATACAAAAAACCAAGTCATCCATAAACGCACCGTATTTATCGGAAGCCTGAATTCATCTATTGTCCACCCTCGGGAGGTGTTTAAAGAAGCGTTTAAACGATCTGCCGCTTCCTTTATCTGTGTTCACAATCATCCTTCTGGAGATCCGACGCCGAGCAGGGAAGATATTGAAGTGACAAGACGGCTGTTTGAATGCGGAAACCTGATTGGCATCGAGCTGCTTGACCATTTGGTGATCGGGGACAAAAAATTTGTGAGTTTAAAGGAAAAAGGATATTTGTAACACTTTTTTTTTCGTCGAATTAAGCTATAATAGAGTTTATGAGTTTTTCCCTTTAGGGTATTTTTGCTTTAAGAAAGGAAGATACATACATATGTTTGGAATTGGTACAAGAGACCTTGGTATAGATCTTGGAACTGCGAATACGCTTGTTTTTGTAAAAGGAAAAGGAATTGTTGTCAGAGAGCCTTCAGTTGTCGCTTTGCAAACGGATACGAAGTCGATTGTTGCTGTCGGAAATGATGCGAAAAATATGATCGGACGGACACCTGGCAACGTGGTAGCTCTTCGCCCGATGAAAGACGGCGTTATCGCTGATTATGAAACAACGGCTACGATGATGAAATATTACATCAATCAAGCTATAAAAAATAAAGGCATGTTTGCCAGAAAACCATATGTGATGGTTTGTGTTCCATCAGGCATTACAGCTGTTGAGGAACGCGCTGTCATCGATGCGACAAGACAGGCGGGAGCGCGTGACGCGTATCCGATTGAGGAGCCGTTTGCCGCAGCAATCGGAGCCAATCTGCCAGTTTGGGAACCGACTGGAAGCATGGTTGTTGATATCGGGGGCGGTACGACAGAGGTTGCGATTATTTCCCTCGGAGGCATTGTAACGTCTCAATCGATCCGTGTAGCCGGTGATGAGATGGATGATGCGATTATCAACTACATCAGAAAAACGTACAATCTGATGATCGGTGACCGTACGGCTGAAGCGATTAAAATGGAGATCGGATCTGCAGAAGCTCCTGAAGAATCCGATAATATGGAAATCCGCGGACGCGATTTACTGACAGGTCTGCCGAAAACAATCGAAATTACAGGAAAAGAAATTTCTAATGCTCTGCGTGACACTGTATCTACAATTGTTGAAGCAGTGAAGAGCACACTTGAAAAAACACCGCCTGAGCTTGCAGCTGATATTATGGACAGAGGTATTGTGTTAACCGGCGGCGGAGCGCTTCTTCGCAATTTGGATAAAGTCATCAGCGAAGAAACAAAAATGCCGGTCCTTATCGCCGAAGACCCGCTTGATTGTGTAGCGATCGGAACAGGGAAAGCACTGGAGCACATCCATCTTTTCAAAGGAAAAACTAGATAATCGGGAGTTCAATAGAAGAGGTGTAACACGATGCCGAATAAACGGTTAATGCTATTACTTCTGTGTATTATCATATTGGTGGCTATGATTGGATTTTCGCTGAAGGGCGGCCGCAATACCACCTGGCCTGAGAAAGTGATCGGCGATACGACGGGAGTATTTCAAAATATTTTTCATACGCCTGCCGAATTTTTTGCAGGGATATTTGAGAACATTGATGATTTAAAAAACACATACAAAGAAAACGAGCGTCTGAGAGAGAAACTGGACGGACAGACACAATATGAAGCCAAGCTTCAAGAACTTGAAGAAGAAAACAAATCCTTGCGTGACGAGCTTGGCCATGTCAAATCGATTAAAGATTACAAGCCGATTTTAGCGACGGTTATTGCCAGAAGCCCTGATAATTGGGCGAAACAGGTCACGATTAACAAAGGGTCTCAGCAAAATGTAGCGAAGGATATGGCTGTTACAAACGAAAAAGGCGCATTAATCGGCAAGATCAAAAGTTCCGGACTTAACAATTTTACGTCTACGGTTCAGCTTTTAAGCGATACTGACCGCAATAACAGAGTCGCGACGAAAATATCCGGAAAAAAAGGCAGCAAAGGCTACGGCCTGATCGAAGGATATGACAAAGACAAAAAACGCCTTAAGATGACCATTATTGAGCGCAAGGATAAACAAGACGTGAAAAAAGGCGATCTTATTGAAACATCAGGCACAGGCGGCGTTTTCCCAGAGGGGCTGACAATCGGTGAAGTGACTGATATCGAGTCAGATTCCTATGGATTAACGAAAGTTGCTTATGTAAAACCTGCGGCTGACCTTACCGATTTAAATAATGTGATTGTTGTTAACCGGGATGTGCCGACTGTCGATACAGAGGAGGAAGGATCGTGAAGCGTTTCCTTCTCCCTTTCGTTATGATGCTTGTTTTTTCTGCGGAAAGCATTTTTACAGATCTGGTGCATTTTCCGTTCGTTACAGATGATCAGGTGCTCGTCCCGCGTTTTCTGATGCTTGTACTGATATTTATGTCGGCTTTCATCAACCAAAAACACGCGATGATTTACGGCTTTATTTTTGGTCTTCTATATGACATGAATTATACAAGTCTATTAGGCGTTTATATGTTTGGTTTTGCCGGGTTATGCTATTTGGCTTCAAAAGCGTTTAAAGTGCTGCATACAAACGCATTTGTGGTGATATTGATAGCTGTTCTCGCTGTCTGCCTGCTCGAATTTTACGTATTCGGCATTCAGTCTTTGATTCATAAAGACATCATGACGTTTAACGGATTTGTACTTGACCGGTTTATACCGACAATTTTATTAAATATTGCAGCCGCTCTTATTCTGGTTCTGCCATTTAGATTATTTTTTATGAGTCTAAAGAAAGAATTGAGAGATGAGTAAAAAGGATTTTATCTTTTTTTGACGAAATGAGTATGTTGTTGAGGTGAATATTGTGAAGACCAAAAAGCAGCAATATGTAACAATAAAAGGAACAAAGAATGGGTTAACATTGCATCTGGATGATGCGTGTTCTTTTGATGAGCTTCTCGATGGTCTTCAGAATATGCTGTCAATTGAACAATATACGGATGGAAAAGGCCAGAAAATCAGCGTCCATGTTAAGCTGGGAAATCGCTTTTTATATAAGGAGCAAGAGAAACAGCTGACAGAATTGATTGCGTCAAAGAAAGATTTGTTTGTTCATTCTATTGACAGTGAAGTCATTACTAAAAAAGAAGCACAGCGTATGAAAGAGGAAGCTGAAATTATTTCTGTTTCAAAAATTGTCCGTTCAGGCCAAGTGCTGCAGGTGAAAGGCGACTTGCTCCTGATCGGTGATGTGAATCCCGGCGGAACAGTCAGGGCCGGAGGGAACATTTTTGTTCTGGGCTCACTTAAAGGAATCGCGCACGCCGGATTTAACGGAAATAATCAAGCGGTCATCGCCGCCTCTGAAATGCTGCCGACACAATTAAGAATCAATCACGTGTTAAATCGCTCCCCAGACCACATTCAAAAAGGGAACGAAATGGAATGTGCTTATTTAGATACAGACGGAAATATGGTCATTGAACGCCTTCAACATTTGGCTCATTTAAGACCTGATCTAACAAGGCTTGAGGGAGGAATGTGAATTGGGTGAGGCTATCGTAATAACTTCGGGAAAAGGCGGAGTAGGTAAAACAACAACATCTGCGAACCTCGGTACCGCCTTAGCCATTTTAGGGAAGCGTGTATGCTTAGTAGATACTGATATAGGGCTGCGCAACCTTGATGTTGTAATGGGTCTTGAAAATAGAATTATTTACGATCTTGTAGACGTTGTAGAGGGCAGATGCAAAATGCATCAGGCGCTCGTAAAAGACAAACGTTTCGATGATCTGCTCTATTTAATGCCCGCTGCTCAAACGAGCGATAAGACAGCTGTTGCTCCTGAACAAATTAAAAATATGGTCCAAGAGCTTAAACAGGAATATGACTATGTCATCATAGACTGTCCTGCCGGAATTGAGCAAGGATACAAAAATGCCGTTTCCGGAGCAGATAAAGCGATTGTGGTCACAACGCCTGAAATCTCAGCTGTTCGTGATGCTGACCGTATTATAGGGCTGCTGGAGCAAGAGGAAAATATTGAATCGCCGCGGCTCGTTGTAAACAGAATCAGAAATCACCTGATGAAAAACGGTGACACGATGGATATCGACGAAATCGTACAGCATTTGTCGATCGATTTGCTCGGAATTGTGGCTGATGATGATGAAGTCATTAAAGCTTCCAACCACGGCGAACCGATTGCGATGGACCCGAAAAACCGCGCTTCCATTGCATACCGCAATATTGCCCGCCGCATCTTAGGTGAATCTGTTCCTTTGCAGGTGCTTGAAGAGCAAAACAAAGGAATGATGGCTAAGATAAAATCATTTTTCGGAGTAAGATCTTAATGTAATAGAATCAAAGAGAAGAATCTGACAAAGCAAATGCTGTGTCAGGTTTTTTTGTTTTTGTCTGCTTTGAGTAACGAATATTTGCCATGGACAAGACATATGATGTACAAACCCAACGAATGCAAAGGATGATGGCAATGAGTCACAGAGCAGATGAAATCAGAAAACGATTAGAGAAAAGAAGAAAACAGCTTTCCGGCTCGAAACGTTTCTCTACTCAGACAGTTTCTGAGAAGCAGAAACCCCCGTCCTGGGTGATGGTCACGGATCAAGAAAAGCATGGAACTCTTCCGGTCTATGAAGATAACATTTCAACATTTAATGGAAAACACCCTCTGGTTAAAACAGATTCAATTATCCTGAAATGTCTTCTGTCGGCCTGCCTTGTTCTCGTATCCGCCATAGCCTATAAAACTAACATTGGTCCCGTCAGCCAGATTAAACCCGTTGTTGCCAAAACCTTCGAAACTGAATTTCAATTTGCCTCAGCAAGCCATTGGTTTGAAACGAAATTTGGCAATCCGCTCGCTTTTCTGGCTCCTGGACATAAAAATAAGGAACAGCAGGTCGAAGTGGGCCAAGACCTGGTCGCGCCTGCATCCGGGAAAGTGCAGCAGGATTTTCAGGACAACGGGGAAGGGATTAAAGTCGAAACGAGCAGCGATACAATTGATAGCATAAAGGAAGGCTATGTAGTTGAAGTCAGCAAAGACAGCCAGACGGGACTGACAGTTAAGGTGCAGCATGCTGACAACACCTATAGTATTTATGGCGAGCTCAAAGAGGTCGATGTTGCTTTATATGATTTTGTAGATAAAGGCAAAAAGCTCGGTTCGATTAAACTTGATGATCATAATAAAGGGGTCTATTATTTTGCCATGAAAGACGGCGATAAATTTATTGATCCGATTCAGGTGATTTCATTTGAATAAATGGCTCGACCTTATCTTGAAGATTCATGTGCACCCTTTTCTTTGGATTATCGCGGCGTTGGGACTGCTCACAGGCCATATGAAAGCATTATTATGTCTGCTCCTGATTGTACTGGTCCATGAGCTGGGGCATGCTGCTCTGGCCGTGTTTTTTTCTTGGAGAATCAAGCGTGTTTTTTTGCTGCCGTTTGGTGGAACGGTTGAAGTGGAAGAGCACGGGAATCGGCCGTTAAAGGAAGAGTTTGCGGTGATTATTGCCGGCCCTCTTCAGCACATCTGGCTTCAGCTTGCTGCCTGGATGCTTGCAGAATTCTCAGTGCTTCATCAGCATACCTTTGAACTCTTCACCTTTTATAACCTTTCTATTTTATTTGTGAATCTGCTGCCGATCTGGCCGCTTGACGGCGGAAAACTGTTATTTTTGTTGTTTTCCAAGCAGCTGCCTTTTCAAAAGGCTCACCGGCTCAATTTAAAAACGTCGCTCTGCTTCTGCCTGTTGCTCGGGTGTTGGGTTTTATTTGTGATTCCTCTGCAAATCAGCGCATGGGTTTTGTTTGTCTTTCTGGCTGTTTCTTTGTTTGAGGAATACAGGCAAAGGCACTATATCCATGTGAGATTTCTCCTTGAAAGGTATTACGGAAAAAACCGTGAGCTTGAAAAACTGCTGCCGCTGACTGTAAAGGCAGAGGACAAAGTCTATCATGTGATGGCCGAGTTCAAACGCGGCTGTAAACATCCGATTATTATAGAGAAATCAGGACAGAAACTCAGCCAGCTTGACGAGAATGAAGTGCTGCACGCTTACTTTGCCGATAAGCGGACGAATTCCTCCATGGAGGAACTGCTGCTGCCTTACTAAAATCAATTGACAAACGTCTTGTATTTTGGTATATTTTTTAATGTTATGGATGTAGCACCATTGCTACAACCGCTCAGTACAGGTGTTAAGAGCTTTTACAGCCCCCTGGTGTCTGGCGAGTCTTAGTCTAATAGGAGGTGCAGAGAATGTACGCAATCATTAAAACAGGCGGAAAACAAATCAAAGTTGAAGAAGGCCAAACTGTTTACATCGAAAAACTTGCTGCTGAAGCAGGTGAAACAGTTACTTTTGAAGACGTTTTGTTTGTTGGCGGAGACAACGTGAAAGTCGGCAACCCTACAGTTGAAGGCGCAACAGTAACGGCTAAAGTTGAAAAACAAGGCCGCGCGAAAAAAATCACTGTTTTCAGATACAAACCAAAGAAAAACGTTCATAAAAAACAAGGTCATCGTCAGCCTTACACTAAAGTGACGATCGAAAAAATCAACGCGTAAGCATGATTCAGGCAACAGTCAGAAGGTCTCATGATAAAGGCATATTGTCTTTTGAAATGACAGGCCATGCGAATTTTGCTGAACATGGACAAGATCTTGTTTGTGCCGGAGTGACAGCTGTTGTGTTTGGAGCCGTTAACGCGGTCATTGTGCTCGCGGGTTTCGAGCCGCTTCTTGATATAGGGGAGGACGGGGGTTATTTTTACTTTGAATTCCCTGAATCTCTTGATCCAGAGGCGCGCCAAAAAGCTCAGCTGCTGATTGAAGGCATGATTGTTTCGCTGGATACAATCGAACGGGATTACAAAGATAACTTGCGTGTGACCACAAACATAATATAGGAGGTGAGCTACATGCTTAGATTAGATCTTCAGTTTTTCGCTTCTAAAAAAGGAGTAGGTTCTACAAAGAACGGACGTGACTCTGAGGCTAAACGTTTAGGTGCTAAACGTGCTGACGGTCAATTCGTAACAGGCGGTTCTATCCTTTACCGTCAACGCGGAACAAAAATTTACCCAGGTGAAAACGTGGGCCGCGGCGGAGATGACACTCTATTTGCGAAAATCGACGGAACTGTTAAATTCGAACGTTTCGGCCGTGACCGCAAAAAAGTGAGCGTATATCCTGTAGCTCAATAATGATTCAAAAAACTCCGGTCGATGATGACTGGAGTTTTTTTTGCAATATGCGGAGTAAACACCAAGAATGAAATGCAGAGTATGTGCGAGCAGACCCCGCCAAGAATGAGAATAAACGTCTCAAACCCACTGGATATGTTCCCCAAGCAGTAATACATAAAATGTTCTGCCTGGCTGCAAATCAACCAAAGCCAGAAAAAAGGAACATGATATTTCTGGGAAAAACAATTGTTTTTCTAACAAAGCCTTCTCTGTTATAATTCATAATACACACTTATACAGACTCCTAAATAAGAAATTAAATGATTGGGAGTGCGAAAATGAAGGATGTTTCAAAAAATCAAGAAGAAAATATAAGCGACACGGCATTAACAAACGAACTGATTCATCTGCTCGGCCATTCCCGGCATGATTGGATGAATAAGCTGCAGCTGATTAAAGGAAACTTAAGCTTGCAGAAGTATGACCGCGTCTTTGAAATGATTGAGGAAATGGTTATAGACGCAAAGCACGAATCAAAGCTCTCAAACCTGAAAACACCGCATTTGGCGTTCGATTTTCTTACATTTAATTGGAAAACCCATTATATGACGCTTGAATATGAAGTTCTTGGAGAAATTAAGGATTTGTCGGCTTATGATCAAAAGCTGGCGAAACTGATGAGAAAGCTGTTTTATCTGTTTGATCAAGCAGTCAGCAGAGAGAGCGAAAATCATTTAACGGTTTCGCTTCAAACGGATCATCCTGACAGACAGCTGATTCTGTACCTTGATTTTCACGGCGCCTTTGCCGATCCATCTGCTTTTGATGATATTCAGCAAAATGGATATGAGGACGTTGATATCATGCGTTTTGAGATCACAAGTCACGAATGTCTGATTGAAATTGGGTTGGACTAGCGGAGTTTTTAACGGTTTAGAACGGAGGACATTATGTTTGTAGATCAGGTCAAAGTATATGTAAAAGGTGGCGACGGCGGCAACGGGATGGTTGCGTTTCGCCGTGAAAAATATGTGCCGAAAGGCGGCCCTGCCGGCGGTGACGGAGGAAAGGGAGGAGACGTCGTTTTTGAAGTGGATGAAGGTCTCCGCACCCTGATGGATTTTAGATACAAAAAACACTTTAAAGCGATTCGCGGGGAGCATGGCATGTCCAAAAACCAGCATGGGCGAAATGCTGATGATATGGTCATTAAAGTTCCGCCAGGCACCGTTGTGACAGACGATGATACAAAGCAGGTCATCGCTGATTTAACAGAGCATGGACAGCAGGCTGTCATTGCAAGGGGCGGAAGAGGCGGAAGAGGGAATTCCCGCTTTGCTACACCGGCTAATCCCGCGCCTCAGCTTTCAGAAAACGGCGAGCCGGGAAAAGAACGCTACGTTGTTCTTGAATTAAAAGTGCTTGCGGATGTCGGACTTGTTGGATTCCCGAGTGTTGGAAAATCCACTTTGCTGTCTGTTGTCTCATCTGCAAAACCGAAAATTGCGGACTATCACTTTACAACGCTTGTCCCAAATCTCGGCATGGTTGAAACGGATGACGGACGCAGCTTTGTCATGGCTGATTTGCCGGGACTGATTGAAGGCGCACACCAAGGGGTCGGACTTGGCCACCAGTTCTTGCGCCATATTGAACGGACACGGGTTATCGTTCACGTCATTGACATGTCCGGCTTAGAAGGCCGCGATCCGTATGAGGATTATGTCACGATTAACCAGGAGCTGAGCGAGTACAATTTGCGTCTCACTGAGCGTCCGCAAATTATCGTTGCCAATAAAATGGACATGCCGCAGGCTGCGGAAAATCTTGAGGCCTTTAAAGAAAAGCTGACAGATGATTACCCGGTATTCCCGGTCAGTGCGGTGACAAGAGAAGGCCTTCGTGAGCTTCTGTTTGAAGTCGCCAACCAGCTGGAGAACACGCCGGAATTCCCGCTGTATGACGAAGAAGAGCTTACACAAAACCGTGTCATGTACACGATGGAGAATGAAGAAGTGCCATTTAACATTACACGCGATCCGGACGGTGTATTTGTACTTTCAGGAGACAGTCTTGAGCGGTTATTCAAGATGACTGATTTCTCACGTGATGAATCGGTTAAACGGTTTGCAAGACAGATGCGCGGAATGGGTGTTGATGAAGCGCTCAGAGAACGCGGAGCCAAGGATGGAGATATTATCAGGCTTCTGGAATTCGAATTTGAATTTATTGATTAATGGTGGCTGAGAGGAGAGCCTGGATGTCAGGCTCTCTATTTTAAAGGGGGGATGCAAATGAAAGAGGAGACATTTTATCTTGTCCGTGAAGATGTATTGCCCGATGCGATGAGAAAAACATTGGAAGTCAAAAAGCTGCTTGATCGAAAAAAAGCAGATTCAGTGGCAGATGCCGTTCAAAAGGTGGATTTAAGCAGAAGTGCGTTTTATAAATACAGAGATGCTGTTTTTCCGTTCTACACGATGGTTAAAGAACAAATTATCACACTTTTCTTTCATTTGGAGGATAGATCAGGTGCACTATCTCAGCTCCTGCAGGCGGTAGCTGATTCTGGAAGCAACGTCCTTTCCATTCACCAGACCATCCCGCTTCAAGGCAGAGCAAATGTGACACTGTCTATCAGTACGTCTGCAATGGAAGAGGACATTCATACGTTAATGAATAAGCTTAGGAAGTTTGATTTTGTAGAAAAGGTTGAAATATTAGGTTCAGGTGCATAAGGGAGAGAAGATCGTCATGAAAGTCGGTTATTTAGGTCCAGCAGCTACATTCACACATCTAGCAGTCAGTTCTTGTTTTCAAAACGGCGCCGAACATGTTGCTTACCGCACCATACCGGAGTGTATAGATGCGGCAGTTGCAGGCGAAGTTGATTTCGCTTTTGTTCCTTTAGAGAATGCATTAGAAGGATCAGTAAATTTAACGATAGACTATTTAATACATGAGCAGCCCTTGCCAATCGTGGGTGAAATGACATTGCCGATTCATCAGCACTTGCTCGTCCATCCTTCCAGAGAGAGTGCATGGAAAGAGCTCGACAAAATTTATTCACACTCACATGCGATTGCGCAATGCCATAAATTTCTCCATCGTCATTTTCCTTCCGTTCCATATGAATACGCCAACTCAACTGGGGCGGCAGCAGAATTTGTCAGTGACCATCCTGAGCTGAATATCGGGGTCATTGCCAATGAAATGGCAGCTTCTACATACGAATTAAAAATCGTGAAACGAGATATACAGGATTATAGGGACAATCATACGAGATTTGTGATCCTGTCTCCTGATGAAAACATATCATTTGAAGTGAATTCAAAATTGAGCTCAAGGCCTAAAACGACTCTGATGGTGATGCTTCCGGATGATCAATCCGGGGCGCTGCACAGAGTGCTGTCTGCTTTTTCTTGGAGAAACTTAAACTTGTCAAAGATTGAATCACGTCCGACTAAAACCGGATTGGGCCATTATTTCTTTATTATTGATATTGAGAAAGCGTTTGATGAGGTATTGATTCCAGGTGCCATGCAGGAGCTCGAAGCGCTCGGCTGCAAAGTGAAGCTTCTTGGTGCATATCAGTCCTACCAATTATAAAAAAAGCCCAATAAAGGGCTTTTTTTAGTCTTTAATTAAAATACCGGCTTCCTCGAGTGCTTGGCAGGCTTGGTCGATGCGGTGTTCATCCGGTGCTGTCAGTGTATGAAGATGCACGCCGTCCGTCAGCTGTGATAAATAGGCGGCATTCGTAGAATTGATTTTTTTGATGAAATTGCTAACTTCCTTCCGGGTGCCTACTTGGATAGCTGCAGTTAAATCTCCGTATACGGGATGTTCAATTTTTACGTCTTTTACTGTAACACCTTCGTCCACGATGAGCTGCAGTTCCTCTTCTGTCCGTTCAGGACCGTGCAGACAAGCTATGATTCTTTCGGCCTGCTGGTGCTGCTGAGCGGCTGCATCCATGTATACATATCCTTGGCTTGTGGCGATAATCGGTTCATTTTTCGCTTTCAAAAGCGATATATCCTGAACAATTACCTGTCTTGAAACGTTCGCTTTTTTTGCAAGTTCTCCTCCTGTCAGCGGTGATGTGGATTCCTTCAGCCACAGAAGAAGCTGGTCACGCCTGTTGGCGCCCATGAGCTTTAATTCTTCGGTCAATATCAAGTTCTCCTTTCTTTTGTTCCCAAAGCGATGTAAACGTATGTAATAACTTATCCAGCTGTTCCTCCGTTGTATGCCTTCCAAAAGAGATGCGGATAAATTGCAGGGCTTCTTGGTCTGTTTTTCTTAATGCTTTCATCGCTGCAGACGGACCATGATAACCGGCAGAACAAGCGCTGCCCGTTGATATGCAAATATTGCTCCGATTACATTCTAACATAACATATTGTCCTTCAAATGCGTGAAAAAAACACCCGACAATATGCGGAAGACATTCCGTTTTTGAAGTGTCTGCCGCAAGAGTTACAGGGAGAGACCGAATGCTGATTTGGTCTAATAGGTATGTTCTTAATGTCTCATTGCGGGATATTTGTTTATCCATTTCGCTTAACATCAGCTCAGCAGCGGCAGTAAAGGCTCCGATCCCGGGAACATTCACGGTACCGGCTCTGAATCCGTGTTCGTGAGAGGTAAGAGGGTAAACGGGTTTCCAAGGGGCATCTGGCCGAATATAGACCGCGCCAACTCCTTTAGGACCGTGGACTTTATGACTGGACATTGAGAGTGCATCAACCCCCAGTTCTTCTGTACTGATAGGGATTTTCCCAAATGTTTGAACAGCGTCGCAATGAAGAAGAATGTCCCTATTATGCAGATATGAAGACAGACGTTGAATGGGCTGAATGATCCCGGTTTCAGAATTGGCATGCTGAATAGATACCAGGCCTGTTTCCGGGCGGATATGAGCTGCTAATATTTCCTCGGTAATAAGCCCGTATTCATCCGGTTCAATGATTGTTACATCAAATCCATGCTGTTCCAGAAAAGCAGCACAGTTATGAATAGACTGATGCTCCATAGCAGTCGTAATGAAATGTCTTTTTGTTTTTGGCAGGCCGTTTAACAGTGATTGAATAGCCAGAAAATTGGATTCAGTGCCGCCGCTTGTAAAATAGATGCCGCTTGCTTCTCCGCCAATGATGTCAGCGATTTTCTCGCGGCAGTACTCCAGTATGTGCTTTGCTTTTCCTCCTGCATCATGCAGGCTGCTGGCATTACCGTACATATCCATACTGAGCTTCTGATATACATTAAGGGCTGCCTCGCAAATAGGCGTTGTCGCTGCATAATCTAAATAAATCATCGGGTCGTTCCTCCATCCGTTCTCCAAAAAAACTCTTGAGTTTATTTTATCCTTGTGTAAATATAGGTGTCAAGACAGGTGTAAACAACAGGAGGGTGGCATATGTCTAAAAAGACGATTGCAGTCATCGGTTCAGGGGCGGCGGCACTTTCCTTAGCGTCCGCTTTCCCGCCCTCATACGAAGTGACTGTCATCACAAAGAAAAGCACCAAAAACAGCAATTCAGTCTTTGCACAAGGCGGGATTGCTGCGGCTTATGCAAAAGGTGACTCGATTGAAGCCCATCTGGAGGATACGTTATATGCGGGTTGCGGACATAACGATCTGACGATTGCATCAGACGTTTTACATGATGGGAAAATCATGATTCAAAGCTTATTGGAGAGTGAATTTCCATTCGACCGCAATGAACAGGGTGATGTTTGTCTTGGCAGAGAAGGAGCCCACTCATACAACCGCATTTTTCATGCAGGCGGAGACGCAACAGGCAGACTGCTAGTTGATTATTTGCTGAAACAGATCGACAGCAATATCGAGCTAATTGAGCATGAAACAGCAGCAGATTTGCTGATGGAGAATGGGCACTGTATCGGTGTCATCACAAAAGACAGCCAAGGGCGGATCAAGGTAAGACATGTGGATGCAGTTGTGCTGGCGGCCGGCGGCTGCGGAAGCCTGTTTCTTCACCATACGAACGATCCATCTGTCACAGGTGACGGCCTTTCTTTAGCTTACCGGGCCGGAGCGGAAATAACTGATTTAGAGTTTACCCAGTTTCACCCGACACTGCTTGTGAAAAATGGTGTTTCCTATGGGCTTGTTTCAGAAGCTGTCAGAGGGGAAGGCGGATATTTAGTTGACGATAACGGACGCCGGGTTATGGCTGGACGGCATCCTTTGGGTGATTTGGCTCCAAGGGACATCGTCTCACGGGTTATTCATGAAGAAGTGGCAAAAGGAAACCGTGTTTATATCGACTGCAGTGCGATTTCTGATTTCGAAGCACGTTTCCCTACTATCACCGCTATTTGTGAAAAAGCAGGGGTGGAGATCCAAAGCGGAAAAATACCTGTTGCCCCGGGAATGCACTTCTTAATGGGGGGGGCTTCAGTTAACCGCTGGGGGGAAACGACAGTGCCGGGGCTTTATGCAATAGGCGAGACTGCATGCACCGGTTTACACGGAGCCAATCGACTTGCAAGTAATTCCTTATTGGAAGCGCTGGTGTTTGGAAAAAGAGCAGCAGAGCATATCATGAAAAAACCGGTTTATAACATGCAATATCAATCAGCACCAGAAAACAGTGTAATCTATGAGGTACCGCACACAGAGGTGTATGAACTGCAAAGCAGAATGACAAGCCACATGTCTATCTTGCGGGAACAAGGCAGTCTGATTGAGCTGAGCATCTGGCTTCATACGCTTCCTTTTCAGGAAGTGAATGTGAAGGATATCACAATTCCGCAGCTGGAACTTTCTCATTTATGGCAAACTGCAAAGCTGATGACATTTTCTGCGCTTTTGAGGGAGGAAAGCAGAGGGGCTCACTTCCGCACCGATTTTCCTCAAGCTGATGTACGCTGGCAAGGAAGACAAATTGTTCATACAAAAAAGGGAACGAAGATTAGAAAAAACGAGGGGATTTGGAAAAATGAATCATTTACAGCTGAAAAAATTGCTGAATCACTTTTTTCTTGAGGACATAGGGATGGGGGATCTTACATCGCAATCAATCTTTGGAGAACAGAGCTGTGAAGCGGAGATTATTGCAAAATCAGACGGCATCTTTGCCGGAGCTGCAGTGATAAATGAAGGCTTTGTTTTATTAGACGAACATATTCAAATCATTTTGCATAAAACAGATGGGGACATTTTGCGAAAAGGTGAAGTAATTGCCGTGTTATGCGGTCCGGCGGCTGCGCTTCTTTCAGGAGAGCGGGTCGTATTAAATCTCATTCAGAGGATGTCAGGAATTGCGACGATGACAAGGGAGGCTGTTCGGCGGCTGGATGATGAACAGATTAAAATTTGTGACACGAGAAAAACAACACCGGGGCTGAGAATGCTGGAAAAATACGCTGTCAGAGCCGGGGGCGGGTATAATCATCGATTCGGTTTGTATGACGGCATCATGATTAAAGATAATCATATTGCAGCATGCGGCTCTATTTTAGAGGCATGCCAAAAAGCGCGTCAGGCCGCGGGGCATATGGTAAATATCGAGGTGGAAATTGAAACGGAGGAACAGCTGCGGGAAGCAATTGAAGCTGGAGCAGATGTTATTATGTTTGACAACTGCCCGCCTGATACGGTCCGACATTTTGCAAATCTCACACCGAACCATATAAAAACTGAAGCTTCGGGCGGGATTACGTTAGAATCTTTGCCTGCTTTTAAAGGGACGGGCGTGAATTATATTTCATTAGGATTTCTGACTCATTCCGTCAAAAGTTTAGATATCAGCATGGATGTTACATTATCAAATGAATCTGCGGAGGAATGCCGTTATGTCAATTCTTGATGTAATAAAACAATCGAATGATATGATGCCTGAAGGTTATAAAGGAATGTCGAGAAAGGATATGGAAACGCGTGTTGCCGCCATTAAGAAAAAGTTCGGCAGCAGGCTCTTTATACCAGGCCATCATTATCAAAAAGACGAAGTGATACAATTTGCTGATCAAACAGGCGATTCCCTGCAGCTGGCCCAAATTGCGGAAAAAAACAAAGAAGCGGATTATATCGTATTTTGCGGCGTGCACTTTATGGCAGAGACCGCTGATATGCTGACAGGCGAGCAACAAACGGTCATCCTGCCTGATATGAGAGCCGGATGTTCTATGGCAGACATGGCTGACATGCAGCAGACCAATAGGGCATGGGAGAAGCTTCAGCATACATTCGGAGATACGATCATACCATTAACTTATGTGAACTCCACTGCGGAGATCAAGGCTTTCGTCGGTAAGCATGGCGGAGCGACTGTAACTTCTTCGAATGCGAAAAAAGTGCTTGAATGGGCGTTTACGCAGAAAAAAAGAATTTTATTTTTGCCTGATCAGCATTTAGGGAGAAATACGGCTTATGATCTGGGCATCGCGCTTGAGGATATGGCTGTGTGGGACCCGATGAAAGATGAATTAGTGACTGAGTCTGATCATAAGAATATAAAAGTGATTTTGTGGAAAGGGCATTGCTCTGTTCACGAAAAATTCACCGCGAAAAATATCCATGATGTGAGAGAGCGTGACCATGACATTCAGATCATTGTGCATCCGGAATGCTCACATGAAGTCGTGACGCTAAGTGACGACAGCGGATCAACGAAATATATTATCGATACAATCAACAAGGCTCCGGCGGGAAGCAAGTGGGCAATCGGAACAGAAATGAATCTTGTCCAGCGGATCATTCAAGAGCATCCTGATAAACAAATCGAATCACTCAATCCTGACATGTGCCCGTGTCTGACAATGAATCGAATCGATTTGCCGCATTTGCTGTGGTCTTTGGAACAAATAGAAAAAGGAGAACCTTCAGGCGTGATCAAGGTGCCAAAAACCATTCAGCAAGATGCCCTCCTTGCCTTGAATCGAATGCTTGCGATCACGTAAATCTGAAATATTTCCCCTCCTTTACTCATAACTTCTTTTGTTCAGGCATATGTTGTGAAGAAACATATTGTAATCACAGCTGAACTGTTCACGTTTTGCATAGGAGGGGAAAACGTTGAAAATCCATATCGTTCAAAAAGGCGATTCGCTCTGGAAAATAGCTGAAAAGTACGGAGTTGATGTTGAGGAAGTGAAGAAACTCAATACACAGCTCAGCAGTCCAGACTCAATCATGCCTGGAATGAAAATAAAAGTGCCGTCCGAGGGTGTCCTGGTCAGAAAAGAGGCAAAGACGGGCCCGGCGGCCGGGAGTGTGAAGCAAGAACATCCAGAACACCCATATGCGAAAGAGAAGCCTAAATCCGTTGTCGACGTGGAAGACACAAAGCCGAAAGAAAAGAAGTCTGTGCCGTATGTCCCGCCGATGCCTAATTTGCAGGAAGATGTGTATCCTGAAGCTGATGTGAACGATTATTATGATATGAAACAGCTTTTCCAGCCTTGGTCGCCTCCTAAACCGGAGGAGCCAAAACATCATGACGGAAATAATGATCATATGTATCATATGCAAGATCAATTTCCACAACAGGAGGCTATGAGTAATATGGAAAATGCAAATTATCCGAATATGCCTAATATGCCAAAGGCGCCAGAGGTAGGCGGTATGGAAGAAGAAAACGTTCATCACACAGTTCCGAATATGCCGGCTGTTCAGCCTTATTTTCATTATCCGGCTCATTTTGTGCCGTGTCCGGTTCCTGTTTCACCGATTCTTCCGGGTTCAGGATTATGCTACCCGTTCTATCCGGCACAACCTTATCCAATGTATCAGCCTCATGGATACCAGCCAAGTTTTGTATCGCCTCAGTATGATCCGGGTGAATATGAAAACCAGCATCATGAAAACAGCCACCACGGACATTACGGTTCATTCGGAGCGCCTCAATACGCCTCACCGGCTTTTGGATCTCCGTATGGACATATGCCGTACGGCCCTCATTATGGTGCACCTCAAGTGATGGGAGCATACCAGCCGGCTGCTGCTCCAGGATTCATGCCGTACAAAGATCATGACGACTGCGGCTGTGATGATGGTCATCAGCCATATTTCTCCGCACCTGGATATTCGGGACTTGGAGCTTATGGAAGTCCTAATTTGCCTTACGGCGCAGCTAACCCAAATCCTAACCCAAATCCTAACCCAAATCCTAACCCAAATCCTAATCCTAATCAAAATCCATATGCGGCCGGAGTTTCTATGCCGATGACGAATCAGCCATCAGTAAACCAAATGTTTGGCCGGCCGGAAGAAGAAGATGAGTGATTGTTCGGAACGATGTAAATCGTTCCTTTTTTTGTTTCACTGCCAAATGGACAGAACTTACAAGCTTAACATGCCCCTCGGACGCACATGATAAAAACGAGCAAACATGCTCAAATTCGTCCACGGGGGGCTTTTCCATTGGGTAAAAAAATGACGATCGCTAGCTTGATTCTAATGACAGCCGGCTTAACAGCATGCGGAGCAAACGATAATGCTATGAATGATACGCGCAATAACGGCAATACCCGTCCAATCGGATATTATACAAATGAAAATGACGCTGACAGACAGGGAGAAGGAATCGTCGACAATGACGGTCCTGTTACTGAATTAATGGAGGACCAGAACGGCGGTAACCGAAACACTACTAATGTAAATAACCGTGACCGTGTTACTGCTGACGATCGCGTTCCTTTGGCAACTGACGGAACATATAACAACACGAATAACAGAAATATGAATCGGAACGTGACGAACAACGGATATGACAACCAAGAAAACAGAAGACTGGCTGCAAAAATTGCCAACCGTGTGAAACAAGTGAAAAACGTCAATGACACACAAGTTAAGGTAACGGATGACCGAGTGGTCGTTGCAGTCAGAAGCCACAGAGAATTCACAAAGTCCGACAGGGAAAATGTTGCAAAAGCGGCACGCAACTATGCGAATGGCCGTGACGTCCAAGTGTCCACAGACAAAAGGCTGTTCACGAGACTTCATAAAATGAACTCCCGCTAGGACGGAAAGGCTGCCGGAAATGATATTCGGCAGCCTTTTTCTTTGCATCAGCGAACAATACCTATTAAAGTGTACATAGAAAATGTCAAAAGAAGGTGAAAACATGGCAGGTCATTCCAAGTGGAAAAATATACAAAAAAGAAAAAATGCACAGGATGCAAAGCGCGGGAAAATCTTTATGAAGCTTGCAAAAGAAATCTATGTGGCAGCGAAAGAAGGCGGAGCTGATCCAGAAGCAAATTCAGCATTGCGTCTTGTCATCGAAAAAGCAAAAGGCGCCAATATGCCGAATGAAAATATAGACCGTGCCATTAAAAAAGCCGCAGGGAACCAAGACGGAAGCAGCTATGAGGAAATCACCTATGAAGGCTATGGTCCATCAGGGATCGCCGTTATGGTAGAATGTGTAACGGATAACAAAAACCGAACCGCTTCAAATGTGCGTACAGCATTTAATAAAAATGGCGGAAGTCTGGGAGAAAGCGGATGTGTAGCCTTTTTATTTGAACGGAAGGGATTCATTGCAATCGACCGTACAGAACGGCAAATAGAAGAAGATGAGCTTATGCTTGATGTGCTGGAAGCAGGGGGAGAAGAGTTGCAGACAGAAGAAGAGCAATATGAGGTATTAATAGAGCCCGAGCGTTTTGATGAGGTAAAAACAGCTCTAGAATCGAAATATCCCATTTCTTCGGCAGAGGTGACCATGCTTCCGAAAACCTATGCAGATGCCGATGATCAGGCCGTTGAGAAGCTGGAAAAACTGATTGACATCCTTGAAGATGACGATGATGTTCAAGAAGTCTATACCAATTACCGCTTATAAAAAACCGGCACGATGTCATATCGGGCCGGTTTTTATATATTCAAGAGACACGCTCATTTTCCTGTGTGTATTCCTTCTCCCAGAAATCAGCGTTTTTGATGCCCAACGCCTTCGGATCAAAGACTGGGTCTAAGCCTTGCTTCTTTTGGCGCTCGTAATCCTTTAAGGCGAGAAGCGCGGGTTTGGCAAGCAGCACGATGGCTATGACGTTCAGCCATACCATAATGCCAAGCCCTGCATCGCCTAATGCCCAAGCCAGTGAAGCGGTTTTCACAGTTCCATAGAACGTCGCGGCTAAAATAATCAGTTTTAAGCCGAGCATTGCCCATTTGCTTTCTCTGCCTCGGGCTAAATAAGCGATATTTGTTTCTGCGATGTAGTAATACGCCATTATTGTTGTAAATGCGAAGAAGAATAAAGCGATGGCGACAAAGCCTGCACCGAATCCGGGAAGCACGCTGTCAATGGCCGCTTGAGTGAAGCCAGGCCCCGCCTCTACGCCTTTAAGTTGTTGAACAATAAAGGAACCATCTGCAGCTTGAGTATTATACATACCGGTAAATAAGATCATGAATGCTGTAGCGGAACATACAAATAGGGTGTCAATATAAACGGAAAATGCCTGAACCAATCCCTGCTTGACCGGATGGGAAACTTCTGCAGCGGCGGCCGGATGCGGGCCTGTTCCCTGGCCGGCTTCGTTAGAGTAAATGCCCCGTTTGACTCCCCAAGAAATCGCCATGCCGATCAGGCCGCCAAAAGCGGAATCCAATGCAAAAGCGCTTTTGAAAATCAATGAGATGACAGCAGGCAGTTCAGATATATTCATGGCAATAATAATCAATGACAACAGAATATATCCAATAGCCATAAACGGAACAATCATTTGCGCGGCATTGGCAATTCGTTTGACGCCGCCAAAAATAATAAACCCTAATAATAAAACGAGAATACAGCCTGTGATGGCAGGAGAGATGCCGAATGCATTTTGGACGCCAGCTGCAATGGAGTTGGACTGTACGCCCGGCATCAGAAGGGCCATTGCAATAAGGGCAGCAGCGGCAAATAGGACGGCAAACCATTTAATGCCTAAGCCTTTTTCTATATAATAAGCGGGGCCCCCTCGATATTGGCCGCCTTGTTTCACTTTGTAAATTTGAGCAAGAGTTGATTCAACAAAGGCGCTCGCAGCACCGATAAAGGCAATCGCCCACATCCAGAACACTGCGCCGGGTCCGCCGAATGCAATCGCTGTCGCCACACCCGCAATGTTTCCTGTTCCCACTCGGCCGGACAGCGCAATTGATAATGCTTGAAAAGAAGAAACGCCGGCTTCAGAGCTCTTTCCCTGGAACATCAGAACTATCATTTCTTTCAAATGCCTGACTTGTAAAAAACGGGTCATAATAGAAAAGACAAATCCTATTCCCAATAAAATATAAATGACGGGCGTACTCCATAAAACCGCATTTAAACTAGTAACAAAATCTGCCATCAAGCTTCCCCCTCACTTCATTTCGAATACATGTATAAAAAGGATTTTGGGCTAATCGAACTATTTCTACAATCGATTTGTCACATTATATGACCGGTAATTGTCAATGAGAAGAGAAGGGGAAAAAGAAAACGCGGCATATCGATTACGCCGCGTTTTTCTTACAGAGGCAAACTGATGGCAATTGTAAAAAGGTCCTTCAACAACAAATAGCCAAGCTCTGTCAATCCGTATATAAAAGGAAAAGCAATCAGGAATTGTTGGAATCGTTTTTCGTTTCGTTCATCACATTCATGTTTCATCAGTATCAAGATGTAAAGTCTAATTGCCGATTTTTACTGTATTGTGATTAATCCATTTAACAGCTCGGCTGCTGTCCGGATAATTCCAGTAAATTGTTTTTTTTATTTACAAGTTCGCCTCCGGCTGCATCTAAGCTTAAGGTATTTCGGGATACATACGTGTTTAACGTATAGCTGCCGTCCGGCGATTCAATCGATTGGACGAGACTGCCTTTTGGGACGTTTTTCAGTGAAAATAACATCCAATAGACGGCGCCGCCGAAGAATATCAGAAGTGCAAATATGATAATTGGATTTTGCTGCGTATATTGATGTGACTCTCTCCCTTTTTTTCTCTCATGTTACCATATACCGGGTTTATGCTATCTTTACATTTCCTTAAAATTCCCTCAATAAACTGATGGTATGATGAAATAAAACAGATAAAGGGTGGGGGAGACAGAGATGGAGAAAACATATTGTCATTCCGGCGAGAAGGGCTCAGAAGCGGTTTACTTAACTGTGAGAGGCTATCGAATTAAGCTGTCACCTGAACAAATGAAACTGATTTCTGCTGTCAGAAAGTAAATATAAATGGACAAAGGCAGCCGCTTGAGCGGCTGCCTTTTCGAATTAAGAATATTTTCTTTTCCGTTGCGCGAAACGCTTTTGGAACCAATCTTTCTTATATAAAAATGCAATAACCTCAAGCCAAAAACCCGGAATCTTTTTGGGGAATATCGGTTTTTTATAGAGTGCATGATACGCTGATTTTAAATCGTCCCACTGAGTGCACGTTTTTGTCTGTTCAAATCTCGCAACATCAATCACCCGCACCGCTCCGGTTTCTGTCAGAATCAGATTCCGCAAATGAATGTCTGACGGGTTCAGGCCGGCTCCCCGTGCGTCAGAGAGTGCTTCTTCAACCTGCTGAATCATGTCATCACTGATCGCAATGCCTTTCTTTAGACAGTTATAAAAGGTTTCACCTTTAATATATTCCATGAGAATAAATGAATCACCAGTTTCGTAAATGTCAGGGTAGAATGCGGACCCGGCTAATTTTTCATAGATCGCGGCTTCTTTGACGGCTGTCGCTTGATATTCCGGAAAAAATACTTTCAGCGCCATTTTTCGATCACCTTCTGTTAAGGCGAACACATAGGCGCTTCTTCCTTTGCCGATGAGGGTCAATTCCTCGGACTTTTCTTTGACTTTATCAAATCTGCTGTTCTTGCGGTATATGACTGAATGGGCCAGTGCCTCTGCTTTTGTCAGCATTTCATTCACCTTCTTTGCTCTATTTTATGCAGTTGTTTATAAGAAAATCATAAACTGTTCGGGAAAAAGAGCCTATTTCTAGTGTATCTGGTCTTGAAGAAGAAGGCTACCTATAAGCCTTGATTGTGATAAAAGAGACATAAAGCGATCATTTCCATTCTTGAAAAGCGCTTACAAATGGGATAGTATTAATTTTAAATAAAGCGCTTTCGTAAATGTTCAAGGAGGAACAAGCTATGACAAAACAGATTGTGACAGGGATTATCGGTGCGGGGCGCATCGGCAAACTTCATGTTCAAAATATACACCGGATTCCTCACATGAAAATAAAAGCGGTCTCTGATATTCAGGCAAGCCGTATAAAAAGCTGGGCTGACAGTCATCAGATTGAATACATAACCTCTGACTATCGTGATTTATTACATGACCCTGATATTGACGTTGTTTTCATTTGCTCACCGACAGCTGCACATGCGCAGATGATCAGAGAAGCGGCCGAGGCGAAAAAGCATATTTTTTGTGAGAAGCCCGTCAGTTTTTCTCTAGATGAAACAAAAGAAGCGCTCGCAGCCGTCCGAAAACACGGGGTTGCACTTCAAGTCGGATTTAACCGCCGTTTTGATCCTCATTTTAAGAAAATCAAAATGATTGTTGAAAATGGTGAAATCGGTACGCCCCATTTATTAAAAATTACTTCTCGGGACCCAGAACCCCCGAATATAGATTATGTCCGTACCTCGGGCGGCTTGTTTATGGATATGTCGATCCATGATTTTGATATGGCCAGATATATTATGGGAAGCGAAGTGACGGAAGTGTATGCAAAAGGGGCGGCTTTGGTGAATCCTTCTTTTGCAGAGCTGGGAGATATTGATACGGCTGTCATTACACTGACTTATGAAAACGGTGCCATGGCTGTAATTGACAACAGCCGCCAAGCTGTGTACGGATATGACCAGCGGATTGAGGTCTTCGGGACGAAAGGCTCGGCAGCAGCGGACAACAGCATGCCGACGACGGTCGAAGTGTCAACAGCTGATTTTGTGATGAAGGATAAACCGCATTTCTTTTTCCTAGAACGCTATAAGGATTCGTATGAGGAGGAGATTCTTCGGTTTGCGGAAGCGATTGATACAAACCGGGAGACTGCCTGCACCGGCAACGACGGTTTTCAGGCGGAACGGATCGCTAGAGCGGCTCAGCAATCGCTTGCTATTGGCATGCCTGTCAGTATTGAGCACACTGAAAAAATCGTTTTTTGAACAAGCAGGATTACATTTCAGCAAGCTTGGGTATATACTCCATTGATACTTTAAGTAGGCGGTGGAGAAAATGAATACAGCACATGCTAAAGGAAATGTTTTGAACAAAATCGGAATTCCTTCTCACATGGTTTGGGGTTACATTGGCGTTGTCATCTTTATGGTTGGAGACGGCCTCGAACAAGGCTGGCTGTCTCCTTTTCTCGTTGATCATGGTCTTAGTATGCAGCAATCCGCATCGTTATTTACCATGTACGGCATTGCTGTCACCATCTCGGCTTGGCTTTCAGGCACGTTTGTCCAAACTTGGGGGCCAAGAAAAACGATGACTGTCGGCTTGCTTGCATTTATCCTCGGTTCGGCCGCTTTTATCGGCTGGGCGATTCCTCATATGTATTATCCGGCTCTTTTAGGCAGCTATGCTCTTAGAGGCTTGGGATATCCGCTGTTTGCATACTCTTTTCTTGTGTGGGTGTCATACAGCACCTCTCAAAAGATTCTTGGAAAAGCCGTCGGCTGGTTTTGGTTTATGTTTACGTGCGGCCTTAACGTGCTCGGTCCATACTATTCAAGCTATGCGGTTCCTGCATTTGGGGAAATCAATACGCTTTGGAGCGCTTTACTGTTTGTAGCGGCAGGCGGATTTCTCGCCCTATTTTTTAACAAAGATAAATTTACACCTGTGCAAAAACAAGATCAGCCGAAATGGAAAGAGTTGTCGAAGGCATTTACAATTATGTTTGAAAACCCTAAAGTCGGCATCGGCGGAGTGGTCAAGACAATTAATGCCATAGGACAATTTGGATTTGCCATCTTTCTCCCGACTTATTTAGCGCGTTTCGGATATTCTGTTTCAGAATGGCTGCAAATATGGGGGACGCTGTTTTTTGTTAATATTGTGTTTAATATTATTTTCGGTGCAGTCGGAGATAAACTTGGCTGGCGCAATACCGTGATGTGGTTTGGCGGTGTGGGGTGCGGCATTTTCACGCTGGCGCTTTATTACACGCCACAGTTAATCGGGCATCAGTATTGGGTGCTGATGATTATCGCCTGCTGTTACGGTGCGGCATTGGCAGGCTACGTGCCATTAAGTGCGCTTTTGCCGACACTTGCTCCTGATAATAAAGGCGCTGCCATGTCTGTGTTGAACTTGGGGTCCGGATTATGTGCGTTTATTGCACCGGGCATTGTGAGTCTTTTCATTGGACCGCTCGGCGCTGGCGGCGTCATTTGGATCTTTGCGGCGTTGTATTTTTTCAGTGCTTTTCTAACACAATTTTTGATGATTTCTGAGCAAAGCGCTGATGTGTATACGGAAGAACGGCTGGTCAGGGAAAACGTGCAAACAAATTTCGAGAAAACGGTTAAGCAGTAGCCTCTTTGGTCAAACTAATCATAAACGTGTGCAAAGAGGTGTAGAGGGTGAAACGATTCAGCACGGCGTATCTGTTGCTGGGCATTCTTTGCTCAGCCGCAGCATTTCTAATAGGTGCTCCTCCCCGCGCACTTGGGGTTGAAGTGGAACACTATGAACCGCTGCAGGTGCATGTGCAGCTTGAAAAAGTGTATTTGGACGGAGATGTCAGCATTGAGCATAAGCGTGAAAAAGTGCTTTCTATGGATGATTTTTGGGCAGCTTATGCCGGCTGGACGCTGGTCGAACAAAAAAAGGGTTATGTGCTCTTCCGGAAGCAAATGGACGATATTTCTCCGCTCAGCAAGGTGAACGGGTATATCGGTGTATCGGATAATGGAGTGATTTCCACTTTTCATGGTCGGCCTGAGTCAGCTTCCGAACCGATTCAGTCTTTTTTCCAAATTGATTTAGAAAGGCTGGAAAGCCATATGCAAAAAAATCTGCTGAAAGGCATTCCATTTCGGACAAAAGCGGAGTTTGAGGACGTCATAGAACATATGAAGACATACAGCGGGTGACGTCCGCTGATTGAAGACATGTATTCATGTCTTTTTTTTCGTGGAAGAATGAGAGAGAAGCGAACATATGTTAACTTTTCTATAAGACTTTGGCTGTTTTTATGGTACAATGAAGAACAGTCAAAGAGGTGAATTTGCGTGATCGAATTTGTTAAAGGGACGATTGATTATGTATCTCCCCAATATATTGTGATAGAGAACGGCGGCATTGGCTATCAGATTTTCACGCCGAATCCGTTTATATATAAGGAGAGAAGTCAAGAAACGATTTTTACGTACCATCATATCAGAGAGGATGCTTTTTCGCTCTACGGTTTTTCAACAAGAGAGGAGAAGGCGCTCTTTACAAAGCTCTTAAACGTGACCGGTATCGGTCCAAAAGGCGCACTCGCCATTTTGGGCTCAGGTGATCCGGGAGCGGTTATCCAAGCAATTGAAAATGAGGATGAAGCCTTTTTGGTCAAGTTTCCTGGTGTAGGAAAGAAAACCGCGCGCCAGATTATTCTTGATTTAAAAGGAAAGCTTGCTGATGTTGTGCCTGAAATGATTGAAAATCTGTTTAATCATGAAGAAAGGCTTGAAAAGCAAACAGCAGAAACGGCTCTCGAAGAAGCGCTTGAAGCCCTAAGGGTTCTCGGCTATGCTGAAAAAGAAATCAAAAAGGTGCTTCCTCACTTAAAAGAAGATATTGGGCTGACAACAGACCAATACGTGAAAAAAGCATTACAAAAACTATTGAAGTAAGGTGATGTTCATGGATGAACGGCTCGTCTCAAGTGAAGCAGACAACCATGAATCAGTGATAGAGCAAAGCCTGAGGCCGCAAAATCTGGCGCAGTATATCGGGCAGCATAAGGTGAAAGAAAATTTGCGCGTGTTTATAGATGCGGCAAGAATGAGGCAGGAGACGCTGGATCATGTTCTTCTGTACGGGCCGCCCGGACTCGGGAAAACCACGCTTGCTTCCATCGTTGCCAATGAAATGGGAGTGGAATTGCGGACGACATCAGGGCCTGCGATTGAAAGACCCGGTGACTTGGCTGCCATATTAACGGCGCTAGAGCCGGGAGATGTATTATTTATTGATGAAATACATAGGCTGCACAGATCGATTGAAGAAGTGCTTTATCCTGCGATGGAGGATTTTTGTCTGGATATTGTGATCGGCAAAGGTCCCTCTGCCCGCTCGGTCCGGCTTGACCTGCCGCCTTTTACGCTGGTAGGCGCCACGACGAGGGTAGGGCTTTTGACAGCGCCGTTAAGAGATCGATTCGGCGTAATGTCGCGCCTTGAATACTATACGCAAGAAGAGCTGGCGGATATTGTCACAAGAACTGCAGATGTATTCGAGGTTGAGATTGATAAACCATCCGCTCTTGAAATTGCAAGAAGATCGAGAGGTACGCCCCGCGTAGCGAATCGTCTCTTGAGAAGGGTCCGCGACTTCGCCCAGGTGCTGGGTGACAGCCGGATTACGGAAGAGATTTCGCAGGATGCGCTTGAGCGGCTTCAGGTTGACCGTCTCGGTTTGGATCATATTGATCACAAGCTGCTGATGGGCATGATCGAAAAATTTAACGGAGGCCCGGTGGGTCTTGATACCATTTCAGCCACAATCGGCGAAGAACCGCATACGATTGAAGACGTGTACGAACCGTACCTCCTGCAAATCGGATTTATCCAAAGAACGCCGCGTGGAAGGATCGTGACACCGGCCGTTTATCATCATTTCCAAATGGAGGCTCCCCGATATGACTGAATTCCCTAAGATCATTATGATTCTTGGTGCTGTTTTGCTTATCATTGGAGCAGTTTTGCATTTTGTCGGCAAGATGCCGGGAGATATTTTTGTGAAAAAAGGAAATGTCACATTTTTCTTCCCGGTTGTCACTTGTATCATCATAAGTGTGGTATTATCAATTTTGCTTAATCTTTTCGGCAGAATGAAATAACAAAAGACTAGAATAAAGGTGAAATCATCATGAAAGTCGATTTATTTGATTTTGAACTACCGGAACGTTTAATTGCACAAGTGCCGTTGGAGCAGCGTGATGCTTCAAGGCTGATGGTGCTTGATAAACATACAGGAGAGCTGACTGACAGCTCGTTTAAACACATTATCAGTTTCTTTAAAGAAGGAGATTGTCTTGTACTGAACAATACCCGTGTGCTGCCTGCGCGGTTATTCGGGACAAAAGAGGATACCGGCGCGAAAGTGGAACTGCTTTTGCTGAAACAGGAAGCTGGTGACAAGTGGGAAACACTTGCCAAACCAGCGAAACGGGTAAAAAAAGGAACCGTTGTGACATTTGGAGACGGAAGATTGAAGGCTGTCTGCACGGAAGAGCTTGAGCATGGCGGCAGAAAAATGGAATTCCAGTATGACGGTATTTTCTACGAAGTGCTGGAATCCCTTGGAGAGATGCCGCTCCCGCCATATATTAAAGAACAGCTAGATGACAGAGAGCGCTACCAGACCGTATATTCTAAAGAAATCGGCTCTGCGGCCGCGCCTACTGCGGGACTTCACTTCACGGAAGAAATCTTGCAGCAATTGAAAGACAAAGGTGTGCAAATTGAGTTCATCACTCTGCACGTAGGCCTTGGAACGTTTCGTCCTGTGAGTGCCGATGACGTTGAAGAGCATAATATGCATGCAGAGTTTTATCAAATGTCAGAAGAAACGGCGGCAGCCTTAAACAAAGTAAGGGAAAATGGCGGCCGGATTATTTCTGTCGGAACGACATCGACACGCACGCTTGAAACGATTGCCGGAGAACATGACGGGCAATTTAAATCATCAAGCGGCTGGACATCTATTTTTATTTATCCGGGCTATGAATTTAAAGCCATTGACGGAATGATTACAAACTTCCATTTGCCGAAATCGTCATTGATTATGCTGGTCAGCGCGCTTGCGGGAAGAGAAAACGTTCTCCGCGCTTATAACCATGCGGTGGAAGAGGAATACCGTTTCTTCAGCTTCGGAGACGCGATGCTGATTATATAATTTTGAGAACAGGAGGCCTCATCAAAAGTGGCTGAACAACCAATACGCTATGAATTTATAAAAGAATGCAAACAAACAGGGGCTCGGCTGGGCAAAGTGCATACCCCTCACGGCTCCTTTGAAACTCCAGTGTTTATGCCGGTCGGCACACTGGCGACAGTCAAAACGATGTCACCTGAAGAGCTGAAAGCAATGGATGCAGGCATCATTTTAAGCAACACTTATCACCTATGGCTCCGCCCGGGTCACGATATTGTCAAGGAAGCAGGCGGGCTCCACAAATTTATGAATTGGGACCGCGCGATTTTAACAGATTCAGGCGGTTTTCAGGTCTTTTCCTTAAGCAAGTTTCGTAATATAGAGGAAGAGGGCGTCCATTTCCGCAATCACCTAAATGGAGACAAGCTGTTTTTATCTCCGGAAAAAGCGATGGAGATCCAAAACGCACTCGGCTCTGATATTATGATGGCGTTTGACGAATGTCCGCCGTACCCGGCAGAGTACGATTATATGAAGCGATCAGTTGAGCGGACAAGCCGATGGGCGGAACGCTGCCTGAATGCCCACAACCGTCAGGATGAACAAGGGCTGTTTGGCATTGTACAGGGCGGAGAATATGAAGATCTGCGTACACAAAGTGCGAAGGACTTGATCTCCCTTGATTTCCCGGGATATGCTATAGGCGGATTATCAGTCGGAGAGCCGAAGGATGTCATGAACCGTGTACTCGAGTTTACAACACCGCTCCTGCCGAAGGATAAACCGAGATATCTGATGGGAGTCGGTTCTCCGGACGCGCTGATCGACGGAGCGATCCGCGGGGTCGACATGTTTGACTGTGTGCTGCCTACCCGGATTGCAAGAAACGGCACAGTGTTTACAGCTGAAGGCCGTCTCAATATGAAAAATGCGAAATTCGAAAGAGATTTCCGTCCGATTGATGAAGAGTGTGATTGCTATACATGTAAAAACTACACTCGCGCGTATATCAGACACTTGATCCGCTGCAATGAAACATTTGGCCTTCGATTAACAACTTACCATAACCTTCATTTTCTGTTACACTTAATGGAGCAGGTAAGACAGGCTATTCGTGAGGATCGTCTGGGTGATTTCAGAGAAGAGTTCTTTGAGCGTTACGGCTACAACAAGCCAAATGCGAAAAGCTTCTAAATAAAAATGAAAAACAGGTTTACAGAAAGGGGTGAAAATCATGACAGGCACTTTAGGTACATTGGTTCCTATTATTTTAATGTTTGCGGTCCTTTACTTCTTGCTGATTCGTCCTCAGCAAAAACAGCAAAAGGCAGTACGCCAAATGCAGGAGGAACTGAAAAAAGGCGATTCAGTAGTGACAATCGGGGGATTGCACGGTACTGTTGACTCTATCGACGAAAGCAAAGTCGTCATTAAGACTGGTGAAAACACACGTCTTACGTTCGACCGCCGCGCGATCAGAGAAGTTTCTGCTGCTGAATAACAGCAGGAGCTATACATAGCAAACAAAAAAAAGAGCGGGTGAACCCGCTCTTTTTTTTATGTGGAAGACCTGTTTCCCCTCATGTTCACGCCGAAAATCCCGCCCAGCATGCATACCCCTAAAAATCCGAGATGGAATAGCAGCTGTTCCGCTGTAAATGTCTTTCCGAATCCTAAATACTGAAACAATAAAATAATCAGAGAAAAGCTTAAGGCAGTCAATGCCCCGATCATCCAGCCTTTTTCTTTCCCTTTCCCCCCTGAAATAAACCCGCCGATAAATAAAGAAAGAAATGAGATGGCGTTGATCAGCCAGTTGAATGATGCCTCTTCAAGCGAGGTTGCTGTCAGTAAAAGTGAAACGGCTAAACTCGTCAGGAGCATGGCTGAGAATATGGCGATTAAGCCGTAAAGAATGCCTTTTCCAACTTGTTTCGTTTCCTCCATGAATGTCTCCTCTCTGCCTGTATTAAAAGGCTTCTTATCTTTTTGAACAAAGCCGTCAGACATGCTGATGGCTCGTCTTTGTAAAAATGTATTCCCTTATCCCATGAATTAGACGTAAAAGCTTTATGAAATACGATCGGTTTTCCTTACATAAATTGTTCGTTTTGTTGCATCCTATGATGAGTTGGAGGTGCATGATGGAAGAGCTTCTCACTATTGCGTTTCGCACAATCGTATTATATTTTGTGATACTGGTCATTTTTCGTTTCATGGGCAAACGGGAAATCGGGGAGCTTAGTATTTTAGATCTCGTTGTCTTTATCATGATGGCTGAAATTGCCGTTTTAGCCATAGAAAATGTAGAAGATCATCTATTTCACACCATTTTGCCAATGCTTGTATTAATGATCATCCAAGTGACATTCGCATACTTATCTTTAAAAAACCGAAAAGTTCGCCAGCTTCTGGACGGCAAGCCGACCATTATTATTAAATACGGGAAAATTGACGAAGACGCCATGAAATCACAGCGTTATAATTTTGATGATTTAATGGTTCAGCTCAGAGAAAATAATATCGACAGAGTATCTGATGTATCATTTGCTATTTTAGAGCCGTCAGGCAAACTGACTGTTGTAAAGAAAGAAAACAGCGGAGAGCATCGGCAGCTGGAAATGCCGCTCATTATAGACGGCTCTATTCAAACGGAAAACCTGTCCAGAATCGGCAAAGACAAACAGTGGCTGCATGAAAAGTTACGAAAACACGGATATACAAACCCTTCAGACATTTCTTTTTGCTCGTTTACTGACGGAGAGTTATTTATTGATGAAAAAGATGGGCACCGCACGTGACCTTTACCGGACGATCAGACGTCCGATAATAGGAATGCGGCGAAGCTCATCTTTTTTAATTAAACCGAATGCGAGCAGGAGGATGATATAGATGCCTGCACTCATCGCAATCCATCCGGCGACATTCACAGCCTCGGACGCTCCAAAGCTTACATATTGTTTGATGGCGGAGCTGATGAATCCGGAAATCACAATAACAGCAAAACTGAGTGCATACTCCTTGATTTTAATACTGATCGGCAGTACCTTGCTTACTGTTGCCGCGTGCAAAAGCGTGACGAGCACCATACCTGTCACAATGGCTAATGCTGCGCCCATAATGCCGAGAGACGGTCTGGTGGCAAGGACGAAAATAAGGCCTGTTTTGACAAGAGCTCCGATTAGGCTGTTCATCATCGCAGCCCCGGCTAAATTAAGCGCCTGCAGCACTGCTTGAAGAGGGCCTTGGAAATAATAAAGCAGAAAAAACGGGGCCATCACTTTTATAAATACAGCAGCGCCTGAGGACCCATACATCACCCTCATCAGCTCATCCGCAAATACGAATAAAATGACAACTGAAATGCCTCCGCTAAGCAGGCAGAGCCGCATGGCTTGTTCCAAGCGGTATTCCACCACCTGCAATTTTTTCTGCTCCATTCCTTCACTGATCGCAGGAACAAGCGCGGTCGACAAAGAATATGTAATAAAGCTGGGCAGAGTCAGCAGCGTCATGGCAAAGCCCGTCAGTTCGCCGTATTGCTTTGTTGCGGCAACTGTCGCCACGCCGGCAATGGCAAGGCTTTGGGCGACGACAATCGGCTCAAAAAACCAAGAAAGATTTCCGATAAAACGGCTTCCGGTCGTTGGAAGGGATACGCTCATTAACTGGGAAAAAGTTTGTTTTCCGTTTTTTATTGACTGGAAAAAGTGCTTTCTGATTTTAATTGTCTTTTTATACTTAAAGCAAATGAATAAATAAAGGAGTGACGCCAGTTCCCCTGCGACTGAGGAGATCATTGCCCCCGCTGCAGCATATTCAATTCCGTAAGGGAGAAAAATCGTCGTGCATACGGCGACAAGTGAAATCCGGACGACCTGTTCAAGGACTTGAGACACGGCAAGCGGGTTCATATTCTGTTTTCCTTGAAAGTAACCCCTCAGCACACTCGATATAGCGATAATCGGTACAACTGGCGTAATGGCCAGAAGCGGGTACAATGTTCTCTTATCTGTCAGCATCGTTTCAGCCATAACCGGGGCGAAAAACAGAAACAGCGGTGTAAAGATCAGGCTGAGCACTCCTGTGATGGTCAGAGACATGACTAAAATATTTTTCGTTTTTTGATGATCGCCGCGCGCGCTGGCTTCAGCTACAAGCTTGCTGATCGCCACCGGCAGACCGAATTGAGTTAATGTAGTGGCTAAGAAAAAGGTAGGCACCGCCATCATGTAAAGCCCGACTCCTTCTTCACCGATAAAACGGGCGATAACCACCCGGTTGACAAACCCGAGCATTCTTGTAACCATTCCTGCTGCGATAAGGATAAGAGTGCCCTTTAAAAACGTCTGTTTCGCCATTTTTACCCCCTGCCTTCTCAAACTACCTGTAATCATATACAATAAAGATATGCGTATATATCGTCCAAGCATGACAAGTCTTCTTGAAAAACAATAAAAAGGAGCGTGGAATTCATGGAGAAGCATCCCGCCGATCTATATAAAGACCACGTCAGGCCGTTTCTTTACAGCAAACTGGAAGAGTTTAAGATTCTCGGGTATGATGATGTTGAACTCGAAAGTTTGTGGTCATACTTAACAGATAAGAAGTGGAAAAAGAAAACGGAACTGCACATTTATGAAATGACGAGCGATATTTTATCAGTGAAAATTGGCGAATTTATGAACTATGCAACCGTTGAGTCATTTAAAACGTCTAATTGGCTGGGAAGTGAAGAAGGCCAGGAAGCATTGGAAGAACTGCTGAGATAGCAGGTTGATTCGCACAGGTTTAAGGGAGGATATACATAATGAAAAAAGGACGCTTGATTGCGTTTTTCCTTTTCGTTTTATTGATCGGCACGGGCTTGGGCTACTTTACGAAGCCTGCCGCTAACAATATTACGTTAGGATTGGATTTGCAAGGCGGATTTGAGGTGCTGTATGATGTACAGCCCGTAAAAAAAGGTGACAAAATCACAAAAGACGTTCTGGTCAGCACAGTAGAGGCGCTGAACCGCAGGGCCAACGTTCTCGGTGTCAGCGAACCGAACATCCAAATTGAAGGAAATAACCGGATTCGCGTTCAGCTCGCTGGGGTGACAAACCAAAACAGGGCGCGTGAAATCTTGGCGACTGAAGCCCAGCTTTCTTTCAGAGATACGAATGACAAAGAATTGCTGAATGGCTCTGACCTCGTCGAAAACGGGGCCAAACAAACATATGATGCCAAAACAAATGAACCGATTGTCAGTATTAAACTGAAAGATGCTGATAAATTCGGAGAAGTGACCAAAAAGGTCATGAAAATGGCGCCAAATAACCAGCTTGTCATTTGGATGGACTACGAAAAAGGGGACTCCTTCAAAAAAGAAGTTCAAAAAGAGCATCCTAAATATGTATCCGCTCCAAATGTAAGTCAGGAATTAAACACAACAGACGTTACAATTGAAGGACAATTTACTGTACAAGAAGCGAAAGATTTAGCCAGCATTTTAAACGCCGGCGCGCTTCCTGTGAAACTGACTGAAAAATATTCGACATCAGTAGGCGCACAATACGGCCAGCAGGCGCTCCATGATACGGTGTTTGCCGGTATTGTCGGTATTGCAATTATTTTCTTATTTATGCTTTTCTATTACCGCCTGCCGGGATTAATCGCCGTGATTACGCTATCAGTTTATATCTACATTACACTCCAGATTTTTGACTGGATGAATGCTGTACTTACACTTCCGGGAATTGCCGCTCTCATTTTAGGTGTCGGGATGGCTGTTGACGCCAATATCATCACCTATGAGCGGATTAAAGAAGAGCTCAAGCTAGGAAAGTCAGTCCGCTCTGCCTTCCGTTCAGGAAACAGACGGTCATTTGCGACGATTTTTGACGCGAATATTACAACGATTATTGCAGCGGTTGTGCTCTTTATCTTCGGGACAAGCTCTGTTAAAGGGTTTGCGACGATGCTGATTCTGTCGATTTTGACAAGCTTTATCACTGCCGTTTTCTTATCAAGATTTCTTCTCGCTCTCCTTGTGGAAAGCAGATGGCTTGATCGGAAAAAAGGCTGGTTCGGCGTCAACAAGAAGCATATCATGGATATTCAGGATACGGACGAAAATACAGAGCCGCATACACCGTTCCAAAAATGGGATTTCACGAGCAAACGCAAATATTTCTTTATTTTCTCCAGTGCGGTCACGATAGCCGGGATTATTATCCTGCTTGTGTTCAAGCTGAATCTTGGCATTGACTTTGCAAGCGGTGCACGTATTGAAGTGCAAAGCGACCATAAGCTGACGACAGAGCAGGTGGAGAAGGATTTTCAATCTCTGGGCATGGAACCTGATACTGTAGTTCTGTCAGGCGAAAAGAGCAATATCGGTGTTGCCCGTTTTGTTGGAGTGCCAGATAAAGAAACCATTGCAAAAGTCAAAACGTATTTCAAAGACAAATACGGATCAGAGCCAAATGTCAGCACAGTTTCACCGACAGTCGGCAAAGAGCTGGCAAGAAATGCGCTGTACGCAGTTGCTATAGCTTCAATTGGCATCATCATTTACGTTTCGATCCGATTCGAATACAAAATGGCGATTGCCGCAATAGCTTCACTGCTTTATGACGCTTTCTTTATCGTCACGTTCTTTAGCATTACAAGGCTTGAGGTAGATGTTACGTTCATCGCGGCCATCTTGACGATTATCGGGTATTCCATTAACGATACTATCGTTACATTTGACAGGGTTCGCGAGCATATGAAAAAGCGCAAACCGAAAACATTTGCCGACCTGAATCATATTGTAAACCTGAGCCTGCAGCAAACCTTTACACGATCTATTAACACAGTATTAACTGTCGTGATTGTTGTCGTGACATTGCTGATCTTTGGAGCATCTTCTATTACAAACTTCTCAATTGCTTTATTGGTCGGGCTGTTAACAGGCGTTTATTCCTCTCTCTACATTGCTGCACAAATTTGGCTTGCATGGAAAGGAAAAGAACTGAAAAAAGATTCGGCACAATAAAAAAACAGGCTGTCCTTTGCAGGGCAGCCTGCTTTTTTGAAGTTTCATTGAACTTAAAATAGACATTTGCTATAATGACATACGCTTACATTTAAACATATAAATGGTGTTAAGAGTGTTTGTGACAGGTTTTCAGAATGTGGGAGGGTTATATATGAGGGTTCGCGAATCAGAGCTGCCGGGCATAGGGCAAAAAGTTGAAATGATTACTAGAAACCACGATAAAATTTCAATTATCATTCATCATGACGGCCGGAGAGAGCTGTACTATTTTGACGAAAACGATCATGAAGAATGTGTTGCCTCCGTGCAGTTAGATGACGCTGAAGCTAGGCAAATTTCTGCAATTCTCGGCGGAATGGCATATAAACCGAAAGCATTAGAAAGCGTCGAGGCAGCCCTTGGTGATTTGATCATAGAATGGTTTAAAGCAGAGACTGGAGCGCCTGCCATTCATCATACAATTGGTGATTTGGATGCAGGGCAGGAATATCATGTGACTGTCATTGCGATCATTAAGAAGAATCAAGAAAAACAATTAAATCCGGGATCTGAAACAGTCATTGATGAGGGCGATACCCTTGTGATTTCCGGTGAGAGAAACGGACTGAAGAGGCTGATCCGGGAAAAATTAACTGCAAATGAGGCTTGACCTAGCGTCAAGCCATGTTTAAAACCAGTCTTGATAGGGAAAGTTACCTCAATAAGTGAAGTTTGGGGGAAAGAGAATGAATAAACAATGGACCATTATTTTCGCACTTATTTTTACCTTAATTGTCGCTATTTTTGCAGTCATTAATGTCAGATCGGTAGAAGTTGATTACCTGTTTGGCAGATCAGAATGGCCGCTCATTCTTGTCATTTTAGGCTCAGTTTTAATGGGAGCGCTGATCGTGTTTTCTGTTGGGATTTTTCAGGTGATGAAATTAAAGCGGGAAATAAAAGCGCTGCGGAAAGAAAACAAAACTGCGATACATAAACAAGAGGATACTCAACTTGCTGATCAGACCGATACACAGGATGCATCAGCCGTGATTGAGAAAAAAGACTAGTTTTCGAATAATATTTGAAACCCCTCAGCCTGCTCTAGTATAATAGGGTGGTTGAGGGGTGAATTTATGTTAGCGTCAAAAATGCGATGGGAAATCCAGCGACCAGATCAGGATAAGGTCAAATCACTCACAGAACAATTGCATATAACACCTCTTGTTGCGTCCCTGCTTGTAAAAAGAGGCTTTGATACGGCAGAAAGCGCAAAGCTGTTTTTACATACAAAGGATGCCGATTTTTATGACCCTTTTGAAATGAAGGGCATGAAAGAAGCGGCAGAGCGTATAAAACAGGCGATTTCACAACAAGAACAGATTATGATATATGGCGATTATGACGCCGATGGAGTTACCAGTACGTCAGTGATGCTGCACACACTGCAAAAGCTGTCGGCTCAAGTTGATTTTTATATACCTGACCGCTTTAAAGAAGGATATGGCCCTAATGAACAGGCGTTTCGTTCGATTAAAGAACGGGGCTTCTCTCTGATTATTACGGTTGATACAGGAATTGCCGCTGTGCATGAAGCAAAGGTGGCAAAGGAACTCGAACTTGATGTCATCATTACCGATCACCATGAGCCGGGACCGGAGCTTCCGGATGTTCACGCGATCGTCCACCCGAAGCAGCCGGGCTGCACCTACCCGTTTAAAGAATTGGCCGGGGTCGGAGTCGCGTTTAAGCTTGCTCACGCTTTATTGGGCGAACTTCCAGATGAACTGCTTGACTTGGCGGCAATCGGTACTATTGCGGATCTTGTCCCGCTGCATGACGAAAACAGATTAATTGCAACACTAGGACTTGAAAGGCTTCGGCAGACGACTCGGCTGGGTTTAAAAGAGCTGATCAAGCTGTCAGGCGGAGACATCGGAGAAGCGAACGAAGAAACAGTCGGTTTCCAGCTTGCACCAAGGCTGAATGCCGTCGGAAGAATTGAACAGGCTGATCCCGCTGTTCATTTGCTCATGTCAGAGGATCCGTTTGAAGCGGAAGAGCTTGCCGCTGAAATTGATCAGCTGAACAAAGAACGCCAAAAGATGGTCAGCAAAATGACGGATGAAGCGATTGAAATGGTTGAACAGCAAGGTCTCAATCAAACTGCAATCGTCGTGGCCAAAGCCGGGTGGAATCCGGGAGTCGTCGGGATTGTGGCTTCAAAGCTAGTGGACCGTTTCTACAGACCGGCCATTGTGCTCGGCATTGATGAAGAAAAAGGGATTGCTAAAGGTTCGGCCCGAAGCATCAGGGGCTTTAATTTATTTGAGAGCCTTTCTGAATGCAGAGATATTCTCCCTCATTTCGGCGGCCATCCAATGGCGGCGGGGATGACGCTGAATGCCGAAGATGTGCCGGATTTGCGTAACAGGCTGAATGAAATAGCGAACAACACGCTTACGGAAGAAGATTTTATTCCTGTACAGGAAGTCGATCTTGTCTGCGATGTCGAGGACATTACAGTTGAAAGCATCACAGAGATGAACCAGCTGTCCCCATTTGGCATGCTGAACCCGAAACCGCACGTTCTCGTAGAAAACGCTGTGCTGGAAGATGTCCGCAAGATCGGGGCTAATAAAAATCATGTCAAAATGACGGTCAGAAACGAGTCATCCCAGCTTGATTGCGTCGGCTTTAATAAAGGTGAGCTTGAAGAAGGCATCGTCCCGGGTTCAAGAATTTCAATTGTCGGTGAGATGTCAATCAACGAATGGAACAATAGAAAAAAACCGCAGCTTATGATTAAGGATGCCGCTGTTTCTGAATGGCAGCTGTTTGATTTAAGGGGAAAACGGATGTGGGAAGACACAGTTTCCGCCCTTCCATCTGCTAAACGGGCCATTGTCTCTTTCAAAGAAGACTCAACAACACTTCTTCAGACTGAAGACCTTCGCCGCGAAGTGCACGTCATTAGCTCTGTAGATCAAGCGAAGGCGTTTGACCTCGATGGTGCATATATTGTATTACTTGATCCGCCGCCTTCGTTGGACATGCTTGCACGTTTGCTGGAAGGCAAGGCGCCTGAGCGGATATATTTCATTTTTCTCAATCATGAGGACCACTTTTTATCAACTTTTCCCGCAAGAGACCACTTTAAATGGTATTATGCGTTCTTGCTGAAAAGAGGCGCTTTTGACGTAAAAAAACACGGTTCAGACCTTGCAAGACATAAAGGCTGGTCCGTTGAAACAATCAATTTCATGACAAAGGTGTTTTTTGATCTAGGTTTTGTTAAAATAGAGAATGGTGTGCTGTCTGTGGTTAGCGGAGTAAAGAAACGCGACTTAACAGACTCACAAACATATCAGGAGAAACAGCAGCTGATGGAACTGGATCAAAAGCTGAATTATTCTTCTGCTGAAGAGCTGAAGGAATGGCTGAATAAGCTGATGAAACAAGATTCAGAGGCTTATGAAAGTACGAGGAGGACATAAAACAGATGGATTTAAAACAATACGTAACAATTGTACCGGATTACCCGAAAGAGGGCGTGCAATTTAAAGATATTACGACACTGATGGATAAAGGCGATGTATACCGCTATGCCACAGATCAAATTGTTGAATATGCGAAAGAAAAACAAATTGATTTGGTCGTCGGCCCTGAAGCACGCGGTTTTATTATCGGCTGTCCCGTTGCTTACGCGCTAGGCGTAGGTTTTGCGCCGGTCCGTAAAGAAGGCAAACTGCCACGTGAAGTGATCAAAGTGGATTACGGCTTGGAATACGGAAAAGACGTATTAACGATCCACAAAGATGCCATTCAACCGGGGCAGCGTGTGCTTATCACAGACGACCTGCTTGCGACAGGCGGCACAATTGAAGCCACAATCAAACTTGTTGAAGAGCTTGGCGGCGTTGTTGCTGGTATCGCTTTCTTAATCGAGCTTTCTTACCTTGATGGCAGAGAAAAACTTGATGATTATGACATTTTAACATTAATGAAATACTGAGGATAATCGCATAACGGAAAAAGCACTCCATGTCAGGGTGCTTTTTTCCTATTGTTTTGACATTTATTTTATATAATATTTGGCTATTTGAACTTCTGCTCTTTACATCTTTCGTTTTTTTCTTGATAATAAACTACAATACAGTTTACATTTTAAAAAAGGTGATTCCATGGCGAACGAACAAGTATTGACTGCCGAGCAAGTTATTGATAAAGCGCGCAGCTATCTATCCGATGAGCATATCGCATTTGTCGAAAAAGCATATCTGTACGCTGAAGGTGCTCATCGCGAGCAATACCGCAAATCGGGCGAGCCATATATAATTCATCCGATTCAGGTTGCGGGCATTCTCGTTGATCTTGAAATGGACCCTTCCACGATCGCAGGCGGATTTTTGCACGATGTCGTGGAAGATACAGATGTGACGCTCGATGACCTGAAAGAAGCATTTTCCGAAGAAGTGGCAATGCTTGTGGACGGCGTAACGAAGCTCGGCAAAATTAAATATAAATCTCAAGAGGAACAACAGGCGGAAAATCATCGCAAAATGTTTGTCGCTATGGCTCAAGATATCCGGGTCATACTGATCAAGCTGGCGGATCGTCTTCACAATATGCGGACGCTGAAACATCTTCCTCAGGAAAAACAGCGGAGAATATCAAATGAAACGCTGGAAATTTTTGCTCCTTTGGCGCATCGTCTCGGGATTTCAAAAATTAAGTGGGAATTGGAAGATACGGCGCTCCGTTATTTGAATCCTCAGCAATATTACAGAATTGTCAACCTCATGAAGAAGAAACGCGCAGAACGTGAGCTTTATGTCGAAGAGGTTGTCAATGAAGTGAAGAAACGTGTCGAAGAAGTGAATATCAAGGCTGACTTCTCGGGACGTCCAAAGCATATTTACAGCATTTATCGAAAAATGGTGCTGCAAAATAAGCAATTCAACGAAATTTACGATTTGCTGGCTGTCCGCATTCTTGTGAATAGCATAAAGGACTGCTACGCGGTGCTCGGCATCATTCACACATGCTGGAAACCGATGCCTGGCAGATTCAAAGATTATATCGCAATGCCGAAGCCGAATATGTATCAATCTCTTCATACAACGGTTATTGGACCTAAAGGCGATCCGCTTGAAGTGCAGATCCGCACCTTTGAAATGCATGAAATTGCGGAATACGGGGTTGCGGCTCACTGGGCTTATAAAGAAGGGAAAGCGGCCAATGAAGGCGCAACCTTTGAGAAAAAGCTTTCTTGGTTCCGTGAAATTTTAGAATTCCAAAATGAATCAACTGATGCAGAAGAATTTATGGAATCGCTCAAAATCGATTTGTTTTCTGACATGGTGTATGTCTTTACGCCGAAAGGAGATGTAATCGAGCTTCCGTCCGGTTCTGTTCCGATTGATTTTTCTTACCGGATTCACTCTGAAATCGGCAATAAAACAATCGGTGCCAAAGTAAACGGAAAAATGGTAACGCTGGACCATAAGCTTCGGACAGGTGATATCGTTGAAATTCTCACCTCTAAGCATTCCTACGGTCCGAGCCAAGATTGGGTGAAGCTTGCCCAAACATCCCAGGCGAAGCATAAGATCCGTCAATTCTTTAAGAAACAGCGGCGCGAAGAAAATGTCGAAAAAGGCCGTGAACTGGTAGAAAAAGAAATTAAAAATCTGGATTTTGAAGTGAAGGATGTCTTAACGCCCGAGAATATCCAGAAGGTTGCTGACAAGTTTAATTTCTCAAATGAAGAGGATATGTACGCAGCGGTCGGCTACAACGGCATTACAGCCTTGCAGGTGGCAAACCGCCTGACGGAAAAAGAGAGAAAGCAGCGCGACCAGGAAGAACAGGAAAAGATCGTTCAGGAAGTCACTGCGGAATCAAAGCCATACCCGCAAGGAAGAAAACGGGAAGCGGGCGTTCGCGTCAAGGGCATCGACAATCTTCTTGTCCGTTTATCAAAATGCTGCAATCCTGTACCGGGCGACGATATTGTCGGATTTATCACAAAAGGCAGAGGGGTTTCGGTCCATCGTGAAGACTGTCCGAATGTCAAAACGAATGAAGCCCAAGAGCGGCTGATCCCGGTAGAGTGGGAACATGAGTCACAGGTTCAAAAGCGCAAGGAATACAATGTTGAGATAGAGATTCTTGGTTATGACCGCCGCGGATTGCTGAACGAGGTACTTCAGGCAGTGAATGAAACGAAAACAAATATTTCATCTGTCTCTGGCAAATCGGATCGCAATAAAGTGGCAACCATTCATATGGCGATTTTCATTCAGAATATTAATCACTTGCATAAAGTCGTCGAGCGTATTAAACAGATAAGAGATATCTATTCTGTGCGCCGCGTCATGAACTAGAGGGGTTAAAAAATGAGATTAGTTGTTCAGCGAGTAACAGAAGCAAACGTTACTGTGGATGAAGACGTTGTCGGTCAAATTGGACAAGGCCTCATGGTGCTGGTCGGCATCACTCACGATGATACAGAAGAGGATGCAGCTTATTTAGCCGATAAAGTTGTTCATCTACGTATTTTTGATGACAGTGAAGGAAAAATGAATCTGTCTCTTTTAGATATAGGAGGAGAGATTTTATCTGTCTCACAGTTTACACTTTACGGAGATACGAAAAAAGGGCGCCGGCCGAACTACATGAACGCCGCCAAACCTGATAAAGCTTTAGGGCTTTATGAAAAATGGAATGACCTGCTTCGTGAAAAAGGAATCAAGGTGGAGACCGGAACGTTTGGAGCAATGATGGATGTTCAGCTAACAAACTCCGGACCGGTCACGCTCATTATGGATTCAAAATAAAAAAGCTGCCAAGAGGCAGCTTTTTTATTGGAAATATTTCTCTAATCCGCTTTCAATCCCGTCTGTTACTTTTTCCTGGTATGAATTGCTATGTACAATGGCTTCTTCCTGCGGATGGCTTACATATCCCAGCTCATACAGCATAGCGGGCTGCCTGTTTTCCCTGAGCACAAAATAATCTCCGAATAACACGCCGCGGTCAGGAATGGAAGAACGCTTTACCACTTCAGAGTGTACATCTGATGCCAGTTCCTGATCTTTGGCAGGACTGTAGTAATAAGCAGTGCTGCCTCTTGTGGAAGTATCTGCATAGCTGTCATAGTGAATGCTTATAAAGGCGTCAGCGTTGCGATAGTGAGACGTGGAGACCCGTGACTGTAAACTGACAAAGGTATCATCCTGGCGTGTCACATACACATCTGCTCCAGCTGATCTGAGTTTACTGGCGAGCAGCTTTGCCGTCTTGATCGTCAGGTTTTTCTCAAATTTGCCCGAATAGCCGATCGTTCCGCTGTCTTTTCCTCCGTGTCCCGGGTCAACAATAATCGTTTTATTGTTCAGAGAGCCGTTTCCGGACGGGGAATCAGAGACAGGCGGCTCACCTGCTTCTTCTGCGCTTTTAGACGTTTGGACCACCCAATTGGCTACATAAGCAGTCTGCCCGTTATCAAGCTTTATTTCATACCAGCTTCCCTTTGAACCAGTAATGGTATACGAATCGCCTTTGCCAGCACGTTCAACGATCGAAGCTGATGTTGACGCATCACTTCTTAAATTCGTTCCTCCGTATACGATATAGGCTTTTTTAGCGGTGGATGAACTGCCGGCATTTGCTGAATCTTCAGTTGGATCAGAACTAGTCAAAAGGTAATGACTTGCAACCCAGCCTTTCAGCCCATTCACCTCGATGTGAGCCCAGCCATTTTTCTCGTTGAGAATCGTCAGTTTCGTTCCGCGGTCAAGTTTTGTTATAATCGCCGCGTCATGTGAGGCGGAGGCTCTTACATTAAGTGAAGAAACACCGACTGTGCCCGTTGATGCCCCGGAAGATTCGGTTTGATCGCTCTCATCAGACGCTGAACTGCTGCCGCCTGACGTGACATATTCAGATGACACCCATCCGGTGGCATTTTGATAGGATATCTTGATCCAGCCGGAATCTTTATCAATGACAGATGCTTGGCTGCCTTGAGGGAATTTGCCGATGACTTCGTATGAAGTGCCCGGTCCGGTTCTCATCCGCAGATCGGGGTCTGTTGATGTCACAGTGTCACTGCTTTCTGAAGAACTTGAGCTGGCCTGGTCTTCCTTTGTAATAAGCCAGGAGACCACCCATCCTTTTTCTCCGGAACCAAGCTGTATCTGCACCCAGTCTCCGTCTTCCTTTAAAATCGGGTAGTGCTCTCCCTTTTTCACTTCCGCTGTAATGCCGTAGCTAAGCCCCGGGCCGCTTCTGACGTTCATTTCATCTGTTGCGATAACCGCTTCTCCCTGAGCGGCTGTAACAGATGAAAAAGGCGGGAAAAGCGCCCCGGCGACGATAATACATACAATAAGAACAAAGTATTTCTTGCTCATTGTGTCCTCCTTTCGATGATCATAAAAAAGCATTCTTGCTTAATATCGTAAAGTCCTTTCTGATTTTTAAATAAAAATAAAATGATTTGTTTATACTAGGCGTAAATAAATCAAAAAGGTGTGCAAATCATGAAATATCATCCAAAAATGGGACGCGCATTTCACGACGGTGAAGCAAATCTGCATTACAGCGATCACGCTGACCCCGATACGACCGGTTATCTAACGGAAACAGCTTCTGAATTTGGTCTTATGTCCAAAGAAGCAGCGATGAGGAAAAACAACCGGAATAAAGCTTGACAGAGAACCCCAATCCCATTATTATAATAGAAATTGAGTACATAGCAAATGATGAATGATTTGAACCAATAATGGAGAAGAGTAGGTCAGATTGCATGGCTAGAGAGGAACCGCCCCGGCTGAAAGCGGATCCCATTGCGTCTTTCTCGAAACAACACTCCGGAGGTTTCCTGCTGAACGCGTTAATCCCGTCATTAGGCAGTGAACGTGAACCTGCGTTAAAGGATCGAGCGGGAATATGAACATATTCCAACTAGGGTGGCACCACGGGTATAACTCTCGTCCCTACTATACATGTATAGTAGGGGCGGGGGTTTTTTTATTTTCATCATTAACGATAATTGTATATTTTATAAGGAATCCATAAGGAGGTCTACATATGGGATATAACATTCCGAGAGGAACACAGGATATTCTGCCTGGAGAATCAGATCGCTGGCAGTTTGTTGAACAAATTATGAGAGACACTTGCCGCACTTATCAATATAAAGAAATCCGCACACCGATTTTTGAGCATACAGAACTGTTTGCCAGAGGTGTCGGGGAGTCAACGGATATCGTACAAAAAGAAATGTATACCTTTCAGGACCGCAAAGGCAGAAGCCTGACGCTTCGTCCAGAGGGAACCGCTGCGGCGGTTCGCGCTTTTAATGAAAACAAGCTATTCGCAAATCCTGTTCAGCCGACAAAGCTTTATTATGTCGGGCCGATGTTCCGTTACGAACGTCCGCAGACGGGCCGCTTCCGCCAGTTCTATCAATTCGGAATTGAAGCGATTGGCTCGAAAGACCCTGCGATCGATGCAGAAGTAATGGCGCTTGCGATGAGTATTTATCAAAAAGCAGGCTTGCAAAACGTTAAGCTTGTTCTAAACAGTCTCGGCGATCAAGAAAGCCGCAAAAGCTACAGAGAAGCGCTCGTGAAACATTTTGAGCCTCGCATCGAAGAGTTTTGTTCAGACTGCCAGTCACGGCTGCACACAAACCCGCTCAGAATCTTGGACTGCAAAAAAGACCGAGATCATGAGCTGATGAAATCGGCACCTTCGATTTTGACCTATTTAAATGAAGAATCAGCCGCTTATTTTGAAAAAGTGAAACAATACTTAAACGACCTTGGCATTTCGTATGAAATCGATCCTAACCTTGTGAGAGGATTGGATTATTACAACCACACCGCATTTGAAATCATGAGCAATGCGGAGGGCTTTGGCGCGATTACGACACTTGCCGGCGGCGGACGCTACGACGGACTTGTCGAACAGATCGGCGGACCTGAAGCGCCGGGCATCGGATTTGCGATGAGCATTGAACGCCTGCTTGCCGCAATTGATGCTGAAAAAAGAGAACTGCCTGTTGATCAGGGAATCGACTGCTATATCGTCACACTCGGCGAAAAAGCGAAGGATTATTCTGTTTCATTGGTGTACAAACTGAGAGAAGCAGGCATTTCCAGCGAAATTGATTATGAAAATAAGAAAATGAAAGGCCAGTTTAAAACAGCTGACCGCCTGAATGCCAGATTTATTGCGATTATGGGTGAAGATGAGCTTGCCCAAAATAAAATCAATGTAAAGGATTCACAGACGGGCGAACAGATTGAAGTGGCACTTGATGAATTTATACATGTGATGAAGGCAAACCAAAAGGGATAAGGAGTGGAACGCATTGTTTGGAAGAACATATTATTGCGGTGATATAACTGAAAAAGCAATTGGTGAATCTGTAACGCTGAAAGGCTGGGTCCAAAAAAGACGGGACCTCGGCGGATTGATTTTTATTGACTTGCGTGACCGTACAGGAATTGTTCAAGTCGTTTTTAACCCTGATGTGTCAAAAGAAGCGCTTGCTATTGCAGAAGGCATCAGAAACGAATACGTCCTTGATGTTAAAGGGAAAGTGGTAGCGCGTGAAGAAGGCACGGTCAATGCGAATTTGAAAACAGGCGCAATCGAAATTCACGCTGATGGAGTGACAGTATTAAGTGCTGCAAAGACACCGCCGTTTGCGATTTCTGATCAAGCAGAAGACGTATCAGAGGACGTCCGTTTAAAACACCGTTACTTAGATTTGCGCAGACCGGCTATGTTTCAAACGATGCAGATGCGGCATAACGTGACGAAAGCTGTCCGCAGCTTTTTAGATGATAACGGGTTTCTTGATATTGAAACGCCGATTTTAACAAAAAGCACACCTGAGGGAGCACGTGACTACTTGGTGCCGAGCCGTGTGCACGAAGGTGAGTTCTATGCGCTGCCTCAGTCTCCGCAGCTATTTAAACAGCTTCTGATGGTATCCGGCATTGAACGCTATTATCAGATTGCCCGCTGTTTCCGCGATGAAGACTTGCGTGCGGACCGCCAGCCTGAGTTTACGCAGATCGATATTGAAATGTCCTTTATGAGCCAGGAAGATATTATGTCATTGGCTGAGGATATGATGGCAAAGATTATGCGTGAAACAAAAGGTGTGGAACTCAAGCTTCCTCTTCCGCGTATGACGTATGACGAGGCAATGAACAAATACGGTTCTGATAAACCTGATACGCGTTTTGACATGCTGTTGACAGATGTGTCTGACATTGTGAAGGATACAGAATTTAAAGTATTCTCATCAGCTGTGGAAAACGGCGGCGTTGTCAAAGCGATTAACGTAAAAGGCGGAGCCGGCGATTACTCCAGAAAAGACATCGACGCTCTTGGCGCTTTTGCTGCAAACTACGGGGCAAAGGGACTTGCCTGGGTGAAAGTTGAGGCAGACGGAGTGAAAGGCCCGATCGCCAAATTCTTTGATGAAGAAAAGCAGTCTAAGCTGATTGAAGCACTTGATGCTGCTGAAGGTGATTTGCTGCTGTTCGGAGCGGATACATTCGGAGTTGTTGCTGCATCACTCGGCGCCCTGCGCTTAAAGCTTGGGAAAGAGCGCGGACTGATTGACGAAAACCTGTTTAATTTCTTATGGGTCATCGACTGGCCGCTCTTAGAGCATGATCCGGAGGAAGGCCGTTTTTACGCAGCCCACCATCCGTTCACAATGCCTGTCCGTGAAGACCTTGAGCTGATTGAAACAGCGCCTGAAGACATGAAAGCACAAGCCTATGACCTCGTCTTAAACGGCTATGAGCTTGGCGGAGGTTCGATCCGTATTTTCGAAAAGGATATTCAGGAAAAAATGTTTGCGCTTCTTGGCTTCTCACAAGAAGAAGCAGCTGAGCAGTTCGGATTCCTTTTAGAAGCATTTGAATACGGCGCTCCTCCGCACGGCGGAATCGCGCTCGGCTTAGACCGACTCGTTATGCTTCTCGCAGGACGTACGAACCTAAGAGATACGATCGCATTCCCGAAAACGGCAAGTGCAAGCTGCCTAATGACAGAAGCGCCAGGGGAAGTAAGCGACGCCCAGCTTGATGAGCTTCATCTTTCTATTAAGAAAAAAGTTAAGAACTGAATGAGCAGTTCGATTCTTGAAAATCAAAATCGTCTGTGATATGATTTTGACAAGTTAAATAAAGTCCTGATGTGTTAGTTGTACACCTAGTTTTGACCGAACATTTTTTTGATTTGGGAGCCCGCATTTTTAAATGGCGTACATGCCTCTTTTCATTCGGTAAAGAGGACTTACAAGATTTAAAATAGGGCACCCACCTGCTGAGAGCGGGTTCAAAACAAAGGAAAGCTGCAACGGCACTATTGGGACTTTATTTTTTGTGCGCAGAAAAAACGGCTGCTCATGGATCAGCCATTTTATAGATGAAAACCAGAATACGAATGTGGAGTGAGGTTCTTGTTACACCAGTTTTCACGCAATGAATTAGCTATCGGAAAAGAAGGCCTTGAAACGCTGAAAAACAGCACGGTTGCTGTTCTTGGGGTCGGCGGAGTCGGATCGTTCGCGGCGGAAGCTCTTGCGCGGTCAGGCGTCGGCCGCATTCTGCTCGTCGACAAAGATGACGTCGACATAACAAATGTAAACCGCCAGCTTCACGCGCTTCTTTCAACAGTCGGACAGCCGAAAGTTGATTTAATGAAAGCGCGGATCGCAGACATTAACCCAGAGTGTGAAGCGATCGCGTTAAAAATGTTCTATACCGAAGAAACATATGAGCAATTTTTTGAATATGATCTTGACTATGTCATTGATGCGTCAGACACCATCTGTTATAAAATTCATTTAATGAAAGAATGTCTGAAACGGGATATTCCGCTTATCTCCAGCATGGGTGCCGCGAATAAAACGGATCCGACACGCTTCCAAATCGCTGATATCTCAAAAACGCACACTGATCCAATTGCGAAGGTCGTCCGTACGAAGTTACGCAAAGAGGGTATCAAAAAGGGCGTTCAAGTGATTTTCTCTGACGAAAGCCCGATTGTCATTCGGGAAGATGTCAGAAAAGAAGTGGGAAATGATGAAGCGAAAATCCGCAAAGCAAAAATGCCGCCATCCTCTAATGCTTTTGTGCCGTCAGTTGCCGGTTTGATTATGGGCGGACATGTTGTCATGGATCTTTTGAAAGACATTGAAATCAAACGTGTGAAAGATAAATAACCCGTAAAAAACAGCCTTGAGTCATCAAGGCTGTTTTTGTCTTATTTCCTTTTCATTAATTTGTCGTATACCTGTTTTAACGCGGATTCGAACTTGCCCGTTTGCTTCGGCTTGTAATATTGCTTGTTCTTTAAAGGATCAGGGAGATATTGCTGTTCGACCCATCCGTTGTCGTAATTGTGCGGGTACTTATAGTCGATTCCTCTTCCTAATTCCTGTGCTCCTTTATAATGCGCGTCCTTTAAATGCTTCGGGACATCCCCGATTTTTCCGGCTCTGATATCCGCCAGCGCCTCATCGATTGCGAGAATGGCTGAGTTTGATTTCGGTGAGAGGCAAAGTTCAATGACTGCGTTGGCCAGCGGGATTCGTGCTTCGGGAAATCCGACTCGCTCAGCGGTCTGAATAGCGTGCAGGACTCTTGGACCGGCTTGCGGGCTTGCTAAGCCGATATCTTCATAGGCGATAACAAGCAGTCGTCTTGCGATGCTTTCCAGGTCGCCAGCTTCAATTAATCTTGCTAAATAGTGAAGAGCGGCGTTGGCATCAGAGCCGCGGATCGATTTTTGAAAAGCGGACAAAACATCATAATGCGCGTCACCGTCTTTATCGTGAGAAAAACTCTTTTTCTGCAAACATTCTTCCGCGGTTTCTAATGTAATGTGAATCACACCATCGGCAGATTCCTTTGTTGACAAGACGGCCAGCTCAAGCGCATTTAAAGCGGAGCGGACATCTCCTCCGCAACCGTGGGCAAAATGCTCCATCGCCTGATCATCAATGGATACAGAATATGTGCCAAGGCCCCGATGCTCATCATGAAGCGCCCGATCTAGAGCCTGTTTAATCAGTTCCGGTGTTAACCGTTCAAGCTCAAAAATCTGTGTCCGGCTTCTGATCGCAGGATTAATGGCATGATACGGGTTAGCCGTGGTTGCTCCGATCAAAATGATCATCCCGTTTTCTAAGTAGGGCAATAGAAAATCTTGTTTCCCTTTATCCAGCCTGTGAACTTCATCCAGAATCAAAATCACCTGACCTGACATTTTAGCTTCCTGGGCTACGATTTCCATATCTTTTTTATTGTTAATGACAGCATTCAGCTTCCGAAAAGCAATACTTGTTGAACCGGCGATTGCTGTTGCGATTGATGTTTTTCCAATTCCGGGCGGCCCGTACAAAATCATGGATGACAAATGTTTTGCCTGAACCATTCTGCCGATAATTTTATCTTCTGCCACCAGATGCTGCTGGCCGATAATATCCTCTATTTTTGTCGGACGCATCCGATATGCCAATGGCTTCATCATCATCTCTCCTTACTTAATTACAGGGTAACGGAAAACTGGACATTAGAAAAGAGGGAAGGCCCGTTTCCGCCTGCCTCAATGAAAATTTGCTGAAGGTATGTTATAATAACAGTTGGTCTATTAGATAATAAACGGACGAATCATATAGAAATTACCATTATAAATGTGGAAAATCATGAAATAACAGAGGTGTTCATGTTGAAAATATCAACTAAGGGAAGATACGGGCTCACCATTATGATCGAGCTTGCAAAAAAGCATGGTGAGGGTCCGACTTCATTAAAAAGCATCGCACAGACGAATAATTTGTCCGAGCATTATTTGGAGCAGCTGGTATCGCCGCTCAGAAATGCCGGTTTAGTGAAAAGCATCAGGGGCGCATACGGCGGATATGTATTAGGCAGCGAGCCGGATGCAATTACGGCGGGAGATATTATCCGTGTACTTGAGGGGCCGATCAGTCCTGTTGAAGTGCTGGAAGACGAGGAGCCTGCCAAGCGTGAGCTCTGGATTCGCATTCGGGATGCTGTGAAAGAGGTTTTAGACAGTACAACACTAGAGGATCTTGCAAGCTATACAGACGGAGAACAAGAAGCTTATATGTTCTATATTTAGATCAGAGGTGTAAACATAATGGAACGGATTTATTTAGATCATGCCGCAACGTCTCCGCTGGATGAGCGCGTGCTGGAAAAAATGATACCGCATTTCTCCGGCAATTTCGGCAATCCATCCAGTATTCATTCATTTGGAAGAGAATCTCGAAAATGGGTGGACGAAGCAAGAGCGCAGATTGCAGCTGAAATCGGAGCTACAGAGCAGGAGATCATTTTTACAAGCGGGGGCACGGAAGCCGATAACTTGGCTATCATGGGAACCGCGCTTGCAAGAAAAGATTTGGGCAGACATATCATCACGACAAAAATTGAACATCACGCCGTGCTTCACACGTGTGAAAAACTTGAGGAAGACGGATTTGAAGTAACGTATCTGGACGTTGACCAAAATGGAAGAGTCAGTGCAAATCAGGTGAAAGAAGCACTGCGTGATGATACAATCCTTGTGACAGTGATGTATGGAAATAATGAAGTCGGAACAGTGCAGCCGATCGATGAAATCGGTGAGCTGCTGAAGGAACACCAGGCTTATTTTCATACGGATGCTGTTCAGGCATTCGGGTTGCTGCCAATTCATGTGAAAAACAGCCATATTGACCTTCTGTCTGTTTCTGGGCACAAGCTCAACGGGCCAAAAGGGACAGGCTTTTTATATGCAAGTAAAGATGTGAAGCTTTCCCCGCTCTTGTTCGGAGGAGAGCAAGAAAGAAAACGCCGTGCCGGAACAGAAAATGTTCCCGGTATTGTCGGGCTGAAAGAAGCCATCAAGCTGTCAAGTGAAGAACGGGACGAAAAAAACGAGAAGTATCAATCGTTTAAAACAATCATTGCCGACACGCTTGAAAATGCCGGTGTGGCATTCGAGATCAACGGGGACAAAGAGCATAGTTTGCCGCATGTACTGAACCTGTATTTCCCCGGTGTATCAGTAGAAGCACTGCTTGTAAATCTTGATATGGCGGGAGTCGCTGTCTCAAGCGGATCAGCGTGCACCGCCGGTTCGGTCCTGCCGTCACATGTGCTGACTGCCATGTTCGGGGATGAGAGTGACCGGCTGACGTCCTCGATTCGGATCAGCTTCGGCCTCGGCAATACGGCTGAGCAAGTGAAAACCGCTGCCAAACATGTGGCCGACGTTGTCAAACGGCTGACACAATAAGGCGGCTTAGTTATTGGAGTGAATAAAATGGAAAAACGGCCGGAGGATACAAGAGTCGTCGTCGGCATGTCCGGCGGAGTAGACTCATCTGTGGCGGCCCTGCTGTTAAAAGAACAGGGCTATGATGTAATCGGAATCTTTATGAAAAACTGGGATGATACGGACGAAAACGGTTTTTGCACGGCGACAGAGGATTATGAAGATGTGATCCGCGTCTGCAATCAAATCGGAATTCCGTACTATGCCGTTAATTTTGAAAAGCAATATTACGAGAAGGTATTTCAATACTTCCTCGATGAATATAAAGCAGGCAGAACACCAAACCCGGATGTGCTGTGCAACAAAGAAATTAAATTCAAGGCATTTTTGGAGCATGCCCTGTCACTTGGCGCCGACTATTTAGCGACTGGCCACTATGCTAGGGTCGACAGAAGCGGCGGCAAAGTCAGAATGCTGCGCGGCATTGATGAAAACAAAGATCAAACGTACTTCTTGAATCAGCTGACAGAAGATACGCTAAGCAAAGTCATGTTCCCGATCGGCGAGCTTCAAAAAAGCCGTGTGCGTGAAATTGCCAAAGAAGCAGATCTTGCAACGGCAACGAAAAAAGACAGTACGGGCATCTGTTTTATCGGCGAACGCAACTTCAAAACGTTTCTCAGCCAATATCTCCCTGCACAGCCGGGCGATATGATGACGATGGACGGCGAAGTAAAAGGACGCCACGACGGGTTAATGTACTACACGATCGGACAGCGTCACGGCCTTGGCATCGGAGGAAGCGGCGAGCCGTGGTTTGCGGTTGGTAAAGATCTTGAAAAGAACATCCTCTACGTGGATCAAGGGTTCCATAACCCGCTTCTTTATTCCGACAAAATTACAGCTACGAATATTAGCTGGGTTCGTTCGGATATCATGAAGGGCGAAGAGATTTCCTGCACGGCTAAATTCCGTTATCGCCAAGAAGATCATAAAGTGACGGTGCGCATGACAGGTGAAGGCGAAGCGGAAGTCATCTTTGATGAACAAGTCCGCGCTGTGACGCCGGGTCAAGCCGTTGTCTTCTATGACGGAGAAGAATGCCTTGGCGGCGGAACTATTGATGATGTGTACAAAGACGGAACAAAATTGTGGTACGTATAAAAGATGAAAAACCTCAACACTGAGTTGGGGTTTTTTAATGAAAGGAAGATGGTCGGTGGATTATAATCAACTCGGTATAGAGGCGATGCAAAAAGGCGATTACGAGAAAGCGGCAGAGGCATTTACAAAAGCGATTGAAGAAAATAAAGAAGACGCGATTCCGTATATTAACTTTGCTAACCTGCTTTCATCCGTGAACGAGCTGGAACGGGCTTTAGCGTTTTATGATAAAGCGCTTGAATTAGACAGCAGCGCCGCCACTGCTTATTATGGAGCAGGAAATGTCTATGTTGTAAAAGAAATGTACAAAGAAGCGAAAGACATGTTTGAAAAAGCGCTTCGTGCCGGGATGGAAAACGGCGACCTGTTTTATATGCTCGGAACGGTTCTTATCAAGCTCGAACAGCCTAAGCTTGCACTGCCATATTTACAAAGAGCGGTCGAACTGAATGAGAACGATACAGAAGCGCGCTTTCAATTTGGGATGTGCTTAGCGAACGAGGGCATGCTGGACGAAGCGCTCAGCCAATTCGCAGCTGTAACAGAGCAAGATCCTGGGCACGCTGATGCATTTTACAATGCCGGTGTTGCTTATGCTTATAAAGAAAATCGAGAAAAAGCGCTGGAAATGCTAGACAAGGCGATTGACATCCAGCCAGATCATATGCTTGCGCTTCATGCAAAAAAACTGATCGACCCATCATAACAGGCAGAGGAGGAGGGACAGCTCGTGCAGCAGCATCCGGATCAGCTTAAACTGGAGGAAGAGCCCTATTTAAAAGGGACAGTCAACACAGTCATCTATCATAATGACACCAATTTATATACGGTTCTGAAAGTGAAAGTCACAGAGACCTCCGAAGCTATTGAAGATAAAGCCGTATCCGTGACGGGCTACTTCCCTGCGCTTCAAGAAGAAGAGACCTACACGTTTTACGGCAAGATCGTAACCCATCCAAAATTCGGGCTTCAATTTCAAGCAGAGCATTTTAAAAAGGAGATTCCGACGACTAAGGAAGGCATCATTCAATATTTATCGAGTGATTTGTTCGAGGGAATCGGCAAAAAAACAGCCGAAGAAATTGTGAAAAAGCTGGGCGACAGCGCTATTAATAAAATATTGGCTGACGCTTCAGTGCTTTATGACGTTCCCAAGCTGTCAAAAAAGAAAGCTGATACGCTGGCCGGCGCCTTACAGTGTCATCAGGGACTGGAGCAAATCATGATTTCCCTGAATCAGTTTGGCTTCGGCCCTCAGCTGTCTATGAAAATCTACCAAGCCTATGAATCCGAGACGCTTGAAAAGATTCAGGAAAACCCTTATCAGCTTGTGAAAGATGTAGAAGGCATCGGATTTGGGAAAGCGGATGAGCTGGGCAGCAGAATGGGCCTTTCGGGTAATCACCCTGAGCGGGTAAAAGCCGCCATATTGTACACGCTTGAAACGACTTGTCTGTCAGAAGGGCATACGTACATAGAAACGGAGAAGCTGATTATTGACACCCAATCTCTATTAAATCAATCAGCTCGGGAGGGACAGCGCATCACTGAAATGGATGCCGCTAACGCGATTATTGCCCTTGGAGAAAATAAAGACATTGTCATAGAAGATGGCCGCTGTTATTTTCCATCGCTGTTTTACGCTGAACAAAATGTTGCTAAGCGAGTGAAACATATCGCAAGCCAAACTGAATATGATAACCAGTTTCCCGAATCAGAATTTCTGCTCGCTTTAGGAGAACTGGAAGAACGGATGAACGTTCAGTATGCCCCTAGCCAGAAAGAAGCGATTCAAAAAGCCCTTTCCTCACCGATGCTTCTTTTAACGGGGGGACCGGGAACAGGGAAAACGACGGTAATCAGAGGGATTGTCGAACTGTACGGAGAGCTTCACGGTGTGTCACTCGACCCGTCAGCGTATAAAAAGGATGAAGCTTTTCCGGTTGTATTGGCCGCACCGACAGGAAGAGCGGCGAAACGGATGAGTGAATCAACGGGGCTTCCGGCAGTGACGATTCACAGGCTGCTCGGCTGGAACGGCGCTGAAGGATTTACCCATACAGAGGATGAGCCGATTGAAGGGAAGCTGTTAATAATCGATGAAGCCAGCATGCTTGATATATGGCTGGCGAACCATTTGTTCAAGGCGATCCCTGATCATATTCAAATCATCATTGTCGGTGACGAAGATCAGCTGCCTTCTGTCGGTCCGGGCCAAGTGCTGAGAGACCTTTTGGCATCCCAGGTGATACCGACTGTGAGACTGACAGACATCTACCGCCAGGCGGAGGGTTCATCGATTGTCGAGCTTGCCCACCAAATGAAAAATGGGTTGCTGCCAAACAATTTGACTGCCCCAACGAAGGACCGTTCCTTTATTCGCTGCGGAGGCTCGCAAATTAAAGAGGTAGTTGAGAAGGTTGTCGCCAATGCATTGAAAAAAGGCTATACGGCAAAGGACATTCAGGTTCTCGCCCCGATGTACAGAGGAAAAGCCGGGATCAATGAACTGAATGTGATGCTGCAGGACATTTTGAATCCTCCTAGAGAAAAACGGAGGGAAATAAAGTTCGGGGATGTTGTCTACAGAACCGGAGATAAAATTTTGCAGCTCGTCAATCAGCCGGAAAACAATGTGTTCAACGGAGACATTGGCGAAATTACATCGATATTTTATGCGAAGGAAAATACAGAAAAAGAAGATATGGCCGTCGTTTCTTTTGACGGCAATGAAATGACGTTTACGAAAAAAGATTTTAACCAGTTTACCCATGCGTATTGCTGCTCTATTCATAAATCGCAGGGAAGTGAATTTCCGATTGTGGTTTTGCCTGTTGTGAAAGGCTATTATAGAATGCTCAGAAGAAACCTTCTTTATACCGCTATTACAAGAGCAAAGAAATTTCTCATTTTATGCGGAGAAGAGGAGGCGCTGGAGTGGGGCGTGAAAAATAACGACGCAACTGTCAGACAGACTTCTTTGAAAAACAGGCTGTCATTACAGGTTGGGGAAATGGATGCTGAGCTTGAAGCTTTGCAAAAGGAGCTCCCATTCAGCGTACACGATGCCAATATTGGCATGGAAGGCATTACACCATTCGATTTTATGAAAGAAGAACAGCTGTAAAAAGGCTCCCGTGATAGCGGGAGTTTTTTTATTTGCGGTGGAAGTGATTTCATCGTATGAGTCAAAGGCGCAAAGCAAAACCTAAGCCTGTTCAACAAAAGGTGGTTGATCACACTTTGAGAACATGCCATGAAGTAGAAGGATTCCCAGTATACTCAGAACGAACTTCTTGTTATCTCGGGACAATATCCGATATTTGTTTTTCTCTTGAGGGAGATTGTCTTGGGTTTATTCTTGCACAAAAACGGTTTTTGCATCATCATCATGCGCTATTAAGGGCGTGTGATATCTCTTGTATTCTTGATGACCGCATATTGGCCTCGGTCAGTTCAGATCAGCTTTTGCCTCTTCCGAAATCATGCTTCACATACGAGCAGATGAAAATGAAGCTTGTGAAATCGCAAGAGGGAGATATATTGGGGATGCTGGAAGATGTATACTTTTGTCTGGACAGGGGCATAATCGTAGCATATGAACTCTCGGACGGTTTCTTTTCTGACCTGGCGGGAAGCAAGCGCCAGATCCAAAGAGCGGATTCGCTTGTCGAGGTGGGGAAAGACGAGATCGTTCTGAACGGATAGAGGTGTGAGATATGCTTATATGCCCGAACTGCAAAAGTAAGGATATCGGGAAAATCGGCGTGAACCAATATTATTGCTGGGGCTGTTTTATTGAACTGACAGTGGCGAAAGGGAAGATTGCAACTCATCAAGTGGAAGAAGACGGAACGTTAAGCAGCTTGGATGATTTGTTTTCTGAGGATGAACGCAGCATCAATTTTTAATCATGAAAGGAGATGCGCAGGATGAATCGGACGATGACTTCTCTTTTGGCATTGGGAGCCGGAGCTCTCGTGTACCGAATGGCGACTCAATCCGACATGCTGAATAATCGAAGCATGAAGCGGATGAGAAGAAGAATAACGAAAATGTTTTAATGCGAAAAAGGATACTCTCCGAAGAGTATCCTTTTCTATGTTTGCCGTGCCTCAAGGCGCCTTGCTGCGAGCGAAAGGCTGTAGTTGACTGCAAAATACATAAGTGCCGCAAGTAAAAAGATCGGGAAAAAATAACTGCCGTCTGCGCTTTGGCCGTTTAAAATCTGCGCGTTATGAATCAGTTCGGGCAGGGCGATCACTACAGCAAGCGATGTATCTTTTAATAAAGAAATAAACTGGCTTACGATTGGCGGTACCATGCGGCGAAGCGCTTGCGGCATGACAATGAAGAACAGGGCCTGTGTATAGCTCAGCCCGGAGGAGCGCGCAGCTTCAATTTGTCCTTTATCAATTGATTTCAGCCCGCTTCGGATAATTTCAGATAGCATAGCGGATTCGAAAATCGTTAATGCTGTAATTGCTGCAGCTGTAATTTCAAGCTTAATCCCGATTTCCGGAAGGGCAAAGAACGTAAAGAAAATAATTAATAGCAAGGGGAGGTTTCTGATCATTTCAACGAGAACCGCAATCAATTGAGAAAGAACGGGAACTTTCGCATAGCGCAGGGTGCCTGCGATTAAACCGAAGAAAAAGCTCAGAATGATGGAGATGAAAGCAACGTACAAGGTGACGAGAAAGCCATCCCATAAAAACGTTAAATGCTCTTTCGAATAAGCTCCGATAAAATCCAATGTATCTCACTCCTTATCAATAGCTTCTTTCCAGCCGTTTTTCCAAATAGTTAACACCGATGCTCAGCGGTATCGTCAGCACTAAGTAAAAAAGCGCCACAAAAATATAAACATCAAATACAACGAGTGTGCTCGAAGAGACCAAATCGGCCTGATACATAAGATCCAGTCCGGCTACAACTCCGAGAATCGAAGAGTTTTTGACTAAGTTTAAAAATTGATTGCCCAATGGCGGCATGACGATTTTGATTGCCTGCGGTAAAATGATATGGAGCATGGCCTGGCTGTAGGTAAAGCCTGACGAACGCGCCGCTTCCATCTGCCCTTTTGAAACAGACTGGATGCCTGCTCTGATGGCTTCTGCGATAAACGCAGAGGTATAAATGGTGAGTGCAACCGTTCCCGCTTGAAAACCGTCAAGCCTCAAGCCTGCGTTTGGAAGGCCGAAATAGAAAACAAAGGTAATTAAAAGAAGAGGAATATTGCGGATAAACTCCACATATGCGGTCCCGAGCCATTGCAGCGGCTTAAAAACTGTAATTCTCATAACCGCTACAACAACGCCGAGAACAAAACTGCCGGCCAGCGCGATGATACTTGCGAGCAGAGTATGGTAAAAACCGTCCATATACATGCCGAAGTTATCGAAAAGAATTGATACATTCATCTGCCTATTCACTCCTTATCAAATCGGGATGAGCATCACCTGCTCATCCCGGGATGGTCGTTATTCAGCTGGGTCTTCTTTGATCCATTTTTTATAAATTTCATCATATCTGCCATCTGACTTCATCTTTTTGAGTGAAGCGTTAATTTCTTTCGCGAGAGCAGATTGCCCTTTTTTTACGGCGATCCCGTAAGGCTCATCTGTAAAAGGCTCTCCTGTTAATTGATAATTTTTATTTTCGTCAGCCATCCCGTATAAAATCGCATTATCCGTTGTAAGGGCATCGCCTTGCCCTGCTTTGAGCGCCGTAAAGGCTTCTGCGTAGTTTTCAAATTCTAAAACAGATGCTTTAGGCGCTTTTTCACGAATGTTTTGAGAGGAGGTGGAGCCTTTTACTGCAAGAACTTTTGAGCCTTTGCCAAGATCTTCAACACTCTTGATTTTGGTTCCTTTTTTTACAAGAAGCGATTGCCCAGCCTCGAAATAGACATCAGAAAAGTCAACTTCCTTTTTTCGTTCTTCAGTGATCGTCATTGTGGCGACAATAGCATCGATATCCCCGTTTTGCAGCATAGGAATCCTTGTTTTTGAGGTGACCTCTTTAAATTCAGCTTTTTTTTCGTCACCTAAAATGTCTTTAGCGATTTGCTTGGCAATATCGATATCGAAACCCTCAATCTCACCTGAGCTCGGGTTTTTAAGACCGAACAGTCTGGTGTCTGTTTTTACGCCGAAGACAATTTTGTCATTGTCTTTAATGGCGGCTAGCGTATCTTTTTTGCTTTCCTTTGAGGCTTCTCCATTTGACCCCTTGCTGCCGCAAGCAGCAAGCAAGATGACAGCGAATAAAGAAATGAATGCTAAAGATAAAATCTTTTTCATACAAGTTCCCCCATTTCTGTTTTAATGATTTAAAATACGGCTTAAGAATAAGCGGGCCCGTTCTTCCTTCGGATTCGCGTAAAACTCAGCCGGTGTTGCTTCTTCTAAAATTTTTCCTCCGTCAATGAAGACAATGCGGTCGGCAACTTCTTTGGCAAACCCCATTTCGTGCGTCACGACAACCATTGTCATGCCTTCTTTCGCAAGTGTTTTCATGACATCAAGCACCTCGCCGATCATTTCGGGATCAAGTGCTGATGTCGGCTCGTCAAACAGCATGACCTCCGGCTTCATCGCAAGCCCTCTTGCGATGGCTACACGTTGCTGCTGTCCGCCAGAAAGCTGGGAAGGGTAGGCGTCAGCCTTGTCTGGGATGCCGACTTTTTCAAGGTAATAACGCGCCGTTTCCTTTGCTTGTTCAGGTGATTGTCCGAGCACTTTTACAGGCGCCAGCATGATATTTTGCAGCACTGTTTTATGCGGATATAAATGAAAGTGCTGAAATACCATCCCGATGTTCCGCCGCACTTTATTAATGTCAGTTTTTCTGTCGTTAATGACAGTGCCGTTTACTGTCAGCGTCCCCTTACTGATCGTCTCCAGCCTGTTGATGCATCTGAGCAATGTGCTTTTACCGGAGCCGGATGGGCCGATGATGACAACGACTTCGCCTTTTTCGATTTGAAGATTAATTTGCTTTAACACATGAAAATCTCCGTAATGCTTGTTTACATTTTGAAATGTGATCATCGCAATCCTCCTATCAGAACTTCAGACAAGTTGTTTGAAAATCACTACCTTTTAATGTAATCAAAAGTAATATAACTTTAAACGTCAAACTTTTCTGAAAATTAAATGCGAAAAAATGTCCATGACTTCTGACTGACTGAAGAAACATAAAGAATAATTCCTTATAAACCTCAAAAGATATAGAAGAGGTGAAAGCAGATGCTTCAAAAACCGGTGCAGCTTTTGTTATGGGTGGCAATTTGTTTGCTGGTCCTGTTAACAGTCTATGTCTTTTTTATGCTTGATATGTTATGGTCGCCCTTTTGGCTCGTTATAAAAACGATCTTTATCCCCTTGATTATTTCCATTTTTATTTCTTATGTATTACTTCCGGTCACGGAATGGCTGCACAGCAAAGGATTGCCGAGGACTTTGAGCATCTTGGTGATTTATGTTCTTTTTTTTGGCGGACTTGGCTGGGCGCTGTATAAAGGGGTACCTGTTTTAATCGTGCAGCTGACGGATTTATCAGAAAATATACCTATGTTTGCCGAAACGTACAACGGGCTTCTTCTTCATGTGCATAACCATACTGATGACTGGCCTGACGGCATGCATCATCGTATAGACAAAATGATCCGCCAGACGGAGGCGTTTTTCGCGGGAACGATCGAGGGTGCAATCAGTGGAATCCGCAATGTGCTTGATTATTTCTTAATAGCGGCAACAATTCCTTTTCTCGTGTTTTATATGGTAAAGGATATTGAGTTGATGAAAAAAACGGTATGGTACTTGACTCCGAAGTCGTGGAGAAAGCGGGGCAGTGACTTCTTGCGGGATGTGGATGACTCCCTTGGCGATTACATCCGCGGACAGCTTCTGGTCTGCTTGATTCTCGGCGTGATGGCGGGCATTACGTTCTGGATATTTGGGCTTCCATATCCGCTGATCTTGGGACTTATTTCTGGGATAACGAATGTCATACCATATTTCGGTCCTTTCATTGGAGCGGTTCCTGCGCTTTTGATTGCAATGACGATCTCAGTGAAAGCAATTCTTGTTGTGGTGATTACAGTATTTATTCTGCAGTTTATGGAAGGGAATATCCTCAGTCCGTTCATTGTGGGCAGAAGCCTTAAAATGCATCCTGTCGTCATCATGCTTGCGCTCCTTGCCGGGGGAGAGCTAGCGGGAATCGTCGGAATGATTCTGGCTGTTCCTGCGACGGCTGTTTTAAAAGTGATGATGATCCATTTTTTGCGGATGAGGACGGAGCATTGACATTGGCGTGCTGCTTGTCTATAATTTCTCGTAGAATACATACGAATCTCGAGTGACGGATCTGAGTACGCCGAAGCCCTGTTAAAGAGAGAAGCTCCGCAAGCTGAAAGGAGCTTTATCAGAAGATCGGAGGAAGCTAATCCTGAGTGCAGTTAATCACTGCCGCACATCCTGCGTTACAGGGTAAAAGGTGACGGGCGAATGATAATGCCCGTAATCAGGGTGGTACCGCGAGACAGCTCTCGTCCCTGTGTAAACGTGTGGTTTGCATAGGGGGAGGGCTTTTTTGCTGTCACTGAAGAGAATTCCGATTTTTATAGAGGAGGAAATACAATGAAACACTTAACTTCTGCGGAAGTGCGTCAAATGTTTTTGGATTTCTTTAAAGAAAAAGGACATGCGGTAGAGCCAAGCGCGTCATTAGTGCCTCATGAGGATCCTTCACTGCTTTGGATCAACAGCGGTGTTGCGACGCTGAAAAAATATTTTGACGGCCGTGTTGTTCCGGAAAATCCAAGAATCGTAAACGCTCAAAAAGCGATCAGAACAAACGATATAGAAAATGTAGGTAAAACTGCGCGCCATCACACATTCTTTGAAATGCTCGGAAACTTTTCCATCGGCGATTATTTCAAAGAAGAAGCCATTACATGGGCTTGGGAGTTTTTAACGAGTGACAAGTGGATTGGTTTCGACAAAGAGCTTCTCTCTGTTACGGTTCATCCTGAAGATGAAGAGGCGTATGAGTTCTGGGCGAAAAAAATCGGTATTCCTGAAGAAAGAATTATCCGTCTTGAAGGGAACTTCTGGGACATCGGTGAAGGGCCGAGCGGACCGAACACGGAAATCTTCTACGACCGCGGTGAAGCATATGGTAATGATCCAGAAGATCCGGAGCTTTATCCTGGCGGAGAAAACGACCGTTACTTAGAAGTATGGAACCTTGTGTTCTCTGAGTTCAACCATAACCCTGACGGCACGTACACGCCGCTTCCGAAGAAAAACATTGATACGGGCATGGGACTTGAAAGAATGGTATCTGTCATCCAAAATGTTCCGACAAACTTTGATACCGATTTGTTTGTTCCGATCATCAAAGCAACAGAAACCATTTCTGGTGAAACATACGGCAAAGACAATGTGAAGGACACTGCGTTTAAAGTGATTGCCGACCACATCAGAACGGTTGCCTTTGCTGTCAGTGACGGGGCGCTTCCGTCAAATGAAGGCCGCGGCTATGTATTAAGACGCTTATTGCGCCGGGCCGTGCGTTATGCCAAAACGATCAACATCCATCGTCCGTTCATGTACGACTTAGTGCCGGTTGTCGCTGAAATCATGGCAGATTTCTATCCTGAAGTGAAAGAAAAAGCGGATTTCATCGCAAAAGTCATCAAAACCGAGGAAGAGCGCTTCCACGAAACACTTAATGAAGGGCTTGCTATCCTGTCAGAAATGATCAAAAAAGAAAAAGACAAGGGCAGCAGCGTTATTTCAGGTGCCGATGTATTTAAGTTGTACGACACGTATGGATTCCCAGTTGAGCTGACGGAAGAATACGCAGAAGACGAGAACATGACGGTTGACCATAAAGGCTTTGAAGAAGAAATGAACCAGCAGCGTGAACGGGCAAGAAACGCCCGCCAGGATGTCGGCAGCATGCAGGTGCAGGGCGGCGCATTGCGCGACGTGACCGATGAAAGCACATTTGTCGGCTATTCTCAAACAAAAGCTGATGCCAATGTCATTGTACTTCTTCAGGACGGCCAATTAATTGAAGAGGCTCATGAAGGGGAAAGCGTTCAAATCATTCTTGATGAAACCCCATTCTATGCAGAAAGCGGCGGCCAAATCGGCGATAAAGGCTATCTCCGCAGCGAACAGGCAGTGGTGAGAATTAAAGATGTGCAAAAAGCGCCTAACGGCCAGCATGTACATGAAGGTGTTGTGGAGAGCGGCACTGTTCAAAAAGGCCTGCATGTTACTGCTGAAGTTGAAGACCATATGAGAAGCGGCGTCATTAAAAACCATACGGCAACGCATTTATTGCATCAGGCACTAAAAGACGTTCTTGGAACTCATGTCAATCAGGCAGGATCTCTTGTGACTGAAAACCGTCTTCGTTTTGACTTCTCGCATTTTGGCCAAGTGACAAAAGAAGAGCTTGAACAAATTGAAAGAATCGTAAACGAAAAGATCTGGGCGAGCATCCCGGTCAGCATTGATTTGAAACCGATCGCTGAAGCAAAAGAAATGGGCGCGATGGCTCTGTTCGGCGAAAAATACGGCGATATTGTCCGGGTCGTTCAAGTCGGAGATTACAGTTTAGAGCTGTGCGGCGGCTGCCATGTCAGAAACACAGCAGAAATCGGCCTGTTCAAAATCGTTTCTGAATCCGGAATCGGAGCAGGTACAAGACGGATTGAAGCTGTAACAGGACAAGGCGCTTACGTCGAAATGAACAGCCAGATCTCAGTATTGAAGCAGGCTGCTGACGAGCTGAAAACAAATATCAAAGAAGTGCCGAAACGGGTTGCGGCTCTGCAGACTGAACTGAAGGATGCACAAAGAGAAAATGAATCTCTTCTTGCGAAACTCGGCAATGTTGAAGCAGGAGCGATCCTGTCAAAAGTTAAAGAAGTTGACGGCGTGAGTGTGCTTGCGGAAAAAGTAAATGCGAAAGACATGAACCATCTCCGCACAATGGTGGATGAACTGAAAGCGAAGCTTGGCTCTGCGGTGATCGTGCTTGGCGCGGTACAAAATGATAAAGTCAATATCTCTGCCGGAGTCACAAAGGATCTCATTGAGAAGGGCCTTCATGCCGGCAAGCTGGTCAAACAAGCTGCGGAAGTTTGCGGTGGAGGCGGCGGAGGCCGTCCGGATATGGCGCAGGCAGGCGGCAAACAGCCGGAAAAATTAGAAGAAGCTTTGGCTTCTGTAGAAGATTGGGTGAAATCCGTTTTATAATTTGCCCATGTAGTGTAGAATGATGGTAAGATTAGGACCCCAGGCTGAACTTTGCCTGCGAATTTGGGAAAGAGGTGCAAAACGGTGAGCTCGTTTGATAAAACGATGAAATTTAATTTCTCCGATGATTCTGCTGAGACTAACGTAAATGAGGTGCTGATTACAGTGTATGACGCGCTTCAGGAAAAGGGCTACAATCCAATCAATCAGATTGTCGGATACTTGCTGTCAGGTGATCCCGCTTATATTCCTAGGCATCGTGACGCTCGCAATTTAATTCGCAAACTTGAAAGAGACGAATTAATCGAGGAATTGGTAAAGTCTTATTTAGAACAGCATAAAGAGGCGTAAATAAAGAATGAGAATATTAGGACTCGATTTAGGAACCAAAACACTCGGTGTTGCTCTGAGCGATGAAATGGGCTGGACTGCTCAAGGCATTGAGACCATAAAGATAAATGAAGCGGAAGGCGATTATGGTTTATCCCGTTTATCTGAACTGATAAAGGACCATACTATAGATAAAATCGTGCTCGGCTTTCCTAAGAACATGAACGGAACAGTCGGGCCGAGAGGCGAAGCCAGCCAAACATTTGCGAAAGTGCTTGAAACAACGTACAATGTTCCTGTTGTGCTGTGGGACGAGCGTCTTACCACAATGGCGGCTGAAAAAATGCTGATTGCCGCTGATGTCAGCAGGCAAAAACGAAAAAAAGTCATTGATAAAATGGCGGCTGTTATGATATTGCAAGGATATCTCGACAGCTTAAATTAAAGCCAGAGGTGAAGAAAATGGAACACGGCGAAAAAAATATTACAATTGTTGACGATCAAGGAAATGAACAGCTTTGTGAAGTGCTGTTTACATTTGAAAACGAAGAGTTTGACAAGTCTTATGTGTTGTACTACCCAATTGAAACAAAAGATGACGAAGAAGTAGAAATTCTTGCTTCCAGCTTCACGCCAAACGAAGACGGTGAAAACGGTGAGCTATTCCCGATCGAAACTGATGAGGAATGGGATATGATCGAAGAAACACTAAACACGTTCTTAGCGGACGAAGACGAAGAATAAAACACCGCGCCAAAGCCGGAGCCATACTGCTCCGGCTTTTTTTCTGCTGTATGAAGGCCTCTTTCACCCTTTTTTTGTAATAAATTGCCGAAATACAATGAATCATGTAGTATAAGAGCTGATGGGAGGAGACCTAATGTATATCAATCAGCAAAAAAAATCATTTTTAAATAAAAAAAGAATCATACTGTCTTCCATTATTGTGCTGCTTCTCATCGTTGGCGGGGCATTTTTATATGGGAAATCATTGCTTGAACCTGTTGAGGAAAACAGTAAAACGACAGTTAATATTAACATTCCGAGCGGATCGTCTGTTTCGGCCATCGCATCGATATTGAAGAAAAACGATGTCATAAAAAGCGAGAAGGCATTTCAGTATTATGTGAAATATAAAGGTGCTTCCGGGTTTCAGGCGGGATTCTATCACCTGAATAAAGGAATGGATTTAGATGCCATTATTCATAAGCTGACAAGCGGGGCTACAGGCTACGCCTTTCAAATCACGGTAACTGAGGGAGAACAGCTGACACAAATTGCAGCCGCTATTGCTGATGAAACGAAATACTCTAAAAAACAAGTCATAGCGAAGCTGGACGATGAAACATTTATCAATCAGCTGAAGAAAGAATTTCCGGACACTGTTACAAACGATGTTTTCAATAAAAAAATTAAGCATCCGCTGGAAGGGTACCTATTCCCGGCTACATACCCTTTTAACGATCCGGATACATCACTTGAAGACATTATTACTGCAATGGTCAAACAGACAAACTCTTATGTGGAAACTTACAAAGCAGAAATGAAGAAAAATAAACTTTCTGTGCATAAGCTGCTGACGATGGCTTCTTTAATTGAAGAAGAAGCAACTGAAAAAGCCGATCGCCATAAAATTGCGAGCGTATTTTATAACCGCCTGAAAGAGAAAATGCCGCTTCAAACAGATCCGACCGTGCTATATGCGGCAGGCAAGCATAAAGACCGGGTTCTTTATAAGGATCTGGAAATCGAATCATCGTACAATACGTATAAAAACACGGGACTGACGCCAGGGCCGATTGCCAACGCCGGCATGTCGTCATGGGAAGCGGCGCTGCATCCGGATAAAACAGACTATCTGTACTTCTTGGCCAAATCAAATGGTGAGGTTGTATTTACAAAAACGCTAAAAGAGCATAATAAAGCAAAAGAAAAATACATTTCCTCAAAAAATGAGAAATAAAAGGAGAGCAAAAAGCTCTCCTTTTGTTCGCTTTCCGCAAGGTTTTATGATAAAATATATCGGGTTGTTTACCGATGTATCATGATGTATTCAGAGAGTGTCCTGTGTTAAAGACTGGGGCACTCCTTTTTAGAACGGGAGGCTGTTTGTTGTGACTGACCGCTATGAACAAATAAATGACTATATAGAAGCATTATTGAAGCCTCGGCCGGAAAACGTGAAGAAGCTTGAAGCATATGCAGAAGAACATCATGTCCCGATTATGGAAAAAGCGGGCATGGAGGTACTGCTTCAAATTTTGTCTGTGAAACAGCCGAAAAAAATACTAGAAATCGGAACGGCCATTGGTTATTCCGCCATTCGAATGGCGCTGGAGCTGCCGTCTGCTGAAATATATACAATTGAACGCAATGAGAAACGGCATGAAGAAGCGGTAAACAATATCAAGGAGTTTCAGCTTGATGACCGGATTCATGTTTTTTACGGAGACGCGCTTGAATTAGCCGACGCCGTTCGTGTGACCGCGCCTTACGATGTCATTTTTATTGACGCTGCAAAAGGTCAGTATCAAAACTTTTTTCATTTATATGAACCGATGCTTTCACCGGACGGGGCGATTATAACAGACAACGTGCTGTTTAAAGGTCTGGTGGCAGAGGATTACAGCAAAATAGAACCGAAAAGAAGGCGCAGGCTGATAACAAAAATTGATGAATATAATCATTGGCTGATGAATCATCCGGATTATCAAACTGCGATTATTCCTGTCGGGGACGGACTTGCGATTAGTAAAAAGAAGAGGTGAACGTCATGAAAAAACCAGAGCTCTTAGTGACGCCGACGAGTACAGCGGACATTTTGCCGCTGATACAGGCGGGGGCAACTGCGTTTTTAGTTGGGGAACAGAGATACGGCTTGAGATTAGCCGGAGAATTTTCTCGTGAAGATATAACAAAAGCTGTAGAGATCGCTCACAAAGAAGGGGCAAAAGTATACGTTGCTGTAAATGCAATTTTCCATAACGATAAAGTGGGAGAGCTTGGCGAATATCTGGCTTTCTTAGCGGAAACCGGTGTGGATGCAGCGGTGTTCGGCGATCCTGCCGTGCTTATGGCTGCCCGTGAATCTGCGCCTGGCCTGAAGCTTCATTGGAGCACAGAAACAACAGGCACCAACTACTATACATGCAATTACTGGGGACGCAAAGGCGCGGCGCGTTCTGTGCTTGCCAGAGAGTTAAATATGGACAGCATTGTGGAGATTAAAGAAAACGCTGAAGTCGAAATTGAAATCCACGTGCATGGAATGACATGCATGTTCCAATCGAAACGTTCTTTGATTGGAAACTATTTTGAATACCAAGGCAAAGTCATGGACATTGAAGGAAAGAAAAAAGAATCGGGCATGTTTTTGCACGATAAAGAACGTGATAACAAATATCCGATTTTCGAAGATGAAAACGGAACGCACATCATGAGCCCGAACGATGTGTGCATCATTGATGAGCTAGAAGAATTAATAGATGCAGGCATTGATTCTTTCAAAATCGACGGTGTCCTGAAAACGCCTGAATACCTAATAGAAGTCACCAAAATGTACAGAGAAGCCATTGATCTGTGTGTGGAAAACCGTGACGAATACGAAGCGAAAAAAGAAGACTGGATTGAACGCATTGAAAGCATCCAGCCAGTTAACAGAAAAATCGATACCGGATTCTTCTTCAAAGAAACGGTTTATTAATCAAAAGGAGGTTAAGCTATGACTGCCGTAAATGATAAAATATCCACAATCGTCAATGGTAAACGTGTGATTACGAAAAAGCCTGAGCTTCTCGCACCTGCGGGTAATCTTGAAAAGCTGAAAATTGCTGTTCATTACGGAGCGGACGCGGTCTTTATCGGGGGACAGGAATACGGGCTGCGCTCGAATGCCGATAACTTTACGATCGAAGAAATTGCAGAAGGCGTTGAATTCGCGAAACAATATGGCGCGAAGATCTACGTAACGACGAATATTTTCGCCCATAATGAAAACATGGACGGGCTTGAAGAATATTTAAAAGCGCTCGGAGATGCCAACGTTGCCGGCATCATTGTGGCAGATCCGCTTATTATCGAAACATGCCGCAGAGTGGCGCCGAATGTTGAGGTTCACTTGAGCACGCAGCAGTCTCTTTCAAACTGGAAGGCTGTCCAGTTCTGGAAGGAAGAAGGCCTTGACCGCGTCGTGCTGGCACGTGAAACAAGCGCGCTCGAAATCAGAGAAATGAAAGAAAAAGTAGATATCGAAATCGAATCCTTTATTCACGGCGCGATGTGCATCGCATATTCCGGCCGCTGTGTCCTGAGCAATCACATGACAGCGCGGGATTCCAACCGCGGAGGCTGCTGCCAGTCATGCCGCTGGGATTATGATCTCTATCAAACAGACGGTGCTAACGCCGTTGCTTTGTATGGTGAAGAAGATGCGCCATTTGCGATGAGCCCGAAAGATTTGAAGCTGATTGAATCCATTCCGAAAATGATCGAAATGGGCATCGACAGCTTAAAGATTGAAGGTCGCATGAAATCAATTCACTATGTAGCAACAGTAGTCAGCGTATACCGCAAAGTAATTGACGCTTATTGTGCTGATCCGGATAACTTTGTGATTCAAAAAGAATGGCTTGAAGAGCTTGATAAGTGCGCCAACCGGGACACTGCGACAGCTTTCTTTGAAGGAACGCCAGGCTATGAAGAGCAAATGTTCGGCGAGCATGCCAAAAAAACGACGTTTGATTTTGTCGGCTTAGTGCTGAATTATGATGAAGACACACAAATGGTCACGCTTCAGCAGCGCAATTTCTTCAAAAAAGGCGACGAAGTGGAATTTTTCGGTCCGGAAATCGAAAACTTTACACACACGATTGAAACCATTTGGGACGAAGACGGAAATGAGCTAGATGCTGCCCGCCATCCCCTGCAAATTGTCAAATTCAAACTAGACAAAAAGATTTATCCGAGCAACATGATGAGAAAGGGGAAGTAACACCCATGGGTAAGAATCCAGTAGTCATTGGAATCGCAGGAGGTTCCGGTTCAGGAAAAACGAGTGTCACACGGTCAATTTATGAACAATTTAAAGGACACTCGATTTTAATGATCCAGCAAGACCTTTATTATAAAGACCAAAGCCATCTTCCATTTGAAGAAAGGCTGAACACAAACTATGATCATCCGCTTGCGTTTGATAATGACTATTTAATCGAGCATATTCAGGATCTATTGAATTACCGTCCGATTGAAAAGCCGATTTACGACTATAAGCTTCACACACGTTCAGAAGAAACGGTTCACGTAGAGCCCAAGGATGTTATTATCCTTGAAGGCATTCTTGTTCTTGAAGACAAAAGGCTCCGTGATCTGATGGATATCAAGCTTTACGTTGACACAGACGCTGACTTGCGTATCATCAGACGGATTATGAGAGATATTAATGAGCGCGGCCGCTCTATTGATTCTGTTATTGAACAGTATGTGTCAGTTGTCCGCCCGATGCATAACCAATTTGTCGAGCCGACGAAACGATACGCTGATATTATTATCCCGGAAGGCGGACAGAATCACGTCGCAATTGATCTGATGGTCACAAAAATCCAAACCATTCTTGAACAAAACGCGATTTTGTAATACCATAGCATAGACATAAATAACTCTGACCATATTATGTATAGGCAGGAAGGGGATGCGCGAATTCCCTTCTTTCCCTGTTTATAAACGCGAAATATTTGCAGAACAACGAGATTCAGTTTAAGATAAACAGTACCTATATGGGAGAGAAGAACGAGGACTGCCCTGTGTTCTCATTCTTGTATTTTTTAGTTTATGCTCTCATACATAATCGAAGATGTTGAGGGACAACCAGAAGGAGTGAAGGGACATGGCACAAGAGAAAGTTTTTCCTATGACTGCAGAAGGAAAACAAAAACTTGAACAAGAATTAGAATATTTGAAAACGGTTAAACGAAAAGAAGTAGTAGAGCGCATTAAAATTGCGAGAAGTTTCGGAGACCTTTCCGAGAACTCTGAATACGATTCAGCGAAAGAAGAGCAGGCATTCGTAGAGGGCCGTGTGACGACTCTTGAAAATATGATCCGCAATGCGAAAATTATTGAAGATGACGGCGGCTCTAACGTTGTCGGTTTGGGTAAAACCGTCACTTTCGTCGAACTGCCTGACGGTGACGAAGAATCATATACAATCGTTGGAAGCGCTGAAGCTGATCCGTTTGAAGGAAAAATCTCAAACGATTCACCAATCGCCAAAAGCCTGCTGGGCAAAAAAGTAGATGATGAAGTGACAGTTCAAACACCGGGCGGAGAAATGCTCGTGAAAATTGTGAAAATTTCATAATATCCGTTTAGCAAAGAAACACCTCGTCCACAATGTGGGTGAGGTGTTTTTTTATGAAGATATCGAAACGAATGAAGCTGACAGTCATCGCTTTTTTGATCGTGTTTTTTTTCCTTCTGCTAAGGCTGGCGGAAATCCAGCTGTTTTTCACAGAATCATTTTCTAAAAAGAAAATCAATTTGATCCAAGAAAGCGTGAAACAGCGGACGGAGGAAGTGCTCATTTCTGATGGAAGAGGTTCCTTTTTAGATCGAAACGGGCAGGCGCTGACCGGAAAAAGTGAGCCTGCGGTTGTTTTGTTCCCTTTTCTGCTGACGCAGGATTGGCCGATCAAAAAAGTTGCAGACATCCTCGGCATGTCTGAAGATGAACTGCACCAGACACTCGCAAAAGCAAAAAAACCGGTCATTTTGCAGCAAAAGAAAATCAAAACACTTTCGAAACAATCCATCACAAAAATCAATTCTTTGAAATATCCCGGAATTTACGGCGTATATATGGAGAATGAAGACAAGCCCAGCCTTGCTTCACATACGATCGGGAGCACGAATCAAGATCCGGCGCTTCTCCGCAGGAAATATCCTGATAAGGAGAGCCTTCCGGTTACAACGGAAATCGGAACAACCGGATTAGAACGGACATTTGATGAGTTTTTGCTTCCGGAACAAGATACGAAGCTTTTATATCATGTGGACGGAAAAGGAAACCCTTTGTTTGGCATGGACGTCAAATATACAGCTGAAGCCAATACATTTTATCCGCTCCAGGTCAAAACAACGATCGACCAAAGCATTCAGAAAGCGATGGAGGAGGTATTGGATGAACAGGGGCTGAAAAAAGGAGGAGCCGTGCTGCTGGACATCGAAAAAAGCAGTGTTCTGGGAATTGTAAGCAAACCGGATGCCGATGTGTCTCAGCAAAACACGCTTCAAAATTACATGCTGACGCCAATCTATCCCGGCTCTGTTTTTAAAACAGTCATTGCCGCAGCTGCGCTCGAAAATGATACAGTGAAGCCGAGCCAAACCTTTAATTGCAATTTAAACCTGTACGGGGAACCGGGCGACGACAAAGGAACCTTGTCTTTTGATGAAAGTTTTGCCCAAAGCTGCAATTACACATTTACGAGTCTTGCAGAACAATTAATGAAAAAAGACGGCTCGGTTATTGAAAATATGTCAGAAAAGCTGGCACTCACAGATCGGGCAGGCTGGGAAGGAAAATTGTATCACGAAACAGATTTCCGCCAGTTGTATAATGAAAAAAGCGGCGTGATTTGGGGGGATGAAAAAGACAAATCGGTCAAAAAAGCCATTGCGCAAACAGCAATCGGGCAGAAAAATGTAAAGGTAACGCCACTCGAGGTAGCCAATATGATGGCAACGATCGCCCGCGGCGGAGAAAAGCGGCAGGTGAAAATCGCTGAACAGATTGAATATAAAAACGGCACAACGCTCGTCAAGTTTAAAGATCAGAAGCTCAAAGGAGAAACGATAGACAAATATACGGCACAGCAGCTTCAAAAAATGCTGCGGCGGGTGGTGGAATCTCCTTCCGGAACGGGCAGAAGGTTTCAGGATCTTCCGTATACTGTAGCAGGGAAGTCAGGCACAGCCCAGACAGGCAAGCTTTCAAAAGAGAAAGAAACGCTTTATGAAAAATGGTTTGCCGGATATTTTCCTGCGGATAAGCCGAAATACGCTCTTGTCGTTTTACACATGGATACGCCGGGGGATAAGGCTCTGACAAATTCGGTGTTTTATGATATTGTTAAAAAAGTACACGAAATTGAAATCAATCAGAAATAGAACAACTTCTCAGCACATGGTAAAATATATGCTGAGCCAAGAGGGATAAAGGAGTGCAGAATTATTGAGCAATAATCAATCTCGTTATGAAAACCGTGATAAGCGCAGGAAAGCTAATTTAGTGCTTAACATTTTAATCGCAATCGTATCCATACTAATTGTCGTAGTAGCAGCTAATCTATTCATTAACAGTCCTTCTAGCAAAGATGTCAGCAAGGATTCTGAAACGGCGCAAAAACAGGAATCTCCGGCTTCAGGAAAGACGGAAAAGAAATCGGATGAGGATATAAAAGACAGCAAGAAAGATACATCTGACAGCGAAAAGGATTCTGAGAAGTCTTCTGACTCAGATTCAGATTCCAAAAAAGATGATTCTTCTAAAAGTGATGAATCAGATTCTGATTCAGACTCAAGCTCAGACGACCCGCTTAAAGACGCAAAAGTAACAGAAGGCGGCTCATCAAGCGATGTGGAAAAAACGTATGAAAACCCTGACTGGAAAGCAGTCGGAACTGAGCAGACGGGCGAGCATGCCGCCACTTATGACTCAAGCTCACAAGACTGGGCTGAGATGCTAAAAGCCATTTCATATGCAACGGGTGTCTCAACAGATCACATGACGGTGCTCTGGCTCGGAAATAACGGCAGCCCGCAGGATGCCAAAGGCAAGATTTTAGACAAGACGACTGGAGATAAATATCAAGTCACGATTACATGGGTTGATGAAAAAGGCTGGAAGCCGACAAAAGTAGAAAAACTAAAATAAACAAAAGCAGCCGGATTAAACCGGCTGCTTTTGTTTTAGGCTTCAGCTGCGAAATGAACAACCGCGCTGTACAATATTCTTCCGTCTGCCACAGCGGTTTGGTGTGAAACAGATTTCACCCGGAGCATGATGGCTTTATTGTTTTCAATTTGTGTATTGATTTTCTTTTCAAGCTCCTGCAATGAAGCCGCTTCGAAAAATTCCACTTTGTCTTTTATCAGATCTAATTGAAAATTCATATCTCGACCCTCCAGCTTTCACAAGTCATATGAAGTATAAGCTTTTTGAGGGGTAACGCGCAATATAGATGGCATAAAATACACAAAGTGTTTTAGTACCTGCTTTCCAGAAGATGTGGTATGATAGGAACTGTTCCATCATTAATTCATAGTATGCTTATAGGAATTATAAAATATGGAGTGTGACAAATATGGGACGTGAATTTATCCCTCTCTTTGAAGATTGGGCAGCAACTTATGATCAAACAGTACAAGGTTTTGATATTCAGTATAAAGAAGCGTTCAGAGGCTATGATGATATTCTTGATGCCATCGTCAGCAGGTCTGGAACGCATGTGGTAGAATTTGGCCCGGGGACCGGGAATTTGACAGCCAAGCTGCTGGATGCGGGCAAATCTGTATTTGGAATCGAACCGTCTCCCGCAATGCGCAAATTGGCTTCTGACAAGCTTTCCGGCAGGGCAGAATTCGTTGACGGAGACTTCCTGACATTTCCTGAGCCGCCATTTCAAGCTGACACGATTGTCAGTTCATATGCTTTTCATCATTTGACCGACGAAGAAAAGCGGGCTGCCATAAAGCAATATGGCAAATACCTTCACTTGCATGATAAAATAGTGTTTGCCGATACCGTCTTTGAAGATGTGCAAGCATATCAACAGGCTATTGATAAAGCACGTTCTCAAGGCTTCTATCAGTTGGCAAATGATTTAGAGACGGAGCATTATCCTACATTGGATGCGTTGAAAGAGATGTTTACAGCTGAAGGTTTTGCAGTCCAATTCACTCAGCACAACGATTTCGTGTGGATAATGGAGGCGATCAAACGGTAAAGTGAAGGGAATGTGAATAGATGAAACTAGCAGTCATCGGAGCAATGGAAGAGGAAGTCACCATCCTAAGAAGCAAACTTGAACATGCAAAAACAGAAACAATCGCACATTGTGAATTTACAACAGGCGAATATGAAGGAACCGAAGTGATTCTTTTAAAATCAGGAATTGGAAAAGTAAATGCTGCGATCAGCACGACGCTTTTGCTTGATCGTTACAAGCCTGATTATGTCATTAACACAGGCTCAGCGGGCGGATTTCATCATACATTGAATGTAGGAGATGTCGTCATTTCCACTGATGTTCGCCACCATGATGTAGATGTAACGGCCTTTGACTATGAATACGGGCAGGTGCCGGGTCTTCCGGCTGCTTATGCCGCGGACGAAAAGCTGATCAGCATCACTGAAGAAGCAATTTCTGAACTCGACGGCATTCAGGTTGCAAAAGGAACGATCGCAACAGGCGATTCTTTCATGAACGATCCGAAGCGGGTTGAAGAAGTGCGTGCGAGATTTTCTGATCTGTATGCGGTTGAAATGGAGGCTGCGGCAGTAGCTCAAGTGTGCCATCAATTTAAAACGCCGTTTGTCGTCATCAGAGCGTTATCCGATATCGCAGGAAAAGAATCACATGTATCATTTGACCAATTTTTAGAACAGGCAGCTGTCAATTCAACAGAGCTTGTGTTAAAGGTGATCAAACGAATTCATTAAAACGGGGGAGAGTTCTCCTCCGTTTTCCCTAAAAACAACCTCTATCAAGGAGGAGACATATATGACTGTCATTACGGACATTACCGAGCTGATTGGGAATACACCGCTTCTCCGCCTGAAGAACTTTGATGTTCCTGAAGGAGTCGCAGTGTATGCCAAGCTTGAAATGATGAATCCCGGCGGAAGCATTAAAGACAGACTGGGAGATATGCTGATCCGTGACGCGCTGGATTCAGGCAAGGTGAATCCTGGCGGAGTAATTATAGAAGCTACGGCAGGCAATACAGGAATCGGCCTTGCGCTGAGTGCCAGAAAATATGGGTTGAAAGCGATTTTCTGTGTCCCTGAACATTTCAGTACAGAGAAACAGCAAATTATGCAAGCGCTTGGAGCATCAATCATTCATACACCGCGTCAAGACGGAATGCAGGGAGCCATTCAAAAAGCCGTGCAGCTGGAGACTGAAATTGAAAATTCTTATTGCGTTTTGCAATTTAAAAACCGAGTAAATCCATCGACTTACTACAAGACACTTGGACCTGAAATATGGGAAGCGTTAGACGGCAATATCCATACGTTTGTCGCAGGGGCAGGATCAGGAGGCACATTCGCAGGAGTTGCTTCTTTCTTGAAAGAAAAAAATCCAGCAGTCAAAACAGTGATTGTCGAACCGGAAGGCTCCATTTTAAACGGAGGAGAGCCTCACGCTCATAAAACAGAAGGCATCGGCATGGAGTTTATCCCCAACTATATGAATGAAAGCCATTTTGATGAGATCTACACCGTAACAGATGAGAATGCGTTTAGACTTGTGAAAGAAGCGGCAGAAAAAGAAGGTCTGCTGATCGGAAGCTCTTCAGGTGCAGCGCTTTATGCAGCATTGGAGGAAGCGAAAAAAGCATCCGCAGGAACAAACATTGTCACAGTATTCCCTGACAGCAGCGATCGATATATCAGCAAACAAATATATGAAGGAGGCATCTGATATGAAGAAAAAAACATTGATGATTCACGGCGGAATCACAGGTGATGAGAAAACAGGCGCGGTTTCTGTGCCTATTTATCAAGTAAGCACGTACAAGCAGCCGAAAGCAGGGCAGCATACAGGCTATGAGTATTCAAGAACGGCCAATCCGACTAGAACCGCTCTCGAGGCACTTGTGACAGAGCTGGAAGGCGGGGAAGCAGGCTATGCGTTCAGTTCTGGAATGGCTGCCATTACAGCAGTTATGATGCTGTTTAACAGCGGAGATCATGTCGTGTTGACTGATGATGTGTACGGCGGAACATACCGCGTAATGACAAAGGTGCTCAATCGTCTTGGCATTGAATCAACATTTGTCGATACAAGCAGCAGAGAAGAAGTGGAAAAAGCGATTCGCCCTAACACGAAAGCCATTTATATTGAGACACCGACAAACCCGCTGCTCAAAATCACCGATCTGTCGCTCATGGCTGATATCGCAAAAAAAGCCGGTGTTCTGCTTATCGTAGACAATACCTTTAACACCCCTTATTTTCAGCAGCCGCTTACTTTAGGAGCTGATATCGTGCTTCACAGTGCGACAAAATATCTTGGCGGACACAGTGATGTCGTCGGCGGTTTAGTTGTGACAGGTTCAAAAGAGCTTGGGGAAGAACTTCATTTTGTGCAAAACTCCACAGGCGGCGTGCTTGGCCCTCAAGATTCCTGGCTGTTAATGAGAGGAATCAAAACATTGGGACTCAGAATGGAAGCGATCGATCAAAACGCGCGGAAAATCGCAAGTTTTCTTGAGAATCACCCTGCTGTCCAAACGTTATATTATCCTGGTTCTTCAAATCATCCCGGACACGAGCTCGCAAAAACTCAAGGATCTGGCTTCGGCGGCATGATCTCCTTTGATATCGGCAGTGAAGAGCGAGTTGATGCGTTTTTAGGAAATCTGAAACTGTTTACCATTGCTGAAAGCCTGGGTGCGGTAGAAAGCTTAATTTCTGTTCCGGCAAGAATGACACATGCCTCTATTCCGAGAGAACGCCGGCTTGAGCTCGGCATTACGGACGGCTTAATCAGAATTTCTGTAGGGATTGAAGATGCGGAAGATTTGCTGGAAGATATCGAGCAAGCGCTTAAAAATGTATAACAAATGGATAGAATTACTTTCTCTGTAAGCTGCCAGATTATATTATAATAGTCGTATACTATGAATCTGGCAGGTGATTCTTTTGAACAAAAATAGAATGAAATCTTTAAAAGAAGACTACAAGCATTTTGCTTTTACATTGCTTGCAGTCAGCACTTTTTTATATATAGGCGCAGTTCTCCCCGATCAAGGCTTAACGTTAGGGCAGAAATCGACGATGTTTTTAGCGGACTGCGTATTTTTAGCCGGTGCTTTCTTTTGCGCTGATCGTTCATTGATTTACAAGAAGCGTTTGGAAGAAGCCGACGAATAAAAAACAGCCATCAACTCAGCGATGGCTGTTTTTTGTTATTTTTCCTGCAGTTCTTTTCCCATGCCTTTTAAAAACTGAAGGCCGAAGCCAACGGCTCTGTTGATATCAGGATCGTTCATTGCTTTTATAAGGTCGAGAATCCCGACTTTCTTGTCTTCTTTTAAAAAGCTCTGCGCCTGTTCAGTACCAGCCATCACGCTTTCTAAAAGCTTTCCTGTAAACTCTGGATCGGCTTTAGTTAATGCGCCTCCGGCGGCCATCATCGTGTTGATGAGATTGGTGACAGGCTCACGTGAAACTTGGCCAAGTGCAATCTTGGCGATGTCTTCCTTCGCTCTCAGCATGCTTGTTGCCGCGTCAAAGATTCCAAGTTCATTGAGTTCATTCATTAATGTCATCGTTTTTGAGACGGCATCCTCATTTTCCGCCAGCAGCTCTTTCAGCTCTTCTATTTTTTCAAGCTTCATTTGCTCTGCTGTTTTTGTTTCTTTTTTGATCGTCGTAATCGGAGTGGCCATTCGTTTTCCTCCTTTCGTTTAATCAGTCAGATGGACATAGCCCGGACGGTTCCATTTTCTTTCTGCTTCGACCCCGTTTTGCGGGTGCCGTTTTTTGTTGCGCGGATTTGTTTTCGGAAGCGGCGCTGTTTCACAGCCTCCAAGCACCTCCATGCGGACCTTTGTCTGTTTATAAGCAGGCGTGTTCGTCCGTTTATCAGCTGCAGGCCCCGTCAGGAAGTTAATCGCTGACTCCTTGTCTGTTGAGTTCATTGGCAGATAGAGTTCATTTTCCCGCACACGGTCTGTGACCAGCGCGTTTAATTTGACTGCTCCGAACGGAGAAACGAGCCGTACAAGCGAACCGTCACAAACCCCTCGCTCCTGTGCAAGCTCAGGCGAGATTTCAACGAATACATTCGGCACTTTTGCTTGAATGCCTTTCGATTTATTTGTCATATTTCCTTCATGGAAATGCTCCAGCATCCGGCCGTTATTGATATGAAGATCATATTCTTCAGGAAATGCCGCTGGCTCAGTCCAATCAGAAAGGGCAAAGCGGGCTTTTTTGTCAGGAAAATTAAACCCGTCTTCATACAGAAGCGGTGTGCTTTCACCTGAGTAGCTGCCCCATAGGAAGCTGTTCCAGCCTTCAAGCACCTCATAGCTTGCTTTACCAAACAGAGGTGAAAGGCTCGCCATTTCTGAGAAAATGTCACTTGGATGGCTATAGTTCCAGTTCGCTCCTAAACGGTTTGCCACCTCTTGAATAATCCACCAGTCCGGTTTTGCGTCACCAAGCGTCGGAAGCGCCTGATATAATCGCTGCACACGGCGTTCTGTATTGGTAAATGTTCCGTCTTTCTCAAGTGAAGGAGTGGCCGGCAAGACGACATCGGCATATTGAGCTGTTCTTGATAGGAAGATGTCCTGCACCACGAAGAAATCAAGGCTTGATAAAATATCATGCACATGGTTTGCGTTTGAATCGACAAGTGCCATATCCTCACCGACAAGATACATAGCCTTCATTTTGCCTTCTTCAATGGAATGAAGCATTTGAATATTATCTAAACCAGGCTTTCCGTCAATCTTGACACCATAAGCCTCTTCAAATTTAGCGCGTGCATTGTCATCTGTAATATGCTGATATCCCGGCAGCCAGCCAGGCAATGTTCCCATATCGCAAGCGCCCTGAACGTTATTGTGTCCGCGCAGAGGATAAGCGCCGGCACCCGGACGGCGATAATTGCCCGTAGCGAGAAGCAGGTTTGAAATCGCTGCTGACGTATCAGAACCGCCTGTATTTTGTGTGACACCCATTCCCCAAAGGACACAAGTGCCGTCAGCGTCACGAATCATTTCGGCAATTCGAATGATATTTTCTTTTGGAAGGCCTGTGATGCGTTCTGCATAATCAAGCGTATAGGTTTTAAGCGTTTCTTTATAATCTTCAAAGTAATTTACGTTCTCATCAATAAACGTCTGATCGTGCCAGCCTTGGTCGATCATATATTTCGTAACAGCCATCAGCCAAACTTGGTCTGTGCCTTGTTTAGGGCTGATGAACAAATCAGACCGCTCAGCCATCTCATTTTTACGCAGGTCGGCAACGATCAGTTTTTGACCGTGGAGCTTGTGTGCCCGTTTGACACGTGTTGCAAGCACGGGATGTCCTTCCGCCGGATTGGCGCCGACAATGATGACGAGACCGGCTTTGGCAATATCTTTAATCGTGCCGGCGTCACCGCCCATGCCGACAGTGCGGAACAATCCGTCTGTAGCAGGAGACTGGCAGTAGCGTGAGCAGTTATCGACGTTGTTTGTTTCAAAGACCTGACGAGCTAATTTTTGAATGACATAGTTTTCTTCATTCGTAATTTTAGAAGAAGAAATAAACCCGACAGAGCCTTTGCCATACTGCTCTTTAATCGATCCTAATCTGCTTGCGACAAGATCGAGGGCTTCTTCCCAAGAAGATTCAACAAAAGCCCCGTTTTTACGGATTAAAGGTTTTGTGATCCGCTCTTCAGAATTGACGAAATCCCAGCCGAATTTTCCTTTCACACATGTAGAAATCGCGTTAACCGGAGCGTCAGAAACAGGCTGGATCTTTAAAATATCCCGTCCTTTTGTCCAGACTTCGAAAGAACAACCGACACCGCAGAACGTACATACAGTTTTTGTTTTTTTCGTTCTCGTTTCACGCATTGCCGCTTCAACTTCAGAAATGGCAAAAATGCTGCCGTACCCCGGTTCAACGTTTTTCACGAGGTCAATCATCGGCTCCATGACATCCTCTTTAATGCCAGTCATAAAACCTGCTTGCCCAAGCATTGATTTTTCCATCAGCGCATTACATGGGCATACTGTGACACACTGGCCGCAGCTGACACAAGAAGATTCATTGATCGGAACTCCCTCATCCCAAATCACGCGAGGGCGTTCGCGTTCCCAATCGATTGAAAGTGTTTCATTTACCTGAAGGTTTTGGCACACCTCAACACACTGGCCGCAGGCAATACATTGATTTGGGTCATAGCGGTAAAACGGATGAGACATATCAACCGCGCAAGATGGATCTTCTTTTGGCGTGTATGGGTATTTTTGATGCTCGATCCCCATCATTTCCGCTGTATTATGCAGTGTACAGTTCCCATTGTTGTTATCGCAAACCGTACAATACAGCAAGTGATTTTCAAGAAGGCGGTCCATCGCTTCGGTTTGGGCCTCTTTCACCCGATTGCCCGAAAGATCAATTGACATTCCATTTTCTGCGACTGTAGAGCATGAACGGACCAGCTTGCCGTTTGCCTCTACAATACATGTATCACAAGTTTGAATCGGGTCAACCTCTGGAACGTGGCAAATCTGCGGGTACTCAATCCCGTTTTCATTTAAAATATCTAAAATTGTGGCCCCTGCTCGTGCTTGAATTTCTGTTCCGTCTACACGGACATTGATCGACTTAACGTCCATCATCTTCATATTCCCCTCCATCTTTCTTTCAAGAAGTCAAAAAAGCCATGTATAGATACACCTGTCCTAAAATTCTTGAAGGTGTAAACACACATGGCGGAATAGTTCACTAGCAAGTCTTACTAACAGACCAATCCTTGATTTTTATAAAACGATAGACTCATAACAAGATCCTATTACAAATCCATCAACACTGCTTTTATTATAAAGTGATATTTATTATAATACAATATGGCAGGAAAATTTTAACCAAGTGAAATGTCCTAAGGGGAACCGGGAAAAGCCTTTATGAGGCAATATCGGAAGGGGTAATCAGCATGTCTAAAAAAATTCATGAGTTCAATGATATTATTCGAAAACTTCGCAAAGAATTGTTCGGCAAAGGGCCTGAACGGATTCATACTGTATTTGTAGAAAACATGGCAGTCTCAACATTATACGGAAATCTGAGTGCAAGCGAGCAGTTTATCGCCCGCACGCCTGAAGGAAGAGAAATGGTACATGCAGCCCGGACAAGCCTGATTCAAGATCTTTATTCCAAACAAACGCCGGAAGGAATGGAGGAGCTGATGGGGGCTAAGCTTGTCCATTTGTTTTCTGATATTAAAATTGAGGAAAATATCGCTGTATCTGTGTTTGTCTTTGACAAAAAAATAGATGATCAAAAAGAAGCCCTGCAAAGCTAGCATATTTGCCATTGACACAAATTTGTCACATTTGATATGATGTTGCTACAGTTATAGAAGGCAAAAAGCGATGGGAATGTATGCACGAACTGTATATATTCTCTTTCAATATCTTAATTCTGCTTGATATTGTTGTATGGGTATGCATACAAGTTAGGCAGCATTCAAACGCCTGGTTGACACAGGTTATTTGAGTGCTGCCTTTTTTATTGCCTTTCTGGCATAACTGTAAGAAAAGAAGAAATAATGGAGGCGTTTTAGTATGGCTTTTCGGAAACCGGATGAAATAGCGGATGCAGCAATTGAAGCAGGGATGAACAAAGTAAAGCTCCCGCTGCCGTCTCTGCTTGTGCTGGGGTTTTTAGGCGGCGCATTTATCGCGCTCGGGTACTTGCTTGATATCAGGGTAATCGGCGACCTTCCGAAAGAATGGGGAAGCCTGTCCAGCTTGATCGGGGCTGCAGTATTTCCTGTCGGTCTGATACTTGTGGTTCTCGCTGGCGCTGAACTGATCACAGGAAATATGATGTCCGTTGCGATGGCTTTATTTTCAAGAAAAATATCAGTTAAAGAATTGGCGGTTAACTGGGGAATCGTCACGATTATGAACCTAATCGGCGCATTGTTTGTTGCTTACTTTTTCGGGCATTTAGTTGGATTGACTGAAACAGGCCCTTATTTAGAAAAAACGATCGCCGTGGCGCAGGGAAAGCTCGATATGAGCTTCGGCAAGGTTCTTATTTCTGGCGTCGGCTGTAACTGGCTTGTGTGTCTTGCCGTTTGGCTTTCTTTCGGCGCTCAAGACGGAGCAGGGAAAATTCTTGGCATCTGGTTCCCGATTATGGCATTTGTGGCAATCGGATTTCAGCACGTTGTCGCCAACATGTTTGTGATTCCCGCTGCCATTTTTGCAGGGTCATTCACGTGGGGGCAGTTTATCGGAAACATCATTCCGGCTTTTATCGGCAATGTCATCGGCGGAGCGGTGTTTGTCGGTCTCATTTATTTTATTGCATATCATAAGAAAGAACGCTCCAGAAAAGAAATGAAGCAGGTGTCATGAAGAAAGGGTAAATCCACTCGATGATTTGCATAATTTCCGTCCATTTTTAGAAAAAGATGTTTACAAAATGGAATTTGGTGGATATACTTACAAAGTAAGAAAAAAGCAAAGGAGGCTGAACAAAATGACAATGAGACAACGACGTCAACCTGTACGTGAAACACAAGTAAAAGTTCATGGTTCATTCAGCCTGTGGAAGAGTTCGTGTCCTTCCTTAACCGATGCTTATCGCACGCATTAAATTGGGAATAGTCGGACATACGCAACTCCCCGCAGGCAGTAGAGGCATTGGTGTCTTCTTTTGTCTGCGGTTTTTATTTGCCCGCGGCAGAAGGAATGATGCCGCGGGTTATTTCGCTTGAAGCGGAATTTGAAAGGGGGTGAGTGATATGACGATTAACCTATTCTTTTTAACGTTAACGATTAACAAACGGTTTAAAAGCCCGGAAGAATTCGAACGAGAACAGCAGATTGAGCAGATTTATGATGAAATGAAAGAGTCTCAGTTAAAGCATCTTTATTTGACAAACTGGCGCTAAAAAACAATGAAAAATACTGAAGGGGGAGATGGCATATGCTTAGAATGGAATTATTGATGCATTATACGATGGAGAAGGACCAAGTTTAGCAAAAACAGCTGTCAAGAAAATGCCTGCCTGCATATGATAAATCAACGTTACGGGTAAGGCAGGTGATGGCATGATGAACGATTATCAAAAAAGGCTGCCGTCGATTGGCCATGGTTATGCGTCCATGCCGCATTCCTTCAAACATGGTTATGGAAATCCATTCCGCCAGCAGAGGCTGATGGCCATGCAGCAGCATAGGCTGTATGTATTCCCTTATTATTGGCATTAGAAAGAGGGCAGAAAACATTTTGTTTTCTGCTTTTTTTGCGGAAAAAAATGAAAAAGTTCAGTTCTATTGAAACATTATTAAACACATTGCCGTCTAGTTGATATCTTCATTCACATTTTAAAATGAAGGTGATATTTATTTTTCGAATATAATAAATAAGCATAGGAAACCAAAAGCAGGTGTTTAAAATGCTAGAAAATAGACTCTATAAACGATCGAATCTTTTGAAATTATTTTCTCGGAAATATAAGCAAACAAAAACCATTGAGCATATGATGATTGACTCTATAGACATACAGGAAAATGACAGAATTTTAGAAATTGGAATTGGAAATGGCACTGTCTTTAAGAACATAACCGAGAAACTGGAAAAGGGAAGCTTAAAAAGCATTGACCCGTCAAAGCGAAAGGTAAGACAGATATCACGAGCGAATCGAAAGAACATGGGGAAAAGGGAGATTTTTCATGGCTATCCTGAGAACATTCCCTTTGATGACCGTACCTTTAATAAAGTGTTTTCCTTACATACGGTTCAGAGCTGCACTGATATGAGGCTTGCATTAAGAGAAATTTATCGGGTGCTTCAAATTGACGGCCGGTTTTACATCAGTATTGATACAAATACCGGTGAGAAAGAGAAAACGTATATTCAGCTGCTGAAAGATCAGCATTTTAGGGATCTTTCCGTCATCAGGCGTGATTCCTGTCTGTGCATTGTGGCTGTTAAATAAAAAAATTTCTCGGGAAATATATCCAGGGCCCTCATTTTTGGTTTTGGGTATATTTTCTTAATTTTTTATTTTTTGCATATACTTTATATTAAAAAAAGTTTTTTTCATATAAACTGATAACATAAGCAAGGGTAAAGAGGTGATATCAGACAGATCGGACATGTTTATTATGAACAAAAGGAATGAATGTTCATTCCGGGACGAATCGGAGGTTGCAACATTACATGTTATCCGCATCCAGCACTAAGTACGACATGATTATGAAAGCGTCGGTCTCACTATTTACGGAAAGGGGATTTAACGCTACCACTATCCCTATGATAGCTGAACGAGCTCATGTTGGGACAGGAACGATCTACCGCTATTTTGACAGCAAAGAAACGCTCGTCAACGTATTGTTTCAAGAAAGCATCCAGCGCTTTACGGAAAAGCTGAAGCAGGATTTTTCGGAATTGCCTGCCAGAGAAGGCTTTCGCCATGTATTTTGCTGTCTCGTTCAATTTACGAAAGAGAGCGACTATGCGCTTTTTTTTCTTGAAACGAAAAAAGACGCTCATTACTTAAACGAAACAAGCAGAAAAATGATAGAAAATCTGACTCAAATGCTTGATGACTATTTTAACAAGGGAAAAGCAGAAGGCGTGATACGCGGCCTGCCCTCTAATGTGTTAATTGCAATTGTGTTAGGGGCGTTTCTCAAGATATATCAGCTTGTCCAAACGGGTGATATAGAGATGGACACTGATTTAATTACTGAATTGGAACAATGCTGCTGGGACGCCATCAAGCTTCATTCATTTACTTCACAAAAATAAGAGAGGAAGATGTTAATGAAACAGGCAAGCGCCATACCTCAGCCCAAAACATACGGACCTTTAAAAAATCTTCCGCATCTGGAAAAAGAGCAGCTTTCTCAATCCTTATGGAGGTTAGCTGATGAATTGGGACCGATTTTCCGTTTCGATTTTCCAGGGGTGTCCAGTGTTTTTGTATCCGGACACAATCTTGTGGCTGAAGTGTGTGATGAAAGCCGTTTTGACAAAAACCTTGGCAAAGGCCTGCTAAAGGTGCGAGAGTTCGGAGGAGACGGCTTATTTACAAGCTGGACCCACGAACCGAACTGGCAAAAAGCCCACCGCATTTTGCTGCCAAGTTTCAGTCAAAAAGCGATGAAAGGCTATCATTCTATGATGCTGGATATCGCAACCCAGCTGATTCAAAAATGGAGCCGGCTTAATCCTAATGAAGAAATTGATGTAGCGGACGACATGACCCGTCTGACGCTTGACACGATCGGATTATGCGGGTTTAACTATCGCTTCAACAGCTTTTACCGTGATTCTCAGCATCCGTTTATCACCAGCATGCTCAGTGCCTTAAAAGAGGCGATGAATCAATCGAAAAGATTGGGCCTGCAAGATAAGATGATGGTGAAAACGAAGCTGCAGTTCCAAAAGGATATAGAAGTCATGAACTCCCTTGTCGATAGAATGATAGCGGAGCGAAAAGAGAATCCGGATGAAAACATTAAGGATCTTTTATCGCTCATGCTCTATGCAAAAGATCCTGTAACAGGTGAAACGCTGGATGATGAAAATATTCGATACCAAATCATCACATTTTTAATTGCAGGGCATGAAACAACAAGCGGTTTGCTTTCCTTTGCGATTTACTGTCTGCTTACACATCCGGAAAAACTGAAAAAAGCGCAAGAGGAAGCCGATCGCGTGTTAACAGACACGCCGGAATATAAACAAATCCAGCAGCTGAAATACATTCGGATGGTGTTAAATGAAACACTCAGGCTATATCCAACAGCTCCGGCCTTTTCTCTCTATGCGAAGGAGGATACTGTTTTAGGCGGGGAATACCCGATCAGCAAAGGTCAGCCTGTCACTATTTTGATTCCGAAGCTGCACCGGGATCAAAATGCTTGGGGAGAAGATGCAGAAGATTTTCGTCCGGAACGGTTTGAAGACCCTTCGAGTATTCCTCATCATGCTTATAAGCCGTTTGGAAACGGGCAGCGCGCTTGTATTGGCATGCAGTTTGCTCTCCAAGAAGCGACGATGGTTCTCGGTCTTGTATTAAAGCATTTTGATTTGATGAACCATACTGGATACAAACTGAAAATCAAAGAGGCATTAACAATCAAGCCGGATGAATTTAAAATTACTGTGAAACCGCGGAAAACAGCAGCAATCAATGTACAGAGAAGAGAACAGGCTGACAACAAAACAGAAACGAAGCCAAAAGAAACAAAACCTAAACACGGCACACCTTTACTCGTTCTTTACGGTTCAAACCTTAGGACAGCGGAAGGAATAGCCGGAGAATTGGCTGCTTACGGCCGCCAGCTGGGATTTACAGCCGAAACAGCTCCGCTTGATGATTATATTGGCAAGCTTCCTGAACAAGGCGCTGTCGTCATCGTTACGGCTTCTTATAATGGGGCGCCGCCTGATAATGCTGCCGGCTTTGTAGAGTGGCTGGATGAGCTTGAGGAAGGCCGATTGAAAGGGGTCTCCTATGCGGTATTCGGCTGCGGAAACCGGAGTTGGGCCAGCACGTATCAGCGGATTCCGCGCCTTATAGATCACATGATGCAAGCGAAAGGGGCATCACGTTTAACACCGATTGGGGAAGGTGATGCCGCCGATGATTTTGAAAGCCATCGCGAGTCTTGGGAAAACCGCTTCTGGAAGGAAACGATGGAAGCATTTGATATAAACGAAATATCTCAGAAAGAAGACAGGCCTTCATTATCGATTACTTTTCTCAGTGAAGCGACGGAAACGCCGCTTGCCAAAGCATATGGTGCGTTTGAAGGGATTGTCTTAGAGAACCGGGAGCTCCAGACAGCTGATAGTCCGCGTTCCACCCGCCATATTGAATTGCAGGTTCCTGACGCCAAAACATATAAAGAAGGCGATCATATCGGAATATTGCCGAAAAACAGCCAAGAGCTTGTTCAGCGGGTTCTCAGCCGATTCGGTTTGCAGTCCAATCATGTGATAAAAATGAGCGGAAGCCCTCATATGGCTCATCTTCCGATGGATCGGCCGATCAAAGTGGCGGATTTATTGTCGTCCTATGTGGAGCTGCAGGAACCGGCTTCAAGGCTTCAGCTTCGGGAGCTGGCTTCTTATACAGTTTGTCCGCCGCATAAAAAAGAGCTGGAACAGCTCGTTTCAGAAGATGGCATTTATAAAGAGCAGGTACTGGAAAAACGTCTCACCATGCTTGATCTTTTAGAGGATTACCCTGCCTGCGAAATGCCGTTTGAGCGGTTTTTAGAACTTTTGCCTTCACTAAAACCGCGATATTATTCCATATCAAGCTCACCGAAAGTGCATGCTAATATCGTGAGCATGACAGTAGGGGTTGTTAAAGGCTCAGCTTGGAGCGAGCGCGGAGAGTACCGGGGAGTCGCCTCTAATTATTTAGCAGAGCTGAATACAGGTGATGCAGCAGCCTGCTTCATCCGAAAGCCGCAATCCGGATTTCAAATGCCAGATGACCCTGAAACGCCTATGATTATGGTCGGGCCGGGTACAGGAATTGCGCCATTTAGGGGCTTTATTCAGGCAAGATCTGTTTTGAAGAAGGAAGGAAACACGCTTGGTGAAGCTCTTTTCTATTTCGGCTGCCGGCACCCCGATCATGACGATCTTTACAGAGAAGAGCTGGATCAGGCGGAACAGGATGGTTTGGTTACAGTCCGCCGCTGCTATTCACGCGTCGAAAACGAATCAAAAGAATATGTCCAGCACTTGCTCAAACTAGATGCACAGAAGCTGATATCACTCATTGAAAAAGGGGCTCATATTTACGTATGCGGTGATGGATCGCGAATGGCTCCTGATGTAGAGAATACTTTGCGACTGGCGTTTGAAGCTGAAAAAGGAGCAAATCAGGAAGAATCAGCTGAATGGCTGATGAAGCTGCAAAACCAAAAACGCTATGTCAAAGACGTTTGGTCAGGTATGTAATAAAAAATCAAACCCCGCCATCAATCAGAATGGCGGGGTTATTTTGCATATGAAAAAGCCGGCACGATATTGAAATCTACTGAAAAGGATGTTATAGGGAGTATCGCGCCGGCCTTATTGTTAATATCGTCATACAGGGACAAAGGTTTAGGTTTTTTGCCTTATTTTTAAAAATAAATAGTCGAAAAGTCTTGTTTTTGTATATTGTGCTTCAGATTTTCTTGTCAGTTTGTTTTCGTTAAGCAAATATTTCTATTCCTCAAGACCACAAGCATGAGGATTAATCGGCTGAAGATCGATGTTTAAATTGGCGCTCCACATGTTTTCTATAATGAAAGTCATGAACCAAACGAATCGTCGGCCTGATTAACAGCAGCAAGCTCCCAATTACAAATAGCCATATCCCTGCCGACATCAACTGGTCATAAAAAAAGAAAAAGCTCCCGACAAGAAACAAAGCACCAATGATAAAATCATTTACTGTATAAAGAACCTTATATCGTTTTTTGAAAAAAAGCTCGTATCGATTGAGTTCTTTTTTGATATCATGTTCTTCATTAGCTGCCACTATCATCCCTCCATTCTATTTTGGCTTACCCTCACGTAAACGACATGTAAACATAAGAATTGTTTTGAAAAAATGGAGATGAAGAGAGAAAGATCAACAATCTTTTTATATAGGACCTCTTATCTTACAAAAACGATTTCATCGCCTGAACAATAAGACCAGTCAAAGCTTTAGCCCCTTGAGGAACCAAGTGTACGCCATCAGGTGTAAAATATTCTGGGTGCTGAAGAGCTTCTGTGTGCCAGTCAACTAACGTAACATTTTGATGTGCGTGGGCCTGTTGCTGCAAAGATTCATTTACCTTGCTTTCCCATTGGCGGGGAACTCGTGTATTGACAAGATAGATATGAGCTTTTGAGAAAGATTGAAGCAATTGTTCGATTTGGCTGTTTGTAAAGTAGCCATTGGTTCCCAGCTCAATGATGACAGCCTTGTTCGGCTGATTAAAAGACTTGTATTCATTTGCGAGTTCCAGAGCTTGAGACATTTGTCTCCCCACCTTTCCATCAATCGTAACATGTGAAAGTGACTGGCGGAGGTGTGAGGCAATATCAAGCATGACGGAATCTCCTATAGCTAACACTTCTTTATCAGAGTCTGCTGGTACTTTCGCCTGCTGAGATTGCTTGTCTTTATTTTTTCTAGTCTCTTGTTCATTAATTTTGTTTTCCTTTTGATCTTGATTGGAGTCTGTTGTCTTTTGTTCAGGATTGTTTTCCCTGTCTTTATCAGCTTCAGCTTTCTTTCTATCCTCAGAAGCCTGGCTGGTATCAGCGTTTGTTTTTTGTGAGCTATACGTCCATTTGGTGGGGTGCTTTTGCTCTCCGGCTAGCCCAGACAGCCCTCCCGCAAAAATAAGTATAGCGAGAATGACGAAACCAATTGACGTTTTGCTGATGACAGATGTCGTTTTCCATTCTCTGATTCTATGTATAAAAATACGGCGGAAAAATGATCTAAATCCCTGTGTCCGTACGGGTTTCTCGATAAAATGATAGGAAAGCTCGGCGAGTATAAATGTAACAATGACCTTTAGCACAATATGCCAAAAAACAGGGTTTCCGATTTCTTGAACTGGCGTGCTTAACACAATAACAGGGTAGTGCCAAAGATAAATACCGTAAGACCTTGTTCCAAGCCAACGGAGCGGCCTCCATGAAAGCAGATTGCCTAAAAAGCTGCTCGGATGGCATACACATGCAATAAGGATTGCGGCAATCAAGCCAATCAAAAGCATTCCGCCTCTGTAAAGAAAAGGCTCATATTCATCTGTGAAATAGACACATAACACTAAAATACAAAACGCCGAAAGTTCAGTAGCGTGCAAAGTTTGCTTCAGTTTGTTTGACAGCCTGTTGGAAGACAGTCTTTTCATCGGCCATACAAGAGCCAGGGCACACCCGATGAGAAGCGCAAACGAACGAGTATCTGTGCCGTAGTACACGCGGCTCGGATCTCCGCCGGGTTCATAAAATATGCTCATCATCACGGCTGAACAAAGCGCTAGCAATGACACCGCCGCCGCCAATCTGGCGCGGTTTTTAAATATGTACATTCCAACAACCAAGAACATCGGCCATATCATATAAAATTGTTCTTCAATCGCCAGCGACCAAAGGTTTTTCAGAGGTGATGGGGAACCGAAACTATCAAAATATGATAGTTTGTGAAAAATAAACCACCAATTACTCATATAAAAGAGAGAGGAAATGGCATCTCCGCGTATAGTGTGCAATAGTTCCCTGTCAAACAATACAACCCAAATAACAGTAAAAAAGATCATGAGGTAAGCCGCTGGCAGAAGCCGCCGAATTCGGCGCACCCAAAAGTCCCGAAAATCAAGGCTGATATCATTTCCATGTGCCGGCAATAGAATGGATGTAATTAAATAGCCGGATAAAACAAAAAAGATATCAACTCCAATGAAACCCCCGTTAGCCCACCTGAAGTTTAGGTGATAAGCGATAACTGACAGGACGGCAAAAGCCCGAAGGCCATCGAGTCCAGGGATATATCGATGATGCTGTGTCTTGTGATACATGGGTATTCCTCCAATAGTGTGCAGAGATTCTCGTTGTTTTGGCAGCGAGGTTACGACCTCAAATAGAGAAGAGAGAAAACATCCATGATATGAGATGGATGTTTTTTATATTATCGAACATAACGTTCTCCCACGAGCAAGCTTGAAATGACGCTGGTTGGAATTTTAAACTCGGTAACGCCCATATAGCCGGGGGCAACTTCATATTCATCAAATGAGATCACAAGTTTATGGTCTTCAGTAATATAAAACGTTTGATCAGGCAGAATCGTTTTGAACGGTTCTGCATCTTCGTCAGTGAGCCAATATATTTTATTTGGATCTTCCTTCATTTGCTGTTTCATTTGTTCTTTGATGTTTTGGCTGATGACTTTAATATAGCTCTCATCTTTGAACAAGCTTTTTAATGTAAGTAAAATATCATTCTTTTTGTCAATCGTGATATAGCGGCTTTGTGTGTAAGATGATGCTTGTGTTTTTTCAATATCACGCCGAATAGAGAGTAGAGCTGGCGTGTCTGTTACTGTCTCGTAATCACTGTAGATACTGAGATGTCCTTTTTTGTTTTTGGATGTAGACTGTATAAATTCTTTGTACAGCTGCTTGCTTTCTTTCAAGTATTTCTGGTTAATGCTGTTTTCAAGCTCTTTATTAGAAAGTCCGGACAGAGCAGGTGTTTTGACATCGATGCTCGACTGATCTTTCTCTTCTTTGGTCTCAATAAAAGTGATGGCCTTGACAATCTTGCCGATGACAGGGATTCTTGACATTGCTTGAGCTGCGTCTGGGTTGATGTTGACAAGTGCAGTGAATAAAATAGCCGCCGCGACAGCTGCTGATGTCGGCCACATGACGATTCTTTTCTTTTTTGGTTCTTCCTGAAGGGCTTTTTCAACAATGATATCAAGTTCCTTAGGAATCTGAACACTTTTATATTCTTCTCTTAATTGCTGCAATCTCTTATCCATTAAGAAAGATCCTCCTTCGTCAACTGAATGCGCATCAGCTTCAATGCTCTGTATAGGCGCGTTTTGACGGTATTCATGTTTTCCCCTGTAATTTCCGCAATTTCTTCTAATTTGAGGTCTTCAAAAAAGCGCAAAATAATAATGGTTTTATAACGGTACGGCAATTCGTCAAGCGCCTCATGAAGATCAGTGTCCTTGTAATGGTCTTCCTTTCCGTTGCTTAAAAACTCTAACGTTTCGTCATCCATCACTTTTACCTTTTTTTGTTTGCGCAAAAAATCAATAGCTGTCCGTACTAAAATTTTATAAAACCAGCTTTTTATCGTCTCAGGGTTTCTGACTGTTTCAACTGAGCTCAGTGCTTTTTTTATAGATTCCTGAACAATATCTAATGCGTCATCTTGATTTTTTACATAACTGAAAGCCAACCTGTAGAAATCTTGCTTATGATCAGTTATGCATGTGACAAGCAACGCTTTTGTTGTTTGTTTTTTCTTCATTGCAATAAAGGGCTCCTTTTTGAATATACGTATATACATAGGCTGTTACCTAGGATAGACGCGGCAGGCTGAAAAATAGTTTGCGCAGAATCACATTTTTTTAAAGAAGTGATCAGAGCGGGGGAGAATTGCAAAAACTTTGCAGAAAGGAATACATATAAAAACATGGCTTGTTGATACAAGCCATGTTTTTATACTATTGCTCTATTCCAGATAATGTTTTTTGAAATCTGAGTGGATAGAAAATTTGCGGCGCAGCTGGATGAGATTTTTTCCAAAGCTTTCTTCTAAAAGCCCTCTATGCTTTTTCAGAATTTCCATGAGGTACAGATCATGAATGATCACTTCAGTAATAGGCATGACTAAACCTACATGCATCGTCCAAGCAGCACGGCTGTCGTTACCAAGAGAGACGATACCCGCTACAACTTCTGAATCATCTCCGCTATAGACAAGCCACCGCCCGTCATACTCTTCTGTAATTTCACTGCTCATATCATGAAGGTACACAGCAGCAAAATCAGATGCGATATCTCCGTACGCAATGATGGTGACATTTACACCTTTAGTTGCCGCCTGTCTCAGCTCTGTTTCTATTTCTTCATAATCCTCTTTCCAGATTTCTAAAAGAATTCTTTTTTTTGCGGATAAAATACAAGCCTTCACCTTTTCAAGAATTTCACTGCGTCCGGTGATATTCCAGATATTTTCCCGGTCATTTGCGGTCTGCTCGAAGTTTTCAAAGTATTTCTCAGCCTGGTCAAAATGCTCTTCCGCTTTGAGCCGGCGGTTTTTAATCAGTTCTTTAGCGGGGACAGGCACATACTGAGGCGTATTTCCGTGACTTACAAAAACATCTCCCCTTAAGACAAGGCTTTCCAAAACTTCATAAATTTTTGAGCGGGGCACTCCGGATTTTTTGGCGACGGCATAGCCTGTTAAAGGCGATTCTTGCAATAAAGCAAGATATGCTTTCGATTCATATTCGGTAAAATTGAGGTTTTTTAAAATGTCTAACATATTTTCCTTCATATATCCTCCAATATAAAGAGCAGTCGCCTGCCTTTGTAATCGCTATTTTAACAAACCATATTGATTTATTCCAAACGGATTGATACAATTTTTTTAAGTAGTTACTTTTGTAGTCACTATATATCGGAGAGATTTTTAAAGGGGGAGAAGAAATGCATAGCTTACTCGCATACATTCCGATCGCTGCCATGATGGTTATCATACCGGGAGCAGATACGATGCTTGTTATGAAGAATACCCTTAGATATGGCGCAAAGGCTGGGCGTTATAATATTCTCGGATTGGCAACAGGACTTTCCTTTTGGACGGTTATTGCCATTTTAGGATTATCGGTGGTGATTGCAAAGTCAGTGATTCTTTTCACAACAATTAAATATTTGGGAGCAGCATACTTAATTTATTTAGGTGTAAAAAGTTTTTTTGCCAAAAGTATGTTTTCTATAGATGACATGCAATCCCAAGCAAACACCACGGCAAATTCTCCGAAACGTTATTATAAAACTTCCTTTATGCAAGGATCACTTAGCAACATTCTCAATCCTAAAACTGTTTTGGTTTATGTTACAATCATGCCCCAATTTATCAATCTGAAGGGAAATATAAACCAGCAGCTCATTATTCTAGCTTCAATCTTAACCTTAATAGCGGTGTTGTGGTTCCTCTTTCTCGTTTATATTATTGATTACGCAAAAAAATGGATGAAAAACTCGAAGTTCCAGAAAGCTTTTCAAAAAGTAACTGGCATTATATTAGTTGGTTTCGGCATCAAAACTGGTTTGAATTAATATTCGGTTCCGTTGGGTGTTTGGTGCACACAAAAAAGACAAGGGAGTGAGTATCCCTTGTCTTTTTGTTATTTCATCTTATGTCTCCTGATGGTTTGCACCTTATATAAAATAATCAATAAAACAAACCAGACCGGAGTGACAAACAAAGCAACACGTGTATCATTCGCCAGTGCCAATACGACGAGAATGAATGCGAGAAATGCAAGTGTTAAGTAGTTGGATAATGGGTAAAAAGGCATTTTAAATTTGCTTGCTTTCGCTTCATGCGGCCTTGTTTTTCGATATTTCAAATGGCAAATCACCGTAATGCCCCAAATGAAAATGAAGCATATTGTAGAAACACTAGTAATCAGTGTAAAGACTTGCTCCGGTATAATATAATTCAGGCTAACGCCGATCAGAATGGCGATGGTTGAAAAGAACAGCGCATTGCTTGGAACTCTAGAAGAAGTCAGTTTCTTTAGCAAGCCAGGTGCGTGATGATCCTTGGCAAGAGAATAGACCATGCGGCTTGTGCTGAATAAAGCGCTATTGGCCGCTGATGCAGCTGATGTTAATACAACAAAATTGATCATACTGGCAGCGGCAACGATGCCTACAGCAGAGAACACTTGAACAAACGGGCTTTCATTTGGATTCAAAACATTCCAAGGGTAGATACACATAATCACAAAAAGTGCGCCGACATAAAAAAGTAAAATCCGGGCAGGGATTTGATTGATGGCTTTAGGGATCACTTTTTGGGGATTTTCAGTTTCACCTGCTGTCAGTCCGACAAGTTCAATTCCCACAAAAGCGAAGACAACCATTTGAAATGAAAGAATAAATCCATGCCATCCATTTGGAAACATGCCGCCATGGCTCCAAAGATTCGTGAGGCTGGCTGAGCTGGAAGCTGCAGAAAAACCTTTCGCAATCAAGAAAATACCAGTTACGATAAGAGCCAGTATGGCAATGACTTTGATCAATGCAAACCAGAATTCTAATTCCCCGAAAAGTTTAACGGTGGCAAGGTTCATGATCAGCAAGATGATCAGCGCAAGAAGACCCGGCAGCCATTGAGGCACATCGGGAAGCCAATATTGCATATAAATACCGACCGCCGTTAAATCAGCCATCGCGAGAGAAATCCAGCAGAACCAGTAGGTCCAGCCAGTGATAAACGCTGCCATGTCGCCTAAATAGTCCCTTACAAAATCAACGAAAGAGTGATACCCCGCATTTGATAAGAGCAGTTCTCCGAGCGAACGCATAATGAAAAAGCAAAAGACTCCCGTGATCAAGTAAGCAAATAAAATGGATGGTCCCGCAAAGTGGATGGATTTCCCTGAACCTAAGAATAAGCCTGTTCCGATTGCACCCCCAATCGCCATTAATTGTATATGCCTGTTTTTAAGGCCTCTAGACAATTTTTGCTGTTGTCCCAAATTGCCTTTATTAGAATTGCCTGTCAATTTTATTTTCCTCCAATAATAAAAGATGAATAAAGTTTTATCGGATATTATACCATTTAAGAGAATATAATGTTTAATTTTTAAATATTAAAAATAAATTTTCCTTGTTCGTAAAGCAGTTGAATGCCTTTTATGTTCTATATTACTTGCTAGTTATATTGAATAGTAGAAAAACAGGAAAATCATCAGTGTTGTTCATGTTGAAAAAAATGCAAAATATTTTTAGCCAGAAAAGGAGGAACCCGATCAAAAAGACATCGTTTTGACGATGTCTTTTTTGTTTTGCTAGGATATATGATGACAGTATGCTTATGAGGGCCAGCTCATTTATAAGGATACAGGCGAAATGTATGACACGAGGCAGGACATAGAATGAAATTGCAAACAGCACAGCTATTGACTATTTTATCTGAATACCAGTTTTTTGATTGGGAGCATCATGAGAAGAATAAATATCGCCAGAGGAGCTGGTGAATCTGATTTTTTATTGTGAATCACTATGGCGGACACATAAAGTGTCCGCCATTTTTTGTTTTCAAAAGATGTCATGTCCAGCGGGGATGTGTTTTTGGGAAAATTGTCCTGATCTATTAGAATCATTTTCTGTCATTCGGGATTTTGCCATCATTACGTTCCTGAAGAATGATAAACTGTTTACTGATTATTACTTTGGAAGGGGCGCAGGCTTGAAGAACTCCGAATCTAAAATACTAATATGAAATATAAATGATTCGAAGTGATAAACACATAGGCATAAAAGGTCAGTATGTCAATCTGCTATAAAGACCTTTCTGGAAGTGTATCAATAGATAATTTCAAGGCTGTCCGCCATAAAAATTCGGAATATTCTTGTTAAGGGCTTACCTAATAAGGACAAAGGATGATAGACGTGAAAAGAATAGAGAAAATATACCTTCAGCTCATGCATAATTTTCATGACTCCAGCTTAGATCATCTTTTAAAAGTACAGGGGAATTCAGCAAAGGAAATTGCTGAGCAGCTGAAAATGGAGCGGTCCAATGTCAGTTTTGAATTGAACAATCTCGTTCGGTCCAAAAAGGTCATAAAAATTAAAACGTTTCCTGTACGATACATCCCAGTCAAAATAGCGGAAAGGTTATGTAACAAGAAATGGGATACAGAGATGATGGAAGTGAAAGACCTTGAGCCGTTTTCCGGGAATCCAAAACAGAATCATCAACATATTTCCACGAATCCTCTAGAACTTATGATTGGGGCAAAAGGCAGTTTGAAGAAAGCAATTTCCCAGGCAAAAGCAGCTGTCTTTTATCCGCCGAACGGTCTGCATATGCTCCTCTTAGGGCCTACAGGTTCCGGTAAATCCCTTTTTGCGAACCGGATTTACCAGTTTGCCATTTACTCTGACATTTTGAAGGCGGGCGCACCGTTTATTACATTTAACTGTGCAGATTACTACAACAATCCTCAATTATTGCTTTCTCAATTATTCGGGCACAAAAAAGGTTCATTTACAGGCGCAGGGGAGGATAAGGCTGGTTTAGTCGAACAGGCCAATGGGGGCATTCTTTTTATGGATGAAATCCACCGTCTTCCTCCTGAGGGACAAGAAATGCTGTTTTATTTTATTGACAGCGGTTCTTATAACCGGCTTGGAGAATCTGAACATAAACGAACATCGAACGTATTGTTTATTTGCGCTACTACAGAAAATCCGAGTTCTGCACTATTGAAAACATTTTTGCGAAGAATCCCAATGACCATTCATATTCCTTCGCTTGAAGAACGATCCCTTAAAGAAAGAGTGGATCTGACGACGTTTTTATTAGGGAAAGAAGCAGAGCGAATTAAGAAAAATCTGAGTGTGCACATAGATGTCTATAATGCGCTTATTCATTCTGCAAAATTTGGGAATGTGGGGCAGCTGAAATCAAATGTCCAGTTAGTTTGCGCACACGGATTTTTGCACAACCTTGACCGAGATGAGGTTATTGAACTGACTGTCCGGGATCTGCCAGATGAAATCAAGCAAGAATGGATGTCCAGCAGCAAAAACATGCAAAGAAGCAAAGCCATTTCTGAATATGTCAATATTACAACGATTATATCTCCGATTGTAGAAGATGAAACAACAAAAATTGACGAAGACCTCTCATTTAACTTGTATCATTTGATCGAGGAAAAAGTGAAAACCCTCATGAAAGAAGGATTATCCAAAAAGGATATTAACCAATACATCTTGACTGATGTCCATTTGCATGTCAGAAGTTTTTTTCAACACCGGGCGTTTCAAAAGGACAGCCTGCTGACATTCGTTGAAGACGACGTGATTCAAATGACAAAACAATTAAAAGAAATAGCTGAACATGAGCTTGATTGCTCATTTGACCGTAAATTTATTTATTTCTTGAGTATGCATATTGACGCATTTTTAAAGCGCGGAAAGCAAATTGATGTTTTAAATACACAGGAGACTGATGAAATCCGTGAGACTCATGTGAAAGAATACAGGGTGGCGATGATTTTTAAAGATAAAATTCAGGAATATTTTAAAGTCGCCATTCCGGAAATAGAAGTCATCTACTTAACGATGCTGATTCATTCCATCAAATCGTTAAAAGAGAACAAAAGAGTAGGGATTATCGTGGCTGCTCATGGAAACAGCACGGCGAGTTCAATGGTTGAAGTCGCAACAGAATTGTTAGGCAGCACTCCAATCGCAGCAGTTGATATGCCGCTTACTGTTTCACCTTCGGAAATTATCGAATGCTTAGCGGAAAAAATGAAACACGTTGATGAAGGCGAAGGTGTTTTAATGCTGGTAGACATGGGGTCACTTGCAATGCTGGAAAGCAAGCTGGAGGAAAAGACTGGCATTGCCATCAAAACAATCAGCAATGTTACAACCTCAATGGTGCTTGATGCCGTCAGAAAGGTGAACTATTTGAATTTAAATTTGCATGCGATATATCAATCGGTCACGAAAGATTTTATCGAGTTATGGGAGCGGCAGCCAGCGGCATTCGGCAAACAGAAGGCATTGGTCTCCATCTGCACGACAGGCAGCGGAACGGCCAAAAAGCTGGAAGACATCCTGACAACGATCGTCAACAAGGCCTCCGATACCCCGATTCACATACTGACCGTTTCATCCATTAAATTGGCAAACAGCATTAAAGAAATTGAAAAAGAGTATGAGATCCTTGCGACAGTCGGAACGAAAGACCCTAAAATCAATGCTCCGCATGTATCTTTAGAAGTGTTAATTGAAGGGGAGGGAGAGAAGCTGATTCAACAGGCGATTACAAAAGGCAGCATTCCGTTAAGCAGCGGATTAAACGGAGCAAATATCATTGTCAGGGAGCTTTGCGAGGATAGCTTGAAAAAGTATCTTGTCTTCTTGAACCCTCACCATATTATTGAAATGTTATTAGAGTGGCTGCAAACCGTTCAGGATGAGCTGGGAGTCATTTTCAATAATGCAGTTTTGATCAAAGTCATCATGCATACGGCTTTCGCCTTTGAAAGGGTAATTAAGCAGAATCCGATTGCTTTCTCAGAGGAAGAAGAAATAAATGATCAGCTGAAAGAAATGTTTAACGTGACAGAGCGGACATTAGCCCCATATGAACAAAAGCTTGGACTTCGCATAAGTGATGATGAAAAATTATTTATTGCCGCCATATTCGCTGAAGAAGTGCATGGCCAGCTGTTTTAAAAGCGGTTTTTTCAAGTGAACCTGTATTAAATGGAACGCCATTTTAATACAGGTTTATTTTTTTGATCTCAAGTGTTTCAACAGCAGACTGTCATGGGCTGAAATTTAAATGAAAACGCTTAACACAACTTTGTTGGCACGATCCTTGCATTATAAATAGATGTACAAAACAAAGAAAGGAGCAATGGATATGATTTCAGTTATTATCAGTGGTCATGGAGATTTTCCCATAGCATTAAAAGAATCTTCAGGGATGATATTCGGTGAAGAAAATAATCTGATTGCAGTGCCGTTTTTTAAAGGAGAAGGCATTCAAACGCTGCAAGAAAAATATCATCAGGCGCTCAAGGACATTCCGGAAGAAAATGAAGTGCTTTTTTTAGTTGATATTTTTGGAGGGACGCCGTATAACGCGGCAGCTTCATTCATTGCTGAGGATCAAAGAATGGATATGGCAGCCGGCGTAAACCTGCCGATTCTGCTGGAGGTATTAAGCCTGAGAGAACATGTGACTCTCAAAGATTTGCTAAACAACTTAAAAACAATGAGCCAGCAAAGCTTTCAAGTGTGCAGTGAACATTTAGAAAAAGTGAAAACAGCCAATCAAGAAACAAGAGAGGATGAATTGTGATGAACATTGTGTTAGCAAGAATTGATGACCGCTTTATTCACGGCCAAATCCTGACAAGGTGGATTAAAGTCCATGCGGCAGACCGAATCATCGTTGTCTCCGATGATGTTGCACAGGACGAAATGAGAAAAACGCTGATCCTTTCTGTTGCGCCTTCAAATGTAAAGGCGAGTGCCGTTTCGGTTTCAAAAATGGCAAAAGCGTTTCATAGTCCGCGCTATGAAGGGGTAACGGCAATGCTCTTGTTTGAAAATCCGTCCGATATTGTATCGCTTATAGAAGCAGGCGTGCCGATCAAAACCGTAAACGTCGGGGGAATGCGTTTTGAAAATCATCGCAGGCAAATTACAAAATCAGTCAGTGTCACAGAACAAGACATAAAGGCGTTTGAAACATTAAGTAACCTGGGGGTGAAACTGGAACTGAGGCAGCTGCCTTCAGATGCCAGCGAGGACTTTGTACAGATTTTACGGAACGTAACAAAATAATCAAGGGGATGAGAATATGTCTTCATTACAAATTATTTTGTTGTTAATCATTGCAGCAATCACCGGCATCGCAAGTGTATTGGATGAAGGGCAGACACACCGGCCGCTTGTGGCCTGCACGCTAGTCGGCTTGGTGCTTGGGGATCTAAAAACAGGAATTATTCTCGGAGGCACCCTAGAGCTGATGGCGCTGGGCTGGATGAACGTCGGCCTTGCCATGGCGCCTGATACAGCGATCGCCTCTGTCATCTCAACCATTTTAGTCATTACCGCTGATCAGGGAATTGGCGAAGGCATTGCCGTCGCTGTTGCTTTGGCAGCTGCGGGTCAGGCGCTTACTATTTTTGTGCGGACGATCACTGTCTTTTTCATTCACCGCGCTGATCGATATGCAAAAGAAGGGAATATAAAAGGAATTGAAATTATGCATATTACCGCGATGGTGTTTCAAGCGCTGCGCGTCATGATTCCTACATTGATTGTAGCTTTGATTAGTGTCAGCGCTGTTCAGGCGTTCCTGGGAAATATTCCAGATGTCATTACAAAAGGGCTGCAAATAGGCGGAGGCATTATCGTTGTTGTCGGATATGCCATGGTGATCAATATGATGAATATTCCTTACTTAAAGCCATTTTTCTATATTGGATTTTTATTAGCGGCGTTTACTGATTTCAACTTAGTAGGATTTGGAGCACTTGGTCTCTGTCTAGCACTTTTATACCAGCAGGTGATGCAAAGACATAACGCGCACGGAGCGGTGGCCGCCGCTTCAGACAGTGGGAATGTTGCTGTTTATGATGACGATGATGACGATCTTGATGCCTAGACAATGAGGGGGGATGAAAAAATGGAGAAAGAAAAACGATTAACGAAAAAAGAAATTTTCAGCATGTTTATTCGTTCAAATTTTTTGCTCGGCTCCTTTAACTTCGAACGTGTGCAGGCCATGGGATATTGCTATGTCATGATACCGGCGATCAAAAAATTGTACGGTCCCGGAGCGAAAAGAAATGAAGCATTACAGCGGCATTTGGAATGGTTTAATACACATCCATGGCTGACAGCGCCTATATTTGGCGTGACGGCAGCCATGGAAGAAGAAATGGCGAACAATAAAGGAATTGATGGAAAAGCAATAAGCGGAATGAAAATCGGTTTGATGGGCCCGATAGCGGGTGTAGGCGACCCGATCTTCTGGGGAACGATTCGTCCGGTCTTAGCAGCGTTAGGGGCATCGCTTGCTTTAGGAGGAAACATTGCCGGCCCTTTGCTATTCTTTTTCTTGCTGAACGCCATTAGATTAAGCACAAAATATTATGGATTAAAGTATGGCTATGTAAAGGGAATGGAGATTCTTCAGGATTTAGCGGGGAATCGCATTCAAAAGCTTACAGAAGGCGCTTCGATTCTCGGATTATTTGTAATGGGAGCTCTCGTTTCCAAATGGACCACCATCAACATTCCAATCGTTGTGTCCAGGATTAAGGATGAAAGCGGAAAAGTGGATGTTCAAACCGTACAAAATATATTAGACAGCATCATGCCGGGTGCGCTGCCTCTCGGATTAACGTTATTGGTGGCGTGGATGCTGCGCAAAGGGGTGAATCCCCTTCTCATTATATGCGGCATCTTTATCATCGGGATTCTTGGGTATTGGGCTGGATTCTTAGCATAAGCTTTGTGACGTAAGAAAGAAGAGGGAAACTGCAGCCGTCTTTTCATATATGAATCATTCAGATAGCAGCGAAACAAAGGAAGAGTGTCAGAAACGGATCAACTTGCGCAGCAGTCTCTCTTGAAATTGTTCAAACATGAAGAGAGGAGCGAAGAAACAAATGAAAAAAAGACTTATTCAAGTCGTCATCATGTTCACCCTGCTGTTCACTTTGGCATTTCCAGTTGAGGCAGCCGATTCAAGCTACTATGATGAGGATTATCGTCCTCAATATCATTTCACGCCGGAGGCAAACTGGATGAATGATCCAAACGGAATGGTCTATTATGCTGGAGAATATCATTTGTTCTATCAATACCACCCATACGGTATGCAGTGGGGCCCCATGCATTGGGGGCATGCCGTGAGCAAAGATTTGGTTACGTGGAAGCACCTTCCTGTTGCGCTGTATCCGGATGAAAAAGGCACGATCTTTTCCGGAGGCGCAGTTGTAGATAGGAATAACACAAGCGGTTTTCAGACAGGCGAAGAGAAGCCGCTTGTGGCCATTTATACACAGGATCGGGAAGGCCATCAAGTGCAAAGCATTGCCTATAGCAATGACAAAGGAAGAACGTGGACGAAATACGCAGGCAACCCTGTCATTCCGAATCCGGGAAAAAAAGATTTTCGAGATCCAAAAGTCTTTTGGTATGAAAAAGAAAATAAGTGGGTGATGCTGCTTGCGGCCGGTGACCGAATCCTTATTTATACATCCAAAAATCTGAAGGAATGGACGTATGCAAGTGAATTTGGACAGGGGCAAGGAAGCCATGGGGGAGTATGGGAATGCCCGGATTTGTTTGAGCTTCCGGTAGACGGAAATCCGAATCAAAAAAAATGGGTGATGCAGGTCAGTGTCGGAAACGGAGCGGTTTCGGGAGGATCAGGCATGCAATATTTTGTGGGGGACTTTGATGGAACTCATTTTAAAAATGAAAATCCGTCAGACAAAGTTCTCTGGACAGATTACGGCAAAGACTTTTATGCGGCTGTATCCTGGTCCGATATTCCGTCCTCAGACGGCCGGCGGCTTTGGTTGGGCTGGATGAGCAATTGGCAATATGCGAATGATGTTCCTACATCCCCATGGAGAAGTGCAGCGTCCATTCCACGAGAGTTAAAATTGAAAACGCTTACTGGAGGAGTTAGAGTTGTCCAAACACCAGTAAAAGAGCTACAAACCATTCGCGGGACCTCTAAGAAGTGGAAGAATCAGACCATATCGCCCGCAAGCCAAAATGTGTTAGCAGGCCTGTCTGGAGATGCGTATGAATTACATGCAGAATTTCAAGTATCTCCAGGTTCAGCTCCTGAATTTGGTTTTAAGGTTCGAACAGGCGAAAATCAATTCACGAAAGTCGGCTATGACCGAAAGAATACCAAACTGTTCGTTGACCGGAGCGAATCGGGAAACGTCACCTTTAATCCAACATTTAACACTGGGATACAAACAGCTCCGCTCAAGCCGGTAAATGGAACCATAAAGATGCGCATCTTTGTCGACCGCTCTTCAGTTGAGGTATTTGGGAATGACGGACAGCAGGTCATAACCGATATCATTCTCCCTGATAGATCAAGCAAAGGTCTTGAATTATATGCTGTAAATGGAGGTGTAAAGCTAAAATCTTTAACGATATATCCTTTAAAAAAGGTGTGGGGAACGTCGCCTTTTATCTCTAATTTGACTGGCTGGACAACTGTAAATGGCACGTGGGCCGATACAATTGAGGGGAAACAAGGGAGGTCGGACGGCGACTCCTTTATCTTGTCTTCAGCATCTGGATCAGACTTCATCTATGAATCTGATATTACCATTAAGGATGGAAACGGAAGAGGGGCAGGAGCGCTTATATTCCGCTCTGACAAAGACGTCAAAAATGCTTATCTTGCCAACGTCGATGCGAAGCATGACCTAGTGAAATTTTTTAAATTTGAGAACGGTGTTGCTTCTGTCATTGCCGAATACAAAACGCCGATAGACGTGAATAAAAAGTATCATCTGAAAACTGAGGCCAAGGGCGATCACTTTAAAATCTATTTAGATGATCGTCTTGTGATCGATGCAAATGATTCCACATTCTCTGAAGGTCAACTTGGCTTGAATGTGTGGGATGCGACTGCTGTCTTTCAGAATGTAAACAAGGGATCTTAAAATAGCGGGATTTTCATGAAGTTCAATTCCCTGACTTGCAACATTTTCTCTTGAAAAAAGGCACAGACCCAAACGGTCTGTGCCTTCTCATTAATTCAACAAATTCAATGATTCGCGATTAAATGCTTCCAAATCATCAGGTGTTCTGCTTGTGACAATGTTGTGGCTGACGACTACTTCTGCATCTTTGTAGTTTGCGCCGGCATTGATTAAATCTTTGCGGATGCTGCGGTAGCCTGTGATATCTTTGCCTTTCAGAAGATCCGTATCAATCAATACTTGTGGGCCGTGGCAAATAGCGAAAATAGGTTTTTCATTTTCGACAAAGGCTTTAGCAAATTCACCCGGACGGTCATCTGCACGAAGCAAATCCGGAGAGAATCCTCCAGGAATTAAAAGTGCATCAAATTCACTTGCGTCCACATCAGAGATTGCTTTGTCGATCTTTACTTTCTCGCCATGCTTACCGGTAACTTCTTTTCCGGCTTCTAAATCGATAGTTACGACACTGTAGCCAGCTTCCTCGTATGCTTTTACCGGACTTGTATATTCGATATCTTCGAATTGGTCTGTAACGAGAACTGCAATTTTTTTGCTCATATAAAAAACCTCCTATAACCTCTCTATGCCTATAGGATAACAGGTAGATTGACCGGCCTTCAAAACATTTGCTTAAGGAGATCGTTTTTCAGTGAGTTTCCATACACCCATTGAAGAAACGATGGAAGCATTGCATGATGTGGTGAAGGCCGGGAAGGCAAGGTATATTGGCGCTTCTGCGATGTATGCGTGGCAGTTCCAGAAGGCGTTACATGTTGCAGAGAAGAATGGATGGACCAAATTTATGTCGATGCAGAATCACTTAAACCTGATATACCGAGAAGAGGAGAGGGAAATGCTGCCGCTTTGCAAAGAAGAAAAAATTGGAGTGACTCCGTACAGCCCGCTCGCATCTGGAAGATTGACACGTGAATGGTCTGAAACAACGCATCGCTCTGAAACCGATCAAATCCAGAAATCCAAATACGATGCGACTGCTGATGCTGACCGTCTGGTCGTGGAGCGGCTTGCGGAAATTGCAGAAAAACACGGAGTTTCCCGAACCCATATCGCGCTTGCTTGGCTGCTGCAGAAGGAACCAGTAACAGCTCCTATTATTGGTGCTACGAAAATGTCCCACCTCGAAGATGCTGTCAGAGCTCTATCTGTTAAGTTAACATCTGAAGAAATCGCGCTTTTGGAAGAACCATATGTACCCCATCCGATAGTCGGCCACCATTAAATGCCGTTACTATGGAGATAAGGAGCATGGGAGCATGATTGAAAAACAGTATACAATTATTGCAAGTACAGGGTTTGCACGTGCAGCAACCTTGCTGGTTCGTGCAGCCTGCAAGTTTCATTCTCACGTATTTCTTCTACATCAAAAGAAATGCGTTAATCTGAAAAATCCGCCAAAGTCCCTTATTGATGTGATGTCATTAGGCATTACACCTGGTACTCACATTCAAATCAGAGCTGAAGGGATTGACGAGGAACAGGCTTTGCAAACGATAGAAAACCAGGTGGGAAGAAGCGGGTTCATAGACAGCTCATGAATCGGGCGGAGAAGGAGAAGCGGAGGAATTATTATGATTCCTCATAGTCGCCCTCACTTCTATTCAGCTTTTTCTTAACATACAGAAGCTGAGGCACAGTTATAGTCAATCAAGACTGTTCCTCAGCAAATCAATCATTGTCCGTTAAAGGGTTGGCAATTGAATCGCCGTATTAATATTTTGTAAATTCAGCTTGACTTGTTCGTCTGTATTCCAAGGATGGTACCAGCCCTTTTCCATCATATAGCTTGAGATTTGTTCGTGCATATCGAGGGCTTCCTCTAAATGCCGGATAAGGATCTCTTTCACTTCAGGCGTTCCCGCTTCCGTTGCGGCCATCGCATAATTTCTGACTCCGTTTTTTGCTGCAATCAATAAGTCCATGGCGATGATTTGGTCTGTTAGAACATTCATGCCGGTCAGATATTCAATGATAGGATTCATTATTCACTCATCTCCTCATTCATGCTTTGCATTAGATAAAATAGAGGCAAATTCCTGCAGCTGCCGTGTGGTGATGTCAACGTCTTGCTGCATGATTGCTTTAAGCTTTGGATCAGACACCAGTGCCTTCATTGTTTTGGATTTCGTTAAACAAAGTGTCTTAAATGCAGTCATTTCTTGGACTTCTAGCACTTCATGTAAGGCGTATTCCATTCCCGTCACCTCCGTTTTCTTAAGGTTTTAACACAACTTTTATACAATCATCCATTTTGGTATCAAAAATGTCATAGCCATGCTTGGCCTCACTGAGCGGCAGAACATGACTTACAACGTCTCCCGGATCAATTTTACCGGTTGACACTAACTCAAACATGTATGGCATATAGTGGATCACCGGAGCTTGTCCAGAGCGTATATTGACGTTTCGTTGCATAATATCACCTAATGGAAAACCGTTATATCGGCCGCCATATACACCTGTAATTTGTATGGTTCCTCCTTTGCGAACGGCCTGGGAAGCAATGACCAATGCACTCATCGTTCCGCCATGAAGCTTTAATCCGCTGGCAAGGAACTCGAGGTCGCTCATTTTCCCATCCATCCCAACAGCGTCAATGACAACGTCCGCTCCGCCTTTGGTGATTTCCTTCAAGTAACTCCCTGTATTCTCATGGTCTTCAAAATTAACGATTTCTACTTTGTTTGTTCGTTTGGCATGCAGTAAGCGATAGTTTACATAGTCAACTGCTATGACGCGTTTTGCGCCCTTTAGCCAACAAAACTTTTGAGCAAACAGGCCGACTGGTCCGCAGCCGAGAACAATAACTGTATCGCCGTCTTTAACCCCGGCATTGTCAACACTCCAAAAGCCGGTGGTCATGGCATCCGCAATCACGCTTAATTTTTCATCGGGTTCCTCGCAGGTTTCAGGAATTTTAAAATGGGTAAAATTCGCAAACGGCACTCTTAAATATTCTGCCTGCCCGCCTGGATAACCGCCGGTATGCCCTGAATAGCCGAAATAGGCGCCCATTTCTCCATTGTCATTAGATTGATCACATTGGCTTTCCAGTTGGTTTTTGCAAAAAAAGCATTCACCGCAGGCGATCGTAAAAGGAATAATGACGCGGTCACCTTTTTTCACCTGTGTAACCCCTGGTCCAACTTCTTCCACGATTCCCATCGGTTCATGGCCGATGACATAGTCTTCTTGTAGATTAGGAATCAATCCATGGATTAAATGTAAATCTGATCCGCAAATGGCTGTACTTGTGACTTTTATAATCATGTCATCGGACTTTTCAATCTTTGGATCTGGCACATCTTTGACAACAACATTTTTAATGCCTTGATACGTTACTGCCTTCATGCTGTAAAACCTCCAGTGTTAGTGTTCATCAGGTGTCCGGTCAAACATCCCTTTTCGATTTGTGTCCTCAGGAAAGAGGTTCATGTTGCCGACCATGATCGTGTTTTTTGCAGAGAGCTGATCCAGCTTATACTGTTCGCTTAGTTCATATGGATGGAACCATTTTTTGCTTATCATCAATTCCGTAATTTCTTGGTGCATCGTGATTCCTTGCATCAGCTGCTTCCGCAACAAAGCTCTTACATCTGGTGATGCGGTTTCAGTCAAGGCAACAGCAGTATTCCTCACGCCTTCTTTTGCTCGAATAAGAAAATCCATCGCAAATGTGGTATCTGCAAGTTCAGGCACATGTAGCGAATTAATTGGGTCTAAGTGATCATGATTCAAAGGGGCTTACCTTCCTTTCAATTGATGATTGGCGTTGGGCGGCTTTGAGGGACGGGGGCTTGAAATGGCGCACGCTCATAAACCGCTTGTAAATCAGTAAGGTCTTGAATGGATTGCTGCACATCTTTTTGCATCAAGTCCTTTAGGTCCTGGTCAAACACAAGTCCCTGCATTAATTTCGATTTCGCTACACAAAGTGTTTTAAAGTTAACAATTTCATGTAAGTCTACAGCCTCGTGAGCAGCTAATGTTTGATGATCCATCTTTAATTACCTCCTTTAATCAACGTTACATTTCCCGAAATGAAGATGAAGCATACAGAAAGAACTTTTCTCTGCTAAAAATGGCATATTCGGAATGTCCACAAGTCGCTTTATTCTCATCAAACATACAAAGCGCTTTTACGCAGTGACGTTTATTCTCGTTTCTAATTAAACAGCTTCTGTTGCACAGTTAATGAAATGATCACAAAAAAGTGATTTATTGCCTTGTCTCATTAAAAATGGACAGGTCATATTTGCAAATTCTGAAAACGCACGATGTCACGAGTTTTTTGTCGAAAACATAGGAATAATTCCACTTTTGAAAGATCTAGTTTATGGTACATTGATAAATATATGGTAGAGAGAGGGGGCGCGGTTTTTCCTTAACTGGATGTAAGAAAGTCAAACGCACGACATTTAAGGGGGAGGATATAAGGTGAAGACATTAAAAACACTAAGTACACTAACGGTGATGATTGCATCATTGCTCATTTTTTCTAGCCATGCACTTGCCGCTCAGTATTATACGGTCTCAACAAGCAGCGGTGCGCCTGTAAATATGCGCAGCGGCCCAGGTACAAGTTGGGGGATCGTAACGACTATTCCGAGCGGAACCCGCATCCCGATCTATTGCTACAAAACCGGTACAACTGTAACTGGAAAGTATGGAACGAGTAATATTTGGAATTACACAGAGCGGACGCTTGCCAGCGGGGAGATCGTTCCTGGATTTGTCTCTGATACATATATGTATACAGGCTCAGACGGTCCGGTTGTTCCTAAATGCAGCTGGTAGCATCTGTTCTATCATTCTTAAAATGAAGGAATTGAAGAAAGAGGGATGACATTGACTAAACTGAAAATGCTGAGTATGTTAACCGTTATGATTGCATCATTATTTATTTTTTCTAGTCAAGCACTTGCCGTTCAGTACTTTACTGTCTCAACAAGCAGCGGTGCGCCTGTAAATATGCGCAGCGGTCCAGGTACAAACTATCCTATTATGCTTTCCATTCCTAGCGGCTCGCGTGTTCCTTACTATTGTTACGCTTATGGAACGACTGTTACCGGGAAGTATGGAACGAGTAATATTTGGGATCAAATCCAGTGGAAAGATTCCCGGGGGATCGTGAATATTGGATATGTTTCTGACACATATGTATACACAGGTTCAGACGGCCCTGTCGGTTACAAATGCAATTAGCTTCGGATCAAAAGTAATATCGAGATAACCGGCCCTCTCTTAGGTGGCCTACTTAAAGAAACCATACCAAGTATTATCGGTATGGTTTTTTATGTTTATATATTTGGATTTGCCAGAACAGCTGAGACGTTTAATAAGCAGATCAAGGAGAGGCTTGAGCATAAAAAACATGTTATCGGTACTCTGAAAACTTGAACTAACTTGTATATACAAGTTAGAATATAGCAGTATGAATAGTGAAAAGGTTAAGGAGATTACATCATGAAAACTGAAAAACAAAAAATGTTAGATGGCGAACTTTACAACGCAGACGACCCTGAATTAAGAAGGGAAAGAATGAACGCTAGAAGATTAACTAGAATGTTTAATGAGTCACTTGAAACGGATAGCAAGAAAAGAACCCGTTTATTAAAAGAATTGTTTGGTTCTACTGGGGAACATGTTTACGTAGAGCCGACATTTCGTTGTGATTATGGCTACAACATACACGTTGGAGAAAATTTCTTTGCTAATTTTGATTGTGTGTTTCTTGACGTTCATGAGATTCGAATAGGAGATAACTGTTTTATTGCACCAGGAGTTCATATTTATACTGCGACTCACCCGCTCCATGCACATACAAGAATATCGGGAGCGGAATACGGAATTCCAGTCATAATCGGTCATAATGTCTGGATTGGCGGGAGAGCTGTTATTAACCCAGGGGTAAAAATCGGCAATAATGTTGTAATCGCTTCGGGTGCAGTTGTCACAAAGGATGTACCAGATAACGTCGTGGCGGGTGGAAATCCTGCGAAGATACTGAAGCGGATTGTAGAATAGCTGATAGGGTATATCCTCAAAATAACTCACCATGTTTTGATGACAAAAAAACGTATAGGAGTTAAAACATAAATACGAAGAAATTATGATTTAACTGGCAAGCAGATTAGATTCTCTCATTTACTTCATTACGTTTTTCTTTTAAACTATCAATACCTTCATTTTTTGACAGAGGTGAATAAACATGTTCTGGGCTCCATTATTTGAAAATGATGTACCAGTAGCACTTCTCCGCCCTTAGTGGAGTAAGGTGACTACTTCTCTCCGTTAGGGGCATTTATTGACCTAAATGAAAAACGGAGGGTGCAAAAATGAAAAACACTTTGTTAGGTTCTATATATTTGGCTTTAGCCGCCAGCATTTGGGGTGGTATGTACGTTGTCGTAAAGGTTGTCGTATCGGTTATACCCCCCTTAGAGCTGGTATGGATGCGATATGCTGTAGCAATTCTCGCATTGCTCATTATCGGTTTGGTAAAAAAGCTATCCTGGCGAATTCACAAACGTGACCTTTTATTAATCATAGCCATTGGGATCATCGGGAATACAATTTCAATCGTTACACAGGAAGTCGGCACTAACCTATCTTCGGCACAAATGGGAGCCATTATTACTTCTTCCACACCTGCATTTATGGTGATCTTTGCTAGGCTTTTGCTAAAAGAACGGTTGAATGTAAAAAAGGGAATATCTGTGGCTTTGGCGACTATCGGCGTTTTCATGATTGTAGGGAACGGTCACATTGACATGACGAATCAAATGGGCGGAATTTCGCTGCTAATTGCTGCTTTAACATGGGCGCTGATGTCTGTTCTTTTAAAACGTGTTCCAAATCATTATTCTCCCATTGTGGTGACAACTTACTCAATCTTGGTTGCCATGATTATTTTGACTCCTTTTGTATGGATGAACGTAAATGAAATTCATTTCTCGCAGCTGGCCCATCCGACAATATGGGGCGGGCTATTATACTTGGGGATTGTTTCAACAGCTTGTGCATTTATATTTTGGAATCGCGGATTACAAATGCTGAATGCATCAAGTGGAGGATTATTTTTCTTTTTTCAGCCTCTCGTTGGAACATTGCTCGGATGGCTTTTGTTAGGAGAACGTATAGGCGGAACCTTCTGGGCAGGCTCAACTTTGATTCTAGTTGGTGTGCTATTAGTTATACGGGAAAAAAGTAGATGAATAAAAAAGAAACCTGCGGATTCACAAAGTCCAAAGGTTTCTTTTTTATTTTAAGATCATATAACAAAAATAGCTAAAGAGTAAAAAACGCTCTTGCGAATTCCTCCGATAAAGTTAGTTGTACATGGTCCTATGTTTATTTTCTAACATATCGTGTAACCTCTCAGCGAATTCTTTATGATGCATTGTGTTATAACCTGCGTGGTTTCCAGGAAATTCAACAATTTCCGTTTCCAATTGTTCCGCTAAGGCGTTTGCGCAACGATAAGGAAAAAAATCCCGTGAAGCATTTCCGCCAGCTGGGAGTACCTTCATCGGAGCAGATGTAAACACCATCTTTAATGCTTCGATATCTAATGTATAGTTGAGAATTCCCTGAATTTCATATTCAGTGAAATACGTTGAATTACCGAGAAGCCGCTCTGTCAGCACATCCTTTGATTGTTCGTCTGTTTCTAAACTTGACAATAATGTAATGACCTCATTCCGGTGATTTTTCTTAAGGTCTTCCATGAATTGCTTGGCTTGTTTCAGCTCATTTCCATTTAAAAACTGCAATAAGACTGGTTCGTGAGGGATCATGACACTTACCTGTTCGGGATGGCGTATGCACAGATCAAGCCCGATAACAGCGCCGGAGCTGTTTCCAAATACGTATGCCGGCTTGTCGGTGAGTTTGGCGAGAAGACGGTGGGCGTCATCACTGTGTGTTTCCACACGGTAATCCTCAGTCTGATTGGTGAGATTGCTGCGGGAATGGCCTCGGCGATCGTAAGTAACAACCGTGTACCAGTTGGCCAGATGGTCTGCAACATGATGGAACTTGTCGGCATCACCGCCTCCGCCATGGATCAAAAGAATGATTGGACCTGTGCCACGCACTTTATAGTGGATGTTCGCTCCAGGTACTTGCAATGTTCCATTGTTTACTATATTCATTTGTAAATCCTTCCTTTCTTCTCATCTCCCTTAACTTTACACAATTGGCCAATGGTATCATATGCAGAAAATAACTAAGAAATAAACTCGCCATATCAAAAAGCACTGATTACATTTCATCAGTGCTTTCGTTTTGTTTATTTAGAGTAGACAATTTTTTTTATTGTTTCAGTAGAGAGGTGATATTCATCAGATAATTGATTAATTGTTTTGCCGTTTTTAAATGCTTTTTTAATAGAAGTGTTTCTGTCATCGATTAGCTTTCTTGTTCCTGAACACGCACCCCATTTTTGATGAGAGGTTTCAGGCTTAGGGATATATATTGTTTTTCCTTGAACGTACTTTTGAATTTCTGATATCAGCTTTTCAGGTAAAATAGCGGTTGCTTTTACATATGCCATATCTGCCAGCTCCTTATTTTTTTATAGCCAAATAAGGTGCAAAGCCACTATATCGAAAAGCTTACTTGGGCGATCTTTTAGAAAGTCTACCCCATGCAAAGTATCGCCTTTCCAATAATAGGCTTTGCATGGGACGTTGCGGAATCTAGCATTCTTATCTTACTTGCCATTTTCATCACCTCCCAACTATTCGATGATCATTTCCATTATAAAATAGATTAAAGCCTTATTGCATTTTGTTAAATAAAGTTGCAGCAAAAGGGATTCTCCCAGAGAGAGGGGGGCTAAGGCTGATTGGCAATAAAAAAAGAGTAAAATTCAAGCTGCCAGCCTTTTATTATTACTTTAGATTCAAAATATTGACAAAACGATGTATTTTCAACAATAGAGCAGCCCCTTGCTGTATACTGTGTCTGTATTTACAATATTTAGTAGGAGGTAATCGAATGAAAATCAGTTTGAAGAAAAAAGCGGGTTTTTGGAAGAAAGCAGCGATTTCATCACTTGTTTTCACCCTGTTTTTAACCTTGATGATGAGTGAAACGGTTTTTGCGGCGGGACTGAATAAGGATCAAAAGCGCCGGGCAGAACAGCTGACCAGTATCTTTGAAAACGGCACGACGGAGATCCAATACGGATATGTGGAGCCATTGGATGATGGAAGAGGCTATACATGCGGACGGGCAGGCTTTACAACAGCTACCGGGGATGCATTGGAAGTAGTGGAAGTATACACAAAGGCGGTACCGAATAACAAACTGAAAAAGTACTTGCCTGAATTGCGCCGTCTGGCCAAAGAAGAAAGCGATGACATCAGCAATCTCAAGGGATTCGCTTCCGCCTGAGAGTCGCTTGGAAATGATAAGGAATTCCGCGCTGCTCAAGACGCAGTAAATGACAGCTTGTATTATCAGCCTGCCATGAAACGATCCGATCATGCCGGACTGAAAACGGCACTGGCAAGAGCTGTGATGTACGATACAGTTATTCAGCATGGCGATGGTGATGACCCCGACTCCTTTTATGCCTTGATCAAACGCACGAACAAAAAAGCGGGCGGTTCACCTAAAGACGGAATTGATGAGAAGAAATGGTTACATAAATTCCTGGATGTGCGATATGACGACCTGATGAATCCGGCAGATCCTGACACCCGTGATGAGTGGAGAGAATCGGTTGCCCGTGTGGACGTGCTTCGCTCAATCGCCAAGGAGAACAACTATAATTTAAACGGACCGATTCATGTTCGTTCAAAGGAATACGGTAATTTTGTAATCAATTAAGCAGAGAGTGAAAAGAAACCGCTACAGATGAACTAAATCTAAAAGATACCAAAGATGTTGGTATCTTTTTTTATTTGCAGTAAAAAAGTATTCAATTTTCTCTATAACGATTAGGTTTTGGTATCCTCTGGGGTAATTATCCAGATGGATCAGGTTTAGTGTCCGGTTCGGTTTTTGGGTAGACTGCTGGGTCCAAATCCTCAAAATTTTTGAAGCAGACAGTTTGGGAAAGAAGCTGCAATATGTAAAGGGGAGCTTATTACAGAGCCCTCCTTTACATCATTTGATAGTCACCCTGTGTATAAACTGCTCCGTCCATAATACGTCGTGCGGTACGGACGATTTTTATACCAGAGGGCTCCAACATTGTTTCGATGATACCAGAAGAATGAGCCAGTCGAACCTTTGTAGAATGGATTTTTGCTATTCTTGCAGGGATTGTACCTTCCACTGAAAGTGCTGTCGTTGTACATATCGCCCCAGTGACAGCTAGTGCTTGATGAGGCTTTTGCATGGACATCATCCTAATGTGTAAGTCCATCTCAACGTTTGAATGCCAAGCACCTGTACTATCCTTATATTTCTCTGGTTTTGATACTATAGCTAGTTTGGGGACAGCTGGTGATAACTTTGTAGCAGAAAATCGATTGGCAAAGCCGCATTTCTCTGCAGCAATGGATCTTAATTCTTCAAATTGAGCCAGCTGTAGATCAGTAAATTCTTCTGCAAGTTCTGTTCCATCCAGGCCGATACTGCTCGCTTCCACAAAAACTAATGGATTTGCATAGTCGATAATAGACACCTCTATTTGACCTTGACTTGTATCTAAAAACTCCGAACTATTTCCAGTAGGCAATAAATGACCAGTGACTGAACCAGCAGCATCATGAAAGTTTAAATAGATTGGAGATCCAGATCCAGGTACTCCAGATATAGTAACATCTCCGTCATATTTGACCTGACCGTCTTCCACTTCCACTTCCGCAATGATCATTTTATTCGTATTGGTATTCAGTATCCTTACCGTAGTCATTGGTTCTGTCGCTTTTACAAGTCCTTCTTCGATAGCAAATGGACCAACAGCAGCGGAGATATTTCCGCAGTTCCCCTTAAAGTCCACTTTTTTTTCCGAAATACTGACTTGACCGAACGTGTAGTGAACATCAATATCCGATGTATATGCTTTCTTTATTATTGCCACTTTACTAGTAAGGGAATTACCGCCACCCAAACCATCTATTTGTCTTTTATCAGGACTTCCCATGACATCAAGCAAAAAGGGCTCCCATTCGTTTTTATTGTTAGGCATAGCTGATTCATGGAAAAAAACGCCTTTGCTTGTTCCGCCTCTCATGATTGTTACGTTCGTCTTAACCATCTTCATCATCCTCATCCTAAAGGTAGTATTTTATGTTTTTTAGTGTAGAAGGTAAAAAGATGAAAATAAAATATAAATTTTCTTAATATTCAATAAAAAAACTTTTATAATTGTGAAAGAATGACTAGAAAGGAAGATGAAAATGGATGAAAAAGATTGGATTTTATTGAAAATTCTTTACGAAGAACAAAGTGTAACAAAAACAGCAGAGCGATTATTTACGTCACAGCCTTCCATCACTTATCGGTTGAATAAGATTGAGGAGAATTTCGGAATTGAATTATTCACCAAAAGGCATAAAGGAATTACCTTTACTGCGGAAGGAGAACACTTAGTTTCTTATGCAAGAAGAATGTTACAGGAACTCCAAGATACCAAAGATAATATCTCTAATCTAAGCAAAGAGGTGCAAGGACATCTAAGACTGGGGGTTTCAAGCAATTTCGCTCAATATAAGCTCCCTAAGTTATTAAGGGAATTTTCCATTATGTATCCTAATGTCCAATATAGTGTACAAACAGGCTGGAGTACAGATGTCATGAAATTATTAGATGCTGGTATTGTACAAGTCGGTATACTGAGAGGAAGCCATCGCTGGAAAGGGGAGAAGGAACGGCTGACACGGGAAAAATTACATATCATCTCAAAAAAACCAATAACGATAGATCAACTTCCTTTTTTACCTTTTATCAAATATAAAACGGATGCTTCTTTAAAAACGATAATAGATGATTGGATGCATACTAATCTAAAACAAGCACCCATCATTGCAATGGAAGTGGATCGACAAGAGACTTGCAAAGAGATGGTAAAGCATGGTCTTGGTTACTCCATAGCACCAGAAATTTGCCTGCGGGAATCTGATCATTTGTACACAATGGAACTATATAATGCTAAGGGTAAGCCATTAATGAGAGATACTTGGCTAATGTACGATCAAAAATCATTAGGAATCAAAATCGTTAAAGCATTCATTGATTTCTTAAAGGGTGAACAAATGGTAACCATTTAATATGATCATAGAATTTGTTTTGCAACACAGTAAAAAAATATTTATTTAACTTATTACACCGTATAGGATATGTTAATCAAAAAGTCATTTGAAAGCGCATTCATGGAGGTGTAATATGCTTACTATTTTAGGTTTTTTGATGGTAACTGTTTTTACAATATTAATAATGACAAAGAAAGTCTCGCCTATTGTTGCCTTAACCATCACTCCTATTGTTTTTGCTCTTATTGGAGGTTTTGGTAAGGATATTGGTGACATGATTTTAGAAGGAATACAAACAGTTGCAAGTTCAGCGGCATTGCTGTTGTTTGCAATTCTTTTTTTCGGAATTTTAATCGATGCAGGTTTATTTGATCCACTAATAAAAAAAATCTTATCTATAGTAAAGGGAGACCCTGTGAAAATAGCGATAGGGTCTGCCGTATTGGCAATGCTTATCGCTTTAGATGGAGACGGTACAACTACCTATATGATAACAGTCTCAGCAATGTTACCTTTGTATAAAAGAATTGGTATGAATCCCATGGTTATGGCGACATTAGCAATGCTGTCGTTGAGTATCATTAGCGGAATGACTCCATGGGGTGGACCAGCTACAAGAGCTATTTCAGTGCTAGGTTTAGATCCTTCAGATTTCTTTGTGCCATTACTTCCGACCATGATTGGAGGAATTGCATGTGTAATATTTCTGGCCTTTCTAATGGGCAGGAAAGAAAGGAATCGAATAGGCATCGTTAAATTAGAGCCTAGAAATATAACAAAAGACAGCTCTCAATCTTATATGGCAGCTACGTTGGATGGCGAGCAATTGAAAAGACCACGCTTAATATATCTTAATTTATTCCTTGTTATAAGTATCATGGTGTTGATTGTGCTTGGAACTAAGCATCCATCCGTTTTATTTTTAATTGGTTTTGTTCTTGCCCTTACTATAAATTATCCGAATTTAAAGATGCAGAAGGAGCGAATCGCCGAGCATTCTGGTAATGCAATTACTGTAGTATTATTGGTATTCTCAGCTGGAGTATTTGCTGGTATATTATCCGGGACAAAGATGGTGGATGCCATAGCAGGATCATTAGTATCCATCATCCCCTCATCAATGGGGCAGTTATTTCCAGGTATTGTAGCACTCACTAGTATTCCGTTTACTTTTGTTTTATCAAATGATGCATATTACTTTGGAATGGTACCTATCTTTGCAGAAGCTGCCTCAGCATATGGTATAGAACCAGTAGAAATTGCAAGGGCTTCTATAATGGGGCAGCCAGTTCATCTGATGAGTCCATTAGTTGCATCAACACTACTGTTAGTAAGTATGCTTAAAATTGACTTAGGATCCTTTCAAAGGTTTGCCGTTAAGTGGGCTGTAATTACATCTTTAGTTATTACTTTGTTAGCAATAATTACAGGGGCTATCACTATTTTGTAAAGAGACACTCCTCTGCATTTTGATGACAATGCAGAGGAAGCAGCGGTTTGGATTCGCTCGACCATCAAAAGGTTGCCGGAAAAGTATCGAGAGGCGCTCGAACTGACTGAATTTCAAGGGTTATCACAAAAAGAGTTAAGTGAAAAGCTCGGCATTTCTTACTCGGGCGCAAAATCAAGGGTACAACGCGGACGGGGAAAATTAAAACAGCTGCTTGAAGGTTGCTGTCATTTTGAAGCGGATCGATATGGAAATATCGTAGACTTTCGTATTGTAAAGGAAACTGACTGACAAAGTCAGTTTTTTAATGAAATTGGCCATCAGCTGCCAGATACGATTCAGTCATATGAGGAGCATTTTCCCTTTGATGTTTGCAAGGGATATATGTATAATATAAATCGTAACGTTTTCGATTTAATGAAAAAGGAGTGTTGGAATGAAGATTTTAATTGCAAAGAGGTTAGGTATATTAACTATTGGTTCATTACTCGTATTGGCAGGATGTCAGACTTCCGGTTCATCTAAAGGTGAGTCTCATAAAACAACATCATCCTCAGCAGTTGAAGAAGACTCTTCTAAAACGCAAGAGCAAACATCTGAAAGTCATACACACGAACATTCTCACGATCATAGTCATGCACATGATGAAGAAACAGAAAAAATTTATGAAGGCTATTTTAAAAACAGCCAAGTAAAGGATCGCTCACTTTCTGATTGGAAAGGAGATTGGCAATCTGTATATCCATACCTGCAAGATGGTACTCTTGACGAAGTGTTTTCATATAAATCGGAACACGAAGGCGACAAGACAGCTGAAGAATATAAAGAGTATTATAAAAAAGGGTATAAAACAGATGTTGAGCGTATTGTAATTCAGAAAGATACTGTAACGTTCTTCAAAAATGGAAAAGAATATTCTGGTAAGTATACGTATGACGGGTACGAAATTTTAACATATGATGCAGGCAATAGAGGGGTGAGATACATATTCAAACTAGCTAAAAAAGCTGAAGGGCTTCCTCAGTATATTCAGTTTAGTGATCATAGTATCTTTCCGACTAAAGCTAGTCATTATCATCTCTATTGGGGTGACGACCGTGAAGCTTTACTTGATGAAGTCAAACACTGGCCTACCTACTACCCGTCAAAAATGGATGGACACGATATTGCCCATGATATGATGGCGCATTAAATGATGATTACCATGAAATATGATGTTCTTTTATAATAAAGTTGTTCTGTAATTTATAGAATGCGGAAACACGCCTAGACCTTTATGAATGCTTAGATGCCCCTGTGTTAGCTGCTGGCTCCTCGTCAGCAGCTTTTTGCTTCTGTAGTTTTCTTCCGTTTTTTTCTCTCCGCCTGTCGGTGACTTCTATTTCATTGACGCCTAGAAAAAATAAACAAAACATTAATAAAACAACGCTATTTCATTAATAAATGTAAGATACGATCAATAATAACTTGACGGTTGGGGAAAAGCTTTTTGAGATAAGAGTAAGGGAGAGTATGATGAAAAAATGAAATTACTAAGGATGAAGAAGCATTTAGTAGTGGCTTTATTTTCTCTGGTATTATTTCAGAGGCTCCCGGAAACCTTGGAAGGGCTTCATGGCTTGGTTAAATTTAATAGAATCCTCATTCATGGACGAAATCTATTAAAAGTACGAATAGATTATGAGGAGCCTAATCCACCTTGCTATTTTTCCTAATGAGGCATGAAAAACATTTTGTCGTTTAAACATAAAATAATAAACGGTTTAGAGGGTGTAGAAAAAGAACCAATGGTTTAAAGCCAACGGTTCTTTTTCTTTGTCATATTTAAAGCAGGAAAAATGGTTGAAATGCGGCATGTGCAGCCGTGAGTTGAAGGAATGTAACAGATCGCAGTCATCATTTGATGCAGTTAACGGTGCAACCGTTCTATTGATATCAGCACTCCATGCTTTGAACAACAAAAGACATGCCGTACTTGTTAAAGCAAATATCATGAAAAAACGATGTAACCGGGAATGCTATATCTACACGCGATTTTCTTATTGTAGCATCGTCCCTCTTCCTATCGAACGAAAGCGCGGGTGTTCTGCAAGTATGGAGCTTCTCATTTCTTTTACTGCTGGATGGTCTGATGCAAAGAACTGAAGTTTGGACTCGTAAAGCTCAACTAATTTTCCGTTATCCAGTACACCTAGTGTGTCACTCAATTGATAAGCGGCTTTCAAATCATGCGTAATAAAAAAATACGATAACCCAAACTCGTCTTTGAGCTCTTTTAACAAATCGAGTATAAGCGTTTGGGTAACCATGTCCAGACTGCTGACTGATTCGTCTAATACGATCAGTTTCGGTTTGAGCGAGATTGCTCTGGCGATATTGATCCGCTGCAATTGACCGCCGCTGAATTGGTGCGGATATTTTGTTAAATCATTTTCGCTTAGGCCTACCCTTTCCAGCAACTCGATAATAGTTCGTCTTTGTTCCGCCGTAGTGAGGGTTTCATAGTTTTCTAATGGTTCTGCAATAATCCGTTCCGCCGTCATTCGCGGGTTGACGGACGAGTATGAATCTTGAAAGACAGCTTGAAGGTCACGACGGATTTTTCGCCGGATCGATTTATCTGCGCTATACATATCATGGCCTTGAAAAAGGATTTGACCTGATTGCGGCCGTTCTAAACCAAGCAACACTTTTCCCAATGTACTCTTACCGGCTCCACTTGCCCCAATCAAGCCTAAGCATGTACCCTTCTCAATCGAAAAGCTGACATCGGAAAGGACTTGTTTAGATTGAAATTTCCATTTGAACAATGAACGCTCCGCATAACGATGAGAGACTTCTTTCACTTGTAATAAACTCACTTGTTCACCTCATTAAAATGCCGCTCTTTTGTCAAATTGACCCAATGGCACGTTCATCAATTGGCAATGTCAAACGTGCACTTAATAGCTTCTTTGTATATTCATGCTTTGGTGCATCAAACAGCTGAAACACATCTGCTTTTTCTGCGATTCTCCCTTTCTGCATCACAGCGACTTCATCCGCCATTTCAGCAATGACGCCCAGATCATGAGATATAAGCAAAATCGCCGTTCCACATTCAGAGCGCATGGCGTCTAAATGTTTCAGCACGGTCTTCTGATTATTTACGTCTAGTGCAGTTGTGGGTTCATCCGCAATGAGAATGCTTGGATGTAAGCATACAGCGGTTGCAATCATCACCCGTTGAAGCATTCCGCCGCTTAATTGAAAAGGGTAAGATTTTAAAAGTTTAACAGGATTGGATAAGCTCACATTATGCAATGCTTCTATTGCAAGCTCCTTTGCCTGCTTTTTGTTAAAAGACGTATGAGAGCGAATCGTTTCAATCATTTGATGACCAATCGTAAAAACGGGTGTAAAAGCGTTCATCGGATTTTGCATAATATAGGCAATATCTTTACCACGGATATTACGCATTTCTTTATCTGCCAATCCATTTAATTCTCGGCCTTGTAATGAAATGCTTCCTTCCACCTTGGTTGTTTTCTGATGAAGCATCTGAAGAATGGACATGCCTGTTACTGTTTTTCCGCATCCGCTCTCACCAATCAGGCCAAGGACTTGACCGCGCTTCAGTTCGAAATTGACGTGTTGCACTAGAGTTGAAACTCCTTCGTGCGTTTTGGCCTGTACATGCAAATCTCTAACTTGCAGCACTGGTGATTGTTCTGTTCCCAACTTCTTCATTCCTTTTATCATCGACGTTTGATTCCGTATTTTTCTGATAAGCTCTCGCCCAATAAATTGAACGTTACAACCACAATCATGATCATCATCCCTGGATAAATCATCAACTCAGGGTTCGTCCGGATATACGATTTACCTTCATGAATCATCGCTCCCCATTCCGCAGCCGGTGGCTGGACGCCTAATCCAAGAAACGACATAGCGGATATGTCCATAATGGCCCAGCCCATTTCCAATGTACCCATGACAACGAGGGGAGGGAGCACATTAGGTATGATATGTTTTTTCAGAATCTTCCATTGTGATGATCCATTGATTTTTGCGGCTTTAATAAAGTTTTCCTCTTTCAGACTAAGCACCATTCCTCTAAAGATTCTCGCATAGTAGACCCATTGCACAAGCATGAGGGCAAGAATGACTTGAGGAAGTCCAGGTCCGAATATGCCTACTAGACCAAGAACTAAAATTAAGTTCGGAAAGGCCATCACACCATCACAACATCTCATTAACAAATGATCAATCCATCCGCCTTTATATCCCGAAATCGTACCGACGATGAGACCGATCACAAGTGAGGAAATAAAAATGAGCACTGCAAATCCCAAAGAAATTCGTGTTCCGTACAAAAGGCGGGATAAGTTGCATCTTCCTAAATGATCAGTTCCTAAAGGGAACTCCATGGATGGAGGGTGCAGCTTATATGCCAAATGAACAGCAACAGGGTTATTCGGCGCAATCCAAGGGGCAAATACAGCGATGAGAAATAGGATTGATAATATGATGATACATGCCGTTATCACTTTTTGACTTTTATATATCATGCGTATGCTTGTGATCATCGATACTGCCCTTCTTTCCTGGAAATGCGCGGATCAATATACATTTGAATGAGATCAACGATTAAGCTGCTCAATATAAAAAATGTGGCGGCTATGAACACATAGCATTGAATGACAGGGATGTCACGATTGAAAATGGCCTCAATAAAATAACGGCCAAAGCCAGGCCAAGAAAAAACCACTTCAACAATAATTGTTCCGGTGAGAAGTTTGCCAAGATTCATTCCTAGGCCTGTAATCATCGGAGAAATGGCCATTTTCAATACATGCTTAGCCATAATGCTTTTATTCTTCAGTCCTCTGATTTTTGCGTATTGTACATACGGTTCTTGCAGGTTTTCTATAACACTGGCGCGCAAAAGCCTTGTATACATTGCAATTAAAGGAAGCGCCAGCGTCATTGACGGCAGTACGAGGTGCTGCCATGTTCCAATTCCTTCTACTGGAAAAAGATCTAATTGAACAGAAAAGAAAAAAACCAACATATACCCTAACCAAAAAGTCGGAATGGATGCCCCGAAAAAGGAAATGAAGCGACTGATATGATCAATTGCGCGATTTCTTTTGATTCCCGCAAAGAAGCCGAGAGGCACACTGACAAGCACCGCGATCAATAAACTCCCAAGAGCAAGTTCGATCGTTGCTGGCATTCGGAGTGTTACCTCGTCCCAAACCGGCTTATTCGAAACATAAGAAATGCCGAAATCCAATTGGCATATCTTCAAAATAGAGTTTACATATTGAATAAAGAATGGTTGATCTAAGCCAAACTCATGTCTTTTTTGCTCTAGAATGTCATCGGTTGGCTGGATATGCGCTGCGGCTACATATGCTTCAGCCGGGTCAACCGGTGAGAGTTGAATCATTCCTGTTGTCAGAAGCGTGGCTAAAAGAAACACTGGTATGATGGACATGATTCGTTTTAATATATAGATGCCCATAAAAGCCTCCTACTGCTTAATGCGAATACCTGAAAATGGATGTTCGTCACGGTTGGCAGGGAAAGTAAAGTCTGTAATATTCTTTTGGTAGATCGCTGTCTTTTTTATATAAGAGATAGGAACGATGGCTCCCTGATCTTGAAGGGATGTTAAAATAGATGAGTAAAGATGTTGACGCTCTTTTTCATCAGTTGTTTTGGGAACCCTTTCCATCTGCTTCAATAGCTCATCCTTGTTTGGATATGCCGAAATCGCTTCATTAAATCCAAATCCTTTTGACGCGACAATGTTTACAAATGTATGCGGGTCATAAGGCGCGCCATAGTTGCTAAAGAAGTTCATATCAAATTCATTCGCTTTGAACCGTTTAACCTGAGTTGCCAATTCTACTCCTTCAAGATTCAACTTCACCCCAATCGCTGCCCACTCTGCTTGCAGCGTTTCTGCCATTGCTTTTTGAATGGATTCCGCTGAATCATACATTAAACTAAATTCAAGAGGCTTTCCGTCTTTCTCACGCACCGTCTTGCCATTAGGAAGCTTCCAGCCTGCTGCATCTAATAACGCTGCCGCTTTTTCCGCATCATATTTCACTGGCTTTACATCAATATCAGACGTGTATGGGAAGGTTGTCGGCAAAATATAATCTGCTTTTTCTTCTAACCTGGAGGTAATGCCTTCCACCATGGCGTCTTTATTAAAACCATAGTGCAGGGCTTGGCGAACACGTTCATCAGAAAGCTGTTCTTTTTTCGTATTCATGACAAGCTGTCTCGTCGCCACCGGTTCGGAAAGGCTTGTTTCATATTGTCCTGTCGATTGCAGCTGCTTATATGCATCCAAACTGATGACGCCTTCACCGTAAATTAAGTCCAGTTCACCTTTTTCAAATGCGAGTACTCTTGTTTCTGCGTCTGGGATGACTTTCACCTTGATTTTCTCGGCTTTAGGCTTTTCACCCCAATAATTTTCATTGCGTTTAAAAATCGCATATTCATCGGTTTTATGCTCTTCCAATACCCATGGACCCGTCCCAACTGGTTTTGCTACACCTTTTGATGTATCACCATCTTTAGGGAATCCAGCCTCTCCTAAAAACCGAACAGGCCGTACAACTGCCAGCTCCTGAATGGTTGGATAATATGATTCAGTCAGTGTCAATTGAAATGTATGATCATCGATCACTTTTGTTTGAGCTATTTTTGTAATAAATCCTAACCAGCTATGTAACTCAGGATGTTTTAAAATGGAGTCAAAATTCTTTTTCGCGATTTTTGCATTAAATGTTGTCCCATCAGAAAATGTTACATTCTTACGCAAATGAAACGTATACACTTTGCCGTCATTAGATATATCCCAAGACTCAGCTAAATGCGGTTTAAGCTTTCCGCCCGCTTCATAAGAGACCAAAGGCTCATACACCATTGACTGCGTAAACAATTGGGAAGGATTATAGACATGTGGGTTTATTTCTCCTATATCTCTAGGCCAAGCAATTGTGACCATATTGTTAGGATCTTTCTTCTCTGTTTGTCCTGCATTTGTACATCCTGCTAATAAAATAGAAAAGATGAGCATCGATAAGAAAGTAAATTTAATTTTCAAACGAATTTTCCCGCTAAGCATCTGTATTTCCTCCTAAGTGATGTTGATAATCATTTTCATTTTATGGAGGCAGCATAACCTTGTCAATGTAAGAATATAGGTATTGATTTTGAACCCGATGTTCTGCCAACGGCTGTGGGTAGTAATCGCAACAAAAACAAGTATTGGAGAATAAATGTATAGATAAAATGCCAAAGCTCGTTGCAATCCAGGCAGAGAATGATGCGCCGTTGGCAAGGCATTTATGTCGAACCTACAACAGCTGCAAACTCCGTAAACAATGGAACCACAAAAACCAGTAAAGTAAAACGTGACACAACTCAAAAACTTTTTCATACCTAATCGCATGCTTTCATTTTATTTGAATATAGTGTCTCTACTAATTCCTCCTGATTCTATGGATATTCATCGTCCCTTTATTCCATCTAACACAATGACTTGGACTTCTAACCAATAGATCTGACAAATCATCAATATTGGGGTTAACTTTTATATTTTCTGATTGAGTTCATTCATTTTTGTATCCATGAATCAAAAAAGGATAACCTCTAGTAGTAAACGAAATAAGCCTCATCGACGTTGGTTTTTAAGACAGATTCCAAAACGGATTTTGAAGGTAACCGTGTATAGTGGAAGAAAGAATTCTTAGAACTAAGAAGAAAGGAAGAGATTGATGAAGGAATATTTTACAATTGGAGAAACGGCCCGCTTAAATAACATCTCAATTCAAACATTGCGCTATTATGATAGGATCGGAATTTTCAAGCCTCATTATACTGATCAGGATAATGGCTATCGATATTACCATGTGAAACAGTTCTTTTATTTAGATATTATCAAGTATCTAAAATATATTAGAACACCTCTGGAAGAAATCAAGCGTTTCAGCTCCTATACTTGCACCCCGGAAGATATGCAAAACTTTCTTGAGGGGCAAGAAAGCGTTATTGTGCAAGAAATGGAAAAACTCGAACGCGCTCGTCAATTACTTCATAGGAGAAGGAAACAGCTTAATGAACAATTAGACATATGCAGTAAAAAAGATGAAGGTTTCGTTTATTTTAAGTATATAGATGAACAGACAATATTAAAAGTAGAGACGCCTCAAGTGAATCCTCATGAGCAATCCGGTTTGTATTACAGAAAGCTAGCTGATGTTGTGGAGAAAATAGGAGATGTAGTAGATAACTATTATGGATTCATTTATGATTTCAAGCTCTATAAGGATTCTCGTGACATTTATTGCAATAGTATTTATACAACTGTTTGCAATGGAAAAAAGATAGACATAGGAGAAAAAAACATAAGGTTAGACACGATCCCATCCGGTGAATATGTATGTATCGCATTTGATTGGTCTGCAAAAAATTATGATGAATATTATCAAAAACTTTATCAATATATTAAATCTCATGGCATCCAAACAGATGGAAAAGTATATCAAGTTTCTCTTCCAATCGACTTCAACTCATTAAGAGAAGAAAATTTCCTCACAGAATTAAGAGTGCTAAAAAAATAACGAACCCTTGACCCTATAGTTGCTATAGGGTTTATGATTTGTTCATCATTCTTATGAATATTTGAAAGGAAGGTGTATAAGATGACAAATAAAGAAGATAAGACGCTTCGGTTACTCATGCCGCAATGGCAAGGCGGAAACAACCCTCCGTATGTACTGGGAGCACACTTATTAAACTGGCTTGCTCCTAAAACGAATGGTCCATTTGAAGAAGTACCTGTCGATTTAGATGCGAACCTTGAAAAAGAGCAGGGGATTGTTGGCAGGAGTGTTTTATTAAAGCAAGCTCGATCTGCCAAAAGCTTAATTCAAAAGCACAGGCCTGATCGTGTTATCGTTCTTGGCGGCGATTGCGGTGTAGAACTTGCTCCTTTTGCATACTTAAACGAAAAATACGATGGAGATACCGCTTTGTTATGGGTCGATTTACATCCTGACGTGTCCATTTCTGAGGATTGGCCAAACCACCATGCTCATGTACTTACTAATTTAATGGGTATCGGTGATAAGGAATTCGTCGCTGAGGTACCTCGTCCATTTAAACCGGAACAGGTATTGTTTGTCGGGTTGAACGATATGATGGAAGCACTTCACTCTAAACCGTTGCAGAATATGAAATTCGATATTGCAACCCCAGATGATATTGAAGAAGACAGTTCAAAGGTACTTCAGTGGCTGGATTCACGCAAACCTTCTAAGGTTATCGTTCATTTTGATTTAGATGTACTGGACCTAAGGGAATTCCGTTCTCTCTTAATTGGCGAATCCTGATACTTACGATGAAATGGTTGGAAAAGCTCCAAAAGCATCCAGCATCGAAACAATTATACGGGTGCTTCAAGATGTAGCCAAAGCCCATGATGTTGCAGGATTAGGGATTAAAGAACATTTTCCATGGGATGCGTATAACTTACAAAATATGTTGCAGCGACTTCCATTACTGGGGGATATCAATAAAAAGGATAAAGCCCCATTTAACTGGATCTTTTAAACATGATGAAAAAACTAGAATACTAAAGAACCAACTAATTTCTACATGATCGTCAAGAGAAACGGGATTTTAAGTTTTCCGTTTCGCCGTTAATAAAGGGAAAAGGCTTTACCTATTTTAAAACGAGAATGATTTTACATGATGCAGAAGGTTGTTGTTTACTAAATATCCGTTCGTTGTAGTATCAATGGACGTAATGAATGAGAGAAGAAGTTATTTAACAGTTCACTGCTGTTAATAAAAGCCTGATTAAAGCACACCAGCTCTTGAAGTGACAAATTAGCTCAAAAGTATGGTGAAGGAAGATAGACTCCTCAGAACAATGAAGTTTCATATTAGAGCTGTACGTGCTGCTTTAGCTTTTGATAGCGTTTACGTTGAAACACGTTTTATCGTATCTCAAATTTTAATAAAAAATGAATCTAAAACAAAAGGAGCGATGAATATGAGAGCACCGATAGATGAACCAATTTGGTACGCCTACCCTGGAATGGTAGCTGTAGTTACGGCTCAATATCAAGGTGAAAAAAACGCAATGGCTTCCGGTTGGCATACGTATATCGGATCTTCTCCTGGAATGTATGGGATATCAGTAAACAAAGAGACATATACTTACAAAATGATTGAGAAAAGTGGTGTTTTCGGTGTGAATTTCCTTCCAGGGAAATGTTCGGAATTCATCCAAGCATTAGGCACCCATAGTGGCAGAGATATAAATAAGTTTGAAGAATTTAATATTCAATACGAAGAAGGGCTAAAAGCTGAGATACCAATTTTAACTGATGCGTATTTTGCTTATGAGTGTAAAGTACACAGTATTTCCACTTTGGGCGATCAAGAGTGGATTGTGGGAGAAGTTTTACAGAGATATCAAGATAAAGAGCTTTTCTTAAAAAATGGAATGCCAAATTTAGAAAAATTGGATATTCCGCTTCATATTGGAAAGTCTAGCTACCGAATATTAAATAATAAAGCAGAGGAACGTCAACACGACTTTTATCCCAAAACTGATTGAAACATTCAGGTTCCTCCACATTCATTGTTACGTGGCATACATGCTCATAAAACCACTATGCCTTGGGGTGCAGTGGATTCCGCTGGAAATCCATTGACTTATACTAAGCAAAAAGAAACCTTAGACCGCAAAGCTTCTTCAAGAAAGCTTTGCGGTTTATATTTCTAAGCCCCGATTCACCTCACTCTGAAAAGGTATTTCAACTTTCTCTTTCATCAACAAAGTCCATAAAGAACATTCCCTCACAAAATGAAAAGAAGGATCATGTAATGCGTTATTTCTCTTATCTATTAGCGTTTTTAGCAGGAACAGCTCTTAGCTTTGAAGGAGGCATATATTCCGAAAAACAATAGGGAAATTGGAAACTAGTTTTTACAACTTCTCTATGGGGTCCAAAAAAAGAGGGGAGAGATCCAGTATTTGATCCGGAAAAACTAGGGATAAAGAATGCACATTTTTGGGAGAAAGAGTATCAAGTAATAAAAAACGATGAAGAAGAAAGTAAGGTCAAGGAAGTGCTTTAATATTCTAGGTGAACGAACGATATCCTTAGAATATTCTGGTTAGCTGAAGAACCAAGGGTTTTTAGCCATTGGTTCTTTTACTATTAGATGTTATTAATATGAGGACCAAAAGATTATGGTTTTATTTCATAGTATCGTTCGACAAATTCCGCGAATTGTAGACAACTTCCTGATTATTTGGATAATTATCTGGATAGGAGGGGAAAAGTTGTCATATTTCATTATACTTATATTTGTTGCATTAATCGGAGCATTGGTAACAGCAGCAGTCGGTGTCATATCTTTAAAAGTGGAGATGATCTCTCCGAAAACTCCAATAGAGTCTAAAGAGGAAGAACAGAAAAGCTTTTATACGCTGAAATAAAAGAGAAGAGCATCTCCTGCGGGGTGCTTTTTAATACAGAGGAGTTGGAAAATCTGAATCAAACTAATTTATTTTTAAGATTCGCCCTTGAAATCGCTGCACTCATTTCCATAGGTGTGTTTGCATGGACCCACTTTAATGGTTTTTTTAAATATGTTCTAACATTAGTTTTACCGATTGCAGTTATGATGATCTGGTCCGTGTTTGCAGTGCCTAATGATCCTAGTCGAAGTGGACAAACTGTGATAGCTGTAAACGGGGTAACAAGATTAGTTATTGAATTATTGATCTTTGCAATGGCTGTTGCAGCGCTTTATTTTAGTCATGTAAAAACGGTTGGTATTATGTTTTTTTGTCTAATATTGCTACACTACATAATTTCAGCTGATCGTATAAAATGGCTTCTAAATCAATAGTAAATTAGCAAACACAGTGGACGATTTTTAAAAACATATCGCTCAATATACAGTAATTTCCCTGGTTCAGAAACTTTGCAGGGTGAGTTAGACACATAACAAAACAGACGCCATAAAGATTTCTTATGGCGTCTGATGGATATGGGGTAAGGTGAGTTCTTAACAGCTACCGAAGAAAGATGTCCCAACGATAATTAATAGGATGAATAGCACCACAATTAATGGAAATGACCGCATAACATCACCTTCCTTAAAAGAGGATAGTACATGATATGCTGATCGAGCTCATTCGATAGTGATGATAGTTTAATTGATTATAAAATGAGTTTTTAGTCTAAGTGGAATAATTAATAATACTTTAAACAAACTCAAACTCATCCGGGAATGGGCTTTGTTCTGAAGTGAAAACCTTGTTCCATCGTATATTTAGTACCAAGTAATCCTACTAAACGAATACCTTTTCTAATCATTTCTTGGATATAGCCATTCACATTATGCATAGTATTTATACGTATTACAATAAAATCTGCACCGACTTTTTCTAATGACCTCGCAACTTCCCCCAAAGCTTTACCGATTTTATCCAAAGCTCCTTCGGATTGATAATGCTCACTCCTTAAAATCAACACTATATAAAAGACATTGCCGAGTGCAGCCCCCTAACTTCTTTTTTATTTCCTCATTGATAATTCGATAGTACTCAGCTGAAGATTCAATGGAACAGGAGTTGTCCACAAAAAAAGAGGAAAATCCCCTTATCTCTCAGATACTTTTAATACCAACCTTGATATAAGCCAGTCCATGTGCCGTCACTGTTCTGCCAGGCATCTTTTAAATAGTATTTAACACCAGCAAATACCGTTACATCGGCAAGTTCTCCGCGTGTGTTAGCTGTGAGATATATAGTTTTTATCTCAGCTTGAGGAGTTACTGCCTTCTGACTGGCGCTATCTACAGTAGGGGTTGCAGCAAAAGCAGGAGTAGCGGAAACGAGTAAAGCAAGGGACAGCGCGGAACCAGTTAAAACTTTGTTCAATTTCATTCTAAACACTCCTTTTGTTTTTTAATACAACTGTATTATTACATGAAATACAAAAATATCCAAGGTATTTTTTGTTAATTTTTTGTGAACTTAGTTCACTATAAAAATCCGCCCGATGTGTCTGCTTTTTTTGTTTGATCAAAAATGTAATGATCATAGTTTCAAAGGAGCTAATGGACATGAGTGAAAAACAAAACGAAAAGGTATACGATCTTTCATTCTTTATGCCAGAACAAACAATTGAAGCGGAAGAAGTAAAAGTGGCGATTTCTAAACGATTCGTAGATGAAGAGGGCAACGTTGTTCCATTCATTTTCAAAGCAATTACAACTCAACGAATTGACGAGTTAGAGAAAGAGAATACAACTACAAAAATGTAAAAGGCCGCGGCCGCGTAAAGGAGTTGGACAGCCAACGCTTTTATGGTCGCATTTGAAACAACTGCTTACCCGAACTTTAAATCTAAGGAATTGTGTGAAGCTTACAAAACAGAAGGTTCAGTGGAAGTTGCAAAACATGTTCTTTCTGTCGGCGGTGAATATGCAAACTGGTTCAACAAAGCAATTGATTTTGGCAAAGAGGGGAAGAATAGCTGGTTCACATTCGCAAACAAAGAGGAAACACTATTTTCGTAAGTATTAAGTAAGAATTGCTGCTCGGATATTCACCAAAAGGCATAATATGATAGAGTGTTAGCATTGTTTTATAAACAGCACCTTCTTATAATTGAGTGAAAAAGGATGCGTATCATGCCGATTAATTCTTTTGAAAACTATCCGATGAGCTGGAAGCCATCGATTGATAAAACGGAAAAGCCTATCTATAAAGCACTTGCAGGGCAATTGGAACAGGATATCGTAAACGGAGTTTTATTACCAGGAACAAAACTTCCTCCACAGAGAGAACTGGCTGATTATTTGGATTTAAATGTAAGTACCATTTCAAAAGCGTTTAAAGTTTGCGAGTTAAAGGGCTTGCTAAGTGCATCTGTGGGAAACGGCACATTTGTATCATACGATGCGTTATCAAATGCGTATTTACTTGAAGATACAAAGCCGAAACATTTAATTGAAATGGGAGCAACACTGCCTGATAATGCTTCTTACGAGCCCCTGTTACTCCAACTAAAAAACATGCTGCAAGATGAAGATTACGGAAAATGGTTTGGTTATGGTCGGGCGGGCGAAAGCCTTTGGCAAAAGGATGCAGCTGTAAAGCTAATCCGAAGAGGCGGGTTTGAAACAGCCGTTGATCACATTTTATTTGCAAATGGGGGGCAAAATGCGATTGCTGCTGCATTGGCGAGTCTTTGTAAGCCTGGAGATCGCATTGGTGTTGACCATCATACGTACCCTGGATTAAAAACTGTTGCATCAATGCTTAGTGTGCAAATCGTACCGATAAAATCAGAGAACTATGAAATGAGTCCGGAGTCACTTGAATATGCTTGTAAAAATGAAAATATTAAAGGCATTTATTTGATCCCAGATTATCATAATCCGACAGCTTCCTTTATGTCTGTTGAGAAACGAAGAATGATTGCAGAAATTGCAAAGAAATATAATCTGTTTGTTATTGAAGATGCAACGTACCATCTTCTCAACAAAAATCCACTTCCAGCACTTGCATCATTCGCGCCGGAACAGGTTATCCATATTGCAAGTTTATCAAAATCGTTAGCACCAGGGCTGCGACTGGCCTATGTAGCAGTGCCGAGTCAATTTAAGGAGCAAATGTCAAAGGCGCTCTATAATTTAAATATAACCGTTTCCCCGCTATTAGCTGAACTTACTGCACGCACGATTGTATCAAATCAATTTGAAGTCTTAATTGAGGGGCATCGGGAACAAACCATTCGCAGAAACCAAATCGTCAACCGATATTTTGCGGACTATACATGTTTAGGTGTAGAAACAGGCATTTTTCGTTGGTTGTTGTTGCCGGGTAAAATGACTGGTGCTGAATTTGAAGAATTAGCTGCACAGCATGGAGTGCAAGTGTATGCGGCTGAACGCTTTGTAGTGGGAAATAGTTGTCCGGAAAGGGCTGTAAGGGTTTCTGTATGTGCACCAAAAACTCTCGAAGAGCTTGAGCAAGGATTAATGATCCTTAAACGTTTGATAAACGGTATTACCTAATATTGTTCGCCATACAATTATTATATTGTATGGCTTTTTTGTGCGTGTTATGATGATCCACATCTAGAGGGAGGTTTATAAATTAGGCTTTACGAAAGGCAGGTAAGAGTATGTTAAAAACAACAGACGTTCAAACAGCTTCATTACAAAGTTACATCAGTTCTCCAGAAAAACAAAAAGCATTATACAAGCGTACATTATTCGTTGTAAGTATTTCACAAATTTTTGGCGGTGCAGGGCTGGCGGCAGGAGTTACTGTCGGTGCGCTTATTGCACAGCAAATGCTTGGTACAGATGCGTTTGCTGGTCTGCCTTCTGCTTTATTTACTTTAGGATCAGCAGGATCTGCATTATTTGTCGGGAGACTATCTCAACGCTATGGCCGCCGTACAGGTCTTTCAGCTGGCTTTGTGATTGGCGGACTTGGAGCAATAGGAGTCATCATTGCAGCCATCATAAATAGTATTTTCTTGTTATTTACTTCATTGATTATTTACGGTGCTGGAACAGCGACAAATTTACAAGCTCGTTATGCAGGTACGGACTTAGCAAATAATAAACAGCGGGCGACTGCTGTTAGTATTACGATGGTTTTTACAACATTTGGCGCAGTTGCGGGTCCAAGTTTAGTGAATGTCATGGGGAATTTTGCTATTTCTATTGGTGTTCCATCACTTGCTGGCCCTTTCATTTTAGCAGCAGCAGCATATATCTTAGCTGGTGTTGTCCTTTTCATCATGCTTCGTCCAGATCCATTAGTGATAGCAAGAACAATCGAAGCGACCAACCAAGAACCTAGTGATAAAGGACATTTGGAAACAACCGAGCACACAGAAAACAAAAGAGGCATAATTGTTGGTGCTGCGATTATGGTTCTTACCCAAATTGTAATGGTGGCTATTATGACAATGACACCAGTCCATATGAGTCATCATGGACATGGCTTGGGTGCAGTCGGTCTTGTCATTGGTTTTCATATAGGTGCCATGTATCTCCCTTCACTGGTTACTGGTGTTCTTGTTGATAAGCTGGGACGTACTGCAATGGCGATTGCTTCTGGAATGACGTTGCTTCTGGCAGGCTTAATGGCAGCATTTGCACCAGGAGATTCTATGGTTCTTCTCGTCATTGCTCTTTCTTTACTTGGATTAGGATGGAATTTTGGTTTGATAAGTGGGACTGCACTTATTGTTGATTCAACTGAAACGGCCACACGGGCTAAAACTCAAGGTACAGTAGATGTTCTGATTGCGTTGTCAGGAGCTGCTGGCGGAGCATTGTCTGGAATGATTGTGGCAGGTTCAAGTTTCCTAACATTATCATTTACTGGAGGGATTTTATCCTTATTGCTCATTCCAGTGGTGGTATGGTCTCGTAGAGGTAAAAAATAAGCCCAAATTGTTTTGTGAACAGTAAAATTGTGGAACTGGTTGGCTCCGATAGTTTTTTAGGAATGGGGATTACATATTAGTCTTCTTAAATATGTAATCTCCTGTATAAAAAATAGAGAAAGCCAGAATACTAAATCTTTTTTATTAATTTGCCTAATTTTAAATGGCTTTATGGAAATCATCTAAGAACCTATAGTTCTTTTACCATTACCTTCTCGCCATTAAAATCGAGTTCACCATTAAAGTGAAAACCAAACCTCTGATAAAGGCATAGAGCATGAATATTATTTTCAAATATACTTAAATAAATCCTCTTACTTTTATATAGCTTAGCAAGGTGCTGAATAAGAGCTTTAAGTATTTTCTTTCCTAATCCCTTTCCCTGATAGTGTTCGTCAATAAAGAATCGATCAAGCCAGACTCTCCCATTCTCATTGTCTTCATCATACTCAGGAAACAATCCATACATTGCAAAACCGACTAGATCTCCTTCATAGTAAAGTCCGACAGGTTTATAGTAGTGACATTCTTTTGCATCCTCTAAACATACTTTTGTTGATTCAATATATGATGCTTGATTCTCGCTGACATGCAAAGCAAGAATAGCGGCACGATTATCACCAGTTACTGCTTTTATTTCGATACTCATACTACACGCTCCTTATTTTTCTTATTCTGCAAAGGATAATATACATTCACGGGTTTATATGCATGTTGGAGTGAGTATGGAGACTTTCAGTGATTAATCCACTGGATAGTCACCATGTTTGTAAAAATAGATGCGATGTTTAAAAATTAATTCGTGACTTTTATAAGAATGTCGTGATGCCATTTTTCCTTAGATAATTTTTGTTAAAGTATGTTCTTTTTAACTAAACGGGGCACTATAATTGAATTATAGGTTCATAGATATCACAAAAAATTTATAAGGGGGATTTTTGTGTTTCAAACCTTAGACCATTTTTTCAAATCTTGGGAGTTCGAAGCCGATGCTACACAAAAACTACTAAATAGTCTAACTGATGAATCGCTTAAACAAGAAATAACTTCACAAAATTGGACTTTAGGCCGTATAGCTTGGCATACTGTTGCTGCTATTCGCATCATTACCTCAAACACAGACTTAACGTTTCACGCTCCAGCTGAAGATTATCCTGTTCCTTCTTCAGCTCAGTTTATCGCTGACAGCTATGATCAAGCAAGTAATGCATTTGTACAGGCGTTAAAAGACCAGTGGACTGACCATACACTTCAAGAATGTATCAACTTTATTGGTCAACAATTGCCAAATGGTTCACTTTTGATGTTCTTAATTCAACATCAAAATCACCATCGAGGACAAATGACTGTTCTTATGAGACAAGCAGGTTTAACTGTTCCAGGTATTTATGGTCCAGCAAAAGAGGAATGGACAAAATTCGGTTTGGAAGCCCCGAAAATGTAATCAAACTTTTTTATAAAGAAGTTAAGCTATTACAACATGTTCTTTTATTACTGTTATTAACATCAATTTGATTAATTTTTATTCGAAACACTTCAAATTCTTTACAAAAAAGGCTTTTGTAACTGGAAATATACCTCTACTTTAAAGGGACTCGAACTAACAAAGAAGATACAAAACGATACTTTGTATCTTCTTTGTTTTTTCTTTAGAGTTATATACCCTTATATGGTATCCATGACATGGCAACAATTTCAAGTAAGAAGTAGTTAACTAGGGGTTTCAGGGATAGAAAAGAACAAAGTTTCCTTAAGAATTAACGAGGTGAGATTATCAATATGAAGATAACTAGAGAAAAATTAGAAAAACAACAAATTTGGATATATGGTATATCTCTTATTTTCATAGGAGATACCAGGAGTAGCATCAGCCATTTTAGTTAGACCAATGTTAGTTCCCATCGCCATCATTGCAGCGGGGTTTTGGTACTTAAAATGGATGAGTTTTTAGTGCTTTTGTTTAAAAATAACCAAGTACCATAAACAGTCGTTTTTAGAATTTGCTAATTGAATGTATCTGATTGAAAAATTACAGTTGACCATAAAACCAATATCCGATATATTGGTTTTATGAAAAAAGATATTATTAAACCCATTAAACGTACGTCATTAAGAGATGAAGTATATCTAACTTTGAAAAAAGCAATTGTTACATTAGAGCTGCAACCGGAGCAACGCTTAAATGACAAAGAGTTAGCAGAAGAATTCGGAATTAGCCGTACTCCGGTTAGAGAGGCTCTAAAACGTCTTGAAGATGAAGGACTGGTTGAATCTATTCCTGGTTCAGTGACTCGTGTTGCACCATTAAATCTTGAGGAGGCAAAACACGCATTTACTGTGGTAGCAGCTTTACATTCATTAGCAGCTCGTTTAGCAGTACCATTACTCAAAGAGACAGATATTCAAGAATTAGAGTTCAGTAATAAAGCCTTACTACTATCTATTGAGAAAAAAGATATTATAAAAGCAATTGAAGCCGATGAGTTATTCCACAATGTTTTTCTAGATGTGGCGGGAAATCCTGAAATCATTCGCGCGCTAGAACGAAGTATATCTAAGATTCAACGCCTTGAAATTTCTCAGTTCACTTCTATAAATGGTTTGAAATCAGTAGAACAACATCAGCACATTATAGAAGCATGCAAAAATAAAGATAAAGAAACAACAGCACATCTTGTAGAACAAAACTGGTTAAGTCTGGGGGAATTACTGACTTATGAGACAGATTGAGGTGAGAAATTTGCGCCCTATTTTTTTAGGTATATGTGCTGCTTTCTTTTTTGCTTTCACATTTATATTGAATCGAGCAATGGAATTATCAGGTGGTAGCTGGATATGGAGTGCCTCATTACGATTTGTTTTCATGCTTCCATTTCTTTTACTTCTTGTTATGAGTAGGAAAAAATTAAAAGTATTATTACAAGTTATGAGAGAGAATTTAAGAGCATGGTTTTTATGGAGTTTCGTAGGTTTTGGTCTATTTTACGCTCCATTATGCTTTGCCGCTGTACATGCACCAGGATGGATAATTGCTGGGACATGGCAAATTACTATTATATCAGGATCTTTGTTAGCTCCTCTTTTTATTCAAACCATTGAAACACCAGATGGAATTCTTAAGAAAAGAGGAAAAATCCCAATGAAAGGTATGGGGATGTCATTAATTATTCTTCTTGGTATTTTCTTTATGCAAATGGAACAAGCAAAATCGCTTGCTGTAAAAGATATTTTGTTAGGTATTATCCCTGTTATTGTAGCATCTTTCGCTTACCCGCTCGGGAATCGTAAGATGATGGAGGTTTGTGGAAATCGTCTAGATGCTTATCAGCGTGTCCTTGGAATGACATTAGCAAGCTTACCATTTTGGTTTTTACTATCCTTGTATGGTCTTTTTACAGAAGGATTGCCTAGTAAAGAGCAAACTATGCAATCTATTTTAGTTGCTATTTGTTCGGGTGTAATTGCAACTATCTTATTTTTTAAAGCGACTGATATGGTTAAAGGAGATATGCAGAAACTTGCAACTGTTGAAGCAACACAATCCATGGAGGTACTTTTTGCTGTTATCGGAGAACTAATTTTATTACATTCTTCATTTCCTTCTATTTTATCTTGGTGTGGTATGTTTGTAATAATGCTAGGAATGATAGCACATAGTTATGTTTCCCATAAAGGTGAAACAGCGCATAACCCAAATATTAGTGCTTAATTGATATTTTAAAATGTATAGTATGAACCCTTTTCTAGTTAGTATAGGTAATTTTATTACTTTTTGAAAAATGTAGCACTCTAAGTTTTATGTCAAAATTTAATAACTAAGTAAAAGGATACGAACAAAAACCGATGTCCCGCACATATAGGAACATCGGTTTTTTCTTTATGAAATGAAATTTTGCTTTAGCGTACGAAATTCGCGTTTTGTTGGTGCTTCCCCATTGACATCCAATTCAAAAACGAAATTACATTAATTAAAAAAAGGAGAAGTGATTATGGCACTAACAGAGGTAGTTGTAAGAGAGATTTTAGATAGGTTTTTTGATAGTACAGCAATGGGGAACGAATCATTCTATGCTGAGATCCTCTTGGACTATCAGGTATGTGTAGCTACACGAACTTGACACTAATGGCTAGTTGAACAGCTTATTAAAAAAATAGAAGGGAGCACCTTAAACAAGGACTTTATTTCAAATCGTAAAATAACCTTATCAATTAATTCCCATATGAATTTTTTTGTATGAGAATGGTGTCATATTCATAGCTTGTTGAAATTTACTTATGAAATAACTGGTACTGTTAAATCCAACTTGATAAGACACTTCTGTAACATTGGTTTCCGGGTGTTGCAGTAACAATAAGCTTTTTTGGATTCTATAATCCAGTACATAACGTAACGGCGTCTTATTCAGCATTCGTTTAAAATAACGGCAGCACTCAGATCGGCTCAATTGGCCAGCTTTTGCAATGTCCTCTAATGTAATTTTTTCAGCATAATGGAGATGTATCCAGTTTAACATTTGTTTCATTCGATGACTTTTTATCATTTCAGATTGATCATACTCTAAATGAAAACCATTGACGACCAAGTTTTTCCATATCGAAGTTAATTGCATGGTAATGTCAATTTCATAAAGCGATTTCTTTTGTTGAACCAATTGATTTATTTTTTTTACAGCTTTTAGAATGTTTTTTGCCCAATGCTGATTTCCATCCAAAAATAAATAGGATAAATTTGTTGAAAAAATATAGGGCTGAACATAGCTTGAAAACAGTTCTTGAGATAACACGAACTGGGGTAAAACATTTAAGCAAATATACGTACAATCTGAGCCATCCTTTTCTTCTGCCATGTGCAGGCAGCCACTATTGATAAATAATCCATCCCCTTCTAAAACCACTATTTTTTCTTCATTTATTTGAAAGACAGCTTCCCCTTTTAGTATCAATACAAATTGAATTTCATCATGCCAATGAAGCGGTATATAGCCATTTATATTTTGATTGATCCTTGTCTCGTAACATGCAACTGGTAATTCTACCGTTCGGTGCTCTGTTAATTCTTTTAAGTTTTGATCAATCATAAAACTTTTCATTTGGACATTCTCACCTCAATATATTTATATTTTTTCATTCGATTTGAGTATTTTTTATGAGAATCTGAATTTATTATAACACTATTATTATATTTATTAGTGAGGAGTCATGTATGAATACTTCTAAAAGAAGAATGGGATTGTTCTATGTTATAACAGGAGCGACATGTTGGGGAATTGGGGGTACAGTAGCAAAAAAACTTTTTCAAGATGATCAAGTTGATGTAAATTGGCTTGTAACGATACGCTTGCTTACGGCAGGCATTTTACTCTTAATGCTCCAATTGTTCAGAAAGAATCGGTCTCAGGTTATTGAGGTTTGGAAAAACAAAGCGTCAGCTGGTCAGCTTCTAATTTTCGGGTTGTTTGGAATGCTTGCTGTGCAGTACACATATATGGCATCCATTCAACATGGGAATGCTGCTGTTGCTACGTTATTACAATATTTATCCCCAGTAATCGTCATTATCTACTCGGTTTTGCGAAAAAGAACTGCTCTGACCAAACAAGATATCATAACAGTATTGCTTGCGCTGACGGGGTGCTTTTTTCTGCTAACAAATGGTTCCATTTCTCAACTTTCAGTACCGGAAATTGCGGTAGTATGGGGAGTTTTATCAGGATTCGCGGCAGCTTTTTATACTTTATATGCTGTTGGTTTATTAAATAAATTTGATTCCCTTGTTGTTGTAGGTTGGGCTATGATTATTGGCGGTTTTGCATTAAGTTTTATTCATCCGCCATGGCAAATGGATTTTAAAAGCTTAACTGCTCAGGCATATGTATATATTTTATTTGTTACGATATTTGGAACAATGATTGCGTTCTGGTTCTATATAAAAAGTTTGCAAAGCCTTTCACCCAAAGAAACAAGCCTGTTAGGCAGTTTAGAGCCTCTATCAGCAGTAGTAACAACTGTCGTTTGGCTAAAAGAACCATTTGGTTTTTTTCAATGGGTTGGTGCTTTCTGTATTATAGGTATAACTTTAATATTGACTTTAAATAAAGAGCCTTCTATGCAGAGTGAAAAATCTATATTGAAGATTGGGGAATAATGCAAATAAGTTTCTGTCTATAAAAAGGTCGTCGTGATGTTGGTGTTCGTAAAAATATTGTTGAGACCTATTGTTAGCTGTTATTGGGGAGCAACTAATAATTAAAAGAGGAGAGATAGATTAAAAAGGTAAATGACTTAATGGATTCTGTGCTTTATAAATTCTTAACAGAACTAATGATTAGAATAATAAAAATAAAGAAGACGAAGAATATGTATGTTTAAAAAAATTGGTGTTTTTATATTACTCTCTTTAATAAGCGTTTCAGCTTTTTCACAAACGACATCTGCTCATACAGTTAACCCCGTGAATCCTAATGCTCAGGCGACAACGAAGGAGTTGATGAATTGGCTAGCTGAGAATCGCATACTGTCAGGTGCATTCGGCGGATTCACAAATGCATCGTTTTCAAAAATTGAAGCCCAATACTGGACAGTCACCAGCCGTGTACGGTTGTGACTATTCGAGTGGATGGTTGGAGAAACCTGATATTTCTGATATTAATGATACCATTGACTATAGTTGTAATAGTGACTTAATCTCATATTGGAAGAGCGGTGGAATACCTCAGATTTAGTCTACATCTAGCTAATCCCACGTCCAGTACTTTTGGAAAAAATGCTTCCCATATTAGGTTTGGACAATTATTTTATAAATTTTGACAAGGTATATAATCCGCATTTTAGAAATGGGCTAAAAAAATATTTTAAACATCGGTTGCTAGGTAAGCAAAACTTTTCTGGAGGGACCGCAGTCAATTATATGACTTATATTCCTAATTTTTTGAATGTCATCTCCAAACTCGAGCCTAAATGGCTTGATTTAAAACGGCTAAGACGTGTACATATTCTTAAGTTTATGGAATGGCTTCACATACATTCAAAAAACACTATTAAACATAAAGCTAATAATCCCAATGGATATATTCGGCAGTCTCTGCATATTGTGCAAAAATTTCTGATAGATATACAGAATTATCAATATGATATGGCACCAGAAACAGATATCAGAATCCTTATCTTCCCTGAAGATAAACCGAGAGAAAAGAAAAAGGCGTATGATCAAGTCGATTATATTCCTGATTTCGTACTAGAGCAGTTGTTTCGAGAAATCGATTACCTGCATAAAGAAATACAGCCAATAGTGTGGATTGCATTTAAAACCGGATTACGGATATCTGATGTTCTCACTTTGAAACATGACTGTTTAGTAAAACTAAATGGCAAATACCAGATAGTCACAGATATCCAAAAAACGTATGTAAATGGGCATTAAATCCCTATTGATGACGAGTTGGCGGCTATTATCGCAGTCTTTATTGACAATTCATGTAAGCGCAGCAATGAAGAGAATAATCCAGAAGAATTTATCTTTGTTCGTTACCGTGGGCCAAGAAAAGGGAAACCATATAGCCAGGAATGGATTAGACAGAATCTAAATGCACTTTCGATTGAACGAGAAATATTAGGCGAGGATGGTAAAACATTTCACTTCAAAACTCATCAATTCAGGCATACATATGCTGTTAAACTGCTAAACAATGGGACAGATATTTTAACGGTTAAAGAGCTTCTAGCTCATGCTTCTCCTGAGATGACAATGCGATATGCAAAGCTATTAGATACCACCAAGCGTAAGGCCTTTGAGGAGGCTGTTAAACAAGGAATCTTTAGCTTTGATATGAATGGTGAAGTAAATGAAATAAAGCCCAATGAAGACATTCCAAGCGATGTATTAGAAATGTTGTGGAGGGAACAGAAATTAACTGCGGTAGACAACGCCTATGGAACCTGTCATGCCCGTATTAATGGTAACTGTCCTTACTCCGAAGAACCTCCCTGCCTAACTTGTAACGGGGGTAGTCCATGTAAGGATCTCGCTATTGGGTTTTCAAACTTAGATCTTCAAAAGTATGAGCTGTTAGTTAAAACGGCCACAAAAACTATTGAAGCATTGCAACTACGTGGCAGAAGTGAAATTGCGGAAAAGAATAAAAGGAATTTGGACCGTTTTCAAAGCATTTTGAACACTCTTGAGGGTGGCAATATCATCTTCGGCCGTTTAGAGCGCATTAAACGAAAGAAGGTGTTAAACAATGACTGACTATAATCGGAAGGCTCAGCTAAAACAAGTACATCGAAACAGAAAAGCAAAAACCAGTCAGAAAGTAGATGAAGCGATTAAAAAGCTCGTGCGTTCGAATGAAAGAATTAATTTCAATAGTGTAGCTAGTGAAGCTGGGGTAGCAAAAGCAACCCTATATAACAATATTGAATTACATGAGCACATTGAAACTCTTCGCAGGCAACAAGTAAAAAGCACCAACTCCAAAACAGATTAAAAGAGAAATGAATGAAAATAACAAAGATGCTCTCATTGAATCATTAAAACGTAAAATTAAGAGAATAGAAGATGAAAATAAAGGTTTGAGAGAACAATTAAAGGTCGCTTACGCAGAGGTATACAAGAAGATATAAGGGGGATAACGTTCCCTCTTTCTTGTTAAACTAACGCACCCGTTAGTTCTATAAGAAAAGCGATTCTTATTAAAGAATCGCGCCCTTTAGTGAAATAACCCCATAGATAATTACAACTCACTGTTACTTCCTTTTATGTAAATACTCGCCTTTTCAAAACATATATTAACTGTCCGTTCGTTTGAACGAGTACGATGCATTGTATTAGCAGGAACAGTAAATATTTCACCTGGTTTCAAAGTAACTGTTTCATTGTTTTCTAAGTCTATGAAAAGTTCACCTTCTAATACATAAAATAATTCATCGCAATCGTCGTGTTTATGCCAATGAAATTCTCCATTTATCACAGCTATTCTAAGAGCGTGGTCATTTACTTCACTTACGATAAAGTTTGTGTAGTCCTTTTGGTCTTGTATTAATTCATGTAAGTTAAAAACTTCTAATTGTCCCTTTTTTTGCATACTCTTTCTCCTTTGAAAATCTAATCTTCTTAAATAGACTAAATTCGACAATAGAACGAAATAACCTTTTTTTCTTCAACTGACCGTTCATTAAGCCTTACTCCATTAAATGGCCCAATTGTTGAACAAAAACAAACAACACTCTTAAACTAAACTGCCCCTATAGTTGCATAAGATCCTTTAAAAGCACAATCAGCTAGTCCAGTATGTTCATAGAATATAAGGGTTCTCATTTAAAACCAATTTTATAAGACAAAGGATGTTATAATTTTTTCCTTTTTCGAAGATCTATCAGTAATAAAGATGATGTATTTATTGGTACTGATACAAAGATCAAGCTGTAAGATATTTTTTGCAGTGGACATAGTGATTGAATGGAGTTCGGATTTAAAAACAGATCAGTAATAATTATAAGGATAAGAAAGGAGAATGAAGAAAAATGGTCATTGAAATTTTTAGAAGGAGAGAGCAGAAGTATTTAATTACAAAAGAACAGTATGCGGAATTAGTGGAGAATATATCTTCTTATATGCGCTCAGATAAATATGGGAAGGACGGCAAATATACCGTAAAAAGTTTATATTTTGAAAGCCCAGATAACAAAATTTACTTTGAAACAAAGAACAAATTAAAATTTCGGCAAAAGCTTCGTTTACGTGTATACGAGAACACAGATATTAACGGTACTGCTTTTTTTGAAATAAAACAAAAGCATAAAAAGGTAGTAAACAAAAGACGATTGATCCTTCCCATAGCTGAAGCTTATCGCTATTTATACTCATCAGAAGAGATATTAGAGGATTATGAGACATCGAATACACAGGTATTGCGGGAAATTCATCATTTTCGACATTTGTATAACTTACAGCCTGAGATGATTATAATTTACGATCGACATGCGTTTCATGGATTATTTGACCCTGATTTGCGTGTAACATTTGACTTAAATTTACGCTGCCGTAATGATGATCTGTTTTTGGAAAACGGTTCACAAGGCGAAAACTTTATTGATCCAAATCTAGTCGTACTAGAAGTGAAAGTAAATGATAGTGTTCCGTTATGGCTGACGCGTATATTACAGGATTTAAACTGCCAACAAGGAAGTACTTCAAAGTATTGCGCGAGTTCAGAGTTATTAAAAAGGAAAGATATTCCCATTAGAATTACGAAAGAAGACGTACTAGTTAGGGGAGGGGAATAATGGATTTTTTAAATCAGTTTTTCTCAACGAGTGATGTTGGAAGTGGAACAGAAATATATATGACCTTATTGGCCATGCTGACGGCAACGGTATTAAGTCTTGTCATTACAAAAGTATATCAATTAACCTTTACTGGAGCGCGGTATTCCCAAGCATTTGTTCATACGATTATTATGATGAGTGTAATTGTATCTGTTGTCATGAATGTGATTAGTGGAAATGCAGGCGTAGCTTTTGGATTATTTGCTGTATTCTCACTCATCCGGTTTAGAAGTGCAGTAACAGATGCAAAAGACATCGCTTATATCTTTTTTGGTCTATGTGTAGGGATGACAAGTGGACTGTTTCATTTCGATCTAGCCATCGTCTTAACCTTATTTGCAAGTTTAATATTTTACCTACTATACAAATTTCAGTATGGAAAAGGAAAAGATACACAAGTTTTAAAAGTTACCGTTCCTGAGAACTTGAATTATCAAAATTTGCTTGATGACATATTTGAAAAATATACAGAGAGTCATATTCTATGTCAGGTAGAAACGACCAATTTGGGTACAATGATTTTATATACCTATATTATTCGAAGTAAGAATGCGACAAAAGACAAAGAATTGCTTGACCGCATTCGAGAAAAAAACGCGAACTTAAAAGTATCCCTAACTTATTTAGATATAGAGAAATAAAAGAAGTAATTCTTCTGTCCAGGGAAGTACTTCTTTCAAAAGAGCGTTTATTGTGAGGGAAACTGCAGAGTATCGAAATGAGAAAAAGGGATTTTCTTGATCTTATCATTCATTTTCATGATTAAACTCCTTTGAAGTCCATTTTTTATCCTTGCCCCTTACTTGATCAACTAGTGCTTTCCGCGTTCATCTATCTGCAAGCTCCTGCATTTTTAACCCGTGGGTACGAACAAGTGAATAAATGTGGCTTGGCTATTTAAAGTATCCCCTTCGTTTGCGAAGAAACGTTTGACCATTTATTACAGGAAGCTGACCCAACATTTATTTAATCAATCAGTGACGGTAATCTGTGCACCCCCCTTTTGTAATTAATAATGAAATTCTTATGCATTTACGCGCATTGAAAAAAACAAAAAAGGACGTTTCCCTTCATGATCCGATCGGGCAGGATAAGGAAGGGAATGAAATAAGCCTGATCGATGTACTAAAATCAGAAAATGAAGACGTGATTGATACGATCCAGCTCAATATGGAGCTTGAAAAAGTGAAACAATACATTGACATTTTAGATGATCGTGAGAAGGAAGTGATTGTCGGACGGTTTGGACTTGATTTGAAGAAGGAAAAAACGCAGCGTGAGATTGCCAAAGAACTCGGTATCTCGCGCAGCTATGTATCGCGGATTGAAAAACGGGCGCTGATGAAGATGTTTCATGAGTTTTATCGGGCGGAGAAGGAGAAGCGGAAAAAGGCGAAAGGAAAATGATTTAGCAGAGGCCGGATCTAAAATTCCGGCTTTCTCTATTTCTTTTAAAAGAAGCAGAGAAAGAAAATATATAAGAGTTATGAAAATCATTTTTTGTCATCGCTGATAAGCTCTCCGAGAAGCAGATGACTTAACTTATAAGCCCTTTACTTGCATCCTCTCTCAAGCAATCCAAAGCCTGGCGTTTAAAAGCTCGCGCCGCAAATCGAGTTGACACGAAAAAGCTCAAAGAGCAGTTTCCGGATATATATGAGAAGGTTAAAAAGAAAACTCATTTCAGACGTTTTGGACATCATCCTATACACCTGCTCACTACAGTCAAGTTGATACCTCTACTATTACACTCCATAAAATAACCTTTTGACAATGAGAACTACATTACCGAAATTTTGAAAACTTGTGAGTGCATTATTAATAAAATAATCCCTCACCAGTACCATGAGTTATTATATAAAAATCTTTTGCATAAATGTCATATCTATATAAATAGCCTAAGGAGCAGTTATTTTATACAGTTTATTTTAATAAGAATCCAATGAGGCTTATTCTTATTAGACCCAAGCCGCACGACCTGCGAGTTAAAGCCTTGTTTGCTACTGTAGGCTCTTTTGTTTTCAATTAACGGGGCATGTTTGTGCAAGAAGCTTAGGATGGCAAAAATCGCACAACTAGTACATAATCTGGTCTGCTTTCTACTCTGAAACCTCACTCCAGATAATAGTCAACAAAACTAATAAAATGCGTATTAAATGATCTTTTGTAACCGTATTTAAAAGGACAATAAGTACAATTTTTAAAATTTGATTATCTTTACTTTGGATGATCACTAGAATGTCTAATAACGAAATAACAGTCCCAATAATATAATCCTTATATTGATTATCGTTCATGATTTTTCCTCCATTTTTTATAAAGTATTACTTTACTGTAAAAATGGTGTGTGGATTTGAACAAAAAATTTTTTTACACAGTTGGCCAAAAGTTGAAACTGAAAGGTTCCAGCTCATCCAACAGCAATCATCATATGCGCTTTCTTCTGGTGACTTTAAATTGACAAGCCCTATGGGAAAAGGAGTGTCCGTTACACAAATTCAAATAGCGCTAGCGGCTCTTTATTTCTACCAGATAAAGGAGCCAAGAATAACGGCATAGACGGCATTTAGGGGCCTGAAACGAAAGCGAAAATCCAGGCATTATTGACGTAAGAAAAAACCTTCACATCAAAATATCAACGTAAAAAGGGGATATCTCGATGTGAAGGGCTATTCCTTCGCTTCTCTATAAAAAAATCACATTTATTTATTTTGATTAGCATTTAAATTTTTGTTGTTTTTTTCGTTATTCTGGTTATTTTGCGTTTTAAACATATTTTGGTTAGTTGTTAATTCATTAGAAAATTCAGTGCTATTTAATATTGGAATGGAAGGCTTTACATTATTTTGTTTGAAATTTTTAGCTAAATTTTGAATAGGTTGTAACATATTTGGGTTGTTTTTTTTGTTGTTATTTTTTCTCAAAAAAATGGTAGCGAGACTAACCCCTAAACCTAAAAGAGACACCCACACCATCCCTCTATTTTTTTTGCCAGATAGAAGGGGTAGTTTTTTTGCTTTAAAAAGAGTTGTTATCCACTGGAAATTATTCATCGTAGAGCCACTTCCTATGAGAATTTTTATTTCGATACTTAATTTTCGCAAAAGAAGAATTAATATGCTGGAAATTTTAATGATGGAATCAAGAAAAGCATATAAGATTGCACGAATTAAAGTAGACATACTGGACAAACTTATAGGGATTAAAAAGAAGAGAGGAGGGTGGGAATGAATAAAAAATGGTTGCAAATAATAACTACGTTATTTCTATCCAGTTTTATATTAATGGGCTGTAATTTCGGTCAGGATAATAATAATGATAACAATACTCCAGATGTTAATGAGAACGATCAAAATAATAACGATAACAATGCTCCAGATGTTAATGAAAACGATCAAAATAATAACGATAACAACATCCCAGGTGTTGATGAGAACGATACCATCAATAAAGATGATGAACAAGATAATGATCCCGATCCTGAAGATCCGGTTGAGGATCCTGAAGATACCGATAAAGATAAAAAAGATGAGTAAGGAAACTACACATGTATAAGAAAGCTTCAAACGGTTTTTGTTTCTTACTAGAATCCCCCATTCCTTTAATTACCTTTCATCTTTTTGATGAAAATGAAAAATATAAAGGATGTTATCTAATTTTAAGGAGGAATTTTTATGACTAAGAATAATCAGCAGCAGAGTCAGCAGCAAAAGGAGAAGCAAAAGCAAAAACATACGGAATTGCTGGGCAAAAACGTTACAGATACTGAGCTTGCACAAGAACTAGGAAGCCTTCAGCAGAAGCTTGCTAACTTAGAACAAAATGTATCTCAATTAGGGTCACCTCAACAACAAAGTGGCCAAGTTCAGCAAGGTTCTCAATTGAATCAATTAAAGCAGCAGATTCAGCAATTTAGTTCTCAATCTCAACAGCAAATGCAGCAAACAGATCAACAAATACAGCAAAGCATCCAACAAGCTGTCCAACAGCTTAATCAAGCTCTTCAAGGTATTCAAACTAATCAGGCCATGAATCAAATGAGTCAAGCGCTTCAACAGGCTCAACAATCATTTAATCAACAAGGTCAACAAGGCCAACAAAACCAACAAAACCAACAAAACCAACCTCCGTTACAATAAAGACGTCCGTGTGAAAGACAAGATTGTATGTGGCCGAATATTGGTGAAATTATCTGTTGTTTAGGCAGTGCGAATCATTTAGTTGGCGATACAAAAAAAGCCCTTTTCTATTAAGATAAGGGCCTTTTAAAATTATAGTTCCACTTGATTCACGGCGGCATCTACGGACCAAAAGCGAAAGCAAAATTTCAAGCTAAACTGAGATAAAAAAGAGGCCCCAATTTATGAGGGGGCCTAGTGGGGGAAAAACCGCTGGTTTTATACTATCGGTTTTTTTTACTGCTTTTTTATACTCATTGACAGTTATTACATAGCATTACCCAAGGGGAATGCACTTTATGAAGGTAATCATCATCGAGGGATCGTTGTTCAATTCGACTTTTTTGGCTGTCCAAGCATATGTTATAAATTCCGCTGTGTTTAAGTGCGAAGCTTGTAACAGGTTTAAATGAAACTGATATCTAAAGCCTCGGCAATCCGTTCAAAATTAATTTGTTCAGGCTCTGTAATATCAATCTTCCTGTATAAGTTTTCAATCCAATCCTCTAAATGACTGTTTGTATACCTCAAGATAAAAAACCTCCTTAAAGACGACAATCTAAAAATTGGATTCGTTTAAATATTATAGGGGAATCAAGACTTTTTTCATAGGAAAATGCGTCTAAGGAGATGGAATATGAATCCGTTTAATAATGGCTGTTATCGTAAGTATGATGGTTTTAACACGCATCTGGATTTCCCTAGAAAAGTAAAGGTCTTTAGGGATTTATGTCAAAATAATAGTAAGTACCTTATGCAACAAACAGGGAGTTTGATTGCTTAATAAGGAGGGGGAACTATGAAAAGAAACATTCACATATTGGGAGCCTCTGGTGTAGGAACTTCAACATTGGGTGTTGCATTATCAAAGCATTTGCCTCATACGCATCTCGATACTGATGATTACTATTGGATAGATAAATTCACTAAAAAAAGAGAAATTCCTGAAAGAAGAAAGTTGCTTGAAAAAGACTTAACAATAAATGAGAAATGGATTCTTTCTGGTGCAGTGTGTGGCTGGGGCGATGATCTAAAAAGTTATTTTGACCTTGTCGTCTTCTTATGGGTTCCACAAAATATACGGCTTGAGAGATTAAGGCATAGGGAATTTCAGCGTTATGGAAACGAAGTGTTAGCCGGTGGCAGTAAATATGAACAATCAAAAACATTTTTAGAGTGGGCTTCTTTATATGATAATGCTGGAATGGAAGTTAGAAGTAGAGCTTTGCATGAACATTGGATGGCAGGTTTAACTTGTCCAGTGCTAAAGATTGAAGGCGATCACTCAGTCAATGAAAGAGTTGACCGTGTCTTGGATTATCTGAATTCTAATTGAACAAGCAGCAGTTTAGCGGAAGAAGGAGAAAAATCAGTTGACTTACTTGAATACTAAATAGGTGTAAAAAGTGGTTATTAATACGAAGGATTGAAAAAGAAGAACACGCAGCAGATTCACTTGCTCTTGTTGGGGGGCAAGTGTTGACAACCCTATTAGCTGGTTTAATTAAAGAAGGAGTATAAAACCTGTATCAATGATGTTACTAGATATTTACGACACAGGTTTTATATTTAGGTAACTAATATTCTTATATATTTAACATTACATTTTTTTATTATGCAATAGTTCATTCTATTTCTGCTTTCAATTTTTCGAACCACTCTAAATTAACCAAGTGATGTGAACGGGAATTTTCGTTCATACGGCGAAAGTAATTGATTGTGCCGGGAATTTCTTGAGTGATGGACAGGTATTCATCAAGGAGCTCGATTCGAGTTTTAGTCTGGTCGATTTGTGATTGGATCAGATCCAGTAATTTATTTTTGTCGAATTCATCGGCAAAGAGTAACGCTCCATAAAATTGCAGGTTCACATATTCCGATTTGGTGCCGTATTTGATCATTAATTTTTCGAATTCTGCCCTTCCCGATTCTGTGACTTTAAAGTTACGGATTTCACGCCCACTGGTTGAGGGTTTCTGCTGAATCTGTTCAATAAAACACTTTTCTTCAAGTTGCTGCAGATTGTAATAAAATGAACCTTTCGTGAAGTTAACAATGTATTTGTAATGACGTTTTTCCATTAAGGCCAGAAGTTCATAGCCGTGCGCTCCGGGGTTTTGGATTAGCAAGCCAAGGATAAGTAAGGGAATTATGGTTTCATCACCTTCGCCATCCGCGCCTCAAATTCCGCGTACGTGATTTTACCCGAAGCCAAATCCATACTATGAAGGTAAATCTGTTCTGTTTTAGAATAGTCACCATTCACTTTCAGTGATTGCTCCTCTCCCGAAAGGGGTTTCAGGATATGGTGCTTTTTCGAAAAAGCCTCGAAATAGCGGTAACCGAATTTGCGTTGTGAAGCTGCGTCTAAATGAATGCCATCAGGATTCGCAGTCAAACCTGCTGCAGTAACAAAATAACAATTCTGTTGTTCATTAGCAAAACGCAGCAATTGTTCATTAACCTGTCGAAATTCAGTCGCGTGCTGTCCAAAACCGGTCTTCCCAAGAAAGTCACCAAGCCCTCCAATAATCAACGGTACCTCATCAAGTTTCAACTCGTTTCTTAGCGTCTCGATGATAAGAGTTAATTTCTCGTAATAAGTTTCATGTAGCGAATGATAACTGTCACTCTCACCCTGGTGCCAAAGGATTCCACAAATTTGACTGGACCGGAGGGCGAAGCGGGCTTCGGACAAAGCATGCTGAAAAAGGATGCCTTCCGGATGCCAGTCATTCAATGAACTGCCACCTTCCGCACAAGGGATCAAGCCAATTTCTTCATCGGGATGAGCTTTCGACCATGCATCTGCAAAAGATGCCGCCAGGCCAACGCCGGAAACCGGACGGTCGTAATTAATCGGCTCTGTCATCATCTGCCACTGTCCATTGCGCAGCATTTTTATTTTTTCATTATAGATAGGGTCTACTTCATTCAAAAATCCACGGCCCGCCATATTCGACTGCCCCAACATTAAAAAAGACTTTATCATCTAATTTTTCACTTCTTTACATCAATATTTTAGTCTAATTAGACTATAGTCAATTCAGTTTGTCCTGTAAAGCTTTAACAAGGTTTTATTTTTTTTATTAGTATGTATGAAAAACAAACTAACATTGAAAATTTGGTGGATGTATTTGAGAAATAGCAAGTTCTTTTGCTTTTTCTTATCCAACTATCGGGGGCTTTAGTTCAATAACGATCTTCCACAATCGGGCGCGATTATTGAACAAAAACTAAAGGAGTGATACATATTAGTCATGTATAATATGTATCACTCCTTATTTTTTATGGCTTTTTTTGATTTAGGTCTTGATAAACAATGAAAAAACAACAAAAACCCTGTCATGTAAGGCCTCCTATGAGGTTCAAAATCATTTTTCATAGGAAATACGTTCAATGATGGGGGTGTATTCCAAATGAAATGGATTGTTAAAAAGGGAGGGCTATGTTGAAGGGGTTAAATATCAATAAAAAATTATTAAAAAGGTTAACGATTGTACCAATTCTATTCATTTGTTATGTTTTATTTTTAAATCCTGAAGTTATACTTGAAGAGCAATGTCCTAATAAGCCTTATAGTTTAACAATCGTAAAGCACGGGACAGGTATATTTGATAAGAAAATTGTTCTAATATATTACAAGATCAACGGAAAAACAGTAGCTGTTGGGGATTTGGTGTTTTTTGAGAATTTTGACAGAGATATCGATGTTACTTGGGATACCAATACTGATGATGGAACTTGGTGGATAGATAAAAGCGCACATTTAACCATGACCTATGCTAAAAATTTTAAGGGGGATTTAGACAAGAAAGATATTGATTTTGATTATGGTACTGTCCAATAATAATGAAGCAGTTTATTTAATATAGGAATATACACTAAAAGAACCGCCAGTCGCGGTTCTTTTATGTTCAGGTTCAAACTGATTTAGGAGCGATTTTTTCTTTCCTTACAAATATCATGATTCCAGGGATGGTCATAAGTATAGCCGGTATTAAGTAGAACCAGTCAGTGTATATAAGTCCTCCAATCCCTGAAATAAAAAGTAAAACACTGCTCAACTTTGGTTTGAATAAGACAACAATTGAAGCGGTAAAACCAACGCAATCTCTTCATTGGTTGTTAAAGCAAATACTCTTGGCGAGACTGCATGGATTCATTTAACTAAACGCTATTTCCGTTTCAGATATGTAAATGGTAACCTACAGCAATCAGAATTCTTACTTTACCAGTCACTGGGCGCAGGTGAAGAGGATATAAACATAAACCAAGCTGTTCCTATTACAGCAGTTGCTCCGTTCTCTGTTCAGCTAGAAAAAGCAGCTTAACTGATGATGGTCGTTTAAAAGTTCAGACTGAAGGCCTGAACCTTAGCCCATTGGACACTCAATCAAAAACGACGGATATTGTCTTTCACGATAAAACAGAAACCATAGGTGAGGGTAACCCATTCACCGTTGGATCATTTAAAACGTTGCTCATTGAGGTTTATGGGACGGCTGAGACAAGTGAATTGAAGTTCTGGGGTAAATCTTTATCGGGAACAAAAAGAGCCCTTAGAGGGCAGAAAGTGGATGACGGAACATTTGCCACTAGCACAAAAGGGAAATCAGAAGCTTGGTCTTTTAACATTACTGGTTTTAAAGAAATTGTTATGGAGCTTACATCTTTAACAAATGGAAACTTTTCAGTTAGAGGGACGGCCGTCTCATAAGATCCGGCTGTCCTTTTTTATTTACCTCAGAGGAGGTGATTAGAAATGGAGGAGACAAGTTTGTTTATCAATTTTGAAACATTAGATTTAGCAAGAGTATATTTATTTGGAGGGGTGAAGTACCTTGATTTACTTCTAGTTCTAGCATAATTGACGTATTAACAGGAGTAATTAAGGCATGGAAATTCAAAAAACTGCGAAGCCGGAGCGCATGGTTTGGCTATGTCCGTAAGCTACTCAATTTCTTTGCAGTCATTTTAGCAAACGTGATTGATACAGTACTCAATTTGAACGGTGTCCTAACCTTTGGTACCGTTCTTTTTTATATCTAATGAAGGCTTGTCAATAACTGAAAACTTAGCACAGATCGGTGTTAAAATCCCTTCAACAATAACAGATCGATTACAAACAATTGAGAACGAAAAAGAACAGAGTAAGAATAACGCAGACAAAGCTGCTGGCTAAGCCAGTGGCTTTTTTTATTACACAAACAGAAGGAGAGAGGATATATGGCCATTAAAGTTGTAAAGAATCTAGTCTCTAAATCAAAGTATGGATTGAAATGTCCTAACCCAATGAAAGCTGAATAGATCACTATTCACAACACTGCGAATGATGCTTCAGCAGCCAATGAAATCTCTTACATGAAGAATAACTCTAGCTCAACGAGTTTTCACTTTGCAGTAGACGATAAACAAGTCATTCAAGGAATTCCAACAAATCGTAACTCTTGGCACACAGGAGATGGAACAAACGGTACAGGGAATCGTAAGTCGATTGGTGTCGAAATTTGTTATAGCAAGTCAGGAGGGGCACGATATAAGGCAGCGGAAAAGCTTGCTATTAAGTTTGTGGCGCAGCTACTTAAAGAACACGGATGGGGTGTTGATCGAGTCCGCAAACACCAAGACTGGAACGGGAAATACTGTCCTCACCGGATTTTGTCAGAGGGAAGATGGAATCAAGTTAAGGCCGCAATTGAAGCAGAATTGAAAAAGTTGGGCGGGAAAACAAGCTCAAGCAAGACAAGCACAGCCAAAAAGAAACAACAAGCTCAAGGAGCAAGAAAACGTCATATACGCTGCCTTCTGGCATCTATAAAGTGACAAGCCCGATGCGAAAAGGAGACGACGTAAGGCAGATTCAAAAAGCACTTGCGGCTCTTTATTTCTACCCGGATAAAGGAGCGAAGAATAACGGTATAGACGGTATTTATGGACCAAAAATGGCGAACGCGGTCAAACGCTTCCAGTCGATGTACGGTCTTACTCAGGACGGTATCTATGGACCGAAAACGAAAGAGAGACTAGAAGCCTTACTAAAATAAAGGGCCCCCTTTTTATTAGGGGGCTTTAATCACTCATGTTTTTTATCGGGGTCATTAAATGCACAAAATTTAGTTGGATGTCCTTGTTTGTTTGTACACCATGATTGAGATAAGAAAGCTAAGAATATAGCTACCCAAGATTTATCAAATTGGATCAATATACCGCCGTCATGGTAAATTCCATTGTCTTTTTTCCATCTCCCACTGTTCCCTTGGTTCATGTGGATATTATGCATTCCATTAGTTGGTTTGAAACTAAATATCTTATCTTTTTTATCTTCAGGTCCGAATTTTGAGCCGTAAATATATACAGTTGCATTTTCCTTAATAGCCTTGTTCATATATTTTTCAATAAAATCATTCAAATCATTATCTTTTCCGGTAACTTCATGGGGTAAAGGTATCATCTTGGTAGGATCAAAAAGTTTACCACGTACATAATCAAGTGCGATTAAATGATTTGATTCATTTTCATTAATCGGGGTATAACCTTTTTCGAGTTTTTGTAAATGGGTTATTTCGCTGGCATCAAATTTTTCATCGGCATAATATAACACTTCTGATTGTGCTGAACTTGACATTACATTAATTGCACATCTGTAATGCTTGTCATCTTCTCCAATAACATCTAATTGATAATGTGGAGTATCAAAATCAACCTCCTTTTTCGTATCAATTACTATCCCTTTTAAAATTCCATAATTCTCAACAGACATTTCTAGACCTCCTTAACAATATGTTTCTTACTATCCCTGATTTATAAATGAATATACTGCAAAAAAATTTCTATAAGTGAGTTTCTCTTACGTGTATACAATGAGTATAGTTTGTGATAAGAATGCATAAATTCGTTGGAATTTGGACAGTAATTAAAAAAGATTTGTCTAAAGGGTTTAATAATATTAAGAAAGAGGGTTAGTTATGGCGGATTTTTCTGGCAGGAATATAGACAAAAATCAATTGTTGGAAACATTAAAAAAAGGTGGATATGTTCTTTATTTTCGTCATGCGGATCCCGCTGAAACAACAGGTGATCCGGGACTTAGTAATGAAGGTATAAAAAAATCTGAATTACTAAAATCGTTGTTCGTAAGAGAAAAAATAAATGTTTTATCTCCTGTTTGGGTAAGCCCTGCTAAACGTACAAAACAAACTGCTGAAGTTATTTTTGGTACAGAAAAAATCCAAATAGATACAGCGTTGTATAATATGGATGTCATTTTAAAAGATAATCCTGTTGGAGACGAAAAAGATACAAAAGTTCGCTTAATAAAAATGTTAGAAACCATACCTAATAGTGAAATGAATACTGTTATTATAGGACATCATTTTACTTTTGGTATCGAAAATATTAGGATTCCATATCTAGGGGTGGTAGTAATACGACCTATGGGAATAGGCGAGGGATATGAAGTTATTGCAAACTTAGAACTTTAAATGTTTTTCAATGGATACAGATGTTTGGAAGGTTTTTTTGTATCCTCAAGTTAAACCTTCATCATTTTACCTTGGACTATTATAATTTGTGGAAATTAAGTGAAAAGGCCTTCTAACTAAGAAGGCCCTAAGGGTACTACTTAAGATTAATTCATCATCTGTTTCCGAAAATCTCTTCTACCCATTCAGGGTGATCAATAAATGGGTTTCGATTATGTTGGAATTCGCTATAAATAATGTTGTTTCTTCTTCTTCAAAAGAGTCAACGGGATCTTCATTATGCCATTTAATTAATGTACTTAATTTTCCTTGATGAGGTGATTGGGTTTTAATCGCGTCTACTAATTTTAAATCAATTGATTTATCGTAGCGTACGTCCATATAGAATAACATACGCGCTACATCCCCTTTAATTTCATCTCGTGGTTCCCACCAGCCTAAAGTTTTATAACAAGTATCGGGTGCTTCATTGTGTTTGATTCCGTTACAAGTACCATCATTTTCACTCCCTATATCAAAGTCGAGAGCACTTCTATCCCTATTGATTGAAACATCTTCAGGTTTTAGGTTGTGTAAATCTGTTTTAATTTGTTTATCATGATTAAAATGGGATTGTGCCCAAACATGCTCACGATTCCAATAGTCATTACAAGTACCATTTGAATTTTTAGACTGAGAGCGTCCAGCATAAAAAAGTAAGACATTATTTTTGCTTTTTGGATCTTCATCAGTTTTTTTAAGAGCATCCCATACTTCATCATAAGTAATCGTTTTTTGATTACTTATGATCATGTTCAATATATTTTTTAAGTCTTCAGCAGTTTTCCCCTTAACATCTTTATAGTAGTTCTCCAGAATGCTACTGTCTTCATCTTTATTTTCATTTCTGTACGCGATATTTTTATTATTATGAAGTGCATGGCTATTTAGGTCTTCTTGAGATTGATTTCTTTCAGTATTTCTGTCCATATTACAAGCAGATAAAAAGTGATTATTGTAAATAGTATTAGGGTATTTTTCATTTTAAAATTCATTTCCTGCCTCCTTTTTTAAAGTCTTTGTATTTTAGTTATTCATTCTATCTAAAAAAACAAAATAATAAGAAATCAATTAATTAAGTATAGGTTAAATTGAAAGGGGCATACATAGTTTGAAAACAATTTAAGGAGTGAGTTTTTTTGGCAGATTTTCGTCTTATTCCATATACTGTTGAATCAGTTATTGAAGATGTGAAAGAAATTCCAGCAGGTGTTAAAATGATTAAAGCTCCAGAGATTTGGGACGTAAGTGATAAGGGATCAGGAGTGGTTGTAGCAATTTTAGATACTGGTTGTGACCCCACCCATACTGATTTAAAGGAAAGGATTATAGATGGTAAAAACTTTACTGATCAAGGTGATCCTGATGATTTTTCTGATATTGATCAGCACGGAACTCATGTTGCGGGAACGGTAGGAGCCACAATTAATGAAAAGGGCGTAGTAGGGGTAGCGCCAGAGGTAAGTCTTTTTATTGGAAGAGTTTTTACAAAAGATAGTAATGGGGATGTTGGAGCTTTTAATAAAGATGTCATAAAAGCAATTAAACACTGTATTAAATGGAGAGGGCCAAATCAAGAAAGAATTCGAGTTATTAACATGTCATTAGGAGGTCCTCAAGACGATCCGCAATTGCACAAGGTTATTAAAGAGGCAGTGAATGAAGATATTCTTATTGTGTGTGCTGCTGGTAACGAAGGAGATATCCATAGCGGAGGAGATTGCTCTCCTATAAAAGATGAACTTGGCTATCCAGGTGCATATCCAGAGGTTGTTGAAGTAGGTGCCGTAGATTTGAAAGGTAAGTGGCCTTGTTTTACAAACACAAATCTCGAGATTGATCTAGTTGCACCAGGTGTTAAAATTATGTCTACAATTCCTGGTGGAAGTCATGCAGAGTTCTCAGGCACTTCAATGGCTGCACCTCATGTTGCTGGTGGTGCAGCACTTATAATCAATCAATGTGAAAAAGAATTCGGACGGAAATTTACAGAACCAGAAGTTTATGCACAACTTATAAAGCGAACCAAACCTCTTGGACATGACAAGAAGATTGAGGGGAATGGTCTACTTGAGTTGGATAAACAGTAATTACTGATTTTATAATGTAAACTAAGAGTAAACGTCTTAGTATGGATATGAAGAATAATTAATAAGAAATATCCCTTTTCGCAATGAGAGGGGATATTTTTTGGGTATTATTTTATCTGGTTTTCAGCAGTCTATCATCATATAGCTCCGTTAATATAGCCATTTATTGATTAAATAAACCCGTAATCTGCTTTAATTTTTGCTCTAATTTCTCCTGTCACATTAATGTCTAATAAGCCTTTTTCATTTTTATTTATGTCAATGTTTCCTCTGTATGTGTCTGATACAGTATTTATTCTAAAGAATAAATTTTGAAAAAGTCCAATTGAAGGGCTATTGAGTTGTACCCTGAATCAGCCCACTTCTTCGGAATGTTTTCAGAATAAATTGCATATCAAAATGTTACTTTTCGGCCTTCCTCTTTTTATGTAGATCCCTTCGATGCGTATATTTTCTAAGTTCGGTATCTGGTTATATAAACTATTCAAGAAATGGCTTTGATCTATCATCTTGTACCACATAATAAACACTCCCAAAATAAGCCCTCCTCAATCAGAAGAGGAAGTTTAGTTCAACCTTGGCTTAAATTCATTGATGTAATGAAATGTTGAGTTATTCTGGTAATAAAGTCATCCTCAAAATTTTGCTGATTTATAAAGAGCCGATCTTATTTTATAAAAGCTTATATTTTTAGTAAATTAAGGTTTTTTTAAGGTTTTAATACCTGTATTTATGTTATAACTATTAAGTACTTTATGGGGATTTAGATATATAAAGGTTATGGAGGGTAGTTGTGGAAATTTAATCTCACATTAAGTTAGTTTTGTATGAATTTGGAGGATCTATTATGAAAAAGTTTTTAAGCGCTATACTAATTATTTTTGTTTTTTCAATGATTAATTTACCGAACTATGTTAAGCCGGAGAAAGCCTACGCTGTATCAAACGAAATTACAAAAAAAGATTTTGCTGATTTAGATACAGCTTTAAATACTCTTACGAAGCTTCAGCAAGAGTATAATAAATTAGATAAGTCTAAAAAAACAATATGGGTAGAGGCCAAGAAAAAAGCAGTAAAGAAGCTAATAGACAATGAAATTATTAAGATCGAAAAATTAATAAAAACTAAGGTTATACCTGCTGTACAGAAAACAGTTAATGATATCAAAACTTTTATAGACCTTTTGAAAGGCATCCATGAAGATATTAAAGGTATGATTGAAGCTATAGACCAGTGTAATAAAGCAATGGATGAAATAAATAAAACTCTAAATGAACAAGTTAAAACGGTTGATGAAATAAATGACATCATGGTTGATATGAATAAAACATATGATAAGATGAATAAAGAAGTAGACAAAATGAATAAAGATGTATTAGAAATGCAAAGAGGCATTGATGAGGCAAATCGTGGTTTTAACCAAATGAATGGTGCACTTACTGGTTTAAATAAAGCAATGGATAAAACCAATTCTAATCTTAAAGCTGCCAATTCTAATATGAAGCAGATGACTAAATCTGTTGATAAGATTAATTCTGGAGTTACACATGTATCCATAAGTATGAACAATGTAAATAATTCACTTGATAAGCTGAATAAAAACTTGGATACTGTTAATAAAACTAAAATAAATTATAATTATCATTATTACTCATCAGATGGATCAACAACAAAGAAGTTAAACACACTTAATCAAAAGAGAAAGAAAGTAGAGGATTCTCAAAAAAATATTAAGAAAATAGATGTTGAGATTAATAATGTTTCTCATTACGATACAGATAGCTTGAGAAAAACACAACGCTTTTTGTCATTTACTGCTGATCTAATTCCTATTTTATCGAATTTGAAAAGTGGAAGCGAAGCTATAACAGGTAAAGATTTAATATCTCAAAAAGAACTTTCTTCATTTGACAGGACCGTAGCTGTTTTAAGTGTGGTTGGCGGCGACGCTACAAAGGTTACAGGAAAATTAGCAGGAACTGTATCAAAAACTAACAAAAGCGCAAAATATGTAGAGAGTAGCGTTAAGGCAAAGAAAGTTCTTAATAGCTTTACTGAAGTTTCCGATTTTGTGGCGAAAAATGGCCGGTTGCCGGTTAATTACATAACTAAAGGAGAAGCAAGAAAATTAGGATGGGATAGCAAAAAAGGTAATTTATCAAAAGTAGCACCGGGGAAAAGTATCGGGGGAGATATATACAAAAACAGAGAAAAACTTCTTCCTGAAGCTAAAAATAGAGTGTGGCGTGAAGCTGATATAAACTATACCACAGGTTACAGAGGGAATGACAGATTACTCTATTCGAATGATGGATTAATATATAAAACAACAGATCATTATAAAACGTTTGTTAAGTTAAAATAATGGAGGACATAATTTTTAATGAAAAAAATAGTTGTAGATGGAAAAGACTTTGAAAATAAAGAAGGGTTACATAATGCACTAAAAGATAAATTAGATTTCCCAGACTACTATGGGAAAAATTTAGACGCTTTATGGGATTGCCTTACAGGGTGGATAGAGTTGCCGTTAACTTTAGTCTGGAGAAATTTTGAGTTTAGTAAAAAGTTTTTAGGTTCATACGCTGATGATGTACTAGGAGTTTTACAAGAGGCTCAAGAGGAATTAGAAGATGAGTTTAAAATAATAGTAGAGTAGACTTTCTTTTTTGGTTTTGTGAATTTGAAAAGAGTACCTTAGCGGCCATAGGGGTTCAAGAATGCTGCTGAGGTATTTTATTTTTATTAATAATGTTTATTCAGACTTTAAGAGTCAAAAACTAAAGCGAAACTTGAAGAGTTCTTGAAATAAAAAAGGCCCTCTTGAAAGGGGACTGACCCCATAAGATGAGACAAATAAAAACACCTTCAAGTTTGAATACGGATGATTGTTATCCGAAATTAGACTTGGAGGTGTTTTTTCTATGGGGACAAGAGTGAGTTATCCGGTTGAAGTGAAACAGCAGGCTGTAGAAATGAGATTGGCAGGCGTGCCTATGAAAGAGATCATGCAGAAATTGAATATTAAGAATAAGACACAGGTTCAGACATAGGTTAGATGGCATAAGGCTGGGGATATACATCGATTCGAACAGCCTGTTGGAAAGCAATACACTTACGGAAAAGGTCCAGAGTATTCTTCCGAATTAGAGAAACTGCAGGCAGAGAACCGTTATCTGAGACAACAGAATGAAGTTTTAAAAAAGTACAACGAATTGGAAAGGAAGTTGATAGCGAAACGTCAGTCGAACTTGTAGAAGTATTGCACAGCACAATGACCGTGCAGGATATCTGTATTCATTTAGGTATCTCTCGAGCGTCCTATTATCGTTGGAAGAAGAATCTGACGAAAGATTATCCCAAGCGCCATTTGGAAAAACAAATCGGCACGTTGTGCCGAGAGCACAGGTATCGATATGGATATCGAAAAATCACAGCCATACTAAAAAAGAGAATGCGTATTAACCATAAAACGGTTCAACGTATTATGCAGAAAAATCAATGGCAGTGCCAGGTTAAGATGAAAAAGCGCAAGAAGAATGGGCAGCCATATGCCGTAGTCGATAATATATTGGATCGGAACTTAAATCTGATCGCCCTCTTGAAAAACTAGTAACGGACATCACATATTTGCCTTATGGACAGAAACAATTGTACCTTTCCAGTATATTAGATTTATACAATGGAGAAGTGATTGCTTTTACGATTGGTGATGAGCAGGACACAGACTTTGTCTTAGACACACTTGATCAGCTGCCAACACTGCCTGAGAACTGCGTGTTACATAGTGACCAAGGTTCTGTGTATACATCTTACGAGTATCAAAAAGCTGTTAACACAAAAGGCATTACCATGAGCATGTCCCGCAAAGGGACGCCCGCTGATAATGCCTCCATCGAATCGTTTCATTCCTCACTAAAGTCTGAAACGTTCTATCTTAACAGCATTGATCGAACTACGACCGCCATCGTAGAACGCACTGTCATAGAATACATTCATTATTATAACAATATTCGTATTCAAACGAAACTAAACAACCAATCACCGATAAACTATCGGCAATTGGCTGTTTAAAAGGTGTTTTGATCCCTGTCTCAAAAACGGGGGTCAGTCCCGAAAAGAGGGCCTTTTTTATAATATTAATCCTCAATATTTTCTATTACCTGTCTAACCATCTCATGTATTTGGTCAAATTGCCATTCTATATCACCTATTACTAAATGTAACTGTAGTAATTCAGAAGTTAGTTTTTCTTTATCTTCAATTTGACTTAAGTTAGCTAAAACTATATTCATTCTTTCATGTATTTGCGGAAGTTCTTTAATATTTTCCTCTTCTTCTAGAAGTTCTTCTGTTGAAATTAACGTACTATTATATTTTTTATTTAATTCTTTTAAAGCACTAAAGATTTTATCAATATTTGTCATCTATCATAACCACCTATTTTAATTTTCTTCCAATGGCATTCTTAGTCTTAACTTCGTTTAATGTTCCATCAAAATTCAACACTGCTCTTAAATTTCCTCTTTTATCGAATACTTCTAAATGATCCTTGTGTAAATTATCTAAATAAAATCTATCTCCTTTTTTCAGATACGGATTATCCAATTTTTTATTAACTTCATAGATTGATTGGCCTTGGAATTGATTTTTTGTTTTTGTAACATTATTTTTTATGCTTTTTCCAAACCCATCATTAAAAAATTCTTTCATATTCGATACTGATTTAGCTTCACTGGTTACCTTACTACTATTAGTATTCCCCTTAGAACCATGGTCAAGATCAAAAGACTTTTTAATTTGTTGAATTGTATCTTGTCCAGATTTTTGTAAGTTTAGCACATTTATAGGAACATCACTAGCTAACAGAAGTTTTTTAGCAAAAGGATTTGGTATTGACTCTAAACCTTTTTTTAAAAGTTCTCCAAAATCTTTGGTGTCTTTTATTACTTTTTTTGATGCAGACTTACCAACATTTCCGGCGCTGTTTACCCCTTTTTTACCCGACTTGCTGATTCCCTTCTCTGCGACTCTCCCGACCTTTGAAACGACGGATCCACTCTTTGTAACAGCACCACCGCCGCCTGATATGAATAAGCTGGCTACATTTAAAGTGAAATATGTGGTGTAGTGCGATTGTGAATACATATCTCCGTGTACAAAGTTTTTGTCCCAGCTTTCTTTTACCTCATCCCAAGTAGAATCCCAGGCTTTTTTATAGTCGAATTCAAAAACGGACTTTATCGTTCCTTTTGGATCTAAACCGAGATCGATCCCGAATTTTGCAATTCCTAAAAGTCCTTCACCAGTTTCCTTCGAAAAATCATAATATGCCATTTGTTTGCCTTTATAGTATTCATATACTGGACCTAGATATTTTTTACCCGCCGCATCTATAGGGGCTAAATATTCTTTAACTGTCTTCTCTGTATCATCTATACCGGCTAATAAACCTTCATATACACCGTCAATCTGTTCTTTCAAAATATCCTTGGTCGCTCGAAGAGGATTATCCCAAAACTCGAGGGATTTAACATACTCCTGTTGTTCAGTTGTGAGGTTGTCGTATCCAATCTCTTTAGCAACTTTTAGATACTCGTCAGGATCATCAACCAACGTATTGAGCTTTTTCTGTAATTCTTTGATTTCTCGCTCTTTAGCTTCTTCTTTCTTGATCTTCAAATAAGCTTCCGTTCGCTTCTCAATATCGCCTTTTTTCTTATGTATATCACTCTCACGGTACGCCTTGGCGTTGTAGTGGATTGGCGTAGCGTTTTTGCCTTTGCCTGTTGCTTCTTGGAGCTTTTGGAAATCTGACTTGATGAATTGTTCATTTGGTTCTGACATAGCATATTCTGTCAGTAAATCTTCGTCAAGATCACCTAGTTTTTCAATTGTTTTTTTGCGTTTGTCATTGGCATCCGTAAGCTCATCCTTGAAAGTTTCTGTTGAAAACAGGTCGAGCGGGAGGATGTCGTCAATGTCGTTTAGGATATCTTTCATGGCTTTTTTCTGCTCAGACATGATGGAATTTGATTTTTTATGGGCGTTAGCCAGTTCATGTTCTAGAAAAGATTCTTCAATATAAGCATCAGAGAGGCCTTTGTCCTCGACAGCTCCGGCAATGCTGTTAAAAAATGCGATCTTCATGTCAATGTAGTCGATCCATTGATCAGTGACACCAACATGATCGTGATAGAATGCTTTAATGTTGTTAGCGCCTTTACCTGAGAACTCGCTGTCGTCCAGTTCAGCGACGCTTTGTAAAGCTTTTCGCAAGTTGACCATTTGCGTCCTTAGCTCTTTATATTCCTTGGCCCGATCTGTAGCTTCAGACATAAGTGTTTTAGCTTCAAAGACTTTCATAATCATATCCTCTCATTTAATTGTATAACAAAATATTACCATGGAAGAAAGAAGAAACGAACTTAAAATTAACTTGATTGATCATATCAAAGATACCGAAGAAAAGTTTGCGGTTTTTTTGCGGTTCAAACACTTTTTAGAAATGTTAGAATATTACATAAAAAGACATAAAAGGAGGGATCCTGTGAATCCGGTTTTAAGTTCGTCAGAAGTTGGCGTAAAGATCAATGAATGGTATAAAATGATACGTCAATTTAGTGTCCCGGATGCAGAGATTTTAAAGGCAGAGGTGGAGCAAGAAATCCAACGGATGGAGGAAGATGAGTATTTACTCATTTACTTCTCCCTAATGAAATTCCGTCATCAGCTCATGTTAGATTATTTAGAACCCGTAACAACACGTATAAGACCAACTATTGAGGAACTTCTTGAAAAAATTGAGACTTCAAATAAAGGCATATCTGGCCTGTTGTCGTATTATTCTCTGTTTTTCAGAGGGATGTACGAGTTTGATAAGAAGCAATACATGAAAGCTATCTACTATTATAGAGAAGCCGAAAAGCAGCTTATACATGTCCCTGATGAGATCGAAAGGGCAGAGTTTCATTTTAAGTTAGCTGAAGCATATTATGGTATGAAGCAAAGTCATGTGTCTATGCATCACGTTAAACAAGCATTGGATATTTATAATCAATATGAACTTTATAAGGTGCGAAAAGTTCAATGTATGTTTGTTATCTCAGGGAATTATACGGATTTTAAACATTACGAAAAAAGTCAGCCGCATCTTGAAAAGGCATTAGAGTTATCTAGGGAATTGAATAACAAAAGGTTGATTAGTTCTGCACTATATAATTTAGGCACTAATTTTGCTGACAGTGGTGATTACGAGCAGGCGGAAGTATACATAAAGCAAGCAGTGGAGATTACAGAAAAAGAAAAGCTCACAAACTTGCCACATTCTTTATTTTCTTATGCAAAAATCCTTTTTAAACAAGGAAAAATGAATGAGGCTATCCAAGTAAGTAAGAAAGGTTTGTCAGCAGCTCTTTATCAAGGTGATGAGCTTTTCGCAAAATTACAGGGATATTTAAAAGCTCTTTATGTCGATGCAGTGGACCAACAAGGTGTTAATAAAACAATAGAATACTTAGAAAAAAATAAGAACTATTCATATATTGAAGACATTGCCTGTGAGACCGCAGCTGCTTACGCAAACTCAAAAGAATTTGAAACATCCTATGTATATCATCAGAAAATGCTTGAGACTCAAACACAAATTCAAAGGGGAGAATGCCTGTATGACTTTTAAAAAGAAGGTATGCCTAATCCTGGGTTTGTCACTTGTTTTAGTGTGTGGTTTCGGATCCAACTTAACAGAAAATCAAACTCAAAACACATTTCATATTGCCTCTGATCGTTTTCAAACTTGATAATATTACATTAAACCTCCTTCAGAAATGGAGGTTTTTTTATTTGATACCAACAAAAACAATGGAATCAAATGCGATATAATTAGTATCCCCCCTTTAAATCCTTGAGGCATAACCTTACTTTTGGGGAGAGAAAAGGCAATAGGGCACAGCAATTTAAATTTCGGTGAGACCGCAATAACTTTTTGGCTTTGTATTAAGGAACTTGATTATATGCTAGGTAACGGTGAAAGTGACAGACAGGTTGGGCTGTCAAAGAAAACACCAGAATATGCAGAAGCAAAAGGTAAAGAAACTAAGTTAGAGGAGTAAACATGTGTTTGCTCCTCTTTTTTCTGTTTATCAAATAGTCGTTGTGATGTTGTTATCAAGTTGCAAAAGTACTTTTAAGAATAGCATCAATTGATTTTATTTGAATACAAAAGAGCCTGTATTAGAAATTTTCAAAAAGATATTTTGACATTTCAGTAAAGAACATATATATTCATATATGAGCATGTGTTCATATATGATATTCCTTGTGTAAGGTTAGAATGCTCAATAAAAGATAAAAATAATAAACGCTTATTAATCAAGAAACTTTAATTAAGGAGGAGATCTTTATGAGTCACAATCATACTGGAGGATCCAATAAAAAAGTTTTATTGATCTCTTTTATCATGATTACAGGTTATATGATTATTGAAGCTATAGGTGGATTTTTAACAAATAGTCTGGCGCTTTTATCAGATGCTGGCCATATGCTAAGTGATTCAATCTCATTAATGGTTGCCCTGATTGCTTTTAAATTGGCTGAAAAAAAGGCAAGTCACAATAAGACATTTGGCTATAAACGATTTGAGATTCTTGCCGCTGTGATAAACGGTGTTGCATTAATTCTTATTTCTCTTTATATCATTTATGAAGCGATCGAACGTTTCTCTAATCCACCAGAAGTATCAACAACTGGCATGCTTACGATTAGTATTATCGGGTTAGTTGTGAATATATTAGTCGCATGGATTATGATGAGTGGCGGAGATACAAAGAATAATCTGAACATAAGAGGAGCTTATTTGCATGTAATAAGCGATATGCTTGGCTCTATAGGTGCCATTCTAGCTGCCATACTTATCATCTTCTTTGGATGGGGCTGGGCAGATCCATTGGCTAGTGTGATTGTGGCTCTTCTTGTTCTAAGAAGCGGGTACAATCTGACTAAAGATTCCATTCACGTATTAATGGAAGGAACACCAGAAAATATCGATGTCACTGACATCATTCATACAATTGAAGAGACAGAGGGAATTCAAAACATTCATGATTTACACATATGGTCTATCACAAGTGGATTAAATGCTCTTTCTTGCCACGCTGTTGTTGACGATCAACTGACCATTTCAGAAAGTGAAAGTATTTTACGCAAAATTGAACATGATCTTGAGCATAAAGGCATTACGCATGTAACTATTCAAATGGAAACAGCAGAGCATAATCACGGCAATACGATCCTTTGTCAGGCGAAAATTGAGAAGCAGCATGATCACCATCATCATTAAACTTATTTATCTAATTTTATAATGAGGAGATTAAACAAGACAGATTTATGTCTACTATTAGCTAGTGTTAGTCTATCTCTCGTAATAAATATAATTGGTGAGGTGATTCATATGTACGACACAATAGTAATCGGAGCTGGTCAAGCAGGAATTTCAATAGGATATTATCTTAAGCAGTCCGAACAAAAGTTTATCATTTTAGATAAAAGTCATGAGGTGGGGGAAAGCTGGAAAGATCGGTATGATTCATTAGTTTTATTTACTTCTCGAATGTATAGCTCTTTGCCTGGAATGCATCTTGAAGGAGAAAAGCATGGCTTTCCTTCAAAAAATGAAATTGTTGCTTATCTAAAGAAATATGTTGAAAGATTTGATATTCCAATCAAATTACAGACAGATGTAATAAGTGTCCTAAAATCAAAGAATCATTTCTTAATACAAACAAATCAGGGAGAATATCAAACAAAGAATCTTGTTATTGCTTCAGGTCCTTTTCATACCCCTAATATTCCATCAATATCGAAGGATTTAGCCAATAATATTAATCAATTACACTCATCACAATATAAAAATTCAAAACAATTGGCATCTGGAAACGTACTGGTAGTTGGCGGCGGGAATAGTGGAGCTCAGATAGCTGTTGAATTATCCAAAGAAAGAGTTACATATTTAGCTTGTAGTAATAAACTAGTTTATTTCCCTTTATTGATTGGAAAAAGAAGCATCTTTTGGTGGTTTGATAAATTAGGGGTTTTAAATGCAAGCCATACATCAATATTAGGAAAATTCATTCAAAAGAAAGGTGATCCAATATTTGGATATTGTTTAAAACATGCAATAAAATGGAAGGAGATCATCTTAAAAAAAAGAGTCATAGCTGGAAAGCAAAACGAAATCATTTTTAAAGATTCATCTACATTAGAAGTAAACAATATTATTTGGGCTACTGGTTTTAGGAATCCCCTTTGTTGGTTAAAAATAAAAGGTGTTTTGGATAAAGAAGACCGAATCATACATCATAGAGGTGTTTCACCTGTAGAGGGATTGTACTTTATTGGTTTGCCTTGGCAGCATAGGCGAGGTTCAGCGTTGCTTCAAGGTGTAGGAAAAGATGCTGAATACATTGTAAAACAAATTAAGGGGGAATAAACTATGTAGAGCAGTAACTAACATGTTAACTGCTCTATTTTTTGTGTGAATAAGTTTAGGAAGCAGAGCGCTTATCAAACTCGGTGTGGCTCCCATGTTTTTGGAGGCTACGTTTTTTGTTGAGGTGACTGATATAAACGATGGATTCAAATGATCAATTATCTTCGTTCTCTTACTACGAAGAGCAATGTGATGAAAACGATAGTTTTTGCCTATCATTTCTATACAAATAATTGGATTGTATTATCAGTTAAGCTGGCCTTACTTATATTGACTATAATTAATTTATGTAATGAACATCTACTACTGTCCTTATGGAATCAACTGTCCAAAAAAAGAGGAAATTAAAGTGAAAATAAACCCCTTCTGTAACAGAAGGGGAGGGATAAAGATTTCTCATTTTAGGTCCTTTTTTACTGTCTTTTTATGATGGTTCCAGCTGATGAAACAAAATAAAGCACTACTGATTTAAGGATCATATATCGAAACGCTAGTGTATTATATTTCGAGATGTTTAATTAATTTAGCTGGATTGCCCCCAACTACAACATTATCTGGCACATTTTTAGTAACAACAGAACCAGCGGCAATAACAACATTGTTACCTATCGTAACTCCTGGATTAATTACTGAGCTTCCTCCAATCCATACATTATTTCCAAAAGTAATGGTTTTTCCATATTCTAACCCTGAATTGCGTTCTGTTGGATGAAGTGGGTGTGTAGCCGTATAGATTTGTACACTAGGTCCAAGCATACAATTATCACCAAATCGGACTTCACATACATCTAAAATTGTACAATCAAAATTTGCGAAAAAGTTATCACCTACATAAGTGTTGTATCCATAATCAAACCTAATATTGGGTTGCATATATACGTTTTCTCCTGAAGAACCAAGTAACTCTTTCAATAAATTACCCCGTTTAACTACTTCGGTTTCTGTAGTTTGATTGTAAATTCTAACAAGTTGACTTGCTTTTTGTCTGTCTTTTGTTAACTCGGAGTCCGACGGATCATATAAATCCCCGGTTAACATTTTCTCTTTTTCTTTTATCATTATAATGTCCCCCTCGTTATGTATTAATAATGTACGATTGTAAGAGTTGGTACGGTGCAAGAGAAATAATCCACTCTTCTTTAGTAATATGAGTGGATTATTTCTAAATTTTTATTTTTCTTGGATTTCCGTCCTAGCCGAAATAAAGTTCAGTACATGCTGTCGGCCCGGTGCAGCGTGAATTGCTCCTTTTACAGACGCAGTGAGAGCTCCGCTTGCATTTGCAAACGTCAGCAAGCGTCGGTGATGTTTACCTATTTGTTCGCATAGTGTCTCCTTTGATATGCCGATTGACATCAATTCCGATAAAAAACCGCCGATAAAGGCATCGCCTGCACCAGTTGTATCTGAAACAGCGACTTTAAACCCTTTATGTTCGTACGACTCGCCATTTTTTAAATAAATCGCTGCACCGCCGCTTCCTTTTGTCAGAACAACGACATTAACAAGTCCGGTGAAAAGCGATGTGGCTGCTTTTTGTTCGTCATCAATGTTTGAGATAAACTTCAGCTCCTCATCGGACACTTTTACGATATCCGCAAGAGGCAAAAACCTCTGAATCGTTTCACGGCAGCTTGCCTCATCAGGCCATAAAGGAAGCCTGATATTGGGGTCAAAGCTTATGATTCCACCATTTTTTTGAAAGTCCTCAATAACTTTGATATGGGCTTGTTTCATTGGGCTGTCAACTAAATCGATTGAACAAAAGTGAAGCATATCTCCTTGGTTAAACCTTTCTGACATCAACTCATCCGGTGAAAGCAGCAAATCGGCGGCATTTTTTCGATAAAAATGGAAACTCCTTTCCCCAGACTTGTCAACGGATACAAATGCCAATCCGGTTTCACCTTCATTGCTTTGAATAATATAAGAAGTATCTACGCCATTTTCTTCAAGTACGCCAACTATATAATCCCCGAAATGATCATTGGCAATTTTCGTCAGCATGACGGCATGCGCGCCGTATTTTGCAACTGCGATTGCCGCATTCATTGGCGCACCGCCGGCAACGCGCTCAAAGGAAGTGACATCTTGTAAAGCCTTTTCTTTTTGGACTGGAATGAAATCAATCAGTGTTTCACCGATACAAAATATTTTTTTCAAGCGATTCATCTTCCTTCCAGATGTCTTTTAAAGTCCAATAAGTGAATTCCTCAACCCTTACAGCGCCTTTCTCAGAAAAAAGCTCAATTCCCAATCGGCCTTCTTTCGGATAAATGCGGCTTGTCATCGTTGTTTCCCCATGGTTGGCGAATACTTCAATCGATGATCTGTCAATAAATATACGCAGTGTCAGCTTTCCATTTGCTTCTAGCGGCGCATTTCTCACACTGTCTCGCGATTTCCCCATCTTAGAGCAATCGAGTGAGAGCTTTTGATCAGTTATGCTGTATTTGATAGCTGTTTCTTCTTCTTCAAGGCCTCGAATCTTCAAACCTACTGTTTCCGCACTGCAATCTGTTAAATCATACACGACTTGAATTTCAAGAAGCTCTTCGGCTGTTTCTGCCAAGAAATTCCCTGAAATCAATTGTTTAGCACAATCCATATGTTTTGATTTTCGCAACAACTTAGTTTCTTCCACAGGATTCATCAAAATTTTATGATCATCCCACAATGTTAATTCTCTCGGCAATGTCAAAGCGCCGCACCATCCATCTGCTTTTGTCGGCATCTCAGATTCCCACATATCCATCCAGCCTATGGCAATTCTGCGTCCTTTATCATCTAATAACGTTTGTACAGCATAAAAGTCATGGCCGTGATCCAGCTCTGTAAAAGCGCCATACACAAATTCGTTTGTTTCATCATTATATTCTCCAATTAAATAGCCGGTTTGATGCAAATTCTTATATAAATCACCGTCTGCCTCAATGCCCTGCGGAGATATCAGCAAGACATGTTTGCCGCCCAATTCGAAGAAGTCAGGACATTCCCACATATAGCCGAGATCTCCATCACTTTGAGCAAGAACACCTTTGTATTCCCAATCTCGCAAATTGGGCGAGCGGTATAAAATAACTCGTCCGACGTTTTCTTTCGTTGAATTTCCGACTACCATATACCAGCTGTTACGATGCTTCCATACTTTCGGATCGCGGAAATGGCGGGAGCTGTCTTCCGGCGGTTTCGCGATGACAGGGTTTTCCTGAAGCTTTTCAAACACGATCCCATCTTGACTGACAGCGATATTTTGATTTTGATAGAAAATGTCTTTCTCTTGATCTATCACATTATGCCCTGTATAAATTAAAGCAAGTTTTCCGTTAAAATCTACTGCGCTTCCTGAGAAACAGCCGCTTTTATCAAAAGAGTCACCGGGAGCTAAAGCGACCGGAAGATGTTCCCAATGAATGAGATCTTTACTTTTTACATGGCCCCAATGCATTTGTGCCCAATTTTCATCATACGGATGATGCTGATAAAAGACATGGTATTCTCCTTTATAGTGAATAAGCCCGTTCGGGTCATTTATCCAGTTTGCCCGGGGCATAATATGGTACCCTAATCGATAACGACTGTTCAACTTTTCCTCTGCTTTTTTCAATGCTTCCTCTGCCTGTTTGATTCTATCCATTTGTGACATCCTCTCTATATCTGTTTTTTTGAAAAGGTTGAGTATACGCAACGCCTTTCTTTGAATCTAATAAAGTAAAAATTGAAATGATTGTGAAACATAAAGCCAAGGTTCCCATGAATAGATATGTTTGACGGAAACCTATACTATCGTATAAACCACCTGCAATCGGGGAGAAAATCGATGTACCTACTTGAGATGCAAATTGAAAGCCGACAAGGTAAAGAACTGATGAAAGACGTGTATCAAAATTCGCGGCTAAATACTTAAAAATCGCAATCAGCATGATTGGCAATTCTAAAGCATGAATAAGTTTCATTGATGAAATTCCGAACGGTCCGATGACAATTCCAGACCCAATAATTCGGAAAGACATCAAAAGCCCCGCGAGAATCAAGCTTTTTTTAGGTCCGAGTCTATTAACAATAAAGGGGGCTAAAAACAACATGCCCGCTTCAATAAATACTTGAAATGAGTTTAAATATCCAAATATTTGATTTCCCATAGCTGAAGTGGGGAATAAAGAAGCGTAGTAAATCGGGAATTGCTGATCATAGACGCCGTACACGCATGTCACTCCGATTACGTACAACATTAAAAACCAAAAGTCTTTTAATAGAAAAAGTCCTCCTACGTCTTTTAACCGGATCGAATCCGCTCTTTCCTTATCATAATCCGTCATCTCAATTTTTATGGACATAATAATGGCCACCAATATGACTGCTGAAAGGGACGCAATCCAGAAATTGATATTCGGATTGATGTTGAACAGCTGCCCTGCAAAAAAAGTTGCTACCGCCCAGCCGAGTGAACCCCACATCCTTGTCTTGCCGTATTCGAACTGATATTTTCGGCTGACCTTTTCAATATAGGTTTCAATAGCGCCGACTCCAGCAAGAAAAGCAGTTCCTAGATAAATACCACCGACAATGGCGCCAAGGAAGATATCATATTGTAAAAGCGGTCCGTAGATAAAGATATAAAACGGTCCGGTAAAAACGATAAGTACACTAATCATAAATAATATGTTTTTCTTCAGGCCGAGTTTATCAGAGATAAAGCCATATAAAGGCTGCATGCACAAAGTAAAGATAGCGTTTACAGAAAAGATAATCCCAGTCGCCGATCCATTCAATTTGACTTCCTGTCCCAACCAAATCGCAAACAAAGAGTAGCTGGAAGACCATGTAAAAAAGAAAAAGAAAAGATAAGCGCTCAGTTTCCAATACAGACTTTTTGAGCCTTTCATTTCTACAGCTCCTTTAACCCAACATTGATATCTATTTAATACCTGTTCCTGAACCGCTAAGACCTTCCAAAATGTAGCGCTGAGCCACAATATAAATCAAGATCAATGGGATGGTGGAAATCGTCAATACAGCCATAACTTGATTTGTATAGACAGGCTCTGTACTGTTGATAGCTGTAATCGCAACTTGAATCGGAAATTTCGACTTATCCGTCAAAACCATTAGCGGCCAAATATAATCATTCCAGCTGCCGATAAAGGCTAAGGTTCCGACAGTGGCGACAGCTGGTTTAGACATCGGTATCATAATCCGCCAGAAGATTTGCCATGTATTTGCCCCGTCAAGCTTGGCCGATTCAATCATTTCCTCCGGAATTGCCATGAAAAAGTTTCGGAACAAATAAATATTGAATGCCCCCGCTAATGCCGGCAAAATAACGGCAAGCCGTGTATCGACCAGACCAATTTTATGAATAATTGTAAACTGTGAGATTAAAATCGTTTCAAACGGCACAATTAAAAGCGCCAACAAAATGCCAAAGAGCATCTTTTTCCCTGTAAAATGCAGTTTAGCGAATGCAAACCCTGCCATTCCGTTAATCACAACAGATCCGGCTGCTACGCACAAACCATAAAAAAGACTGTTACCAATATACATAAGCAAATCAAACCGAGTCAGCACTTCCCTATAGGATGAAAACCATTCTGCCAGATGAAGAGAGGGCAGAAACGCTTTAAAGCTGTTCATATTGTTGTAAATTTCCGCTTCCGGTTTCATTGAGGATGCGATCATCCAAATTAGCGGAAAAATAAATAGAACGGCTAGCAAAACAAGACACGTATACTCCAGAATTGTCAAAGGCCCGAACTTACGTCTCAATGGTCTTCACCCTCCTTAACCAGCTTGCGTTGTGCGAGTGTCACCAATCCAATAATCGTTCCAAACAAGAGCGCGATCGAGCTTGCATATCCGACCATCCGATCGGTAAATCCAGTTTGATATATATAATAGACAACTGTCATCGTTGAATTGACTGGTCCGCCCTGGGTCATAACCATGGGCTGAACAAGGAGTTTAAACGCGCTGATCAGCGTTGTGATAAAGATAAAAACAGATGTCGGTTTTAACAAAGGTAATGTAATGTAAATAAAACGCTGCCATTTATTCATACCATCTAATTGTGCCGCCTCGTAGACATCCTCGGGAATGTTTTGCAAACCAGCTAAAAAAATGAGCATCTGAAAACCTGCTCCCTGCCAAGCGGAAACGACAACGATCGTAAAGATTGCTTGCTTAGGGCTCGTCAAGAAAGGCTGTGGTGATAGACCGAAGTGCGCCAATATATTATTTATCATACCTTCATTCGGATTCAGCAAGTACATCCACAAAACGGAGATGACAACCAGTGACATGACGACAGGACTAAAGTATGCGACTTTGAAAAATGCGTTGGCTTTGCGTTTTTTATTCAATAGGAGGGCAAGCCCAAGTGCTGCCCCGATCTGTAACGGTATCAATAAGACAACAAATTTTATGGTGTTGCCCAAACTTTTTAAGAATATTGGGTCCTGAAAAAGTTTGATGAAATTATCAAAGCCAATAAACTTACGCAAATCAGGCGTCAACAAATAGTAATCTGTAAATGCGTAGTACACAGCCATGATAGAAGGAATCACAAGAAACATTAATAAAATAAGCAACGCCGGTCCTAAGAACATATATGCGACTGCGTTTTCCCGCCAGCGTATTCTATTCAGTGTCTTTCTTTCTATTGGAAAGGCCGGCCTAGTCTCTTTCAATATTGTTTTATTCATGGCGTCCACCTGCTAGTTTGCCTTATCGATGGCAGATTGCATTTCTTTTACACGTGTATCCAGCACTTTTTGAATATCCTGATTTTGATCATAAAAGCTAATATCATCGATTGTTTGTTGAAATGCTCGTGTTACCTGCGGATATGCCGGTGTCACCGGACGTGCATGGCCTGTTTCTTTCAACTGCTGCATAAAGACATTCATCTCATCAGAAAATTCTTTTGTCAGCACTTTCTCTGATGAATAACGTACAGGCAGGGCGGCGATTGATCGGCTCAATTCGATATTGGATTCCTTATTAGTCATCCAATCTACTAATTTTGCTGCCCATTCTTTATTTTCAGACGCTTGTGTCATTGCGAACTGCCAGCTTCCCGAAGGAGAGACGAGCTTTTTGGTTTTTGGCGATACAGGATACGGCATCACTCCATAATCGACGTTGGAAAAGTTTGTTTTCAGATCGGTTATTGTCCACACGCCGCTCATCTTCATCGGGTATTTCTCCGTTTCAAACGCTTGTTTGACAGGGGTACGTGTTGTATAGCCCTCTTTAAGCATCGTTTGTATAAACGTCATCGCTTCAACGGTTGGTTTTTTGTTAAAGACGCCATCCGCTTTCTTCCCGTTTTCTGATAGAATATCCCCGCCAGCTGACCAAACAAATGGCAAGAGCGCATAAGTTAATATTTCGTCTTTTGACTGTAATTGCATATCGATGGCTGGTTTATCGTATTTATTTTTCAGCTTTTTGCAAAGCGCAAGAAATTCTTTCCATGTCCAAGGATCTTTTACTGTTGGCAGCGTTTTCAAATCAACCCCGGCATCCTTAAGCATTTTTTTGTTATAGTAGATGCCGACCGACGATTCACTGACGCCGATGGCATACAGTTTATCTTGATAGGTATAGGTGCCTTGCTGCTTAATACTTGGCAATAAATCATCCTGGTCTTTAACATACTCATCCAAAGGTGCGATAACGCCGGATTTCGCATAAGCCGCAGTATTTGGTCCGTCCAAAGTGATGACATCAGGCAGGGTGTTCGTTGTTAGTGCCGCATTCACTTTGTCTTCATAACCTCCACCGTTTCCGCTACGGGGAATGAATTCAATTTTTGCCTCGACATTTTCTGAAGCGTACTTTTTATTAAAAGCATCCACCCGCTTTTGATAAACCTTTCCTTCTTCATTATCATCCGATACGTGCACCCACATTGTAATCGTTTTCTTTCCGCTGCTATTTGTACTTTCGCTTTTGTTACAACCCCAGACTGCAAACATGAGCAACAATGACAAACTTCCTAACATCAATCTTTTCATATTCGTTACTTTCCCTCCTTTTGCACAAAAATGTAAAAGCGCTTTCAAAAAGAATTGTATGTCAACCGGTTTCACATGTCAACCGGTTGACATAAATTTGTGTATAATTCAAATTTAAAGAACAAACCTATGCATAGCGAGATGATCTATGGAAAATCCTTGCACATGTCAGTCTGATTCTCTAAAATAAGTGCGTGACGAGAATTGTAAGCCATTTCAGTAAAGCAGGGGGAAAGGGAATGAAGCCTAGCATTCATGATGTTGCAAAAATAGCGGGAGTTTCATCTACAACTGTTTCGAGGGTATTAAATAATCGCGGTTATATTAGCGAAAAAACGAAAGATAAAGTTTACAAGGCGATGGAAGAAATCAATTACTTTCCAAATGATTTGGCCCGTTCTTTATTTCGAAAACGTACCAATTTAATGGGGCTTATCATTCCAAACTCCAGCAATCCGTTTTTCGGTGAACTCGCCTTTTATATTGAAAGCATCTGCACGTCTAGGGGCTATAAACTGCTGCTTTGCAACAGTTTAAATCGAATAGATAAAGAAGAAAAATATCTCGAAATGCTGATAAGAAATCAAGTGGATGGTGTCATCGCCGTCACTTACAACCGAGGAATACTCAATTATCACCAGCAAAATCTTCCGATTGTCGCGATTGACCATTACTTATCGGAAACAGTTCCTGTCGTAGGCTCAGATAACTTTGATGGAGGCAAAAAGGCAGCAGAATTACTAATAAAAAAGGACTGTCAGCACATCGTTCACATCAATGGGCCGATTGAACTTGAAACGCCTGCAAATCTCAGGAGAAAAGCATATGAAGATGTTATGCGTGAACACGGAAGACAGCCTATTACATATGAAGTGTCATTTCATGAAAACTACAGGAACATTATTTCAAAACTATTTGATGAACAGCCTGCAGTTGACGGGATTTTTGCCAGTGATGATATCATAGCTGCAGGAGTCATTACGGAAGCTAAAAAACGTGGAAAAGACATTCCAGGTCAATTAAAAGTGATCGGTTATGACGGTACAGAAACCATTCAGGCTATTCTGCCAGAATTGACTACTATTCAACAGCCGATTGAATTAATTTCCAAAACGGCCATTGAGATTTTAGAAAAACAAATTGAAGGCGAATTTGATGATTTACCACTTGAAACGTATTTGCCCATACAGCTTTCCGAAGGTGGGACAACTTAATGAACATATTAGAATAGTTCTATGGAGTTAGATGGTCTGTTTTTATAGATGACCTTTTAACGTTTGCTTGTTCTATATTTGATACGCATAAAATTAGAAGCAAGAGTTGATTTTGAATGTTGAACCAAAATTATTCACTGGTTAAGAAATTGTTTTTGAGAAAGATTATTTGCAAAGGATCTATATCAAGAAAACATACCAAATTATATTGGTATGTTTTCTTGATATGCTGATTCTCTTAAAGGTATCCATACATGCCACCAATGACATGTGTGTAGCTACCCGAGCAGCTATACCTAATAGATTTGAGAACACATTTGTTTTTGCGATTCACTTTTTTTATACTTCTTTCCCTCAAGGGGACCAAATTCACAAGGTATATGCATGTGAAATAACACAGGACTTCTTTGTGAATAATCTATTGGGTTTACAGAAAGCTCCTTCTTTACATGCTAATCTTCAAATTTTAATAATAATTGATGAATTATATTAGAGATACAAGCAGGTGTTTTTATCATTCCATTGTTAATCCATTCCTCTATAATTCCTACTACACCTGAAACGATAAATGTTGTTTCAAATTTCTCAGTTTCCGTAATTGTTTCTGCTGATTGTCGTATCATGCTCAATTCCTCAATCATTTTCGTTTTAAAAAATTCTTTCAGTTTGTTGATTGAAAGAACATTCATTTTTGGTTTTGTTAACAATGTAAAAATTTCGACGTTTTGGTATATGTATTCTGTAGTTTTTTCTATAAAGGTCAGCATGTTCAGTGGATCATCACTTGGAAAAGATGCATCATAAATGCTTCCTAGCTGTTGAAATATTTCGTCTTCGATCTGCTCATACAAGTCATAAACATCTTTATAGTGAAGATAAAAGGTGCCTCGGCCTATATCGGCTTCTTTAGATAAATCGGAAACAGTTATTTTGTTGATTTCTTTTTCCTGAAGCAACTCTAAAAAGGCATGTTTTATAGCACTTTTTGTCTTGATTGATCGTCTGTCCCCCATAGCGTCCTCCGTTAATATACAATTTATCATGTATTGTTCATTTATGAACATGTACAGCTAAATTGCAGATTGATACTCAAATTTTCTTACCATTATAATGAACATGTGTTCATGAGTCAAAATATGTTTATTGGATAAGGAGGTGTATCAATGTTTCATTATCGACAAGCAAGAGCTGATGAATTAAACAAAGTGGCAAAGCTATTCCATGAATCTTTCAATCAATATCCTTTTATGGATTTACTCGTAAAACGCGAAAAAAAAGATCGTTCATTTATTTTTGAAATGCATAAAGTACTAACAAAAGCATATTTTAAAAAGCATTTCTGTTTTGTTGGTATTCAGAATGGTGAAATCGTTGTTGCTGCTCTATTAAAACATCGTGATAAACCTGACATTAGCTTGATCGATTATATAGCAGCAGGGGGAATAAAATTAATCAAAATAGCGGGATTTTCAGTATTGAACATGTTGACGGTGGCTAATGAGGCTAAAACATCTTACAAATCCTTAAAAGAGCCGGCATGGTATTTAGAAGTATTAGGAGTTTCGCCATCTTATCAGGGAAAGAGTTTGGGCAGCCAAATGATCAATGACTGTCTAATACCTTTTATTTCAAAAAACGGGGGCGGCGTCTTGGCCCTTATCACCAATACTGATCTCAACAGATCATTTTACAAAAAGAACGGCTTTGAAGAATTTAGTGAATCCCGTATCAGGCGATTTGATCATGAAATTTCCAATTGGGGTTTTAAAAGAAAAGTCCTTCAAACATATAATTAGAATTCTTTTTGGAATAGATAATGGATCAAAAATTTATATTTTTCAATTTTGGATGAGATTAATCGAAGCCTTTATGAATGAAGGCATTCAGATCATTAGAAATCGTTTTACAAATCGTTCAGATTTTATATTTAAAGATCATCATAACCCTTATGAAGATGGAGGTTCAATGCATGTCTTCAAAACAAAAAAAGAGTTTAACCATTTTGACGGAAAGTCAATTATCTTCCAGAGCATTTAAAGATGAAGCGTATGATTTTTATAAAGAATTGCGAAAATCAAACCCTCTCTACCCATTATCTTTAGGAACTCTGGGGGAAGGCTGGCTCATATCGAGATATGATGATGCAATACATTTATTAAAGAATGAAAAATTAAAGAAAAACTATGAAAATGTATTTACTGCAAAAGAAGAAAAACGCCCTGTTCTATTGAAGAATGAAGAGTCTTTAACAAAACATATGCTTAATTCAGATCCCCCTGACCACAATCGTTTGCGAACTCTTGTTCAGAAAGCATTTACTCATCGGATGATTTTGCAATTGGAAGACAAAATTCAACATATAGCAGATTCTTTATTGGATAAAGTACAGCCGGACAAATTCATGAACCTAGTAGACGATTATGCGTTTCCTTTGCCGATTATCGTGATAAGTGAAATGCTTGGCGTTCCCCTAGAAGATCGTCAAAAATTCAGAGTTTGGTCGCAAGCAATTATTGATTTTTCAGATGCCCCTGAAAGACTTCAGGAGAATGACCATTTGTTAGGGGAATTTGTTGAATATCTGGAATACTTAGTTCGTAAAAAAAGGAGCGAGCCTGCAGGAGATTTAATCAGTGCATTAATTCAAGCGGAGAGTGAAGGCACACAATTAAGTACAGAAGAATTGTACTCGATGATTATGCTGCTTATCGTTGCAGGTCATGAAACAACTGTAAACTTAATCACAAATATGACATATGCTCTGATGTGTCACCATGATCAACTAGAAAAGCTCCGCCAGCAGCCGGACTTGATGAACTCAGCCATAGAAGAAGCATTGCGGTTTCACAGCCCTGTTGAGTTAACGACTATTCGCTGGACGGCTGAACCATTTATACTGCATGGGCAGGAGATTAAACGGAAAGATGTGATCATCATTTCCTTAGCATCAGCAAACCGTGACGAAAAGATATTTCCAAATGCCAACATATTTGATATTGAAAGAAAGAACAACCGCCATATTGCTTTTGGCCATGGCAGCCATTTTTGCCTTGGTGCACAACTAGCCCGCTTAGAAGCAAAGATTGCTATTTCCACCTTATTACGCCGCTGTCCAAATATACAGATAAAAGGCGAAAAAGAACAAATGAAATGGAAAGGGAATTTTCTGATGAGAGCGCTTGAAGAACTGCCGCTCAGTTTTTAATTTTTTGGGAGATGTGTGGTTTTCAAACATCTCCCATTTTTACTCCTCAATAAGATTAAACCATTATAAACCTAATAATATAGCTTTTCAAAAAAACACCAATAGTTTCATCCTATCGGTGTTTTTTTGATTTCATCTTTTAAAATCTCCTCATTAGGACAAACAGTTATTACATAGCATTACCCAAGGGTTGATGCACCTTATGAAGGTAATAATCATGGAGGGACTGCAAGCTGACAAATGCATTAACGATTATTTATTAAAACTTTATAGGAAGGAGATCCAGGGTGATAGCAATATAGGTATCGACCGAGGAACAAGCGATCAAGGGATCGAGCATCGACAGCCAGATCGAGGCCTGTATAAAGAAAGCAGGGACTAAGGATGTGCTGAAGTATGCCGATGAAGGATTTTCTGGAGAACTTTTGGAACGTCCGGCTTTGAATCGCTTAAGGAAGGATTCAAAATTGCCGCAGATCGAGTTGGTGCATAAAGAGGAAGAGTGTCAAACCTCTTCCTCGATTAATCTATTGGGTTTACTTTTATTTGGCATGGGATCTCCTTCTTTCTTTAAAGAATATCCTTAGATTACTACAGTAATCATATACAAATTCAATAAAAAAGAAACTTTGGAAGGGGGTTGTACATTTAAACAAATACTGACTAGAGAAAATTTAACTGCTAACCAATTTGCTACTACTTATTAATAACAATAGACAATTTATAATTTACATGCTTGTTTAAGTCCATCAGAAATTGGTCTAACAATTCATTGGATGGAAATTTACATTCCAGTAGATAACAGCCATCTCCACTTATTTTATAGTTATTGATAACAAATTTCTCTTGTTCTTTTATAAATAAAAGATAAGGCTGATGATAAGTACTTTTTGTGTAGATGTTAATTAAGGCGTGAACAGAACACCCTAATTTAGCTTGATTCACTTTTATTGTATAACCTTCAATTACTCCGGTATCTTCTAATTTAGCAACTCTCGACGCAGATGCTTGTCCTGTTAAATGAACTTTCTCTCCTAAGTCTTTCATTGTTATGCGACTATTTATGGACAATTCTTCTAATATTTTTATATCAGTGTGATCCAACATAAAATCAAATCCTTTCCTAAGTATACTATACCAATCACTTTTAAATGCGGTAAGAATTCACTAGGTATTTTGAAATTACATAATACTCCCATTCGAATGGATATAATACACCTGTTAAACATATAAGATACACACTTTCAAAAATCAAGTCAAACTGCAACAAGACTGGATTTCTTCCATATGCGTATCTAAATGTTTTTATTCAAAGATACAACGTGGTAAAATACACATAATAGCTCATGATAGGGTAGAACTGAATTGAGGAATTCATTTCCTAAAGCTTAAAGGTATTCATGTGAAATGTTATGAGTTGGTAACATTTAAATGTAGAAATAAATTAAAGAAAGGATTTCATCCATATGGAGTATGATCAAAAGATTAAAAATCGTTTACGACGGATAGAAGGACAAATTAAAGGTGTATTGACTATGATGGAGCAAGGAAAAGACTGTAGAGAAGTTGTGACTCAATTGGCAGCATCACGCAATGCTATCGACCGAGCATTAGGTGTTATAGTTAGTACAAATCTTGAACATTGTGTTCGTGAAAGCATAGAACAGGGAGAAGACACAGCAAACTTAGTAAAAGAGGCAGTAGACTTATTAGTAAAGAGTCGATAAAAAATTCATCAACCTATAATCTTTAAGGTTGACGAATTTTTATTTGTGTAATAGTATACCCCTATGGGTATATAGTTTTAACGGATTGCGTAATTGTATATCTTTCATTCAAAAATTTTTAGAATTTTAAATACCCATGGGGGTAATTTAGTTTAGGAGGAGAAACATGACAGAACAAACAAAACGTACAACAATTGTCTTATTTAGTGGGGATTACGATAAAGCAATGGCAGCTTATATTATTGCGAATGGTGCAGCTGCCTACGATCATGAAGTTACTATATTTCACACTTTCTGGGGATTAAATGCTTTGCGTAAAGAAGAGCTGGTTCCAGTAAAAAAAGGGTTTCTTGAAAAAATGTTTGGAAAGATGATGCCTCGTGGTGCTGATAAGATGGGCTTATCTAAAATGAACTTTGCAGGTATGGGCCCTAAAATGATTAAAAATGTTATTAAAAAGCATAATGCATTAACATTGCCTCAGTTAATTGAGATGGCTCAAGAACAGGGTGTAAATCTCGTAGCTTGTACGATGACAATGGATCTTCTTGGTTTACAGGAAAAAGAATTATTAAATGATATCAACTATGCTGGTGTAGCCGCTTATTTAGCAGATGCTGAAGAAGGCAACGTCAACTTATTTATTTAATATATCCATTACAAGTTAAATAAATGAAGGAGGTGAAACACAATGGATAGTGGGATAATCATCAATACCTTACTCATTTTATTTTTACTTTGGATTGTATTTCGACGATTTTTACCAGTGCAAGGTGTTAAACAGATAACAACTACTGATTTAAAGTCAGAGCTGAAAAATAAAGGAAAACAGTTTATCGATGTACGAACACCTCATGAATTTCGTACAAGGCATATTAAAGGGTTCAAAAATATTCCCTTGTCAAAATTGGCTCATCAAACAAGTCAACTTTCGAAAGACCAAGAAGTTTTTGTTATTTGTCAAAGTGGAATGAGAAGTCTAAAGGCGAGCAAGGTATTGAAAAAACAAGGATTTAAAAATATCACAAATATTAAAGGTGGTATGAATACATGGTCATAAAACCTTAGATAGTATTTTTTTTGTATATTTATATACCCCCACCCCTATTTAAAAAGGAGGAAAAAAATGGTGAAGGCAAATATTGTGTTAGACGCTAAAGGTTTGACGTGTCCAATGCCCATTGTAAAAACGAAGAAGAAAATTAAGGATTTAAAAGCTGGTGAGATACTAGAAATTGAAGCAACAGATAAAGGCTCTACGGCAGATTTGCAAGCATGGGCAAATAGCACAGGTCATGAATATCTAGGTACTGAAACAGAGGGAGAAATACTTCATCATTTTCTTCGTAAAGGAGGAGAACATTCATCAGAAAGCACACCTTCTATTCCTGAGGTTTCACTAGAAGCTTTCAAACAGAAAGTTGAAAGTGAGGAGTCTCTTAACATTTTAGATGTCCGGGAGTTAGATGAGTATGAAGAAGCTCATATCCCGGGAGTTGTGCATATCCCTCTTGGGGAAGTGGAAAAGCGCTCTAACGAGTTAAACAAAGATGATGAAATTTATATCATTTGCCATTCTGGAAGAAGAAGTGAAATGGCAGCCCAAACGATGAAAAAACAAGGTTTTAAAAAGGTTATTAATGTTGTCCCTGGTATGCGTGATTGGACAGGTAAAACAGAATAAATAAGAAAAGGGTGATAACAAATGAGTACAAGAGTAGCAATTATTGCGGCAAATGGTGGTCTATTTGATGCCTATAAAGTTTTTAATATTGCGACTGCCGCAGCAGCAAGTGATCAAGAAGTATCTATCTTCTTTACATTCGAGGGATTAAATCTGATTCATAAGCAAGCACATCAAGAATTAGAAATGCCGAAAGGAAAAGAACACTTGGCGGAAGGATTTAAGAAAGCAAGCGTGCCGTCTATTCCTGAACTGATTGAAATGGCACAAGAAATGGGAGTTACATTTATTGGTTGTCAAATGACGATGGACGTTATGGGTTTAACAAAAGATGATTTTGTAGAAGGAATTGAAGTAGGCGGGGCTGTTACCTTTTTAGATTTTGCTAAAGATGCTGATGTATCCTTAACATTTTAGTCCCGTTAAAAATAGATTCGATATAGGAGGTATTTAAACATGACCGTAAAGGCACTGACCCCAAAAGAAGTGACAAAAAAAATCTTTAACAAAGAACCTTTATTTATTTTGGATGTGCGTAATGAAAATGATTTTAGTGATTGGAAGATTGAAGGGCATGACTTTGACCATTTGAATGTTCCTTATTTCGATCTTTTAGATGGAGTAGAAGATATATTGGAGAAAATTCCTTCTGATAAAGAAGTGCTAGTCGTTTGCGCAAAAGAAGGTTCATCCGTAATGGTATCCGAGATGCTTTCAGAAGCAGGTCTTTCTGTATCCTATCTTAAAGGCGGAATGAAAGCATGGAGTGAACATTTAGAGCCGGTAAAAGTCGGAGATTTAAAAGATGGTGGTGAAATTTATCAGTTTGTTCGAATTGGGAAAGGTTGCCTATCATACATGATATTCTCCAATGGAGAAGCAGCCATAGTAGACGCTACGCGTATGGCAGAAGTGTTTATAGATTTTGCAAAGGAGAAAGGTGTAACGATTACTCACGTATTTGATACACATCTTCACGCAGACCATATTTCAGGTGGGAGAGTAATTGCCGAAAAAACAAAAGCAACCTACTGGTTACCGCCTAAAGATGCTGAAGAAGTGGTATTCGATTATCAGCCGTTGGAAGAAGGAAATGATATTATCATTGGAAATATAAAGATTAGAATTCAACCGATTTATTCTCCAGGGCATACCATTGGCTCCACTTCTTTCATTGTCGATGATCAGTATCTTCTTTCAGGTGATATCTTATTTATCGATTCAATCGGCAGACCTGATTTAGCCGGTATGGCAGGAGATTGGGTAGGAGATTTAAGAAAAACTCTTTATAGCCGTTACAACGCGTTATCAAAGGATTTAATTGTATTACCGGCACACTTTATGTACATTGATGAGCTAAATGATGATGGAAGTGTTGGTAAAAAACTAAGTACATTATTTGCCGAGAACCATGGTTTGAACATTGCTGATGAAGCAGAATTTAGGCACTTAGTGACAGGTAATTTACCTCCACAACCCAATGCATATCAAGAGATTCGCGAAACAAATATGGGGAAAATCAACCCAGATGAAGAAAAACAGCGTGAAATGGAGATTGGGCCAAATCGTTGTGCAATTCGATAAAAGATGATTATTACCAAACAGAGGAGAGATGAACATGAAATCAGATAAAGTATTAGATGCTAAAGGGCTGGCATGTCCAATGCCAATCGTCAAAACAAAGAAAGCTATGAATGAAATAGAATCAGGTCAAATATTAGAAGTGCATGCAACCGATAAAGGATTCAAAAGTGACCTAGCGGCTTGGTCTAAATCAGGTGGGCATGACATCTTAGAGCAAGCTCAAGAAGGAGATGTACTGAAATTCTGGATTGAAAAAGGCTAATGAATGTGAAAGGGTATCGAATAAAAAGATACCCTTTTCCTTTGAAAAGGAGGAAAACCAAATTGGATATTGCCTTTATCACAACTCTTTTCATTATAGGGTTTATTGGTGCCTTTCTTTCCGGATTGATTGGTATTGGCGGTTCAGTAATTAATTATCCAATGTTATTGTACATTCCTTCTTTAGTAGGGGTGATGTCATTAACTGCCCATGAAGTTTCAGGGATAGGGGCTATTCAAGTTTTCTTTGCGACACTTGGCGGTGTTTGGGCTTATCGTAAGAGTGGTCTTTTAAATAAAGCATTAATTATTTACATGGGAAGCAGCATCCTTTTAGGGAGTGTATTGGGGAGTTATTTTTCTCATCACTTATCTGAAAAAGGAATTAACTTTATATACGGAATTCTGGCTATTATAGCTGTTATTCTAATGTTTATACCTAAAAAAGGACAAGCACATAGAGACGGCAAAGAAGTGATATTTAATAAATGGTTGGCTTCGTCCCTAGCGTTTATCATTGGTGGCGTATCAGGTATTTTAGGAGCTGGCGGCGCCTTTATCCTAGTCCCCATTATGTTATCGTCGATTTTAAATATTCCTGTTAGAATCACCGTCGCTTCATCTCTTGCGATTACACTTCTTTCATCTATTGGAGCAACAGTTGGAAAGGTGATTACAGGTCAGGTACTTTTTTTACCTTCTTTGATTCTTATTATCTCAAGTTTAATCGCTTCGCCTCTAGGAGCAAAACTGGGACAAAAAGTAAATGAAAAAATCCTGCGGTGGATCTTAGCTTTACTGATTTTGGTGACGGCTGTTAAAATTTGGTTGGATATTCTGTAACAGATCACTTTCTTACGTATGATTAAAAGAAAGACCAACAGAGTGTTTCAAATGTTGGCCTTTCTTTTTTATGTTAAGACATTTACATAATGTTCAATAAATGTTTGTACAGGATGAAATTCTTTTTGATAATGGATGACTCGTACCAATCTATATGATAGCCCATATAAAGTATTTGAATTAGTATTGTCTACTGTCGATTAGCATTTTTATACACGGATAGGGAAGAATTTGAGTATTTTAAAAGAAGGATAAAGCTACGAGGAATACGAACTCACATAACTCGACTTCTAAAGTTGCTCCATTCTTTATTCAAACAACTCATCCACAACATGTTTTAAAATCTCGTAAGACTGAATTTCCTTGCTCAATTCGTAAATATTAGATAATACAATTAATTCATCTACTTGATACATTTGTTGGAATTCAATTAGTTCGCGACGAATTGTTTCTGAATCACCCATGATTGTATACCCCAGTCGACTATGGAGAATTTCTAATTCAAACTGTGATAACGATTCTAGGAAGTTTTCAGTGGGTGGAATAAGCTTACTTAAATTATTTGTGTAAATATCAATATACACCTGCAAATGACTTGCAGAAATAAAAGATGCCTCTTCCATAGATTCTGCTGCAATCACATTAATACAAGCAATCACATAAGGCTCTTGTAAATAAGAAGACGGTTGGAAATTTTCTCGATAAATAGCGAGCGCTTCTTCCATCGCATGAGGTGAAAATTGAGCGCCAAATGCATAGGGTAAACCAAGCTTTGCAGCAATTTTCGCTGAATCCGTTGAGGATCCTAACACAAATACAGGCACATGCGTTCCAATACCTGGATAAGCGCGAACCTCTCTCTGCACACTCTTATCCCCAACAAAACGCAAAATATCATTTACTTCTCTTTCAAAGAAAAACACTCCATTATGGTTGGAACGACGAATCACATCGGCCGTTTTTTGATCCGTTCCCGGTGCGCGTCCTAATGCCAAATCTACACGATTTGGATATAATGTTTCAAGTGTTCCAAATTGCTCCGCTACGACTAATGGGGAATGATTTGGCAACATAATACCCCCTGAACCTACGCGAATGTCCTTTGTATTTGCTAATATATGTTGTACAATTGATACGGTTGCTGCACTTGCATAAGCGTCGTGATTATGATGCTCTGCAAACCAAATCCGTTTATAGCCCATATTATCTACAGCTTTAGCTAATGAAACTGCAGAATCAATCCCTTGTTTCATTGTTTCTCCTTGTCTTAATGGAGCAACTGATAAAACAGATATATCAAATTTTTTCATAATTTCACCTCTAAAAATAATGAACTTATACAAAATCAATGGAAAAACCATTTTAAATAAATGTCTCATATTAAATGGTGTACATTCCTCTTTTGTTTTGTATGCAAATAAATATATACTTTCTCAATCGATCAATACATAGGGAAAATAAAGTTATTTCACAATTTCACTTTATTTTTAAAGTTTTAAGCATACATAAAAAATTGCACAGCGAACAGACTATGTAAAATACATCTTATTTTTTCAGAAAGGATACAAGAAAATGATTGATGAAATAGATAAAAAAATACTTGATGAGCTGTCTAAAAATAGTCGCCTTACAATGAAAAAATTAGGGGAAAAAGTACATCTCACTGCACCAGCAACCGCATCAAGAGTAGTAAAGTTATTAGACAATGGCATAATAAAAGGATGTAGTATTGAAGTGAATCAAGTGAAATTAGGCTTCTCTATACATGCTTTTCTTAATATTTATATCGAAAAAATCCATCATCAACCCTATTTAGCTTTTATAGAAACACAAGGTAACTATGTAATAAACAATTATAAAGTTAGTGGAGACGGTTGTTATTTGCTTGAATGTAAATTTCCTTCAAACGAGGTATTAGATCAATTTTTAAATGACTTAAACAAACATGCAAACTATAAAGTGTCGATTGTTATTGGTAAATAGTTAACTTTATAAAACGGAGATGTGTGGTCATATAACATGATATATATCTGCTCTAAAAAAGCCCTAGTTTGGATATGAAATTTACCAAGCTAGAGCTTTTTTTATACATGATTTAACACTTATACATTATGATAACAAGCACATTATTCATCAGACATTAATGACGTATTATAATGATTTTTTACTTCCTTAATAGACAAATAAAGCTGATAGTTTCCATATTTCAACAAATCGTTCAAAAGGTGATTTAAAACTTCTTGTGAATGAACCTTTACCTTCAGAAGATAACATGCGTCTCCTGAAATACGATGTGCTTCGCTAATTTCATTACGAGCAGCAATAAATTTCAATAAATCATTATGCTTATATGCATTCATGAAAAAGATGACAAAGGCTGTAAAAGAAAGCCCCACCCTCAATTCATCAATCACAATCGAATATGCCTTAATGATACCGTTATCCTCCATTTTTTTGATGCGATTGCCTACCGCTTGTCCTGTCATATGAATTTTTTCACCGATTTCTTTCCATTGTATCCGAGCATTTTTATTTAATAATTGGAGAATTTGAAAATCAATTGAATCAATTTGCATAGTAACTCCTTTCACAGTGAAAAAGTTTTACATAATAGTATTTCATGAGACCATCGAAAATTCAATGGAAATTATATATCCTTATACAGTATAAAAATTTTAAGAGGTGAAAAAAATGACAACAGCTTTATTAGTGATTGATATTCAAAATGATTACTTTCCAAATGGGAAGATGGCTTTAACAAACCCTGAGAAAGCAGCACAAAATGCGGCTAAACTACTTTCACACTTCAGAAACACAGGCGCACCAGTCTTTCATGTACAGCATATCACAGAAGGTAACATGGCTCATTTTTTCCATCCAAATACAGAAGGTGTCGAAATTTATGAGTCAGTACGTCCATTAGAGAAAGAGACAGTCATTGTAAAACATATGCCGAATAGCTTTTTCAATACAGATTTACATGAAAAGCTACAAGAACAAGGGGTTAAAGAATTAGTTGTTTGCGGTATGATGTCCCATATGTGTATTGATGCAACAGTTCGTTCTGCAGTTGAACATGGTTATGTATGCCAAGTGGTAGAAGATGCTTGCGCAACAACAACATTGCAAATTGAAGATAAAATCGTTCCTGCTGAGCATGTCCATTACGCATTTATGGCCGCATTAAATGGTGTCTATGCAACAGTGAAAACCACAGAGGCATTTTTAAAATAAAAGAATTTCCTGTGCGAACATAACGTCTTTCCTTTCACAAGAAAGATGATTCAACAACTTAAAAAAGGATGTTCAGAAAAATAACTTCTGGACACCCTTTATTCATTATACTTTTTCGATATCATTATTCCCATCTGATAAAAGATCAAGATGTCCTGTTTTTGATCCATAGTAAGACCATGTACAGGAATTGTTTTTGCCATAAATATAAGTATTGATGAAGGTTTACATAAAGCACCTAATTGCTTGATTTACTTTAATGTTAGATCCATCAATAACTCCATTCTCTTCTAATTTCTCTACTCTAGCTGTAGCTGCTGGCCATGTTAAATGTACTCTCTCCCAGATCTTTCATTGTAATTCGGCTATTATTACATAATTTCTCTATAATTTTTTATCTGTTTGATCTATTTGAACGTTAATTCCTTTCGAAAATAAAGTCAAAGAGTTAAAACACTTTTTTTTATCTATGTATTTGAACACTGCTGATATTATACACTTAACTCTGTCGAACTAAGACAAATAAAAAGAAAGTGAGTTGTAAATATGAATATTACACAAATTCGAAATGCAACAATTGTTGTAAAATACGCAAATAAAAAATTTTTAATAGATCCTATGTTAGCAGAGAAAGGTACGTACGCTACTTTCCCTGAAACGATCAGACAAGATCTATTTAATCCTTTGGTGAGTTTGCCAACATCAATTGATAACATTCTGGATGGCGTAGATGCAGTCATTGTTACTCATCTACACCTAGATCACTTTGATGATGTGGCAAGAAACGTATTGCCAAAAAATATCAAAATGTTTGTTCAAAATGAAGCAGATGCAAAAGAAGTAAAATCAAGTGGTTTCAAAAATGTAGAAGTACTACAACAAGACACAGTTTTTGAAGGGATCCAATTAGTAAAAACAAAAGGTGAACATGGTAGAGGAGAAGAGTTATTAAACTTAATGGGTGAAGTTTGTGGATTAGTATTCAAGCACCCAAGTGAAAAAGTTTTATATGTAGCTGGTGATACAGTTTGGTATGATGCTATCGAAGACGAGATTCATACACATCAACCAGAAATCATTGTTGTTAATGGTGGAGACAATCAAATATTAGAATTAGGTTCACTCATCATGGGAAAAGAAGACATCTATGAAGTTCATAAGGCTGCTCCTAATGCTAAGATTATATCTGTTCATATGGAAGCTGTTAACCATTGGACACTATCTAGAGAAGAATTAAAAAACTTTAGTAAGGGAAAAGGATTCTCAAGTAATATTTTAGTACCAGAAGATGGCGAGTCTTACACATTTTAATATGAACACCGACAAACAATATTGTCTTGTTCATATTTAAAAATAAGAAATAGAAGAAGCTCATAATTATAAAAACTAATCATGAGCTTCTTCTAATGACGAATATAAATAAATTTTAAATATATCGAGAATCCTAAATATACGGAATAACAAAAATGGAATTTCCAAAGGTGACAAAAAAACTTGAACAGCAACAAAGATATGTCGTTAGGAGGTAGAAATCATGATAATGACAAAAAAAGATACAAATATATCAACACAGCAGCCTGTTTGGTTACAAGGTTATATTGATTCACCAGAAAAACAAAACCAACTTTATAAAAAAACATTAAAAATCTTGATGGTTTCACAAATTTTTGGGGGAGCAGGACTTGGTGCTGGGATAACAGTTGGGGCGCTTCTTGCACAAGATATGATAGGATCGGAAAATGTAGCAGGAATTCCAACTGCCCTCTTTACTTTTGGATCTGCCGTAGCTGCCCTACTTATAGGAGCATCCTCACAACGTTTTGGTCGTAGAGCCGGACTTGCAGGTGGTTTCCTTATAGGTGGATTAGGTGCTATAGGTGTTATAATTGCGGCTTTAATCAACAGCGTTGCCCTATTATTTGTTTCCCTTCTTATTTATGGAGCAGGTATGGCTTCTAATCTTCAAGTTCGGTATGCTGGGACAGACCTTGCAAATGAGAAACAACGGGCAACTGCTGCAAGTATGGCCTTGGTTTCTACTACTTTAGGAGCTGTAGTGGGTCCTAACCTAGTTAATACGATGGGGGAATTTGCAGATTCAATTGGTGTTCCCAATTTAGCTGGTCCGTTTATCATGTCAGGAGCAGCTTTTATAATTGCTGGATTTATTCTCTTAATTTTTCTTCGTCCAGATCCGCTGTTTGTATCAACAGCTATTGCGAATGCTGAGAAAAAAGACGATAAAGTACAGATAGGAGGATGTCTAAAAAATCCTGCTATAAACCAAAAAGGAATAATGGTAGGAGCTGTAATTATGATTTTAGCTCAACTAATCATGACAGCTATTATGACAATGACACCAGTTCACATGGGTCATCACGGTCATGGTTTAAGCGAAGTGGGATTAGTTATAGGGCTCCATATTGCAGCGATGTATCTTCCTTCACCATTGACTGGTTTATTAGTAGATAAGTTTGGTCGCACTACTATGGCTATTGCTTCAGGTGCTACACTTCTTGCCGCTGGATTGGTGGCAGCTATTGCACCGGCAGACTCATTATCATTACTAATCCTAGCACTAGTATTACTAGGGGTAGGTTGGAACTTTGGTTTACTAACGGGAACTGCCCTCATTATAGATTCAACACATCCATCTCTACGTGCAAAAACACAAGGAACATTCGATGTCTTAGTAGCACTATCAGGAGCAGCGGGTGGAGCCTTGTCAGGAATGGTTGTTGCACATTCTAGCTATACAATACTATCAATTTCTGGAGCCGTTTTATCATTGTTACTTATTCCAGTAGTTATTTGGTATTTTAAAGGGAATCAGGAAAAAGCATAAGCTTATATAACTTTCCTATACATTTGAAGAACCTAAGTAGACATTACTCTAAGGTGTCTTGGGTGTTATGTAACTTCAAGGTATAAGCGGAGATGTAACAAAACTTCGACTCTCGCCTTCTTAGGTGTAGTCGATTCCATTGTTGTGCTGGAGCTTGTATACGGTAATGATGAAAAACGCCTGAGTGATAAATTAGAAGTCTCTTGGACATTATTTTGGAGAGGCACTGTACATCAATGATTATATAGAAAGGGGTGTTTATATATGAAGAAAACAATTAAAGAACAAAAGTTGGTATTAATTATACTTCTTAGCAATATATTCATTGCATTTCTAGGTATAGGTCTCATCGTCCCCGTTATGCCGTCTTTTATGAATATCATGCATTTATCGGGAAAAACGATGGGCTATCTTGTCGCCGTACTTGCGGTAGCACAACTGCTTATATCACCGCTCGCAGGACGATGGGTTGACCATTATGGCAGAAAGAAAATCATCATAAGCGGTTTGTTTCTTTTTGGTGTTTCAGAACTTATCTTTAGTTTAGGCACGACTGTATCAGTGCTTTATATATCAAGGATTCTAGGGGGAATTAGTGCTGCCTTTATTATGACAGGCGTTACTGCATTTGTTGCAGATATTACATCCGTTCAGGAACGTCCAAAAGCGATAGGCTATATTTCTGCCGCCATTAGTACTGGCTTTATTATCGGACCTGGCATCGGTGGCTTTATTGCAGAATACGGTATACGTATGCCCTTCTTCTTTGCGGCAGGCATTGCCTTTTTAGCATGCATTTCATCCATATTTATTTTAAAAGAGCCGCTAACAAAGGAACAGATTACAGAAATTTCTGCAAATACAAAGCAAACAAACTTAATAGGCGATTTCAAAAGATCACTTAATCCACGTTACTTTACTGCCTTTATCATTGTATTTGTACTTGCTTTCGGATTATCAGCATATGAAACAGTTTTCAGCCTATTTTCTGATCATAAATTTGGCTTCACGCCGAAGGAGATTGCAACTATTATTACAATCAGCTCAATCTTCGGAGTTATTATTCAATTATTTATGTTTGGAAAAATGGTAGATATACTTGGTGAAAAGAAACTAATTCAATTATTGTTAATTATAGGTGCAATATTGGCAGTGGCATCTACTGTAATCTCTAGCTTTTTAGCAGTGCTAGCGGTAACTTGCTTCATCTTCCTCGCATTTGACTTGCTTCGCCCGGCATTGACGACTTTTTTATCAAAAGCTGCCGAGAAAGAGCAAGGATTTGTTGCTGGAATGAACTCAACCTATACGAGCTTAGGTAATATCGGAGGGCCAGCCATGGGTGGAATATTATTTGACGTAAACATCCACTATCCTTATCTTTTCGCTGCTGTCATTATGGTCATTGGCTTCGGTATTACAATTATGTGGAAAGAAAACCGGTTAGGAGAAAGCTTAGCGAAAAACTTGAGATCCTAGTGGGGATAGCAAAAAAAACCGATGATTTAAGGGACTGACCCCATAAGATGAGACAAATAAAAAACACCTTCAAGTTTGAAAACGGATGATTGTTATCCGAAATTAGACTTGGAGGTGTTTTTTCTATGGAGACAAGAGTGAGTTATCCGGTTGAAGTGAAACAGAAGGCTGTAGAAATGAGATTGGCAGGCGTGCCTATGAAAGAGATCATGCAGAAATTGAATATTAAGAATAAGACACAGGTTCAGACATGGGTTAGATGGCATAAGGCTGGGGATACACATCGATTCGAACAGCCTGTTGGAAAGCAATACACTTACGGAAAAGGTCCAGAGTATTCTTCCGAATTAGAGAAACTGCAGGCAGAGAACCGTTATCTGAGACAACAGAATGAAGTTTTAAAAAAGTACAACGAATTGGAAAGGAAGTTGATAGCGAAACGTCAGTCGAACTTGTAGAAGTATTGCACAGCACAATGACCGTGCAGGATATCTGTATTCATTTAGGTATCTCTCGAGCGTCCTATTATCGTTGGAAGAAGAATCTGACGAAAGATTATCCCAAGCGCCATTTGGAAAAACAAATCGGCACGTTGTGCCGAGAGCACAGGTATCGATATGGATATCGAAAAATCACAGCCATACTAAAAAAGAGAATGCGTATTAACCATAAAACAGTTCAACGTATTATGCAGAAAAATCAATGGCAGTGCCAGGTTAAGGTGAAAAAGCGCAAGAAGAATGGGCAGCCATATGCCGTAGTCGATAATATATTGGATCGGAACTTTAAATCTGATCGCCCTCTTGAAAAACTAGTAACGGACATCACATATTTGCCTTATGGACAGAAACAATTGTACCTTTCCAGTATATTAGATTTATACAATGGAGAAGTGATTGCTTTTACGATTGG
>NZ_PHIE01000004.1:0-360407 GCF_002796895.1 Bacillus sp. SN1
CTCAATTTGTTTGGTGGCGATAGCGAAGAGGTCACACCCGTTCCCATACCGAACACGGAAGTTAAGCTCTTCAGCGCCGATGGTAGTCGGGGGGTTCCCCCTGTGAGAGTAGGACGCCGCCAAGCAAGGTAAAACCCAGCTCATTGAGCTGGGTTTTTTTGTTTTATATCTGCACTGATTTGCTTTCTTCAGTATTCATTTTATCGAGCTTTCTGCTTTTCAAGTTCTCTAATATTTTTAATACTAATACAATCCCCAGCATGATCAACATGAGAGTCGTAAATAACCAAAATGCAGTTTGTACGGGGAACTCATCCAGAGTCCATCCGACTGCGATTGGCAGGATAGAACCGCCTAATCCATTGGCAGCGAGCAGCATGCTTGTCGTTTGTTCTGTTTTTCCAGGGTAGAATTGATTGGTGATAATTAAAGCAATGGCAAACATACCAGCCATAAATAACCCTAAGAAGAAACACAGAACAAACCCTGCAAAAGCCGTATTACTAATTGCTAAAATACAAAGTGAAATGAGGCCGCCGATGTTAATCAGCCTAAGATAACGATGATAGGTTAGTTTTTCGGAAACCGGGCCAGTCAGTAAACGGCCAATGATCATGCCGATCCAATATATTGTTACCGTCAATGTTGCTAAGGAGTTAGAGATCTCCCACTTTTCAGCGAAGATGGAAGGGATAAAGTGAACAATCGATACTTCACTGCCTCCATAAAAAAAGAAGTAAGCAGCTGCTAAAGAAATAAACAGTAAGCCATGTTTTCGAAAACTGATAGGTGCTTGTTGTTTACCATTGCCCGAAGTGTTTGTTTGACGGATGAGTAAATCGTCTAAACTGCCAAAGCTCATTCGGCTCCAAACAAGCATCAAAAGAAATGAACTTAACCCCAATACAAGAAAGGCCAATGCCCATACATTATTGCTGATTAAGAAACCAGACAGCAACGGCATGAAAAGGGCTCCTAAACCGTACGCTACTTCCATCTTACTCATGGCAATTGCTTGTTTTTCTTTAATTGCTGTTAGGATAATTGTTCCTACACAAGATTCTACGAGTCCGGCGCCAAGTCCAGCCATACTGACAAGAAGAAAAAGCAGAGGCCATGGAGGAAGGAAATAAATAAACAATTCGCAGCTGATCATGGCAAGTCCAATAACAACTACTTTTCTTCGGCCCAATCTCTTTACTGCGTAAGGCATCCCCAGTACACCAATTAAAAACCCCATAAATTGCGAAAAGACTAATGCTCCGCCGTTACTGTAGCTTTGTGCGTAATGGGAAAGCAACTCCGGCAGGACAGCACCAAGGATAACGAGAGTAAAGGCGATTGATCCGTAAGATAAACATCCAATCCACAGTAAACGAGTTTTCATTCATTAATCTCCTTTAATAAAAATAATACTCACCTAGGATTTACATAATAGGACTGGTAGTAAAAATAAGCTGTTTACTCTGTTTGTATTTAGTTTTTTTACAATAAACCCATTTATTTCTATCATAACATATGAAGTTTGAATAGAAACCCCCCATGCAAACGTTAACAAATAGTTAACAATTTTTACTATTTATCTAGTTGACATTAATTTCTAGAATTTATACGATGATTAACGAGTTTTACATATTTTATGAATAGGGGTGTTGGTAGTGGGGACTAAAGAAATTACGAATCCAGACAGTTTGTATTACAAAGTGGATGACGTTGTCATGGAAAGAGGTGAAGGCATCTATTTGTACGATTCAGAGGGCAATGAGTATATTGATTGTGCCTCTGCTACTTTCAACTTGAATTTGGGTTATACCAATAAAGAAGTTATTAATACAGTCAAAGAACAGGCTGACCAGCTGATACACGTCACTTCTTCCTACCAAACCAACGCCGTTAATAAACTAGCTGAAAAACTTGTAGAAATCTCCCCCGACAATCTCACTAAAGTTCACCCTAAGGTTAGCAGCGGCTCTGCCGCGAATGAAGGAGCTATTAAAATGGCTCAAAACTATTCTGGAAAAACAGATGTCATTTCTTTATTCCGAAGCCACCTTGGCCAAACGTATATGATGTCTGCGTTATCCGGAAATTCATTTCGAAGAGAGCCATTCCCCCCTCAGTTTTCTTTTGGCTTACAGGTGCCTGACCCCTATTGCAACCGTTGTTTTTACAATCAGAAGCCAGATTCCTGCGGAATGCTTTGTGTAGAAAGAATTAATGATTTTATTGAATATGCGAGTAACGGAAAAATTGCCGCGATGATTATTGAACCGATTTCCGGTAACGGAGGAAACATCGTTCCGCCTAAGGAGTACTTTAAGCAATTAAGAAAGCTCTGTGATGAGCATGATATTGCACTTATTTTTGATGAAATTCAAACCGGATTCGGCCGGACAGGCAGGATGTTTGCCGCTGATTACTTTGATGTGAAACCGAATATGATGACTGTTGCAAAAGGATTAGGAGGCACGGGATTCCAGGTTGCCGCCACCCTCACAGAGGAAAAATACATGGGATTAGCCGGCCACAATCACTCATTTACTTATGGCTCGAACGTGATGGCTTCGGCAGCTGCTTGTAAGACAATCGAAATCATGCAGCGGCCGGGCTTCTTAGAAAATGTAACAACTGTCGGGAATTACATTATGGATTCCTTAGAGCACATGAAGAAAGAATTCACATTTATTGCTGACGTCAGAGGCGTAGGTTTGATGATCGGTGTTGAAATTGTAAAAGAGAATAATGAGCCTGATGTAGAGCTGACCAATTACATTGCGAAACGGGCTATGGATTATGGGTTAATTTTACGGACTTCCCGTTACGGATTCGGAAATGTATTTAAAATCCGTCCGCCTCTCACGATTACACTTAGTGAGGCTGAGGTGCTTTGTTTCAAACTTCGTAAGCTATTGGAGGATATCAAGTGAAAGAATATATTATAGAGCTTGGAAAATTTGTTTATGAAGAAGTGAAGGGACAGAAAGGAACACTGAAAAACCGGTTAGTTAATGGGTATTCCCCAGGCGGAGATGCACAGTTTAACATTGATGCCGCTGCCGAGAATGCAGTGCTGGAATATGTGAATAGCAAAGCGGAGTCAGTCGCTTTTTATACGGAAGATGGCGGTCTGAAGATATTTGGGGACAATCCTCAATATATTTTGATCGTTGATCCGATTGACGGCACCCGCCCGGCAGCTGCAGGACTTGAAATGTCTTGTATCTCTATCGCATTAGCTGCATACAAGCCTGATGCAAAGATTAAGGATATTGAATTTGCTTTTCTGCTTGAGCTGAAAACAGGTGCCTATATGTACGCGGATGTTTATTCTGAAGGGATTTATTATGAAGGCTATCGTGGCACCCTGCCAAATCTGAGCAAAGTGACAGACATTAAACATATGTTCTGGAGCCTTGAGTTTAATGGGCATCCCGCGCACCTGATGATTGATGCGTACGGTCATTTGATTGATCAGTCAGCGAATAATGGCGGCGTATTTGTTTTCAATAGTGCTTCTTATTCAATCTCCAGGATTATTACAGGGCAGATGGATGCCTATGTGGATATCGGCAATCGTTTATTAAAAGATGATCCTGCGCTGCTGAAAGATTTTCAGGATGTAGGGAATGGGCAGGTCTTGCATCTGTTTCCATATGATATTGCCGCAAGTGTGTTTTTGGCAAAAAAAGCAGGTGTTGTGATTACTGATGCGTATGGAAAGTCCTTGGATGATACACTTCTGACGGATCTTAGCTACAATAACCAGCAGTCATGCATCGCTGCATCAACGAAGGAGCTGCATCAGAAGCTGCTGGATCAAATTCGCTGGGACAGAAAGGAAGAGACATATGAAAGCGTTGGTCTGGACTCCTAATGATCGGCTTGAAATGCAAGAAGTAGAAGAACCTCAAATCAAAAAAATGAACGATGTGAAAGTTAAAATATACGGGACAGGCATCTGCGGAACGGATTTAAATGTTCTAAAAGGAAAGATGCATGCGACACACAATATGATCCTAGGCCACGAATCTGTGGGAGTGGTGACAGAAACAGGGCCTGATGTTAAAAACGTCAAGCCTGGTGATCGCGTGGTAATTGATCCGACTCAGTTTTGCGGGAAGTGTTATTATTGCCGGAAAGGTTTAACTTGTTATTGTGAAACGTTTGAAGACTGGCAGCTGGGATTAGGGGCGCATGGCACTTTTGCCGATTATTACGTAGGCGAGGACCGTTTTATGTATAAAATCCCGGACAATATGGAATGGGAACGAGCCACTTTAATTGAGCCGCTTTCTTGTGTATTAAATGTGATAGAGCGGGCTGCAATAAAACCTGACGATTCTGTACTTGTATTAGGGTCAGGGCCGATTGGGCTGCTTGTTCAAATGATGGTGAAAAAACTATCAAGGCTGACCGTTGCGACCGAGATCGGAGAGTATCGGTCAGAAGCGGCACGCCGGATATCTGACTATGTTTATCACCCGCAGGATTTAACGGCAGATGAGGTCAGGCGGATTAACCAAGGAAGAACATTTGATGTGATCTTTGACGCGATCGGCAATCAGCTTGATTGGGCATATCCGTTAATTGACAAGGGCGGAAGGCTTGTGCCCATGGGATTTGATGATACGTATGAGATGAAAATCAGGCCTTTCCAGCTGCTTTCCAATGGTGTGACGATTGTTGGAACCGGAGAGGCTCGACAAATCATGGAGGATGCGGTATCATGTGCCGCGGACATGCCTCAGCTTTCTGAACTGATTACGGAGAAAACCCCGCTTGAGAACTATGAGGCCGCCATCCAGGAATTGATGGGCATAGATCCGTTGTCAAATGAGAGAAAAGATATTGCCGCAGTTAAAACGATTCTTGTTTCCCATCCGTATATGATATAATGCAGCGAAATGGCTCAAACTTAGTTTGAGCCATATTTTTCTTCAGCATTCACCTTGCGTATTTGAATAAAATTTAATATGATACTCTTTGTATAATAACTCCTTGCCTCAATACAATATACTCAACGTTTCCCCTTTTTCTCCGATCGTTTTCCTTTTCATTTTCTCCCGTAAAATAAAGAAAGCTCCCAATACAACAGATACGGTGCGGATTTATTTTTTAAAAAGGAGTCGTTATATTTGAATAATAGTTTTACATTAAAACAGCAATGGTTCGGAAATATCCGAAAAGACATTCTTGCTGGCATTTTAGTTGCATTAGCATTAATACCTGAAGCAATTGGCTTTTCTATTATAGCCGGTGTTGATCCGATGGTCGGTCTTTACGCGTCATTTTGTATAGCCATTATTATTTCTATTTTTGGCGGCAGACCAGGCATGATTTCAGCTGCTACTGGCTCAATGGCGGTCGTTATGGTGTCACTGGTTGCTGATCATGGGCTTCAGTATTTATTTGCGGCTACGATTTTGACAGGAATCATTCAGGTGATTTTAGGCATCAGTAAAATAGCGAGATTAATGAAATTCATCCCGCGTTCTGTGATGATCGGGTTTGTGAATGCGCTGGCGATCCTTATCTTCTCTGCGCAGCTCCCTCAGTTTGAAGGTGCTTCTTGGAGCATGTATGCGATGCTTGCCGGGTCGTTGGTTATTATTTATGTGCTGCCGAGGTTTACGACTGCGGTTCCGTCTCCGCTTGTCGCGATTATTGTGATGACGATTATTGCTGTCACTTTCCATGTGGATGTGCGGACGGTCGGGGATATGGGGAATATTTCTAGTTCATTGCCTCATTTCTTAATCCCGGATGTTCCGTTTACCTTCGAAACACTGCAAATCATTTTTCCTTATTCCATCGCTTTAGCGTTTGTAGGGTTGCTAGAGTCTTTACTGACAGCACAGATTATTGATGAGATGACGGATACGGATAGTGATAAAAATAAAGAGAGCCGCGGACAGGGAATTGCGAATATCGTGACCGGGTTCTTTGGCGGTATGGCTGGCTGCGCTATGATCGGACAATCTGTCATTAATACAAAAGCGGGTGGACGAGGACGCTTGTCCGCATTTGTTGCCGGTGCATTTCTGATGTTTTTAATTGCGGTGTTAAGTCAGGTTGTAGTGAAAATTCCGATGGCTGCGTTAGTGGCTGTTATGGTGATGGTGTCTGTCGGCACATTTGATTGGTCTTCTTTAAAAGGTCTCAAGAAAGCGCCGCTCACCGACTCGATTGTCATGGTTGTGACTGTGATGACGGTTGTTGTGACGGATGACTTATCTAAAGGCGTATTCGTCGGCGTTCTCTTAAGTGCTGTGTTCTTTGTGGCAAAAATCTCGAAGCTGAAAATTGTTTCTCATGCAGAGGATCAAAAGCTGAGAACGTATCAAGTGAAGGGGCAAATCTTTTTTGCGTCAGTGACAGAGCTTACGAATGCGTTTCTTTATCAAGAGGACATTGAGCGGGTCGTGATTGACTTAACTGAAGCTCACGTTTGGGATGATTCAGGAGCTGCTGCGCTTGATAAGATTGTTGCGAAATTTAAAGAACAGGGCGTTGAAGCTGAATTAAAAGGTTTGAACAATGCAAGTAAAGCCCTTATGAAACAGATGGCATAAAATAGGGAAGCCCAGTTCAAGAGAACTGGGCTTTTTTATATAACATACGGTTGAACAGCATTGATATAATAGAGAGAATAGAAATTTTAAATAGGGGACTTGCATATGATGCTTCAGAAGCTGAATCGTGTATTAGGGAGAGTGATGCCGCTTTTAACGCCGACTAGTGTGGTGCTGGGCGTGCTGCTGTCTCAGTTTTTAAATGGGTATGAATGGGCTGTGCCTTGGATCTTTGCTTTTATTACGTTTGCAGGCAGTTTGAGCGCTAACTTTCAATCTTTGAGACACGCTTTGTCTCATCCTCTTCCTATGATTCTTGCACTATTTGTTCTTCATATTTTTATGCCGCTTTTTGCTTGGGGCAGCGGCCATCTTATTTTTAAAGGCGATCCTTTGACGATCACCGGTTTAACATTGGCTGTTGTGATTCCTACGGGGATTACAAGCTTGATTTGGGCAGCGATGTACAAAGGGAATGTCGGTTTGACGCTTTCAATTATCTTAGTTGATACTGTGCTGTCACCGTTAATCGTACCGCTGAGCCTTTCATTGCTTGCCGGCGCTCAGGTTCATATGGATGTGTGGGGAATGATGAAAGGGCTGATTGTGATGGTCGTGATTCCTTCTTTTCTGGGCATGCTGTTTAATCAGATGTCATCTCCAGAAAGAACGGCATCTGTGAGCAGTGCGCTGTCACCTTTTTCAAAGCTTTGTCTGATGGCTGTGATTGCGATTAACAGTTCAGCGATTGCTCCTTATTTCAAAGCGGTTGATTTGAGATTTGTAGGTATAGCTGTGACGGTTTTCTTTATCGCGTTAACAGGCTATGCCGTTGCTTGGTTGATCGGAAAAATGATGAAAAGGCGCCAAGAGGAAATTGTCTCTCTTATTTTTACGGGCGGCATGAGAAATATCAGTGCCGGCGCAGTTCTTGCCGTTACGTTCTTTCCGTCTCAGGTTGCCGTTCCCGTTGTGATCGGTATGCTGTTTCAGCAGATACTGGCGGCTTTGTTTGGCTATATGCTGAATCGCTTTGAATTAAAACCTGTATTGCAGAAAGCATGAAAAAACCGCTCATAGGGTTGAGCGGTTTTTTCCGTATAGCCATTCGAGCGCGATGATGAACTGTTGGCAGAAGTGCTTGAGGTGGTGTACCGCCCCTTTTTCAATTGAAAGACACAGTTGCTCTTCAATGAAGCCTTTTTCTTTTAAACTTTGGTGCACTTGCTTTGTATTCTGCAGTATATTCCGCTGAATGGATTGTTTCTCATGGCCTTCGTCACTGCCGACAGACATAAAAATACGTGAAGTGCCGGGCTTTAAAGAAGATAAATGAACGGTTTCCGGTGCGTTCTCGTACCAGTATGAACCTGAGATAGAACCTATTTTTCCAAACACCGACGGGTACTTTAATAAGGCGAACATTGAGATGAGGCCGCCTAATGAGGCACCGATCATTCCTCTTGACTGCGGTTCCCTGGTGACGTTCCAGTTTTCTTCGATAAGCGGAATGAACTGGTTCGTTAAATCAGACAGATAGTGATATCCCATTCCGCCGAAGTCCGGGAACCGATCACTAAGTGATGCAGCCGGCCAAGGCGTATACTCATTTAGCCGGTTTTCGGGTTCGATACCGATCAGCACGAGTTCAGGCAGCCTTCGCTGTTGAAATGCGCTTTCTAATAATTCGATTTGGTCTTGAAACAAAGAACTGCCATCCTGCACGTAAACAGCAGGAAATGCCCTGCTGCCTGGACTGTAGGAAGGAGGGAGGTACAGCGTGAACCTCCTTTTCCCGGCTTTATGCTCTGAAAGGGATCCGTTCAAGCATTCTCCCCCTTTTTTTGCTTAAAAAGCAGATATAAGAAATAAGGAACACCGAGGATCGCCAAAATGATGCCTGCGGGCACTTCCGCGGGCTGGAAAAACAGTTTTCCGGCAAAGTCTGCACTTATTACAAGCAGCATGCCGATTAAACCGCTCAGTGGCAGGATGTAGCGGTGTTCGACACCAGCCAGTCTCCGTGAAATATGGGGAGCAATTAAGCCGACAAACGCCATGCTTCCCGCTACGGAGACACAGGCGCTGATGATTGCTACACAGGCGACGAGCAGGATGGTTTTTTCTTTATTTGATGAAATACCGAGGCTTCTGACTGTGTCTTCATCAAAACGTATGGAGTCGAGCAAGCGGGACTTGGCGATAAGAATTGGAATAAACAGCAGCATCCATGGGAGAACGGCTGTGATATACGTCCAGTTGGCAGACCAGATGCTTCCGTTTTTCCACACCATGGCCATTTGATAGTCTTGCGGGTCCATTTTTAATGATAAAAACAAAGACAGTGCGCTGAATCCTGAATTGATCGCGATTCCTACCAAAATAATTCTTCCTGAATCTAAATTGCCTCTGTGCCATGCAAATATGTAAATCAGGATCGCTGCAATCAGTCCGCCTATCAATCCGAAAAACGGCATTCCCATCGCTGCAGCAATAGATGTCACTTCTTTCTGACCCTGGAACAAGAGCATGAATGCAACAATCCCGGCTCCCGCCCCTGCGTTGATTCCGAGAATTCCCGGGTCTGCAAGTCCGTTTCGTGTGATGGCCTGGATGACCGCGCCTGCAATGCCAAGACCGAGCCCGATAATGGCTGCCATGACGACCCGCGGCAGTCTTAAATCGAACAGCAAAATTTCATACTGCGGATTCGGATCGATCTGAAAAAGAGTGGAGAGCAGCTCAGCCGGACGAACAGAAAATGATCCGCTCGTTAAGCTGAAATAGCTGACAACGAGAATCAAAGTGATAAATACGGCATATTTTTTAGCCATTTTGCTCCCCTCCTTTTCGTTTAATCAAATAAAGGAAGAAAGGCACGCCAATAATGGATGTCACGACTTCAATCGGTGTTTCAAATGGATAATTGATAAATCTGCTTGCGAGATCACACAGGGTTAAAAAAATGCCGCCTAAGATGCAGGAACACGGAATCAGCCTGCTGTAATCAGAGCCAACGAGAAATCTCGTGATATGCGGAACAACCAATCCGACAAACGCAATTTTTCCGGCCAGCGCTACTGCACTGCCGGTTAAAATGATGACTGAAAGCATCGCCATGATTTTAATGGTTTTTTTCTTTTGCCCCAAACTTTTAGAAATGTCGTCGCCTAATGATACAGCGGTCACCTTTTTGCTGAGAGAAATGGCCATTACGATGCCAATCAGGAAAAACGGAACGGCTAGCTTCAGGAAATCAGGACTTATTTGATGAAGTCTGGCGCTGTACCAGAAACTGAGATCCTGTGAAATTTGAAAATATATCGACATGGCCGCTGATAAACTGCTGAGCAGCATGCTTGTGACTGTACCGATGATGGCAAGCTGCACGGGGGTAAACCCGTTAGGCATCATGGCGGCAAGGCTGAATACTAACACAGCTCCTAACGCTGAGCCGATAAAAGAGTAAATGATCATTTCAAACGAAGACGATTGCGGGAGCAAAACCATACAAAGCGTGATGATAAACGCGGAACCATCTGAAACGCCCATAATGGAGGGCGAAGCTAAATAATTGCGCGTAATGCCTTGCATAAGCGCTCCAGAAACAGCAAGGGCTGCCCCTATGAGCAGAGCGCCGGCAGCCCTTGGAATCCGGGAATGCCATATAATTTGATGGTCTGTGTTTCCCGGATCGAAATGAATGAGAGATGTAAAAACAATATCTGTGCTTAGATGCTTTGCGCCATATAGGATTGAAAGCATCAGCGACAGTGCAATAGCAAATGGAGAAGTAATCAATATGATACGTGTCCACTGTTTTGAATACATACAAAAACCTACTCTGAATTAGTTTTGTGTCAATTTTTCAGAAGCCGCTTTCAGGAAGCGGACTTTGCTCCAAGCTGTGCCGCCTTGTGCGAGAGGATCTACTGAGTTGACGTACACATGATCTTCTTTGACTGCTTTAAGGCTTTTCCAGATTGGATTTTTCTCTAAATCTTTTAATGCTTCAGGTTTGTCTGCATTTTCATCATCAGAAAATTGGACGAAGATATGGTCAGGATTCATTTCACTTAATTTTTCTAATGAAATCAGCTCTTGCGCTTTTGCAGCTTTTACTTCATTCGGCGCTTTAAGGCCTAAATCACCATAAAGTGTGGAGTTGAAGTACACCTGTTCAGGGTAAATGTAAATGTTGCCTTGTCTGATTCTGATGACAAGCGCTTTTGAATCTTTTGCTTTTTCATTGATTTTTGTTTTTGTTTCTTTTAGATCTTGTTCATAGTCTGCGATGATTTTTTTCGCTTTTTTCTCTTTTCCAGTCAGCTGGGCAAGCAGCATCATGTTTTCTTTCCAGTTTGAAGAGATGTGAGAAACTGGGATCGTCGTGCCGGCTGTGCTTATTTTTTGCAGTGTTTTTTCCGGGAATTTTGTTGAAGCAAGGATGACGTCTGGCTTCATTTCAAGAATCTTTTCAATGTTTGGCTCCATTTTTTCTCCGGTTGCTTCGGCTTTATCAGTGATGTCTTTGAACATTTCAGGGAATTTGCCGGAGAATGAAATCGCGCCTTGCGGATGAACGTCAAGCAGTTTCGCGTCTTCCATCGATTCAACGCTTCCCGTAATGGCAATTTTATCTGTCGGTACAGTTACTTCATATGTTTTATCAAGGTATTCAATTTTCTTCTTCTCAGATGCTGTGCCGCTTGCCTTGCTGGCAGTCGATTCGTTTTTGCTGCCGCAAGCTGCCGCCGTAAGCGCGAGAAGCAAGATTAATAAGGTAAGAGATATCTTTTTCATCTATAGAGCCTCCTGTTCAATTGATAACTATTATCAATTGGAATTATAGAGAATGAACAGATATAACACCATGGACAAATTCCATATTTATCATGGACTATCACCGGATAGTAAAGAAATGGTTTGCTGAACGATCCGTTCGTGCCCGCAAGCTGAGTATTCATTCCACGGGTCAAAGGATAGAAGATAAACACGGTTATTCCGCACCGCGCTTAGGTTTTGCCACGCTTCTGTCTGCTGCAATTGCTGGTAATAAGCAATGGTTTCAGGCTCTTTAAATAGAAAAAGCATCATGCAGTCAGCTTGGCAATTTGCGATATTTTCTAACGAAATCGCTTGCTCTGAAGGCGTGTCTGCTGTTTTTGCCGAGCGAAATCCTAAATCTCCAAAGAAGACTTCGCGGACGCTTCTATTATGTGCCAGGTAAAAGTCTTGCTTATGCAGCCTTAAAAAGAGAAAACGCAGCCCTTCGGCGTGCTGAAGTGTTTTTTTGGCGGCCGCCGTCTGCTGGTCATAAGCCGCGAGCCACTTTTCTGCTTCGGTCTCTTCCTTTAAGAAAGAAGCTGTTTGCAGAAAGTGAGTTCTCCAGCTTTCTTCTGAAGGAAGATAAATCACTTCTGCGATGCGATTCAGGCGTTTTTGTTCTTCTAGAGTAATAGAGTCCATGCTCAAAATCACATCTGGTTCAGCCTGAGATAACGTGTGCAGGTTTTCTTTCCACTTTTCATTAAACCGGTATGCGCTGAGCTGGACGGGGATATCTGTCGAATAATGCTGATAATAGTAAGACGTCCATTTTGGATGCAGCGCGGCCGCAAACGGTATGTGATGAAGAGGGATGAGATGTCCCATTGTGCCCCTTCCGTATGCAGCAATTTTTTTTTGGCGTTTTTTCATATAGCTTGTAGGTGAACAGCCTGTATGTTTTTTAAAGATTCTGCTGAAATAAAATTCATCCTGATAGCCGGTTTGATGAGCGATTTCTTTCAATTTGCAGTTTGATTTTGCCATGAGCCGTTTTGCTCTGGTGATTCGCGTTTTTGTGATAAATTCTGTTACGCTTTGACCTGTCCATTTTTTAAATGTTTCGCTGTAGTGTTTGGCGCTGATTCCTGCCATTTGCGACAGCTGGGCAAGTGTAATTTTTGTATCGGCATGGGTTTCGATGTATTGTTTTGTTTTTTCGATTGCTGAATGTGTATCCGTCTGATCAGATAAACTGGCAGTGAAAAGGTCATAAATCAGGCTTTGTACTTCAATCACACATTTTAGCTGTGAAAGCTGAGACGATTCATTCCATAGTGCTGCAAGCTCTTGAAGCCGGGCTGTAAGGTTTTCGATATGTGAAACATTCACAAGCTTCAGTTTGGCTAATTCCGTTTCTGTACATGGTGTTAAGATATCTTGCCCGGTTTCCTTGACATAGCTTTGAAGCCTGATGAGACAGGCATCTATATGTCCTTCGGATGGAGGCATAAAGCCGAAGGTCTCGTTCGGCGGACAAACATAAAGTGTCTTTTTTTGCAGAGGGCTGATGGTTGTTCCGATCGAAATATGGCCATTTCCTTTTAAATGAAAGATCAGCACGTATGAATCGGTTAATTGCTGTTCTGAGAAGAGATCACTTGTTTTTTTCAGATATTCAATTTGTATGGGATGATAAATCACTGTATTTTGCAAGAGTAGACCACCTTTTCAGAAACATTCAATTGATAATCATTTTCAATAAGATTGTACCAAATAAATGAAGGTTTTCCTATATAAAGCGGGTGGTTTTTTGTCATGAAAAGAACCCTTACTCAGATGTGAAAGTAAGGGTCTTTTGTTCGGTAAGAGTATGTTACACGTGTAACATACGATGCTTACGTCTTAATAGATCAGATATTTTTTTCTAGTTTTGCTGAATTGTTGGAGTGGTTTTTCATAGCTGTCTATGATGTCTTCAATAGAAGCGCCGTTTTTAATTTTTGTCCTGATCCAGCCGTTGCCTGCCAGTTTATCAAATGAATCTGTTGATAGGAACTCAAAATCCTCAGGATAGAGATCGTGTATTGTTTTAATGAGTGACAGACCTGTTTTTACTGCTTCAAACTTTTCTCTGTCTGTCACATAGAGCTGCACACCGTGGCAAAGCGTTCCATGATGTTTAGAAAACGTCGGCGTAAAGGAAGCCGCCCTGAATATCACGCCCGGCAGATTAAGGCTGTTTAATGCTTCTTCAAGTTCTGTGCTTTTGATAAAGGGAGCCCCAATCAATTCGAATGGCTTTGTCGTTCCCCGCCCTTCGGATATATTCGTTCCTTCAATCAGCCCGGTTGCAGGATAAACAAATGTGCTCTCCACCGTCGGCATGTTAGGTGAAGGGAGGATGAAAGGCAGTCTGGTGTCGTCAAAATCCATTTTTCGTTTCCAGTGTTTCATTTTCATCACTGTCAGATCTGCATCAATGTCAAATTCCTTGTTGAATAGTAAAGCCAATTCGCCTATGGTCATTCCGTGCTTTAACGGAATGGGATACAGTCCGACAAATGAGGCGTACTCAGGCTCTAAGATCGGTCCTTCAATATGTTTCCCGCCTTGAGGATTCGGGCGGTCCAGCACCATAAATGGAATGCCGTTTTCTTTAGCGGCTTCCATTGCATATGCCATTGTATAAATGTATGTGTAGTAACGGGTCCCGACATCCTGAATATCAAATATCAAAACATCGACATTTTTCAGCATCTCCGGAGTCGGTTTCTTCGTTTTTCCGTAGAGGCTGTATACGGGAATCCCGGTTTTTTCATCAATGTAAGAGCCGACTTCGTCTCCCGCCTGAGCGTCGCCGCGGACTCCGTGCTCAGGGCCGAATAAAGCTGTCAGCTTGATATCAGGGTTCTCGTAAAGAATATCGACACTGCTTTTCAGAGATGCGTTTACGCCGGTTGAGTTGGTGATCAATCCAATTCGTTTTCCTTTGAGCTGCTTTTTATAATCCGGGAAAAGCGTGTCTATGCCGGTCTGGACTTTAGGTTTTTTAGCCGTTTGATTCCTGGAATCGGGTGATGCTGAGGCAGCTGTTATCGTTCCGAACATCATGAGACCTGTAAGAAAAGCGAATATTGTTTTTCGCATGTGCCCCTCCTTGTTAAAGCCGTTTTCCCGTTTTGATATTTAACCCGTAGCCATATGGGTAAAGGATGTCTCCCGGTTTCGTGACTGATGGAATGTCAACTGGAAGTGTGCCTTTAGGTTTTGCTTGGCCGAATATCGCCATAACCCCGGCCGGAATATTAGGTTGAAGATAACGCCCGTTTGCGTATCCTTTAAAGCCATAGACAGCAATGAGTGCCTTAGCTTCTTCAAAATTGGCGGCATCATATGGGTTGCGCAGGCTCATTAAGACAAATTGTTTGTTGTGCTGCAGTGCGGCTTTCATCATAGCTCTCGGAAAGACGGTGGCCCATTTGCTTGAATCTGATATGCTGTCGTCGATGACACCGTCGTTGACGACAGGATCATTTTTCACGACGTAGGAGCCAGTAATGATATAATCAGCCTCTTTTACTTGTTTTTCATGCTCGATATTAAATACTTGGTTGGCAAAATTGACTTTGCTGAGGGACACGGGTTTGATTTTCTTTCGCTTGATGAGATCGCGAATGGTTTGTTCAATCGAAGCAGTTTGTTCTTCGTAAGGCGCGACAATTAAGATTCGGCTGTCTTTTTTAGGCTTGAACGGCAAGGTGTGCTGTTCATTTTTTAATACGGTCACTGCTTTTTCAGCTATTTTTTTCTCGGCTTTCAGGTGACGCTTGCTTCCTGCGATTTTCTGGGCTTTCGCTATTTTTTCTTTTAGGCTGTCGTCATTTCGAGCTGGATACATACCGCGTTTTATTTTCAGGGAAATGATTCGTTCAACCGATTTGTTGATTTGATGTACAGGAATGTCTCCGTTTTTCACGGCTTCTTTTAAGGCTTGAATAACACGAGCGAATTTCTGTTCTTCTTTCAGTGAAGTAACTGAGGCAGGCATTAATGCAATATCGACGCCGGCTTTTATAGCCATGACTACCGCATCTTCCTGGCCAAAGTGATCTGCAATTGCTTTCATATTGAGAGCATCGGTAACGATGATGCCATCAAAGCCCATTTCCTGACGAAGAAGACCTGTCATCACTTTTTTCGAGAGTGTAGCCGGAACCAAAACGTCCGATCCATCGAGTTTGCTTTTGTATGTGGTGTCATCAAAGGCAGGAAATTGAACATGAGCTGTCATCACCATATCAGCACCGGCATCAATTGCTCTTTGAAAAGGATAGAGTTCGACCTCACGAAGCCTTTCTTGATTATGGGAAACGAGCGGCAGTCCGTAATGGCTGTCAACGTCTGTGTCTCCATGTCCCGGGAAATGTTTGAGGGCAGAGGCGATATCTTGCCGCTGCAAACCCTTCATCGTATATAAACCGAGTCGTGCTGTCAGTTCTCGATTGGAGCTGAATGACCGTACGCCGATTACTGGATTATCAGGATTATTATTAATGTCCATAACAGGGCTGAAATCTGTATTAATGCCTAAGGCAGAAAGCTCCTTCCCAATAATGGTGCCGGTCTGATAGGCATTGATTCTGCTTCTGGCTGCGCCCAGCGCCATATTCCCTGGGAAATTTGTGCCCTCCCCTAATCTCGTTACAATGCCGCCTTCCTGGTCAATACTCAGGATCAGCGGGATTTTAGGGCTCGCCTTTTGGTAAACGTCTGTCAGCTGTACAGTTTGCTTTGTTGTTTTTACATTTTCTGCAAATAGAATGACGCCCCCGAATTGATATTTTTTGATGAGGCCGGCGACTTCCTCATTCATTTCTGTAAAGGCTTGCGGAGAGGACTCGCCCTCCTTTTGCCAATTTCTGAAATCGGGCATTAACATCTGGCCGAGTTTTTCATCTAATGTCATGCGATTGACAATCTGCTTGGTGTCGGCTGAGCCACTGGATGAAGTGGCTTTTGTCTGACTGGCGCCGAGAAAACATGAAAGAAAGAGAACGGCTGAAAGGATAAGCGGAAAGACAGGTTTCATAGAAACTTCCTCCTATCGTTGAATCATTCATTCCATCGCTTCATAAATCGCGGTAATGACGCTCCCATAACTGCCTGTTGGAAATTGGTCACCCTCAAACACGTTTGGATTTTCCTCTGGATCGGCTACTGGTGAATGCTTTTTATTTGTTAACAATGCGATGCCTAAATTGTAGGTTGGATCAATGACGGTAACTGTCCCTGTCCAGCCGGTATGCCCGTAAGCTTTTTCGCTGGCATAAGGGCCAAACATCCATTCCATGCTTTTACTTCCGTTTCGCCGCCAGCCAAGTGCGAATGTCGGATCTGTTGCTGAAGGTGCTGTAAATAGGTCGGCTGTTTTTTGATCAAATAAAGAAACGCTGCGGTATGAGCCTTTGTTTAACATGACTTGCAGCAGAATGGCCATATCATCAGCATTTGAGAACAATCCGGCATGGCCGGACACGCCGTCCATTGAGTAAAATGCTTTTTCGTCATGAACTTCTCCTTGCAGCGTGTTTGTGCGGATATTAGGGAAATGAATAACGCCGTCGCGCGTATTGCCCATACGTTCAGTAGCTGCGAACTGCTTTGGTTTAAAGCCTTTTTGCAGCGGATTGTACAAGGTATGTCTCAGTCCCAGCGGCTTGTAAAGTTCTTGCTCCGTGTAGAGATCAAGCGGTTTACCGGTGAGTTTTTCGACAATACAGCCGAGGAGCATATATCCAATGTCACTGTATACGTGTTTTGTCCCTGTTTCATAATCGAGCGGGATTTTTGTCAAATATTCAATCGTTTTGTCCCGATCCTGAGAATAGTACATGCCGGCTTTTTCCGGCGTGTAAAAGTAAAAGCTTGAGGGGAGCCCGGACTGATGCTGGAGAACATCGATGACACGAATTTTGTTTTTTCCTTTAATAAGGTCTCCCGGCTGATCTTTGAAATCAGGCAAATATGCAGAAACCTTTTCATAGATGTCGAGTTTTCCTTGGCTGACTAAGCGCTGCAAGGCAAAATTAGTTGCGTACATTTTCGTATTTGAGGCTAAGTCAAACATCGTGCGGGTTTTCATTTTTACCGGACGGCGCAGCAGTTCTGATCCTTCGTACTTTTTACTGTAGCCGTATGCTTCTTTTTTTATGATGCGGCCATCCTTCACGACGACAAGAACGGCGCCTGGAAATCCTGCTGCAATATCCCGTTCAATCATCTGATCAACCTTCCTTAGTTTCTTCGACGAGAATTGTGCAGTTTCTGCATTTATGGTTTTCGGCTCAACTTGGTAATCTGCTGTTTGCGCGAAGGTTTCATTTGGCGTCAATATAGATAGGATTAAAATGGCACTGAGTAAGGACAATGTTTTAGTTTTCACAGGCTTGCTCCTTTCCGTGCTTCTATCCCGTTACTATCCCAAAAACAGAAACAATTTAATCGAACTGAGAAGCCATTTCATCTTTATACCCGAATGCGTAGGTCATTAAAAAACCGGCCGCGTATGAAATAAAGAGCCCGACGATATATAGGATGATTTGTGATGGCAGGACGAGAAAGGAAAGCGGCAGCCCGGAGACACCGATCGCAAAGGTGGCTACCTGAAAATAAGCTTGAAATGCGCCGCCGATTCCAGCACCTAGGCATGCTGTTAAAAACGGACGGCCGAGCGGCAGTGTGACTCCGAAAATAAGCGGTTCACCAATGCCGAGCAGCCCCGAAGGAAGCCCTCCGGCGATCGCTTTTCTTAATGTTGTTTTTTTCGTTTTTACTAAGATGGCAAAGGCCGCGCCTACCTGTCCTGCACCTCCCATAGCCAGAATAGGGAGCAGAGGATCATTGCCGATTGAATTGATTAGTTCCATGTGCACAGGCGTCAAGCCTTGATGCAGTCCGGTCACGACGAGAGGAAGGAAGGTTGCGCCCAGAATAAAGCCTGCAGCGATGCCGCCGATGTCCAGGATGGACAGAAGGCCAGATGTAATGGCATCAGAAATGAAGCCGCCTAAAGGCATAAATACGACATATGTGACGATTCCGGTGATTAATAGTGAAACGGTTGGGGTGACAATGATATCGAGAGATTGAGGAATAAAACGGCGGATAAATTGTTCGGTGTAAGCAATGAATATGGCTGCGAAAAGAACTCCGATCAGACCTCCCCTGCCAGGAAGAAGCTGTTCTCCGAATAAACTGATCTTTGCGATCTCCGGATTAATAATCAAGATCCCGGCCAAAGCCCCAAGAGCGGGTGTACCGCCAAATTCTTTCGATGCGTTAATGCCGACGAGGATGCCGAGATATGTGAACAGTCCTGATCCGATGACTGTCAGGATAATAGCGATTTGTGATTCTGCAGAGAGCCATCCGGCTTGTATAATTGCTTTGGTAATCCCAGTGATTAAACCGGAAGCGACGAGTGCGGGAATAAGAGGGATAAAGATGCTGGCAATTTTACGTAAGAATAGTTTAAAAGGAGTGGCGTTTTTCCGATTTATATCTGCTTTCTTTTTGGCAGCTGCTTCTTTGACATCGACACCTTCTTCTTCTGACACGAGCTTTGAGAAAGCGGCTGTGACATGATTGACGACTCCGGTGCCGAGGATGATTTGTAAGGTTTCAGCTTCAACGACTCCTAATACGCCGTCCAGCTCTCTTAAGGCCTGAATATCTGTTTTGTTTTCATTGTAAGGCGTAATACGCAGGCGTGTCATGCAATGAGTATATGAGGAAATATTGGATTTTCCTCCGCATAGCTCAAGGATTTTCTTTGCGAGATGATTGTAGTTATTATCTTTGCTCATCAAAACCCCTCCTCTTCAAGATGTCTTATTTTTTTCTCATAGATTGTATGGCTGCTCTCGTTTTATCGATATAGCCGGTTGTTTCTTCATACTGCTCAGCGGCCATGCCTAAAAACAAAACATCAATCATAAAAAGCTGAGCGAGGCGGGAGGAAGTGGCTGCACTTCGAATCAGGGCTTCGTTGGAATGTGCTGTGTACAACGGGACATCAGCCAGCGCAGAGACGGATGTCTGACTGAATTGTGTGAGGCTGATCGTTGTGATGCCTTTTTCCTTAGCCATGGTGAGCAGTTCAATGATTTCCTGCGTCTCTCCCGAAAACGAAATGGCGAATACGATGTCATCCTTATCTGCATTTGCGATTAAAGATGCCACAAGGTGAGTGTCTGAGAACGCGGTTGCTTGTTTATGAATGCGAAGCCATTTTTGCTGGGCGTCCTTGGCGACAATGCCGGAAGCCCCGACGCCGATAAAATGCACAGTGTGAGCTTTGAGAAGCAGAGAAACCGCTCGTTCCAGCTCTTTGTAGTCCATCAGGTCTGAAGTATCCTGAATGGCCTGAATGGCATTGCCGGCTGTCTTTTCAGAAATGGAGTGTAGCGGTTCGTGGGGAGAAATGTCCCGGTAGCCTTGTAAAGTAGGCTTTGCCAGATCCCCTGCTACTCTCATTTTTAAATCTTGAAATCCCTTTAACCCGAGTGATTTGCAGAGCCTGATGACGGCAGCGTCACTTGAATTGGCTAAGGCGCTGATTTCACTGACAGTGCTTTCTATTGCTTTGTGGGGATGAGTTAGAATGTAATCTGCAAGTTTACGCTCGGATGGAGGGAGCTTGTGCTTCATTGATTGGATGATGGCTAAACCGCCTGCTGCCATTCTTGGTCTCTCCTTATCATGAAGGGTAATTTTCGATTGCTTTGTCTATAAAACCGTTTGCTTCATTAAGCAATGTCTTAGCTTGTTCCTGATCTGTACGTGTTTTGAGCATGACGATTGCCGTTTTGACGTGATGATCGGCTTGTTCCAGTGTATTTTTGGCTGTGTCGTATGAAGCGTTTGTGAGGCTTTGGATGATGCTGATGGCACGTTCTTTTAGTTTTTTGTTGCTGACGTTGACGTCCACCATCAAGTTTTCGTAAACCTTGCCGATTTTGACCATTACTGCGGTGGATATCATGTTTAAAATCATTTTATGAGCGGTTGCGGCTTTCATACGTGTTGATCCTGTAATGGCCTCAGGTCCGACGACAACCTCAATGCTGTGATCCGCATCCTTGCTGATGGCGGAATTTTCATTACAGGTAAGGGCGATGGTGTGTGCACCGACTTTGCGGGCGTATGTTAGGGCGCCTGAGGCATAGGGTGTGCGCCCGCTTGCTGCGATGGCAATGACGGTGTCGTTTGAAGTGAGTTGTATGTTTTTTAAATCCTCAGCTCCTGCTTCTTCACTGTCTTCAATGCCCTCTGCTGCCTGCAAAAATGCTTTGGGGCCTCCAGCCATGATTCCGATGACCTGATCTGGGCTTACGCTGTAGGTGGGAGGACATTCAACAGCATCCATGATACCGAGTCTGCCGCTTGTGCCGGCGCCTGTGTATATGAGGCGGCCTCCATTTTGAAACGAGTCGTACGCGCAGTCTACAGCTGTTTTAATATCGGGGAGAACCTGCTGAACGGCGGCAGCAACTTTCAAATCTTCGTTATTAATCATTTTGAGGATGCCGAGCGTGTTTGCTTTGTGGATTTCCGCTGTTTGGCTATTACGTGATTCCGTTGTAAGACGGTGAAGGTTTAATGATTCTGACATGAGGATGCCCCCTGTTTAAAAATAATATATCTTATTATTCAGTATATTCATCTCTGTCATGATATTTCAACTATGTTTTTGTATTTTTGAAATTTTATTTCATGCAAGACTATAAGAAATAATGAAGAATCAGCTGTTCCCCGAGCGGCCCGATTCTTCGCCGTCCTTTATCAAGGAACCCGCTTTTCATATAAAGGTGCTTTGCTCGTGTGTTCAGGTGATTGACGGCCAAGATGATTTCATCGCACCATGGAAAATAACCGCTCACAAAAGAGGGAAGCTGAAGCATTGCTTTTTTGGCATAGCCTTTTCCGTGATGCATAGCATTTAAAGACAGGGAACTGAGCAGTAAAGCAAATGGATTGTTAGAATAGGGTGCAAGCGTTTCTTTTGATGTATGTAAAATGAAAAAACCGACTGGCAGATCGTCTTTTAAGATGACAACTGGATATCGGTCCTGTATGCCCAGGGTCTGAGTCAGCACCTCTTTGGGGAGAGAGGTAAAGCGTTTGTCATCGTTATTTAGCATGAATGATTGAAGCTCCGGCAAATGTTCAGACTTATAGAAGGATAAAGAAATGTCTTGAGTCATGTGGCGGCCTCCTTACAATATGTCGTCTAGCTGGTTTTCTGAAATGACGCGGTAGCCCGCTTGTTTTAGCAGTGCGGCAGTCACTCCGCTGCCTGCGATTTTTTTGCCAGAGAATGTGCCATTATAGATAAAACTGCTTCCGCACGATGGACTGTTTTCTTTTAATATGACGGCAGAGGCATTGATTTCTTTTGCGTAAGCTAATGTTTTAGCGGCGCCTTCCATATATAATTCTGTTACATCTTCTCCTGAAGCTGTCACGATTTTCGCGGTTCCATTGAGAACATCCTCGCCTTTGCCTCCGATGATCTCTGCAGGTTCGCGGGGAGTTGAGAAGCCGCCGAGAAGCTCGGGGCATGCCATAACTGCTTTATTTTCTTCGACGAGTTTTCTGATTTTTTCCGATGCGGCATGAGAGCCGTTGTATCTGCATTCAATGCCGCCAAGGCAAGAACTGACTAGAATCATATTGGTTTCTCCTCTCTTGATTTGTTTGTCTCTATCATAAAAGAAATGATAAATGTTGGGAGGCTTTTTCAGTTAAAAAAGGAGTTAAAAAGTTTGAAAATAAAAAATTTAATTTTTCTCTTTACAAACAGGGGGTAACCTGTATATAATAACTTTTGTCAGCTCGACGAGAACACAAACGGCCCGTTGGTCAAGCGGTTAAGACACCGCCCTTTCACGGCGGTAACACGGGTTCGAATCCCGTACGGGTCACCATTTGGAGGATTAGCTCAGCTGGGAGAGCATCTGCCTTACAAGCAGAGGGTCGGCGGTTCGAGCCCGTCATCCTCCACCATCTTGCCGGTGTAGCTCAATTGGTAGAGCAACTGACTTGTAATCAGTAGGTTGGGGGTTCAAGTCCTCTTGCCGGCACTGTTTTTCAAAACTTAATGTGGAGGGGTAGCGAAGTGGCTAAACGCGGCGGACTGTAAATCCGCTCCCTCAGGGTTCGGCAGTTCGAATCTGCCCCCCTCCACCATTATTGGGCTATAGCCAAGCGGTAAGGCAACGGACTTTGACTCCGTCATGCGTTGGTTCGAATCCAGCTAGCCCAGTCACAGACACCTTTGACCAAAAGGTGTCTTTTTTTCTTTTTAAAATCATTCCGATTTCTAACTGTTCAGTCTGTATAGTAATTTTAAAAATATGTTAAGGTAGTTTATTCACGAATTACCATCTACACCCTGCCAAAAATTTGATAAACTTATTTTATAAAAAAGTTGAAACCTTTTGAAACGAAGCTCGTATACATACAGACCGGTGAAGGCAGAGGTTAGATAAATATGGAAATGATGATTAAAAAGAGAATTAAGCAAGTCAAAAAAGGCGACCAAAATGCATTTGCGGACATCGTAGATATTTACAAGGATAAAATTTATCAGCTTTGCTACCGTATGCTTGGCAATGTGCATGAGGCGGAGGATATTGCACAGGAGGCTTTCATCAGAGCGTACGTTAATATCGACAGTTTTGATATTAACCGGAAATTTTCAACTTGGCTTTATCGAATCGCGACCAATTTGACCATTGACCGCATTCGCAAAAAGAAGCCTGATTATTACCTCGATGCAGAGGTGGCTGGTACGGAAGGCTTGACCATGTATTCACAAATCGCCGCAGATGGGGTTTTGCCTGAAGATGCAGTAGTGTCGCTGGAGCTCTCAAACACGATTCAGCAGAAGATTTTAAAGCTTCCTGACAAATACAGAACAGTCATCGTATTAAAGTATATTGACGAACTCTCATTAATTGAAATCGGCGAGATTCTGAACATTCCTGTGGGGACTGTAAAAACGCGGATTCACAGAGGCAGAGAGGCTCTCAGAAAACAATTAAGGGATCTTTAAGTGGGGTGATGAAATGAGCTGTCCTGAACAAATTGTGCAGCTTATGCATATGCATCTTGATGGAGATATCCTTCCAAAAGATGAAGACGTATTAAAGGAACATCTTGAGACATGCGAGAAGTGCAGAAAGCATTTTTATGAGATGGAAAAATCCATAGCGCTCGTCCGGAGCACATCGCATGTTGAAGCCCCCGCGAATTTTACCGCTAACGTCATGGCAAAATTGCCTAAGGAGAAGAAAAGAGCTTCTGTGAAAAGATGGTTCAGATCCCATCCCGTTATCGCAGCTGCTGCGGTATTCATCATTTTGATGGGCGGAGGTTTTTTAAACAGCTGGCATAATGACCACAATTTCAGCGTGTCCAAGCAGCCGAATCTTGTGGTGCATAACAACACTGTGATCGTGCCTGAGGGTGAGACGGTCAAAGGTGATGTCACTGTTAAAAACGGCAAGCTGATTATTAAAGGAAAAATAGACGGGGATGTAACCGTCGTAAACGGCGAGAAGTATATGGCCTCTGCTGGACAAGTCACCGGTCAGATTGAAGAAATCAATCAATTATTCGACTGGACATGGTACAAAATGAAGTCTGCGGGGAAAAGTGTACTCCATGCATTAGATCCAAACGGAAAAGAGTAAAGCGCGTCAGTCGCTTTGCTCTTTTTTTACGGGCTGAGAGGGCGGGCACATTTCACTTGCTAAATCGAAATGTGGTATAATGGGCTCGCTATGTAAAGTACATATGCGTAACACGTAAAACACAAAATACGAAATGACTGAAATCTTGGAGGACGAGGAAATGGCTTTTGAGGATATCCCTTTTTTGCAGTACCTCGGCAATGCCGTTGATATTCTCCTTGTTTGGTATGTGATATATAAATTGATTATGGTGATACGCGGCACGAAAGCGGTTCAGCTGTTAAAAGGAATTGTAGTGATCGTGCTTGTCCGTATGGCCAGCCAATACTTGGGCCTCAGCACGCTTCAATGGCTGATGGACCAAGCGATAACATGGGGATTTTTAGCAATTATTATTATTTTTCAGCCTGAGCTGAGAAGAGCGCTTGAACAGCTTGGCCGCGGCCGCTTTTTTTCAAGGAGCGGCACGCCTGTAGAGGAAGCGCAGCAGAAAACGATTGAGGCAATATCAAAGGCGATCAATTATATGGCGAAACGCCGTATAGGCGCCCTGCTGACCATTGAGCGGGATACTGGAATGGGGGATTATATTGAGACCGGCATACCATTGAATGCCAAGGTCAGCTCTGAGCTGCTGATCAATATTTTTATTCCGAACACCCCGCTTCATGACGGTGCGGTGATTATGAAGAATAATGAAATTGCCGCTGCCGCTTGTTATCTGCCGCTTTCGGAGAGCCCGTTTATTTCAAAAGAACTGGGTACGCGGCACAGAGCGGCTGTCGGCATCAGTGAAGTAACGGACAGTTTGACGATTATTGTGTCTGAAGAGACCGGCGGCGTCAGTGTGGCGAAGAACGGCGACCTTCACAGAGAGCTGACGGAAGAAGCACTGAAAGAAATGCTTGAAGCCGAGTTTAAGAAAAACACCAGAGACACTTCTTCTAACCGCTGGTATTGGAGGGGCAAGAAAAATGGATAAATTCTTAAACAACCGCTGGGCTGTGAAAATCATTGCTCTGCTTTTCGCGCTCTTGCTTTATGTGGCGGTTAACAGCAATCAAGCACCGACTCCGAAAAAACCGGGTGAATCTTTCTTTCCGACATCAACAATTGATGAAGCAACACTGACCGATATTCCGGTCAAAGCGTATTATGATGATGAAAATTACGTCGTGACAGGTGTCCCGCAAACGGTTAATGTCACGATAAAAGGCTCGACAAGCGCCGTGAAAAAGGCTAGGCAGACAAAGAACTTTGAAATTTATGCCGACATGGAAAATTTAAAAACCGGCACACATAAGGTCGAGCTTAAGGCCAAAAACGTGTCGGATGGGCTGACAATCTCGATCAATCCGTCTGTTACGACAGTGACCATTCAAGAACGGACGACCAAAAGCTTTCCCGTAGAAGTGGAGTACTACAATAAAAACAAGATGAAAAAAGGCTATTCTCCGGAGCAGCCGATTGTCAGTCCGAAAAATGTACAGATTACGGGATCTAAAAATGTGATTGATAACATTTCTCTTGTGAAAGCTTCAGTGAATTTGGAAAACGCAGATGAAACGATTGAAAAGGAAGCGAAAGTGACTGTTTATGATAAAGACGGAAACGCGCTTCCTGTCGACGTGGAGCCCTCGGTCATCAAGATTACCGTTCCTGTGACAAGCCCGAGTAAAAAAGTGCCTTTTAAAATTGAACGGACAGGAAGCCTTCCTGACGGTGTCAGCATAGCGAATATTGAATCCAGCCCCAGTGAGGTAACAGTTTACGGCTCTCAGGATGTGTTGGATTCTCTTGAATTTATTGACGGCGTCAGCTTAGATTTAAGCAAAATTAACAAGGATTCCGATATCGAGGCAGACATCCCGCTTCCTGACGGCGTCAAAAAAATCTCGCCGTCAAAGGTGACTTTGCATATTGAAGTTGATAGTGAAGCGGATCAAAAATTTGAGAATGTCCCTATTAAGACTATAGGGCTGAGCAGCTCGCAAAACATTGAGTTTCTAGATCCTGAATCGCAGGCGATAGACGTGACGGCTAAAGGCTCTCCCGCTAATATAAAAAGCCTGAAGAAATCTGATATTGAATTGTATGTGAATGTTTCAGATTTAGATGATGGGGAGCATAGCGTGAAGCTTGAAGTAAATGGGCCTCAGAATGTAACCTGGTCCTTGGGGCAGAAAAACGCCAAAATCAAGCTGACGTCCAAAAAAAGCAATACATCGACTAATGATAACAGTGGCAATACATCAGGAAACCAGGATGACACAGATAAACAAACGAATGATCAAGATAACAAGCAGCAAGAAGATACAACGAACACTGATAAAGACAGCAATGATCAAAAACAAGACGAAAATAAAGATCAAAACCAAGATCAGGATGAGGACGAATCCACTGCGGATTCACAATCCACATCGGAATAAAAAAGGAGCGATTATAAAATGGGCAAGTATTTTGGAACAGACGGTGTAAGAGGTGTCGCCAATAGTGAGCTTACACCTGAGCTGGCCTTTAAAGTCGGACGTTTCGGCGGTTATGTACTGACTAAAGACAAACAACGTCCAAAAGTGCTGATAGGCCGCGATACACGGATCTCCGGCCATATGCTGGAGGGAGCCCTTGTCGCCGGACTTTTATCGATTGGCGCAGAAGTCATGCGTCTGGGTGTCATTTCTACACCTGGTGTCTCTTATTTAACAAAAGCAATGGATGCAGAGGCAGGCGTCATGATTTCTGCTTCTCACAATCCAGTGCAGGATAACGGCATCAAGTTTTTCGGGGGAGACGGATTTAAGCTTTCTGATGAACAGGAGGCTGAAATTGAGCGCCTGATGGACGAACCGGAGGATAAGCTGCCAAGACCGGTCGGAGCCGATCTCGGGCTTGTAAATGATTATTTCGAAGGCGGCCAAAAATATCTGCAATTCTTAAAACAGACAGCTGATGAAGATTTCACAGGTATTCATGTGGCGCTTGACTGTGCTCATGGAGCAACGTCGTCCTTGGCGACACACCTGTTTGCTGATTTAGATGCAGATGTGTCAACAATGGGAACTTCTCCGAACGGATTAAATATTAATGACGGCGTCGGATCGACTCATCCGGAAGCGCTCAGCGCGTTTGTCAAAGAGAAAAACGCCGATCTGGGCCTTGCGTTCGACGGTGACGGCGACCGCCTGATTGCTGTCGATGAAAAAGGAAATATCGTTGACGGCGACCAAATCATGTACATATGCTCAAAACATCTGAAATCAGAGGGCCGTTTGAAGGATGATACAGTGGTTTCAACCGTGATGAGCAACCTCGGCTTCTATAAGGCGCTCGAAAAAGAAGGCATCAAAAGCGTACAGACAGCTGTCGGCGACCGCTACGTAGTAGAAGCGATGAAAAAAGACGGCTACAATGTCGGCGGGGAGCAGTCAGGACACCTTATTTTCCTTGATTACAACACGACAGGAGACGGATTATTGTCTGCTATTATGCTGATGAACACTTTGAAAGCGACAGGCAAGCCGCTGTCAGAGCTTGCAGCTGAAATGCAGAAGTTCCCGCAGCTGTTAGTCAATGTGAGAGTAACTGATAAATATAAAGTCGAAGAAAACGAAAAAGTAAAAGCTGTTATTTCTGAAGTTGAAAAAGAAATGAACGGCGACGGCCGGATTTTGGTGCGTCCTTCAGGCACTGAACCGCTCGTCCGTGTCATGGCTGAAGCGAAGACGAAAGAGCTGTGCGATGAATATGTAAATCGCATTGCTGAAGTCGTCCGGTCAGAAATGGGATTGGAGTAACGAAGTCTATAATTAGAGAGCGAACAAGACAAGCGAGATTTACATATGATAATTGTGAGACATGTGGCAAAGTTGTTTAAAAAACAATTGACCGTTCATGGCACATGCTGTAAAATCAAGCTTGTCTTGTTCTTATTTTCTCTGAGGAAGAAAAGACGGGATTATTGCTTTACCTATAATGATAGCGCCCGAACTAAGCGCCCGGAAAAAGGCTTAGTTGACGAGGATGGAGGTTATCGAATTTTCGGCGGATGCCTCCCGGCTGAGTATGCAGATCACAGCCGTAAGGATTTCTTTAAACCAAGGGGGTGACTCCTTGAACAAAGAGAAATCACATGATCTTCCAAAAAACATGTAGGAGGGGACGATTGAAAGTCCCCTTGAAATTTGACTTTCTTCGTCTCCTTTTACAATCTTAGGAGGAAGAAAAATATGTGTGGAATCGTAGGTTATATCGGTCAGCTTGATGCGAAGGAAATTTTACTGAAAGGGTTAGAAAAGCTTGAGTACCGCGGATATGACTCTGCTGGTATCGCTGTTGCCAACGAACAGGGAATCCATGTGTTCAAAGAAAAAGGACGCATTGCGGATCTTCGTGAAGTTGTGGATGCCAATGTAGAAGCGAAAGCCGGAATTGGCCATACTCGCTGGGCAACACACGGCGAACCAAGCTATCTAAACGCTCACCCGCATCAAAGCGCACTGGGCCGCTTTACACTTGTTCATAACGGCGTGATCGAGAACTATGTTCAGCTGAAACAAGAGTATTTACAAGATGTAGAGCTCAAAAGTGACACCGATACAGAGGTAGTTGTTCAAGTAATCGAGCAATTTGTCAACGGAGGACTTGATACAGAAGAAGCGTTCCGTAAAACACTTACACTGTTAAAAGGCTCTTATGCAATTGCTTTATTCGACAACGAAAACAGAGAAACGATTTTTGTAGCGAAAAACAAAAGCCCTCTATTAGTCGGTCTTGGAGATACATTCAACGTCGTAGCATCTGATGCGATGGCGATGCTTCAAGTAACCAACGAATACGTAGAGCTGATGGATAAAGAAATGGTCATCGTCACTGATGATCAAGTTGTCATCAAAAATCTTGATGGTGACGTCATTACACGTGCGTCTTATATCGCTGAGCTGGATGCCAGTGATATCGAAAAAGGCACGTACCCTCACTACATGTTGAAAGAAACGGATGAGCAGCCTGTTGTCATGCGCAAAATCATCCAAACGTATCAAGATGAAAACGGCAAACTGTCTGTGCCTGGCGATATCGCTGCCGCTGTAGCGGAAGCGGACCGTATCTATATCATTGGCTGCGGAACAAGCTACCACGCAGGACTTGTCGGTAAACAATATATTGAAATGTGGGCAAACGTGCCGGTTGAAGTGCATGTAGCGAGTGAATTCTCCTACAACATGCCGCTTCTGTCTAAGAAACCGCTCTTCATTTTCCTTTCTCAAAGCGGAGAAACAGCAGACAGCCGTGCGGTACTTGTTCAAGTCAAAGCACTCGGACACAAAGCCCTGACAATCACAAACGTACCGGGATCAACACTTTCTCGTGAAGCTGACTACACATTGCTGCTTCATGCAGGCCCAGAAATCGCTGTTGCGTCAACGAAAGCATACACTGCACAAATCGCAGTTCTTGCGGTTCTTGCATCTGTGGCTGCTGACAAAAACGGCATTGATATCGGATTTGACCTCGTCAAAGAACTTGGTATCGCTGCGAACGCAATGGAAGCCCTTTGCGACCAGAAAGACGAAATGGAAATGATCGCCCGTGAATACCTGACTGTATCCAGAAACGCTTTCTTCATCGGACGCGGCCTTGACTACTTCGTATGTGTCGAAGGCGCACTGAAGCTGAAAGAGATTTCTTACATCCAGGCAGAAGGCTTTGCCGGCGGAGAATTGAAGCACGGCACGATTGCCTTGATCGAACAAGGTACACCAGTATTCGCACTGGCAACACAAGAGCACGTAAACCTAAGCATCCGCGGAAACGTCAAGGAAGTTGCCGCTCGCGGAGCAAACACATGCATCATCTCACTGAAAGGCCTAGACGATGCGGATGACAGATTCGTACTGCCGGAAGTAAACCCAGCGCTTGCTCCATTGGTTTCTGTTGTTCCACTGCAGTTGATCGCTTACTATGCTGCACTGCATCGCGGCTGTGATGTTGATAAACCTCGTAACCTTGCGAAGAGTGTTACTGTGGAGTAAAATGTTTAACCCCTTTGGTTGTTTTTGAGGCTTTGAAATAAAGTCACGATTTTTGTATAAAAGATGAGATGTTTAAAATAAAGTTACGACGCTTTTTCCCTTAGATAATTTTTGTCTAAGGGTATTTTTCTATTTTAACTAAAGAGGCAGGTAACTAAAAATTATAAGGGGATTCCAATTGATATTGAGTCCCCTTTTTACATAAATGATGTGACACCGATCTTACAAAAATGTAACTTTAATCTCAAATAATGTAATTTGATTCGATGGCAGGTCATCTAATTTTCTTTTACTATGTTCTAAAAAGAGATTGGATGGTGTTGGATTTGGATATTTCAGAAGTTAATATATCACTGTTTAGACTAGTTAATGACTTAGGAAAAGAACATCCCTTTTTGAATCCTGTATTTAGTTTTATTGCTGAATATATGGTTTTTTTACTTGCACTAAGTGTTCTTTTTATTTGGTTTACAAGAGATACGGATAATAGAATTATGATTCTTTGTGCATCTATCGCTTTCATTTGTGCCTTTACGATAGGGAAGGTTGCAGGGGCATTTCACTCGAATTATCAACCTTTTGTTGAATTGGGAGAGGTTAATAAACTGATACATAAAGAAAAAGACAATTCTTTTCCAAGTGACCATACAATTTTATTCTTCTCATATTGTATTTCATTCTGGCTCTTTAAGAGAGGCTGGTCAATTTTATGGGTATTGTTAGCTGTTCTTGTGGGAGTCTCCCGTATATGGGTTGGGGTTCATTATCCTTTTGATGTTTTAGCAGGAGTATTAATAAGCCTAGCAGTTTCAACTTTTATATATTTAACATTCCCTAAACTAAATGTTACTCAAACTACCATAAAAATTTATGAAAAATGTGAAAACATACTTCTTTATCGTTTCAAAAGAAAGGAAAACAAGTCAAAAAACTTTTAGATTTATTCAACAATCGGGTGCTAATGTTCAAAAAATCGTAACCTAAAATGATCATACTCTTTTATAAAGATTCCATCTGTATTCAAAACTGTAGAATCCATTTTGATCTATCTTTTTTTCTAAATGGATTCTTTAAATTTGCCGTAAACTGAAGGTTCATGTGTTATTTTTGATCAACCTTTATTTCAAAGCTACAGTTTTAGCCAAAGGGGTTTTTGTTTTAAAGATGGCTATGTTTAGTTTTACAGATATTTAAGATTGCCATAAGAATATGAAAATATAAAGAAGGTATTTTCAAGGAAAGTGACATCTACTGAGAAATTGGGGAATTCTAGCTATAACAATATCCACAACAGCTAGTTCAATTTCTTGGTCGTTAAGGCTGTTGAAAATAAAGTAGGAACCAGTATTCATTTATAGTTCCTAATTGAACTCAGTTATTTACTAAACAAGAAAATAATAGAAAAATGATTATAAAATTTTCTTGTATTTCTACAAAAAATTAAAATGATAGATATCATAAGCCTTGGATAAAGATTCAGGATGTATATTTAAAGGGAAAGAAGGATTTAATACTTCATTCTCCGTATTCCAACATCTTGACAATGTTTAAAATTTAGCATATCTTATACTTAACTTAATAATCGGCGCAGATGTTTATTTTTGTTTGTTAATAAAATTAGGCCTTTAGCATTCTTTTCATATTTAATTTTAAATCTTGATAGATTGAAAAAGGATCCTAATAAAAAACGAAGAGTAACATAAGTCGATTTATTTTTTAAATCAAGGTACTAAATTAAACGATATTCCATTCCTTTAGACGCAACTTAAAATATTGTATATAGCAAAATGACCAATAATAAGGTAGCTCTTCAAAAAACTTTGCTGAAGTTAGTTGAAGTGAAGCCGACAATTTTCAAGATTCAATGACTAAGATAATCATTGAGTTCTGAAGTTGTCGGCTTTTTTTATTGGGAAAAATACGTAACTATTCAAAAAGATAAATGAAATTGTATTAAATTACAGAGAGAATTTTACCTAAGGGAGAATTTGAAATGTTGTTTTCGCTGAGTTTGTCATCATTATTAACATTATTTTTTATTATGCTTATTATTTCCGGGTTAAGTGGACTATTGTTTTTACATCCGCGAGCACCCTTGAGTTATGTTCGCATTCATATTGGTATCTTGGCTTTACCGCTTTTGGTTTCCTTCCTGCTTCTTGCCAATAGTAGTGTGAGTGGAGATATTGGCCCTTGGCACTTAGATTCCTTAGCTTGTTTAATGACTTTCTTTGTTCTTGCAATTGGTTTCGTCATTCAGCGTTTTTCTGTACGTTACTTAATGGGAGATCGATCATATCGAAAATATTTTACGCTTTTTACTTTCACTACAGGTGCTGCTTCAATTACATGGTTAAGCGGTGATCTTCGCTTGATGGTTATTTCTTGGGGAGCAACTCTTGTCGGTTTAATTTTACTTATAAGGTTAAACAGTGCTTGGCAAGTAGCTAACGAAGCAGCCAAGGTTACTGGCCGATTATTTTTGTTAAGTTGGTTTTCTTTGTTTTTCGCGATGATTATGCTTTTTCAAGTCACAGGTCAATGGCGGTTATCGTTGGTTTTAACAAATGAAAGTTTAGCTCAACTGGGGATTTGGGAGAGAACAGGGATTCATTTATTGATTGTGTTAGCAGTGATCATTCCTGCGGCTCAATGGCCATTCCAAAGATGGTTAATTGAGTCTATTGTTGCTCCAACTCCTGTTTCTGCGATTATGCACGCAGGTTTAGTAAACGCAGGCGGGATTATACTCACTCGATTTTCACCTCTATTTAATGGTGGTATAGCATCGATTATTTTACTTCTGCTTGCTGGCATCTCTGTATTGATTGGAACTGGTATTAGTTTGGTCCAGGTTGACTATAAACGCCAGCTAGTAGGCTCCACGATTGCACAAATGGGGTTTATGCTCATTCAGTGTGCATTAGGAGCCTATATAGCAGCCATTATTCATCTTATTTTACATGGTTTATTCAAAGCTACGTTGTTTTTACAGGCTGGTTCGGCAGTACAGCGGCATGAAGCATCGACTCGGGTTAATGAGGGATCATCCTATTTATGGATCGTGGCTGGCCGTACGTTAGCCTTAGTGATAGGCGTTGCTTTTTGGCTCACTGCTCCTGGAGAGGGGTATCAATTCATTAGTGCGCTGATCTTAGGGTGGTCATTGTCCGTTTCTTGGACTCAGCTCGTAGCTTTTGGAGAGGGGAAAATTGGCCGAATTGTTGGCTTAACATGTTTAGGAGGAGCAGCCCTCGTATATTTTGTCATTCATCACCTCTTCTATAAGTGGCTGCATACAATCGATTTTCAAAGTGTTCAACCTCCAATGTCAGCTGTCATCATTGTTGTATGTTTCTTACTATTTGGCAGTGCTTTAGGTACGTGGGTTGCTCGTCATCGTTCTTCAGTGCTCTTCGCGGTTATCTATCTTTGGTTAGTTCGATTAGGTGAAGCAAAGCCAAAGTCAGTAGAGAGTCACCCAGACTACCTTAAACAATATTTATCATAAGGAGCTAATCTGAGATGGGCATTACATCCGTATTAACGAAAGAAAATGTAAAAAAGAAAGATACAGATATTGATGTTCAAGAAAGTGATCTTAACGTTTTAATTACATCCGCCAGCCGAGTGATTGCGCCACTTTGGCCTATTTCTACCTTTGCTGCACGTAATCCGTGGATGGGGCTTGAAAACCAATCTTTTGATCAGGTTGCAGGTTGGTTGAAAAACACTCGGGATGTTGATATATACCCTAGTGCATCTATGATCCGTTCAGCAAAGAATAAAGGTGAGATTGATGAAGATTTTGTGGAAATGGGGCTGCAGCGCTGGCTTGATTCACATTCCTTTAATATCCCACGGGACGTGGCAGAACGATTTTGTCATGCTGGATTACAATTAGATCCACTGCCTTCCGACCTTTTATCATCGCATAAGCTGGAGAAATTGGTGAATGAATGCAGTGGATTGGATCATATCGAGAGTTTTTATATGCAACCAATAAGTTCATATATAGAGAATCAAGATGGTGAAAGGTTAGTCAATATCCTAGATCATCATGTCATTAAGTGGAGTAAATTATATCTTGATGACTCTCAAGCAGGTTGGACAATGCCCAATCGTAAGGAAGGTTTCTATCGTGCCTGGCAGCATCTCATTCAGTATGATCCAGCACTTAGTAAAAAGCAGCGTGAAAGGTTAAAAGGTTGGCCGCAAGAGGCACACTTGGCTTTACAAGAAGCGTTATTCGCACTAGAAATCCCCGAATCAGAAATACAGACTTATCTTGAAGGTCATTTACTTTCCTTACCTGGATGGGCAGGGATGATGCTTTGGCGCTCCCAACAATCGAGCCATGAACATGCACTCCTGACAGATTATTTAGCGGTCCGAATATCCATGGAGTGGGCTCTTATAAAGCCATATTTACCTATTCATAATGAACGATTTGAGAATAAAATTTCAATTTCTCCCCTTATAACAGCTTGGATTCATTGGGGGGGACTTACATTAGAGGAATGGCCACAGATGTCGGCCGATAAACAAAACGAATATTTATCATTTGCCTACAGCTTTGATGAGAAACTTCGCAGGAAACTTTGGTTAGAAGCTTGGGAACAAACATACACTGATCGATTAAGTCAGAAGATCATCTCAAAACAACGTGAAACCAATGGTAAAAAATCTGCATTAGCTCAATTGGCATTCTGCATCGATGTACGATCAGAGCCTTTTCGTCGTCAACTAGAAAAAGAAGGTCCATTTGAAACGATTGGTATTGCTGGTTTCTTTGGGGTGCCGATTGCAACTTGTGAACTTGGCAGTAAACACAGTCATGCCTCCTTGCCGGTCATACAAAAACCGCAAAATACAATAAAAGAGTTTGCAGATGAAGATGTACTCGAAAAATACAACCAACGCACGCAAGCGGTTCATTCATTAAGCCATACATTTAAAAAGATGAAACAGAATGTACTTACGAGCTTGCTTCTGCCTGAGCTAAGCGGGCCTTGGCTTAGTCTGCAAATGGTAGCACGCAGCTTTGTGCCAAGAAAAACGGATCGTTTCATTCGTAATCTCCGTGAGACTTGGTTACGTAAACCTGATACAAAACTCTCGCTTCATCATGAGTATGACACAGAGGCAGAAATACCTGTAGGTTTTACTGAGGAAGAAAAAGTGAACCATGCCCGCCAAGCTCTAAAAATGATGGGATTAACAGAGAATTTCGCACCATTAGTCGTGATTTGCGGACATGGCAGCCAAAGTATCAATAACCCTTATGCGGCAGCTCTTGATTGTGGTGCCTGCGGTGGGGCGGCCGGTGGATTCAATGCAAGAGTTTTAGCTGCTTTATGTAATCTTCCAGAGGTAAGAGAAGTTCTTTTGACTGAAGGAATTAAAATTCCTGAGGATACGGTTTTTGCTGCCGCTGAACATAATACAACGGTGGATGAATTACATTGGCTTTATGTACCAGAGCTTTCTGAAGCTGCACAGGAAGCATTTGAACGTATCGAAGCTGTTATGCCGAAAGTGAAACATCATGCAAATGCAGAACGTCTAGCCCAATTACCGAATGTCCAATCGAAACTTAAAAATCCGAAGGCAGAGGCACACCGATTTGCGGAAGATTGGAGTGAGATACGTCCGGAATGGGGACTGGCTCGTAATGCCGCTTTTATTATCGGCCAACGTGAACTCACTCAGGATTGTGATTTGGAAGGAAGAGCCTTCCTTCATAATTATGATTGGAAGCAGGACGAAAGCGGTGAACTCCTAGCAAATATTATTGCAGGACCTGGAACTGTGGCCCAATGGATTAATTTACAATATTACGCATCAACGGTAGCACCTCATTATTATGGCAGCGGAAATAAAGCAACTCAAACCGTTACTGCAGGTCTCGGAGTTATGCAGGGGAATGCAAGTGACTTGTTAGCCGGACTGCCTTGGCAATCCGTCATGCAATCAGATTATGAGGCTTATCATTCTCCTCTTCGTTTGTTAATTGTCATCCAAGCACCTAGAGAATATGTAGAACGGTTATTAAATAATGACTCAGTATTTCTGCAAAAAGTTCAAAATGGATGGGTTCGACTGGCTAGTATTGATCCAGAGGGATGCTGGGAAAGCTGGTAATTATGAATCTAAACATTATCAAATGGATTTGTTACTCAATATAAAAATGAAAAACATAAAGAAGAGGTGTGCTATATGAATGGAAATCAAAATAAAAAAGTATTATTTTTGACGGACATTGAAAACGGCTTGGAGCCTATTTTACAAGAAGTGACTAACACTCCAGCAGAAAATATGCTGACAATACAAAGCTATGGTGCCGGTATCTCACATCCTTATGGAGAAATCATGAGGTCTGTTATTTTTGCGATTTACCAGGAAGATGTTGAGGAGGTTTTTGTGGTAGGAACAAAAGATAAGAGGACTTCCACAGGTAATGGACTAACTCAACTGGAAACAATGAAGGATAAAATACAAACATTGAATTATCTATTTCAAAACTGCAGGCCTGAATTTTTAGGTGGTACGGTCGATGAATGGCTAAATGAAAATAGTACTAGTGTTGAAAAAAGTGTTGATATCATTCGTCAGCATCCACTAGTGCCGTCATATGTGAAAGTTAGAGGTTTGCTCGTTCATCATAAGGATGGAAAAGCCTCAATTGTGGAGGTTCCTGATGTTAAAACAGGTCAAGCCCTACCTGATCATTGCTTGTCATGATGAAATGAAGGTTCAGCTTCTAAACGCACCCATCTATGGAGAAAGAAGCAGTTCTAAGGAGATTGTATGAACGCTAATTTAACTGATTTTGTAACGAAAACAATAGAGGAAATGAGCTCGTTTGATCGAGAAAATATGGAATGTATGAAAAAAGTAATTAGAAAAGCAATTGATTTTTATCATTTAAAATCTTATGAAGAGGTTGAGGAAACCCATTTAGGAAGCGTTCGATTTTTGCATGTCCACTCTATGATGGAAGAAAATATGTTATCCAAAATGATAGTGGTCTCAAGAAACGGTAAAACTGATTTGGATATTGAGGGTGTATATGAAGGACATGTTGTAAGAGAATATTAATGAGACGAAATAACTAATAGAATATGCCAATTTTTTTGCCAGGAGATGTGTTATATATGAAAAAAACGAGAGGTTCTATTGAATCAGAGATCAGTAAGTCCATTACTCAATGGGAGAAGGATTATCTTGGGCGTGGGTCTGTATCTGTTAAAACTGATATACTGCGGGATATGATCATCGTTAATTTAAAAGGAATTTTAACACCAGCTGAATATGCAGTTTGTGGTTCAAAAGAAGGGATGTTATCTATCAAACAAACTCGTTCGGAGTTAGTTGAATCGGGAATCGAAGGTCTTAAGGATATTATCCTAACAATAACCGGAGAAGAAGTGAGAAGTTTTCATACTGATTTAAGCTCTAGGACGGGTGAACGAGTGATGGTATTTAAATTATGTAATGATTTAGAGAAAAATCTTTTAATATAAAGAATTAAATGTTTGTCAAAGAGGTTGGAAGCTGATTGAACATAATCAACTTCCGCTTCTTTTTTTAGAGTTATGCCATCATTGTTTTAATTCACAATCTAAGCGGACGCCAAAATTACAAAGCCGCTGCCGGATTCCCCCCAAAGAGTACAATGACATGATTATGAGGCCGATAATAATTTAAGCGGGGAAAAAAGTCTTGAGTTTTTGATTATGCTGTCTTCAGTTCCATTTCATGAATTAGTCAGAAATAAACCTTTAAGGATGAATATCTATAAAAAGAAGCCAAGCATCAAAAATTTTTTGAAAATCGAATTGACATATCGGAATATAACGATATAATAATTGTCATGGAACCAATTGAAGTATTCAAAGCCTTATCAAATGAATCAAGGCTGCAAATTTTACAATGGCTGAAGGAGCCTGATCGTCATTTTGCACCCCATGAAGGGATTGATATGAACACAATCGGGGTATGTGTCAGTCAAATAACAGACAAATTGAAAATGACGCAATCGACGGCTTCCCAATATCTCACCATCCTTTTAAGAGCCGGCCTGATTAAGGCGGAACGAATCGGAAAGTACACTTATTACAAAAGAGATGAAGAAGCCATTGGGAAACTTGCTGATTTTCTTAAAACAGAGATATAAAAATAAACATCAAAAGATGTTTATTTTTACGCCATACATATCGACATATTGTGATATGTTTATTTTATTAAATTAACATATCGATATTTCGTGATATGTTGTTTTATTAATGATTAAGGAGTGAATGTTTTATGTCTAACACTTGGAAAATTTACATTTTAGCCATTGTCAGCTTTTTAGTAGGAACCTCAGAGTACATCATTTCCGGTATTTTGGATCACATTGCTCATACACTCGGGATAACTTTGGCTGCCGCGGGCCAGCTTATTACGATCTTTTCACTTGTATATGCTCTTTCCACACCCATACTTATGGCATTGACAGCAAGTATGGATAGACGCAGATTGATGATGTATGCCCTCGGTTTGTTTGTGTTTGGCAATGTCCTGGCTTTTGTACTGCCTGGTTATGGATGGTTTATTGCTGCTCGGATCATTATGGCGATGGGAGCAGGTATGGTTGTTGTCACCGCATTAACGATTGCCGCTAAGATTGCATCGGAAGGGAAGCAAGGCAGTGCCATCGCTACTGTCGTTATGGGATTTACCGCTTCTTTAATCATTGGTGTTCCGCTTGGAAGAATGATAGCAGTAGCATTAGGCTGGAAGTCTGTATTTGGTGCAATTGCTTTGTTAGGATTGATCGCAATGGCCGTTATATTCTTTACTCTTCCGCATACTGAAGGGGATAAGCCTGTACCTTTGGTTCAACAGCTTGCTCTTTTCAAAAAACGGAAAGTGGCGATGGGATTATCAATCACTTTCTTCTGGCTCGGGGGATATTCTGTTGCTTATACCTATCTGTCACCGTATCTCTTGAACATTTCAGGAATAAGCGGCAAGCTGCTTAGCGGTGTTTTGCTTATATTTGGAATTGCCAGTTTGGTTGGATCGAAGTTTGGGGGATATAGCACCGATAAATGGGGAGTCCCTTTTACACTCGTCGGCGGGATGACATTGCATATCGTCACACTGGTTGGGCTGTCATTTGTCACTCATTCCTTTATCGGTGTGTTGGTGATTCTCATATTATGGTCGTTTGCCGCATGGTCTACCGGTCCGACACAGCAATTTCATCTAGCTACAATAGAACCCGAAATGTCAGGTGTTTTGCTCAGTATTAATCAGTCCATGATGCAACTCGCTATGGCAGTCGGCGCAGGGATAGGGGGCGTTTTTGTAGAAAACGTATCATTGGCTTCGATTACTTGGATTGGTGCGTTAGGGGTTATGATTGCCATTATTGCATCATTGATGATTTTCAATTCGCAACCGAAACAAGCGCTAAAAGATATCAATCAATAATACACTGCTTTGTTTTAGTTCTTAAAATTCAATTGCCCTAATATATATTAGATTATAGTTACCAGTCCATGTAGAGCCGTCCTTTTTAGATCGTTAGGAATTTTTTGATTCTATAAGATGAGATGAATTTAATGAATAAGACCTCTTTGGTTAACTGACCAAAGGGGTCTTTTGTGTCAGTGCTCAGCAGATGCGAGATAACATTAAAAAAGGCGGCGGAGTTTCTTATAATGGGATCTCACAGGATTATTTACAGTGTTTGTAGTATTTAAATGTTAATTGGAAGATAATGCACTTTCCAGTATATCCTTATGGAATACGCTGAGTGTTTATTATCAAACGAGAGAGGGGGCCCTTTTATGAAATCAAATGGTGATGAATTGTCGTTATCTGTTCAGAATTTAGCGAATACAAATGAGATCACAATTGTTCAAGCGATAAGGGAGCTAAAGAGATCAGGAAAAGATGCGATACCTGTTTTGGTTGAGGCTTTAAGAGAGGAAGGCTCTTTGCGTAATATTGCTGCGGCTGTTTTAGGTGAGTTTGGCGAAGATGCGAGTGAAGCAGCGGAGGAGCTATCACGTTTATTAACAAGTCATGCCGAAGATACACGAATGGCTGCAGCCATTTCACTCATGAGAATCGGGAAGCCCAGTCTGCCCTTTGTCATCAAAATCGCTCAAGAAAGTGAAGGGCAATCACGTTTTTGGGCATCCTGGTGTATTGCATGGATCGATCCGGCTTGCATTGAACCGAAGATGTATGAATGCCTGAAGCACGAGCATGAACATCCTTCAGGAATAGTTGCTCCGTTTGCGGCTGAAGAGGCATTAGGAAAACTGATTGCTTTTCAGCTGAAAGATAAGGAGGATTGAAGGTAGGGTAGTAGATATAGAGGTTTGGTATCGCTAAGCAGATGACACCTTCATGGGATTTTCGGTAAAAAATAAGAATGGACGAGAGTTTCTTATTGGCGGTTATCGGCAGCCTTCTCAAGGAGAAAGATATTGAGGAGGCTACCGCTTATTTCTTATCTGTCTAATTGCCATAAATAAGTTTAATCTTTCACAGACTGGACAATACATTCCTTAATCAGCTTCCACCTGTCACGAGCATTCATAGTGAATTCTGATGCGATCGCTACGATTAGGTCTTTCTCCGGAACACAGCAAATCACGTTCCCGCCATCGCCCAGTGCTGAGTATGAGAAAACGCCGTCCTCATCACGCAGCCACCATAGATAACCGTAGTTATTGGGATTCATTGCTGTTGATTCGTCAATCCATGATCTCGGAATGATCTGTTGATTGTTCCAAGTACCATGATTCAAATATAGATAACCAAAACGAGCCATATCCCGTGGGGTCAGCGTAAGTCCCCATCCTCCGGTTGAGTTGCCGTCCGGGTCATTTACCCATCCCTTCACGTTTTTCCCGAACAAATCATCAAAGCCAAATGATTTCATTTCATAATAGGGAATTTCTTTCATGCCAAGCGGTTTAAACAAGTGATCGTTGGCAAACTCGCGGGCGCTTTTGCCTGTGCTACGGGTGATGATGGCTGATAGCAGGTGTGCACCTGCGGTGGAGTATTTAAAAGTGCCGATTGTGCCTCCTTGGCCCAGCATATCCAGCGTATAGGTGATCCAATCAGGCTGTATGCACATCTTGTCGAGTGGTTCGTGCCAGTCTTCAAATGGATAGGGAGCTGTCATCGTGAGAAGGTGGCGTATGGTGATGGCTTGTATTTGTTTATTAGGAGTATCTGGGAAAAAGTCCAGAACGTTTTGGTCGACACTTTTGATGTATCCTGCATGTATTGCAATCCCAATGAGGGCCGACATGATACTTTTGGTTACTGATGCTACATGATGCGTATCGTCGGGTCCATATTGATGAGAATAGCGCTCATAAGCGATGTATCCATTTCTCACAACCACGATACCATTTATATTGCTGTATTCGGATTTTATTTTAGGGTCAAGCTCAGACAGTTTGTCGGCGTCTATCCCCAAGGCTGCCGGGTCTGCAGTTGGCCAGTCGTTTCTTTGCATGACGTTACCTCTCTTTTTTCTTTATTGGAAAATACACTTCAGTCACAATATCCTCTGGCACACCAGCTTGGTGGTGATCGGTTGCATACACTTCATAGGGTGATTGCGCCAATTCATAGCCTTCACCTTCGACCCATTCTCTCAGCTTAGCGTATACGGTTGTTAATTCTGCATATGGTCCCTTCCAAACAGACTTTGCGCAAAGACCTCCGCGTAAATCTCTTGTCCCCCTTACCGTCTCCTCTATTGGAATCGCAAACTCTGTATCATTGCCGGCAGGGTTGTACTCAGGGCTGTGATAAATGGTCATGGGCGTGCCGAGCAAGGTAAGTTTATCAACAGCAATTCTTTCATATAGCCTGCTAAAATACTTCTCAATTCTCATATCCTAAGGCGTAGTCATCACTGCTCAGCATTTGGCGTATATAAAGAATGTTCATTGGCTGGGTTTCGGCAAGCATTACTTCTATATCGTCAAACCATGACATCATTGGTTTGCCCTTCTCTGCACGCAGAATGTCTTGGTTCATTTGTGTAAGTGTATATTCATAAGCATTAATCTTTCCCTGTACTTCTTGTTTTTGTCGCTGAAGGGCGAAACCAAGCATCTCTTCTGCCTGATCCTCTTCTACATCGAGAATGGTTTTGATTTCTTCCAGAGAAAAATGATACGACTTTAAACGGTTAATCAAGAGCATTTCTTTCAACTGCCTGATAGAATAATATCGATATCCATTTTCAGGGTTAATGTCTTCGGGGTGGATTAATCCGATTTCATCATAGTATCGCAGTGTTTTTGTTGATACTTTGCATATCTTTGAAAATTCACCGATCGATAGCAAACGATCACCTCCATGCTCCAAATGTACACCTTTCCGTAAGGGCAAAGTCAAATGTCTAAATAAAATCGTTCTAAAATTAATCAGAAATTTATTTTTATGTCGTATCCTTTCCGTATCACGTGAAAGGAGCATCATATGAAAACTTTATGGAAAGTCTTAAAAATCTTTTTTGGCAGCTTAGCTGCTTTGGTTTTGCTTGTATCCGTCTCCGTTTTTGTTTACCACCATTATCAATTAAATAAGGAAGCATCGCTCTTTCAAGAAAAAGGCACAGTAGTCGATGTTGACGGTAAAAAGATGAACGTGTATCAAGAGGGAAGCGGGAAGGATACGTTTGTGTTTATGGCCGGTTCGGGGATTGCTGCGCCTGCTTATGAGATGAAAGGTTTGTACAGCAAGTTTTCAAAAGAAAACAAGATTGCTGTCGTTGATCGGGCTGGTTATGGATACAGTGATGTGTCTAATGATGACAGAGATATTGACACGGTTCTGGAACAGACGAGGAAAGCGCTTATGAAAAGCGGAAATAAGCCTCCTTATATTTTAATGCCTCATTCCATATCCGGGATTGAAGCGATGTATTGGGCGCAGAAATATCCTAAGGAAATTAAGGCGATTATTGCGATGGATATTGGATTGCCTCAGCAGTATGTCACGTATAAATTGAGCGGGATTGACAGACTGAAAGTGAGAGGGTTCCATCTGTTAACGTCGATTGGTTTTCATCGGTTTATGTCCTCCGCAGTATATAATCCTGAGGTGATTCGGCAGTCGTTTTTAACCGATGAAGAAAAAGAAATCTATAAAGCCATTAATTTTAAGCAATTTTTTAATGCAGATATGGAGCATGAGCTTTTACAGTCTTACCAAAACGGCAGGAAATCTGTGAATCTGCCGGCGCCAAAAGAAACTCCCGTCTTGATTTTAGATGCGGTCTCTGACCAAAATAGACATTCAAAGTACGCCATACAAAACCGAAAAGATTATGAAGCGTTTGCGGCTCAATTTAATACAGCTGATATAAAGGAACTGAGGGGAACACACAGTATTTATTTATATCAGCCTGATCAAATATATAAACTTTCCATGGAGTTTATGAGAAAGGTTCGCTAGGATGAAGGGTTATCATATTTTAATCGTTGAAGACGATGTGATGATTGGTGATTTGCTGCAAAAGATTTTGCAGCGTGAGGGTTATCATGTGATGTGGAAAACAGATGGAGCGGATGTACTTTCGGTAATTCAGAAGGTGGATTTGGTCATTATGGATGTGATGCTGCCGGGTGAAGACGGATATCAAATGTCTGCAAAAATCAAAAAGCTGGGGCTGCGCATTCCGGTCATTTTTCTCTCGGCCCGCAATGACATGGACAGCAAGCTTCAAGGTTTGCAGATCGGTGAGGATTATATGGTAAAGCCCTTTGATCCGAGAGAGCTGCTATTAAGAATGAAGAATATGCTTGAGCATCATTATGGCACCTTTACGCAAATCAGACATTTGTATATTGATGCGGAAACCAAAAAAGTGTTCAATGAAAGCCTGCATGATGAGGTGTTGTTTACTGCGATTGAGCGGAAAATTTTCTTTTATTTATATGAAAATAGAGACAGTACCCTGACAAAGGAACATTTCTTTGAATATCTATGGCAGCTCGAAGACAGAAATCCGAATATCGTCAATGTGCACATTAAAAAAATCAGAGCCAAAATCAATGATCAAGTAGGTGAGATTATTGAAAATATATATGGAGAAGGGTATCGGCTGAATACCGTTGTGAAGAAATGAAGCTAAAGACAAAATATCAGCTGTTATTATGTACGGCCGTTATTAGTGTTCCGGTGCTATTGCTGGCGGTTAGTATTTTGATGTCTGTAATTTATGACAGCATGTTTAAACCGATGAATCATGGTATGCCTTTTCACAGGTCTTTTGCGTATCCGGCAATGCTCGTTGTATTTTTGTTATCACTCTTATTGTTAGCTTTTTTATTTTCAAGGTCGATTCATTCCCTGCTCCATAAAATCAACCTATTAAATCAAACCATTCGGCATCTGGCGAGTGATCAAAAGGTGCCCGATAAAATAGAAGTGAAACGCGCTGATGAAATCGGGGAACTGACTAAATCGGTCAATTTGTTAATTGAACGGACGACATACCGTGAACTGGAATTGAGACAGCAGGAGGAAATCAAAAAGGAACTTTTGCAAAAACTGCGTCATGACATTAATACACCTTTAACCGCTCTCAGGCTGCAGTTATTTTATTTGGAAGGCCAATGTCATGATCAGGCCGTATTCGAATCGTTGTATCAGCAAATCGAATATATCTCGGAATTAACCAATGAATTCAATTTATATTCCGCTGAAACGTTAGAAAGTTCTTATATCGTAAATGAAGAAGTGTACCTAAACGAGCTATTAGAAACAGCGGTGAAAAAGTGGGATTATTTATACAGTATGAATGGGATTGAATTGCACTATAAGCCAACAGATCAAGATGTGATATGGATGAGCAACGCGTTATGGATGCAAAGGCTGTTCGATAATATTTTTCAAAATACGTTAAAGCATTCAAAAGCTGAAAAGATGGAAGTTACGATCGAACATGGCACTGTTTCTATTCGGGATGACGGTATTGGATTTGATCAGAATGAGAACAGTGAGGGGCTTGGGTTAAAGATTATTGAGGATATATGCAGACTGCTTGCGATTACTTATGAGCTGCAGACAAATGAGAATGGAACGCGGTTCTTGTTTTCAAAAGAGTGGCCCCGCTGATGTTTTTCTTTCTCCCATAAAATATATATAATAGGAAGAAAGAAATGAGGTGATCAGCATATGTTTAAAAAAATCATCAAAACGATCAAGTACCTCTCAGGCAGCTCTAGTGACCGATATCGCAGACACCGGCATTACAGCAGCAGCCGGCGCAGACATTACCGCAGCTACAGCAGCAGCTCAGGCAAAAGAAGACACTACGACCGTTATGGCGGCAGTCATCGTTACAAACGCCGGAGCTACAGCAGCAGTTAATCCAAAAAAAGTTCTTGTTCCGCTTTTGGGACAAGGGTTTTTTTATGTGACCGATTGAATGGCGCGGTTTAAATCTTCGCGAATAAAAGCGGTGTGCTGATACTCTTCATCAATGCCCAATAATTTTTTCAGCAGCAGGGTTACTTCTTTTGTGAGCGTTAATTCCTCCATCCAGGTGCCGTTTTTCTTCTTTTTTCCTTTATATTGAGAATATAGCAGGAACAACAGCGTTTCTCCAAGATCGAAGAAGTCATCCTGTTTCCTCACCTTTACTTCCTCCGTTTCTTCAGGAGTCAATTGTTTGGCAAGGCCGAAATCGATGAGGCAGAGCCTACCGTCATTGATGATGATATTAGGCGTTCTGATGTCGCTATGAAATATCAGGCGTTCATGCAGGTATTCTACAATCTCAAGGAGCTGTGAAATCAGCTGTAACGCCATGAGCTCTGTAAATGGCTGTTTTCGAAAAAATAGTAATTCTTCTATGTTATCTCCCTCAATGAACTGCATGACATAATAAGCTTGTCCGTCAATGATGAAATCTTCTATGAAGGCCGGGATTTGCGGGTGGTGCATGCTTTTGAGCAGTTTCATTTCCTGCTGGAACCGGACTCTTTCTTTTTCCTTTTTCGCTTTTGTCGGCCGCAGCTGTTTTAAGACATAAGAGGTTTGAGTATGGACATCAGTGCACAAATAAACCAACCCATAGCCGCCCATGCCGAGGCATTCTTCGATTCTGTATTGATGATTTAGAATAACGCCGTCCTTTAGAGGACGGTCAAAAAGGAGCTTTTTTAGCTGTTTTAATGCCATGTCTGCACTTCCCTTGATTGTACTGACTATAGTTTATCAAAACGATTGCCTTCTAGGCTAAAAATAAAAAAGAGCCGGATAACCGGCTCGGTATAAGTTAAAACTGCTTGGTGACATCGTATTGATAATCTATTTTTGCTTTTACATTACTCATCGTCGATTTAGCAGTTGCTAGTGTATTATATTTAAAACTCCATACCTTTGCTACACTGAGTTGATCTGACAAGGATATATCATAAGACCCTGAAGTCGAGCTATTCACAAGAGCACGGCGCCATTCGTTGTTTTCACTCGTCATGATGAAGTGGCGTGTATTTCCCTGGCTTGGTGTTTGAGTGGCGGTTGTTTGTACTCTGGTTACGATGGCATCGCGCGGTATTCCAGATTGATTTGTTAAATCAATCTTGATCACGCTGGAGTCAGAACCTGAGGGACTAAGGCTTGTGTTCCCTTTATTTTCAGCAACGCCGCTGAACTGGAACGTTCCGCTGCCGGATTTGATTCGGTCTTCAATTGAAAGTGTGAAATACATGTTCCCGGTATAGGTGCCGCGTGACACTTTCACATAGAAGGTATCCGTCGTGTTTTGAGCGTCAGCATTGGCATAGATAAATGAAGAAAAAGTGTCAGGGTTAATGACTTCTGTACCTTGTGAAACAGGTACTCTGTTCTTATCGTAAATTTCAATTTTCATCCCTGTGTACGCGCTCTGATACGTACTTCTCACGTATACTTTTTCTCCCTTATTAGCTGTAAAAGTGAAATAGGCTTCATCTTGTCCGGCTTCCAGTATCGTTGTATCGATATTCTTATATTTCCAATATCCGATGGGTGCTGCGGTATCAAATGAATTGTTTCCTGTAATAGCAGTGACTCCGGCAGCTGATGCCGAATAAGTAAAGGTGAATAAGACAGACAGCATAATAGCGAATGAAATGAGCCATTTTTTCGTCATGCAAACAACCTCCTTTTATTTCCATCATACATATTAACGTTTCATGTGTAAATAAATGTTTTTTGAGGTTAATATATACATTGAATTGCCGATAAAAAAGGGTAAGAGAGAATTGTTCAGGAGGGAATCCAATGCGTCTGAATCGGCAATTTATCCGCACCCAGCTGATGGCACAGAACATATTGAATAGGAATGCGGCTGCTAAACGCGAGAATACGTCTGAAAATACAGCGGCGGTGCTGGAAAAGGCATACAGCAGGCTTGAGTCACGATCTTCAAATGAGGGAATCAACCAGTTCAATTATTCTAAAACCAGTGTGGCGGGAAACGGCGGGACTTTCAGCAAAGTGTATCAATCAGCGAATGATCAAACAGTGACAGACACAGGGGAAGAAACAGTGATTCAATCCCAAAACCCCTATGAATCTGAGAGTGATATTAGAATCAAAATACTAGATGAAAAATACAGCAGGATGAATGCGATTAACAAAACAAAGTCTGATCCATTAGGCTATATTAAGGATAAGTACCAAAATTCAAAGTCGCCTTATTTCAGAAGTGATCTGTCAGCTGCAGAAAGACAGGCCGCTTACGATAATGAAACAGAATGGCTATTCAAAGGGAAGGCGCAAAACTATAACCTGCAGGATGCTGCGTTTCGCAATGTCACGTTTAATGGAGAAGTGGAAGCTGAGAATGCAAAGGTATATCAACGAAGCCAGGTTAACCAACAGCTGCAAGTGCTGTTGAACCGAAACCATATTCACATTCCGCAGGGGATAGAGCTGACGTTTACGATTACGCCGATTGACTATAAGGTACAGGTGAGCGGGACAGACGATCAGGCACTGATTGAGCAAATTGAGCAAGTGCTGCAATCTGGAGACAACAGCAAAGAGCTATTTTTACATATCATGAAAAGCCAAAGCAGTGATTCAACACAATTTTCCGAAGAGGCATATAAAAAGTATCAGGCTGCTCGTGAGATGTATGAAGTCACAGGCTATCATTTGAAGGATTTAGAAGTGATTGACGGACGGTATGTAACGCCTGATGGACATGACTTATTAGACGTATATAAAGAAGAGCTTGAAAAAAATCCTCTGCAAAAACAAACGGCTTCTTATGCTATATCTCACTACCGTTTAGAGCTCAGTAAAATTGCGGAAGCCGGGTATGATACCATTCCTGATTTCATCCTATCAATTCATTACAGCAATGGATCTTTAAGAGATGTGGGGCAAAGCAAGGGCTATGGCACCGGAGATACCGGGTGGCTTGAGACATTAAAGCACCAAAAGGGTGTGAATTATTAGAAAGCTGTTCATTGTGAACAGCTTATTTTTTATGAGAATCAATAGAGGAAATATAATTTTAATATTTAAACAATTTAATTATATTCATATAAAAGATTTTAATCAAAGTTCTTATTAAAAACTCTGAATAAAAGTGTTTACCTCAAAAAAACAATTGTATTTTCCAGAGAAATTTATTATGATGAAATAAGTAATTTTGGAGATTATATAACAATTTTAAGTTTGAATTTTCTGATTGTTATAACTGATTGATGAGAAGGCAAGCAGGCATGCTGTTTTATCATTTTCGAGTATTTTGTTAAGAGGAGGAAGAGGAGTGGCAAATAAAGAATTAAAGAGGGGCCTTGGCGCGCGTCATATTCAGATGATCGCCTTAGGCGGTACGATCGGTGTTGGGTTGTTTATGGGTTCTGCCAGCACGATTTCATGGACTGGCCCGTCTGTCCTTCTGGCTTATGCAATATGCGGAATTTTTATCTTTTTTATTATGCGTGCGATGGGTGAAATGCTTTATGTCGAGCCAAGCACGGGTTCTTTTGCGACATTCGGCCATCAATATATTCATCCGCTGGCAGGTTATATAACAGCTTGGAGCAACTGGTTCCAGTGGATTATCGTCGGCATGTCAGAAATTATCGCTGTCGGTTCTTATATGAAGTATTGGTTCCCGGATTTGCCTGCTTGGATACCTGGTATCGTGGCAATGGTGATTCTTGGTGCGGCGAACTTAATTTCTGTTAAGTCATTTGGCGAATTTGAGTTTTGGTTTGCAATGATTAAAATCGTGACGATTATCTTGATGATTATTGCGGGAGTCGGGATTATTTTCTTCGGGTTTGGCAACGGCGGAGATGCGATCGGATTGTCGAACTTGTGGTCTCACGGGGGCTTCTTTGCGGGCGGTTTCTCAGGTTTCTTCTTTGCGCTGTCTCTCGTCATTGCGGCCTATCAAGGAGTTGAGCTGATCGGGATTACAGCCGGTGAAGCGAAGGACCCGCAAAACACGCTAAGAAGCGCGATTCAAAGTATTATCTGGCGTATTTTGATTTTCTATATTGGCGCTATCTTTGTGATCGTGACAGTTTATCCTTGGAATGAGCTCAATTCACTTGGAAGCCCGTTCGTGTCTACGTTCGCGAAAATCGGAATTACGGCAGCCGCCGGCATTATTAACTTTGTTGTGATTACAGCGGCAATGTCTGGCTGTAACAGCGGTATTTTCAGTGCGGGCCGTATGCTTTATACATTAGGCGTCAATGGACAAGCGCCGAAATTCTTTAAGAAGATTTCACGCAACGGTGTGCCGCTGTATGGCACAATTGCGGTACTGATCGGTTTGGCTGTCGGTGTTGTGCTGAACTATATTGCGCCGCCGAAGATCTTTGTATATGTATACAGCGCAAGCGTGCTGCCTGGCATGATTCCTTGGTTTATCATTTTGATCAGCCACATCGGATTCAGAAAAGCGAAGGGCGCTGCATTAGATAAACATCCATTCAAAATGCCGTTTGCACCTTTCACAAACTATTTGACGATTGCTTTCTTGCTGATGGTTCTGGTCGGCATGTGGTTTAATGATGATACTCGTATTTCTCTGATTGTAGGCGTGATATTCTTAGCGATTGTGGTCATAAGTTATTATGTGTTTGGGATTGGCAAACGTGCACAGGCCAATTTGACAAAAAGCAGTCAAGCGGCTAAATAACCATAGAAAAAAGAGACATTCACGGATGTCTCTTTTTTTATTTTTGGCGTATGGATTTTCCCTATTTCAGCAAGCTATAGGGTAAAGATAGCAGAAGGAAAGGTGTTCAAAAATGGATGTTACACTCGGTTATTTGCGCGAATCACTTTCAAACCATCTTGAAAATGAAGTCTGCCAGCGGATTTGCAAGAAGATGCTGGCGAAGCGGTATGTGAATGAAGAGGAATTTGTAAAAGACTTAGATGACAATGAAATGTCTTTTTTGAACCATGTATTAGAGAAAGAAATTAAGTATGCCCAGAATGAACAGGATCAAAAACGGGCCAAGGAATTAAACGAGGTGTATGAATTACTGCTTTGAAAGGCGGGGTAGAAATGGGAGCAATTGAACGAAGCGGATATACATTTCAGCCGGAGTTTAGCGTCGTCCGTCAAAATGGAGCCATCCATGTATACCATCACGGAGAATTTGTGGAAGAAATCGAATTTGAATTTAACGGAGAATATCCGGATCATGATTTGATTGAAGAGCTAGTGAATCATTATTGTTTTGAGCATGAGATTTAGAGCCCTGCCTATTTGCGGGGCTCCTTCATTTAGGATGTGATCAGGCCATACTTTTTCAGGATATCCACTGTGATGTTTTTGGCTTTTGTGCCGGAATCATCAACATTGGTGACAAAAATATAAGAGCCATGCTCTGTTTTGATGAATCCGACAAACCAGCCTAATCCCATGTCTGTCAGGCGGGTTCCAGTTTTCCCGTAGAGCGTGTAGTGATCTCCTTCCTCTTGAATCATCATGCGCTTGACGGTTTTCATCACCGATTTGTCAAATGGAAGCTCCTCTTTAAAAAGTTTCTCCAAAAAGGCTTCTTGTTCCAACGGAGATATTGTCAGAGAGCTTTGCAGCCAAAACTGGTCGATTCCCCCGCTGATATCTTCGTTGCCGTATGACAGAGTATGAAGCCATGTTTTCATTCTTTCCTCGCCGATATCTCTCGCTAATGCCTGGTAATACCAGATTGCAGATTCACGCATCGCCGATCCTAGCGTATGGTCGCGGTTCCATGATTCGAATTCGCGCTTGACCCCGTCCCACCGTTTGACATCGTATTCATCCCGAACAGCTTTTACCTGCAAACCGATTAAGGCGTTCACGACCTTAAAGGTGGACTGCGGGGTTTGTCTTTTGTTTGCCCGTTCTCTGTTGTAGACAAAGGTCTTATCCTTTTGCACATCGTGAAGAATGAAGGTTCCATCCGTATCCTTGAATTCGTCATCGACATTCATTCGGCTGACATTCAGATGTTTTTCATAGGCAGACGTTGCTGCGTGGACGGAAAATCCGCCGATCCCTGCAATACTTAGCACCAGCACAACATATATCCACTTTTTCATTTTGTTCTCCCCTTTGTTTTGATCAACTACTTTTTCTCTATTTCTTCTGCTCTTCCTCTAAAAAGTTGCTCATAAAAACGCTTAAATTTGGTTTCGTAAACAAATACTGTTATTGGGTTTATGCTTGTAGGATTAAGTGAAAATAGAGGGTAAAAAGGAAGGCAGGGTAAGCGAATGAATGAGCAGATTCCGCATGACAAAAGTCTCGACAACAGCCTGACGCTGATGCAGGAAGGATATTTGTTTATTAAAAACAGAACAGAGCGCTATCAATCAGATCTGTTTCAGGCTCGTTTAATGGGAAAAACCTTTATATGCATGACCGGTGCTGAGGCCGCGAAGGTGTTTTATGATACTGAGCGGTTTCAGCGGCAGAACGCTGTGCCTAAGAGGGTGCAGAAAACGCTGTTTGGCGTAAATGCGATTCAGACGATGGATGGTACCGCACATATCCATCGGAAGATGCTTTTTCTATCATTAATGACACCGCTGCATCAAAAGCGGCTGGCTGAGCTGATGACAGAGGAGTGGGAAGCGGCAGTCACGAGATGGGAGAAGGCAGATCAGGTTGTGTTATTTGAAGAAGCAAAAGAAATTCTATGCCGGGTTGCGTGCTATTGGGCAGGTGTTCCGCTGAAGGAAACGGAAGTCAAAGAGCGGGCAGATGACTTCATTGATATGGTCGACGCGTTTGGTGCTGTGGGGCCGCGGCATTGGAAGGGAAGACGAGCAAGGCCGCGTGCGGAAGAGTGGATTGAAAGAATGATTGAAGATGTTCGTGCCGGCTTGCTGAAAACATCTGCCGGAACAGCACTGCATGAGATGGCTTTTCACACACAAGAAGATGGAAGCCAGCTGGATTCCCGAATGGCAGCCATTGAGCTGATGAATGTACTGAGGCCTATTGTTGCTATTTCTTACTTTCTTGTGTTTTCAGCTTTGGCGCTTCATGAACATCCGAAGTATAAGGAATGGCTGCGGTCTGGAAGCAGCCGGGAAAGAGAAATGTTTGTGCAGGAGGTCCGCAGATATTATCCGTTTGGCCCGTTTGTAGGGGCGCTTGTCAAAAAGGACTTTGAATGGAATAACTGTGAGTTTAAGAAGGGCACATCGGTACTGCTTGATGTTTATGGAACGAATCACGATCCTCGCTTATGGGATCATCCTGAAGAATTTCGGCCGGAGCGATTTGCGGAGCGGGAGGAAAATCCGTTTGATTTGATTCCTCAAGGCGGGGGGCACGCCGAGAAAGGCCATCGCTGTCCAGGGGAAGGCATTACAATTGAAGTCATGAAAGCGAGCCTGGATTTTCTCGTCAATCAGATTGAATACGACGTGCCGGAACAATCGCTGCATTACAGTCTTGCCAGAATGCCGTCATTGCCTGAAAGCGGTTTTGTGATGAGCGGCATTAGACGGAAGAGTTAAATCAAAAAAGCTCCCTTCTTTATGAAGAGAGCTTTTTTGTTTACTTCTTTTTTTCATCATAGTATTGGACGGGATACATGGAGCCTTCTGATACCATTTTGTTGTCTTCGATATCTTCCGGGTGCGGGTGTCCTGCTTTATCGACTGGAAACGTGTCCATGTCTGGCTGTTTGGTCATTTTCATTTTCATGCTGTGAATGAATTCTCTTGCCTTTTGGCGATTTGACGGGTCTTTTAATAGATAAGAAGTGATGCCTACGGTTGAAACAGCGAGACCTGAAAGTAACAGCTTTTGTTTCATGGTAATACTCCTTTCTATTGTAAGAGTAGTGTTTCCTGTATCATTCCCGTTTTGCTTATGGCTAAACCTATTGTGTTTTTATTATTAATATTTGAAGTAAATTCCATTTAGAAAGAAAGCTAGTGACTTCATTCCTGTATTGGAAGGTAATATACATTGACTTATTATCATTATAAGCCACAATTCGATAAATATTGACAAAGTGAAGTAATCAGAATAATAATATAATTGGCAAGATAATGTCATCATACATGAAAGGTGTTTACGATATGAATCAATTGCATCGAAGAATGGGAACGTTTTCCCTCATGATGGTCGGGCTCGGATCGATGATCGGTTCAGGCTGGCTGTTTGGGGCTTGGCGTGCGGCCCAAATAGCAGGACCAGCTGCTATTATTTCATGGATTATTGGAATGGTCGTGATTTTATTTATTGCTCTTTCTTACAGTGAATTAGGTTCTATGTTCCCTGAAGCCGGGGGAATGGTAAAATATACGCAATATTCACACGGTTCGTTTATCGGATTTATCGCAGGCTGGGCCAACTGGATTGCGATTGTGTCCGTTATTCCGGTTGAAGCGGTGGCCTCTGTTCAATATATGAGCTCGTGGCCTTGGGAATGGGCGAAATGGACAAGCGGTTTAGTGAAGAATGGAACGCTGACTGGGGAAGGACTCGCATTTGCCTCTGTATTGCTTCTCATTTATTTTCTGCTGAACTACTGGACAGTCAATCTATTTTCCAAAGCGAATTCATTCATTACGATTTTTAAAATCATTATTCCGGGTCTGACAATTGGTGCTTTGCTGTTTGTTGGGTTTCACGGAGAAAACTTTACGGCCGGTCAAAGCATTGCGCCGAATGGCTGGGCGAGTGTGCTGACGGCTGTTGCAACTTCCGGTATCGTCTTTGCATTTAACGGTTTCCAAAGTCCGATCAATATGGCGGGTGAAGCGAAAAATCCGGGAAGATCGATTCCGATTGCGGTTGTCGGCTCCCTAATCGTTGCGACAGTGATTTATGTACTGCTGCAGGTAGCCTTCATCGGAGCGGTGAATCCTTCTGATATCGCTCACGGCTGGAGCCATCTGAATTTTAATTCTCCTTTTGCTGATTTGGCGATTGCGCTGAATATTAACTGGCTTGTCATTGTGTTGTATGCGGATGCGTTTGTGTCACCGTCTGGCACAGGGATTACGTATACAGCGACAACGTCCCGCATGATTTACGGAATGGAGAAAAACAAATACATGCCGAGTATATTCGGGAAGCTTCATCCGATTTACGGCGTTCCGCGCCAAGCGATGTTTTTTAACTTGATTGTTTCGTTCATCTTTTTGTTCCTGTTCAGAGGGTGGGGCGTGTTAGCGGAAATTATTTCTGTCGCCACGTTAATTTCGTATATCACCGGCCCGATTACAGTAATGACTTTGAGACGGACGGGGAAAGACCTTTACAGGCCTCTTCGTTTAAAAGGCTTAAGTGTGATTGCGCCGCTTGGGTTTATCTTTGCGTCGCTGGTGCTGTATTGGGCACGCTGGCCGTTAACAGGACAGGTTCTGTTTATTATCCTGATCGGTCTTCCAATTTATTTCTATTATCAGGCGAAGGCGAACTGGAAAGGGTTTGGCCAAAACTTTAAGGCCGGCGTCTGGATGGTGTTTTATCTGCTGGTCATGATGTTTATATCTTATTTGGGCAGTGATAAATTCGGCGGCCTGAATGTCATTCATTACGGCTGGGATATGGTTCTGATTGCGGTTGTATCACTTGTATTCTATGTGTGGGCGCTGAAGAGCGGCTATCAGACAGAATACTTAAAGGATGCGAAAGAGATTAATTCTCAGTTGTTTAACGGACAGTCAGAAGCTGCTGCTGGAAAAGAATAAATGAAAAACCTTGCGCTGTGGGCGCAAGGTTTTTTTGTGCCGATTTGGTCATTGTCAGGCGCAAAATGTTACACCAATGTAAATGTGGTTTGGACTTAAAAGGCCCATTGTTAAGTTAGTGTAAATTTGTCCGGGGATTCATTTACAATCATATGAACTTGAAACATAATCGTAGGGAGTTTTGCTGAATATGTCGAGACAGAGGTGAAAGCGTTGGCGATTGATGTACAAACATTACTGTTTGAGTTTCTCGGGGGTCTTGGTATTTTCCTGATTGGGATTAAGTTCATGGGAGACGGACTTCAGAAATCGGCTGGAGATAGATTAAGAAATATTTTAGACCGTTTTACAAGCAATCCACTGATGGGCGTATTGGCAGGGATCATTGTGACGGTTTTGATTCAGAGCAGTTCCGGAACAACGGTTATCACTGTAGGGCTTGTCAGTGCAGGCTTTATGACGCTTCGCCAGGCCATTGGCGTCATTATGGGAGCCAATATTGGAACAACGGTTACTGCGTTTATTATCGGAATTGACATAGGGGCCTATGCATTGCCGATTATTGCTGTCGGCGGATTTTTACTGTTTTTCTTTAAGCATAAAAATGTGCAAAATGCGGGCCAGATTGTGTTTGGGTTCGGGGCATTGTTTTATGGGCTGGAGCTAATGAGCGGCGGCATGAAACCGCTCCGTTCACTTGAGGCCTTTCATGATTTAACTGTTAGTATGAGCACCAATCCGGTTCTGGGTGTTGTCATTGGGACTTTGTTTACGGTTCTCGTGCAAAGTTCCAGTGCCACGATTGGTATCCTGCAAGGTTTATTTTCAGATGGGCTGATTGATATTAACGGCGCGCTGCCGGTGTTATTCGGGGATAATATCGGGACGACGATCACAGCGGTGCTTGCGTCTCTTGGCGCATCTGTTGCAGCGAGACGTGCAGCGGCTACTCATGTGCTGTTTAACCTTATCGGAACAGCGATTTTCCTGATTTTGCTTAAACCGTTTACAGCACTAATCTTATCGCTTCAGACTTCGATGGGGCTTGATCCGAAGATGACGATTGCTTTCGCACACGGAATCTTTAATACAACCAATACGATTATACAGCTTCCTTTTGTCGGGTTATTGGCTTTGATCGTAACAAAGCTGATTCCGGGCAAGGATTCAATGGTGGAATACAAGTCACATCTTGATCCGATTTTTATCGAGCAATCTCCATCTATTGCTCTCGGACAAGCAAAAGAAGAAGTGCTGCAAATGGGGAACTTTGCGGTGCAGGGGCTGGAGGTTACAAAACAGTTTTTAGTGACAAAACAGACAAAATACGCGGCGAATGCTTATCAGATAGAGGATGCGGTTAACAATCTTGACCGGAAAATTACCGATTATTTGATCGAGCTTTCTTCAAGTTCTCTCTCAGAGCACGAGTCTGAGGAGCACCATATGCTGATGGACACCGTCAGAGACATTGAAAGAATCGGCGACCACTTCGAAAATGTGATTGAACTGATTGAATATCAGCAGGCGCATCGTGTGGTTATCACTGAATCTGCCATGGCGGATTTAACGGAAATGATGGATTTGACGATTTCTACTGTGAAGGCGTCTATGGAAGCATTGCACCACAATGATGTGAAGATAGCTGAACAAGTCATTGAAAAAGAAGATGATATTGACAAAATGGAACGGAAGCTTCGAAAAAAGCATATTATCCGTCTGAATGAAGGGCTGTGCACTGGACAAGCAGGCATCGTCTTTGTTGATATGATCAGCAACCTGGAGCGTATCGGAGATCATGCGGTGAATATTGCTGAAGCGGTTATTGGTGAAAATCAATAAGAAAAAGCTTAGAATCCTAGGATTCTAAGCTTTTTTGTAGTCTTTTTTAACGTGCTGGAAGACATCAGGGTAATTTGTGAACACTCCTGTCACTCCCCAGTCAAGCAGGCGGCGCATATCTGCTTCTGTATTGACTGTGTAAGGATGGAGCAGTAGGCCGTGGCTGCGGATCATGCTGACGTTTTCAGCATTCAGTGCTTTATAATCCGGACCCGCGCCGACAGCGTATGTTTTGATTTCTTCCAGGTCAGCATCTGTCATTGACGCCATTTGTTTGGCTTCCAGCAATTGAACGGTCGGCAGGTTTGGCTGTAATTGATGGATTTTTACCAGGCTTTCTTTGCTGAACGATTGAATGATTACTTGGCCGGGCTTAGCATGTTTGCCTAGTAATTTATGTTTCTGTAAAGAAGTGATCAGTTTTTCTTCCATGCCTGGGTAGGTGTCAGGCGATTTTGTTTCAATGTAGTAGTTCGCGTGTTTTCCGAAACGGTTTAATACTTCGTCTAATGTAGGAACTTTAAGGCCGGCGTACTTTCGCTTTGCTTTTTCCGGATAGGCTTCATTAAACCAAGAACCTGCGTCAAGTTTCTTAATGTCTGCAAGCGTATGGTCTTTCACCCAGCCCGTTCCGTTTGTGGTGCGGTCCAGTTTTTCATCATGCATGACAATCAATTTGCCGTCTTTTGTCATTTGCAGATCCAGTTCAATATAGTCTGCTTTCATTTTCTGAGCGGTTTCGTAAGACAGGATCGTGTGCTCAGGCACATATCCGGAAGCCCCTCTGTGTGCAACCGTCAGGATACGGTCAGGTGACAGCAGGTTTCCTTTTGATGCTGCCGACACTGGTGTTACCATAAATGAGAGTAAGCCCAGCGACAGAAGAACCAGGGCCAGTATTCTATTTTTTCGCATGATTTCTCCTCCTTATAGATAGGCAGTACCTGTCTTTCATATTAAAAAACAGTTGTAAACGGCGTGTTGGAAAACTATTAATCTTTTATGTTTCTTTCTTAAACGTGCTCAGCCCGTTTTCCTGTATTCCACGTCATAGCTAAAAAGACGATAGCAAGAATGCAGGAAGAGATCAGCATAATAAAGCCGCCGTTCCAATCAAACCGGTCAACGACAAAGCCCATAATGGCGTTGGCAAAGGCCGATCCGCCAATGTATCCGAAAAATCCGGTCAAACCGGCTGCAGTTCCGGCTGCTTTTTTGGGCGCGAGATCAATCGCTTGCAGGCCGATCAGCATAACAGGTCCGTAGATTAAGAAGCCAATGCTGATCAGGGCGATGTTGTCTACCAGCGGATTGCCGGCCGGATTCAGCCAGTACACCAATACGGCAATGAAAACGCCCGCCATAAACAAAACGCCTGCCGGTGCCCGGCGGCTTTTGAAGAATCGGTCACTGATCCATCCGCACAAGATTGTTCCCGGTATGCCGGCGTATTCGTAAAGAAAATACGACCAGCGCGAGTCTTCAGGAGAAAAGCCTTTGGCTTCTGTTAAGTAAGTAGGCGCCCAGTCAACCACGCCGTACCGCACGAAATAAACAAATACATTGGCAAACGCGATGTACCAAAGAAATTTATTGTTCAGTACATATTGAAAAAGAATTTCTTTTGTTGTTAATTCTTTTTCCTGATTTTTAAAAGCGTGTTTTGGATAGTCATTCCGATACTCTTCAATTGGCGGAAGTCCGCAAGATTGAGGTGTATCGCGCACCAATAAAACAATCAAAAATGAAATGATAATGGCAATGATGGCAGGGAAGAAAAACACGCTTTTCCAAGTCACGAACATCGCGATGCCAAGAGTGACAAGCGGTGCGAGAATTCCGCCGCCTATGTTATGGGCGACATTCCAGATCGACATTTTGGTGCCGCGTTCACTAATGGAAAACCAATGGGCCATCGTCCTTCCGCATGGCGGCCAGCCCATTCCTTGAAACCATCCGTTGATAAACATAAAGATAAACATGATGGTGACGCTCGAAGTCACCCAAGGCATTGAAACGAAAAGGATATTAACAATTGCTGATAAAAATAAGCCTGTCGCGAGAAAATACCTTGGGTTACAGCGATCAGACACCATGCCCATAATAAATTTGCTGAATCCGTACGCAATCGACACAGCGGCCAGCACTAAGCCCAGTTCTGTTTTTGAAAACCCCTGTTCCTGCAGATAAGGAATGGCAAAGGCAAAGTTTTTCCGCAGCAGGTAGTAGCCTGCGTAGCCGATGAAAATACCAATGAATACTTGCAGCCTCAGTCTTTTATAAGCCGCATCCGTCTTTGAATCATCCAGTCTCTCAATATGAGGAGCCGGTTTAAATATTTGAAACATCAAAATCATCCTCCTTTGCTGTTTGTGCTGGATGTGTGGTGTGCCTCCTTTCTGAAAAATAAAAAGAGCCAGAAAACACCCCTTGTTAAAAAGGGGATTGATTCCTGGCTCTCCTCATCTCCATCCAAGCTATTAACTTATCGTGATAGCGCTTTCTTAAATTATCATAGTCCGGAGTGAATGTAAACGGGTAATTTTCAAATTGGATTTTAAAATTCTTCTTACTTATTGCGGTTATGTTTTTTTGCAGGCAGCATAAAAATTTGGAGGGAGGCTGTTGCAGGTGGATGAATTAGATATTGCATTCGGTATTTTACCGTTAGGGATTATATTGATATCGGTTGCCGGGACTTGTGTTTGTAAAAACGTGTATCTCATGCCTTTGCTTAGTCTTCTTATTTCGTTAGTGCTCACTTTTACCATTTTTAACGAATCATTTTTAGGGTGGGTTGTTGTCTATAGCTTGGTTTCGCTGGCTTTATCCTATATCACATTGATTGTGATCAGGAAAAGAAAAGCTTCAGGAAAATGAAAATGCCCCACTTTCTAACATATCGTTGACTATGGCAACTATATTTGATTATAATTGACTTAATCAACGATATAAGAAAGTGGGGATGAGTTTGAAAACCAGCGAATCAACTGTCGGACTAAAATTCAGAAAGTTCAATCGATTCTACACAAATGTTCTTGGCTTCCTTAATGAGCACATTTACGACAGCCCGTTTTCCTTAACAGAAACACGGATTTTATTTGAGATTTATAATACGCCTCATTGTACGGCAAAAGCCCTTCAGGATAAGCTTGGGCTTGACCGGGGATATGTCAGCAGGATTTTGAAACAGTTTGAAAAAGAAGATTTGATCTATAAACAAAGGAGCAAAGATGACGCCCGCCACCATTATATTTATGTCACGGAAACGGGGAAAACGATTTATAAAAAGCTGGAGGAGAAAGCCAACGAACAAGTGGAACTGATGCTGAATGAAATTGACCAAAAGGACCAGCACAAGCTTGCGGAAGCGATGGCAGAGATTGAAGCGATCCTTTCACAGTCGCTTTCTTCCAGAACGCCAGACATATCGATTAGAGATTATTTTCTTTCGGATGATCTTCAGCTTCTCATCGAAAAACAGAGACACTTTTATGCGGAGGCTCATGGCTGGGACGACACGTTTTTAGCTTATCTTCATGAGACCTTTGATGCGGAAATCGAAAACATATGGATCGCGGAAAGCGGCGGGAAATTTGCCGGGTGTGTCGGGTTGGTCAAACATGATGAAAAGACAGTGCAGCTCAGATGGTTCCTGGTTGATGCCGCTTTTCGAGGCAGAGGGCTCGGCACTCAATTAATGGAGCATCTACTTGCATACTGCCGAGAAATGAAGTTTGAACGCATTTTCCTTTGGACGGTGAGCACCATGGCTGAGGCTCGTCCGCTCTACGAAAAGTTTGGATTCAGGGTAAGTGAAGTGAAAAAAGAAGCGCCATTATGGGGACAGCGTCTGACAGAAGAACGGTGGGATCTGGAGCTGTCATGAAAAGACTGCACTATGCTTGGATCATCGTGTCCGTCACCTTTTTGATCTTATTGGCCGTTCAGGGCGTGCGTCTGTCGTTTGGTGCATTTGTGGAGCCATGGGAACGGCAGTTTTCAATGGATAGAGGCACCATCTCGCTGATTTCTACGCTGAGTTTTATTGTTTATGGCATATCACAGCCTGTGATCGGGCGGCTTGTGGACAAATGGGGTGCTCGGGCAGTTTTGTCATGGAGTGCGTTACTGACAGGAGTCAGCATTTTCTTAACATACTTTGTCACTTCGCCTTGGCAGCTGTTTCTGCTTTATGGGCTGGGTGTCTCGCTTGGCGTTGGCGGAGCGTCGAATGTGGCTGCAAGTGTATTGGTCGTCAATTGGTTCAGCAAAAAGCGGGGACTAGCTTTTGGGATCATGGAAGCAGGCTTTGGCGCTGGGCAAATGCTTCTCGTTCCCGGCTCACTCATGCTGATCCATTGGTTTAGCTGGAAGCTGACGGTTGTGGTGTTGGGGTTGCTGTTAATGGTGATTGTCTTTCCGGCTGCACTGCTGCTGTTGCGGAATAATCCTTCAGAAAAGAATGCAGAGCCAATAGGCGGGCTGGCTGATGAGGAAAAAGAAACAGCACCAGAAACAACAGCTCTTTCAGTGACTGGGATGTTTCGCATGAAGCAATTCTGGTTTTTGATTTTGCCGTTTTTGATTTGCGGATTTACGACCGTTGGGCTGATGGATACCCATTTGATTCCCTTTTCTCACGATCACGGCTTTTCAACGACAGTCACAAGTGCGGCTGTCAGTCTGCTCGCCGGCTTTAATATCGCTGGCATCTTACTGTCCGGAATTGTAGCGGACCGGTGGAGCAGCCGGAAAATCCTGTGCTTTTTATATGCGGTGCGCGCGCTGTCGATCGTGATTCTGATTTACAGCCACGAGCCCTACTTGCTGTTAGCCTTTGCCATTTTGTTTGGATTAGTGGACTTCGCAACGGTAGCACCGACTCAGATGCTCGCCACCCAGTACTTTCAAAACTACTCGATCGGCCTCATGATCGGCTGGCTGTCACTCGCCCATCAAATCGGCTCGGCACTCGGCGCGTACGTGCCCGGCGTCATCTATACTGTAACGGGTGAGTATACACTGGCTTTTTATTTGTCGATTGGGATGCTCGTGCTGGCGAGCGTGATGAATGCGATGCTTAGGGAGCCCGCGGCGGTCACACGTGACAGTGCGGCTGTGGTGGAGAAGGTGTAAAGAGAGGAAGAAGGAGCATCTCTGATGTTGGGATTATTCAGAGATGCTTTTTTTGTATTTTTGTTCTAATACGAAGTCAATCATTCCGACAATGCGGGTGTTTTCGGATTTTTGTTTGAAGCGCTCAGAGATTTGAACTTTTCTTGAAAATGGGAAAACACCAAATACCCAGATAAGGCCAATTAATACAAAAAACATTTGTACTCCCATTTCTATTAAATCATTATAATGAGAACTGAAAAAATAAATATACAACGTTATTAATGTCACTGTAAATATGATTTTGACAGTGTGTTTGAATGTGAGTTGTGGTTCAATTAAACACACTTTCATTTGGTTGAGTGTGAGAGAGTCTTGTTTCATTAAGTAAGAAAGTAAATCATTGTCATTTTGGGCGATTGGATGCAATTCGGTTTCTATTTTCTTCGTGATTTCCTGATACTTATGTATATTACTTTTCATACAGTATACCCCTTTTTTAAGAAGAACTCCATGAATCCCTAAAGGACTCATGGAGAAACAATATTATTTAAAAAGTGCTAAAAATGTACGGAAGAGTACTGCAGCAGCTCCCATTTCAGGGCCTACCGTTAATACTAAAGCACCAATCCCAGCAACAATCAAGATACCTGTACCTGCCACAACCATGTTGTTGACAATAGTATCCCAATCTGGTGAGTAGACTTCCTCAGTATCTGGTAAAGTAAAGTGCTTCTGTTTTATTTTAAACGTAATCGTAGTCGTAAGTCCAGTTGTGGCACTGTCACCTACTGGAATATCAGGGGTATAGATTTTAACTTGAATATTTAACGATTGGGCGGTTGGATTTACATAAACCTCCAGATAACCATTCCGAACTGATAAGCTGAGACTGTTTAAAAGGTTTTGATAAGAGTCAATTTGTGACGCAGTGAGAGACGTTTGTGTGTCACCCAATAAACCCGTGATATAGGCACCTGGTTTACCATTTGTAATGGTAATTGTATTTGGTGATCCTTCACTTGGGATGGTTGCCAGAAGTGAAGTGGATAGAATGATATCCAACTCCGGTGATGTAAAAATGGTTTCTGTCGTATCGAATTCAAACATCGCGTTTGCCAGACTTGTTAGATTTTCTAAAGCTGGAATGGTAGATACAATGTCTGTCAGTGTACGCAGTCTTGCATCATATACCGGATCAGACGGCGGATTTACATTGCTTGCACCTGAGTCTCTTCCTGAAAATCCGTCTTTATCAATCCCGATGCTTCCAGAGCCGCTTCCGATTGTTCCTTCATAAAATTGGTCAAAGGCCCAGTTATTTGGCATCGGATAACCGAGATTGCCGCTAAATCCAGTTGACATATTTGCCACAAAACTATATTTTGTCAGTCCTGCTTCTGATGTGCGGATACAAATGTTTCTGGGTCCGTAAACCCCAATTTCATATTTAGGTGCGGTTGAAAATGTCTGCATTTTTGTAAATGCTGACTTAATCTCTTGAAAATAAGGGATGATTTTATCGGTCACTTCATAATCGTATGCATCAAAGTCGACGGCAAAATAAATGGTCGTGCCTGACGGGAAACCTAATCTTCGAGCCGCTGAAGCAGCGCTGTATGCATCTCTTGTGCCTTGGTCTTTTACAAAATAAGAAGATTCATAGCCACCGTCTTGATAAATTGGAAAAACCTTTAATCCGGCATCAACAATAACTGAAAGTTCTTTAGACGTCAGGGCCTTCGAAGTAAGGCCATTGCTTGTCCGCACATTTCCGGTCAAATATCTTCCAACTGTTTTATAACCGTTATTCCGCAGTGTCCGAGCTTTTTCTGCTGTTATTATTGTAGCAGTGTCACAAGCAGAAGCGGTCCGTGTTGTGTCTCCTGAGCTTGATAATAAAGCTTTGATGGTTGGCATGTCGGCATAACCTGTTTGAGGCAGGCACATGAACGCTTGAAATGCTTTAACGGCTGAAACAACACCGACGCCATATTTGCCGTCAAACTCACCAGGATCGAATGATTTTCCATTGCAATAAAGGGCGTACTGCACAATTAAAACAAAGCCTGTTCTTGAATCACCGGGAGTTAAAGTAGGGCATAAGCTTGTTGTGCCGTTTCCGAAAAATCCATTGGCGACACTTGTGCTCATGCCTTCTTCTTTTTGCAAAGCATAAATAAGGGCCTTGTTGGTATCGCGGGCATACAGTCCGTCACAAGGCATTAAACCGATATAGTCATTGTAGTCCCGGTTTAAGTTTTGTTGAATCTGACGGATTCTTGAATCGCCCCCAGACACTAGCTTAAAAGCGCTCATGTCCAATAAGGCTTTCATGATCAACGTGGTGACAATCCCATCCTGTGTTGTCAGTCCTGCAGCTTTCTGAAATTCTTTCACCGCATTTTCTGTTTTTTCGTAAAAGACGCCTGTAAAACCGCCAGGGTTAAAGCCTTTGCACCATAAAGCACCCTGTAAAATAAAATTCATGTTGCTTGGTTCTGAATCTGGAGCTTGGCGTTTAAGGGGCTTAAATAAGCGCTGTGTTGTCGGTCCGAAGTTATCAGCCGGCTCCGAGATACCCAGTTCAATTTGAAGCGCACGAGTCAGACCGTAGATTGTATCCCACCCAGTTTTCCCGCTTTCTTCTACTGGGTTATACCCGTGTTTGCCGCTGTACGTTTCGTTCAGCCACTGCTGTGTGATTAAGACCATTTCATCAACCATTTCAATTCCTCCTTAGATCGCGTTCATTTATAGGTGGCAAACGTAGGACAAAATAAAAAATGGATGCCGTTAAGCATCCATTTTACATCCGTTCTCCATCAGCTTCGCCTTCGGTTTCAGCTCTGAAATGTAGAGGCCTAAAAGTGTAAGCGCACCTCCCAGAAGAGCGATCCATGTCATGTTTTCGTGCAGGATCAGGATGGAAGCGGCGATTGTGATGACCGGGACCATGTAAATATACGCGCTGGATTTGACGGCCCCGAGCACACTGACTGAGTAATTCCATGTGGCGAAGCACAGGGCGGAAGCACCGATGCCGAGAAAGAGCATATTGAGTACATTTGAAGCGGATGAAAATCGGCTCAGGTCAAAATGGAAGTCGAACAAAAATAAAGCGGGAACCATAAACAACAAACCGTACAAAAACACTCTCTGTGTCAGCTCGATGATGTGATAATCGTACGCGCTTAATTTTTTCATGAAAATCGAGTAGCCTCCAAACACGAGAGCGGCACCGACTGCCATGATGTCTCCGAACGGATTCAGACGCAGTACGACATTGCCGTTGAACGTAATCAATAAAAGCCCGATCAGTGCTGCCCCAAATCCAATGAAAAAAGTCAGCCGCAATTTTTCGCCTTCAAGCAGAAAGTGAGCCAGTACAGCAGTAATCATCGGGATAATGGACACAATCATGCCGACATTTGAAGCGTATGTATACGTAAGGGCTATATTTTCTAATAAAAAGTAAAGTGTTACGCCAAATAAACCTGCCCCGGCAAATAACAGCTCATGCCGCCAGTTTTTGAATGGAATCATTTTGGGACGTACGAGAATAAGAGCAATAAAGCCCATCAAAAACCGGTAAAATAATATTTCCATTGGCGTAAAATCAGCCAGCAGCACCTTTGTCGAAATAAAGGTCGTCCCCCAAATCACAATGGTCACAATGGCTGCGGTATGCCCGGCCGTTTCTCTTTGTGTGCTCATCTTTGAAGCTCCTTTTCAAAAATCTTCATGTATTGCTTCGGCGTCAGCCCCACCTGCCGTTTGAAAAACTTCGTCATATGGCTTTGATCGCTGAATCCTGTCTGAAATGCCGCATCGATCGGTCTTACCCCTTGTTCAAGGAGTTTTTTCGCTTGATTAATCCGGATTGTCTCCAGGTAGCTATTAGGCGTAATTCCTTTTTGTTTTGTAAATGAACGCAATAAATGATATTTGCTCCATCCTGTTAATTCACTCAAATCATTGAGCGTAACGTTCTCAGCGTAATGTTTTTCTAGAAATCCGCAAACCATTTTGACTTCGTCGGATGGTTCCGGAATGCTGTTGAGGAACGTGACGTCTGAATAACGGCGGATCAGCTCTTCCAGCAAATGAAGAAACAGCTCCTCCTTGCGCAAAGCCTGCTTTTCCTCGGAAATCAGAATGTGCAATTCCTGCAGGCTGGATGTCAGCTCGTGGCGGAATAACACATGCTTGGAGAAATAAGGGAGATGCCCGGCGCCAGTAATCTCTTCCACTGCCTTCTCCATAACATCCGGCATCACATTGATACACCGATAATCAAGCGTCTGCCCGTCAATCTGCTCACAGCTATGCGTGTCACGGGGGTTAAAGAGGAGAAGATCACCTGGATTGATGATATATTCTTGATCTTGGCAGGCCAGATACCGCTGTCCTTTTTCAATAAAGCCAATCACATAATAATCGTGGAAGTGGTTCGGGAATTTTTGCATAATCCCCTTGAAGCGGTAGGCTTCTATATGAAGATGCGGGTCAAGTTGCAGTGTTCGGGTTTCGTTTTGCATGGGATGCCTCCTGTCGGTGTGGTGGTCTTGGGTTAAGTGTAGCATGATTTTTAGGGATTTCTTGTATGATGTTGCTGTTTGGAATAGAGAAAGCAGACCCGTTATTGGTCTGCTTTCGATTAAGAATGCAAAGATTTTTATTCTTCAATAATAACTTTATCTGCACAACACTTGTGAATATTTTTTGCTCAAGATACAAATTAAGGCCGTTATTATTTTGTCTTTTTAATAAAAATTTATTTTTCGAATATTTCAGTTATAATGGTTGGGAAACAGATAGGAGGGGCAAAGATGTATCAATCAAAGAAGGTTTTATTGTTAGGTTCAGGTGAGTTAGGAAAAGAGGTAGTGATTGAAGCCCAGCGTCTTGGGGTACAGACGGTGGCGGTTGACAGTTACAAGCATGCTCCGGCGATGCAGGTCGCGCATAACAGCTATGTCGTTGATATGCTGGACCGCGAACAGATCAGAACCATTATTGAGAAAGAAAAGCCGGATTTGATTGTGCCTGAGGTTGAGGCCATTGCGACGGATGAATTGCTGAAGCTTGAAGAGGAAGGGTTTCACGTCATTCCGAATGCGCGTGCGGCGAAGCTGACGATGGACCGTGAAGGCATCAGACGGCTAGCGGCGGAAACGCTCGGACTTGCGACCGCTGGCTATGAATTCGCGAATACATATGAGGAATTTGTACAAGCGGCAGCTCAGATCGGCTTCCCTTGTGTCGTTAAACCATTGATGAGTTCTTCTGGAAAAGGCCAAAGCGTGTGCCGCTCTGAAGCAGATTTAGAGAGCTGCTGGGAGACGGCGATGGAAGGCGGAAGGGTGAAAAACGGCCGCGTGATCGTTGAGGAGTTTATTCCATTCGAATCAGAAATTACGCTCTTAACCGTACGTGCGGTAAACGGCACGACATTTTGCGAGCCGATTGGTCATGTGCAAAAGGACGGAGATTATATCGAATCATGGCAGCCTCATCATATGACAGAACAGCAAATGGAAGAAGCGAAGCATATTGCGAAAGCCATTACAGATGAGCTTGGCGGATACGGCCTGTTTGGCGTTGAGCTGTTCCTTGCGAAAGATAAGGTGTATTTCAGTGAGGTATCACCTCGTCCGCATGATACGGGCCTTGTCACGCTGGTGACGCAAAATTTGTCAGAATTTGCGCTGCATGTTCGTGCGATTCTCGGCTTTCCGATTACAGAAATCACACAGCTTTCTCCTGGCGCCAGCCGGCCCCTCAAAGCACCGAAAGAATCAGCGGATTACACTGTTGAAGGACTGGAAAACGCACTGGCAGTTCCGAAGACACAAGTTCGCGTATTTGGTAAGCCGATAACGAAAGCCGGACGCCGTATGGCGGTTGCGCTTTCTGCGGCTGATACAGTTGAAACAGCGAGAGAGAACGCAAAGAAGGCGTTGGATCAGCTATCTATAAAATAAAATTTGAGCGGGCCTTGTCTTCGACAAGGCCTGTTTTTTTTCATCCTCCATAAAAGTTTTATCATAAGAATCAGAAACCTGATTATAATGTAAAAGTCTTCCATCAATAAGGGTGGTTGACACAAAAGGAGGGAGATGACAAAATGAAATTAGTTTCAACATTCAGAAAACAATGCTTTGCTTACTTAACGGTTTTGTGTTTGGCTTTGGCAGCTGCGGTATCTATCGGAGTACCGGCAAAAGCGGCAGAGAACCCGCAAACTTCTGTTTCCAACACCGGTAAAGAAGCTGATGTCAAGAAAAACCAAACGTCAAAAGCAGAACAGGTTTCCGCCCCTTATGAGGGAACCGGGAAAACAAGTAAATCGGTATACGGCCAAACGGAACTGGAAAAAAACATTAAATCCTTACAGCCTTCAAGTATCATCGGAACCGATGAACGCACTAGAATCTCCAGTACTACGTCTTTTCCTTACAGAGCAACTGTTCAACTGTCAATCAAGTATCCCAACACCTCAAGCACTTATGGATGTACCGGATTTTTAGTCAATCCGAATACAGTCGTAACGGCTGGACACTGTGTGTACAGCCAGGATCACGGATGGGCTTCGTCGATAACCGCCGCGCCGGGACGCAATGATTCGTCATATCCATACGGAACTTATTCTGGCACGATGTTTTACTCCGTCAAAGGATGGACGGAAAGCAAAAATACCAATTATGATTACGGAGCTGTTAAATTAAACGGTTCTCCTGGAAACACGGTTGGCTGGTACGGCTATCGGACAACAAACAGCAGCAGTCCCGTGGGCCTTTCCTCGTCAGTGACAGGGTTCCCGTGTGACAAGACGTTTGGCACGATGTGGTCTGGTACAAAGCCGATTCGTTCCGCTGAAACGTATAAGCTGACCTATACAACTGATACGTACGGTTGCCAAAGCGGCTCGCCAGTTTATCGAAACTACAGTGATACAGGGCAGACAGCTATTGCGATTCACACGAACGGGGGATCGTCATATAACTTGGGAACAAGGGTGACGAACGATGTATTCAACAATATTCAATATTGGGCAAATCAATAAATACAGCAAACTAGCCATTTTCATATCTATTTTGTTTTTATGCGGATGCAGTTCACAGACGCATTCTGCTCAGAAAGAAACGGCTATTCCTGTTACACTTCATGTGGAGGATGCCAAGGGGCTGCCGGTCGAAGGGGTTCAAGTGACGATCGTTAAAGCACCGGCCTCAGACCAGGAGCCGAGTACAGAGATTGGCGAGATACTCGGTAAAACAGACAAAAACGGAGACATCAAATGGGACACCGGCAAAAAAGGTGACTACTCCGTCGCATTGACGAAGAGTGAAAAATCAGTAACCCATCACATCTCATTAACAGAGGATAAAAAAGATAAGGTTATTCCTTTAGTTTTCAAAGAATAGGCGGTTTTCCTGATTTTAAGGGAAATTGCCTTTTTTTATTTTCACAGGAAGCCAAGCTATATACTGGAAATTTATAATATGAGATAATAAGAAATAGGCATTTTTTCTTATGAGACAAAAGGGGTATTATCCTTTATTTTATATCAATCAACCCGGAGGAAAAAGAAGAAGATGACACAAGATTCGATGCAGCTTGCCGCGGTAAAAAGCGACCTTCGCTTTTACCAGGCATATGATCAAAGCCTTTCTTTGTGGCCGATTGAGTCGGAAGCATTCTATGTTTCTACTCGTTTTGGAAAAACACATATCATTGCAAGTGGGCCAAAGGACGCACCGTCGCTCGTTTTGCTTCACGGAGGGCTCTTCAGCTCTGCTATGTGGTATCCGAATATTGCGGCGTGGAGCAGTCATTATCGTACATATGCGGTCGATATAATAGGAGACAAAAATAAAAGTATACCATCAGCTCCTCTGGATAACAGAGTTGATTGCGCAGTCTGGCTGAAAGACGTTCTTGATTCGCTCGGACTTCAGACGGCACATCTGGCCGGCCTTTCGCTTGGCGGGTCCCATATCGTGAATTTCTTGCTTCAAGCGCCTGAAAGAGTAGAGCGGGCAGTTGTTATGAGTCCTGCTGAAGCGTTTATATCATTTCATCCGGATGTCTATAAATACGCTGCGGGGCTTATAGGGGCAAGGGGGGCTGAGGCATATATCAAGTGGATTACGGATAGCCGTTATGATCTGCATCCTCTGCTGCAAAAACAAATTGTGGCGGGTGTGGAGTGGCAGGATGAACAAAGAAGCCTGAAGCCGACAGAAAATGGCTTTCCATATGTGTTCACAGACCGGGAATTGAAATCGATTGCGGTCCCGATATTGCTGATGTTCGGGGAGCACGAGGTGATGTACCATCAGCAAATGGCTTTAGAACGGGCTTCGGTATTGGTGCCGGGAATTCAGGCAGAAATTGTGAAGAACGCCGGACATCTGTTATCTCTGGAGCAGGCAGAGTACGTCAATCAACGTGTCTTGTCCTTTTTAAGCGAGGAATAAAATTGTCAGAAACATGAAAAGAATGGCATTCATTGTTCAAAAGGTAACAAATGTTGTATAATAATAGAATTTGAGTGCTGCTTTTTTGGGGGCATTCTATGTTATTATGCTTAATAGAGAAAATTTTTCCTGTAACGCTATTCGATCCATATCGTCGAATGATATAGATGGTTTTACAATTGGAGGTTTGGTTACACTGTGAATTATATCCCCTGTATGATTACGATAGGAAATTTTACTTGCGGACTGCTGGCGATTCATTCCTTGTTATATCACAACATTCACTCAGCAGTGCTTTTCATTTTTACCGGTATGTTTCTTGATTTCTTTGACGGAATGGCTGCACGTAAGCTGAATGCCGTTTCTGATATGGGAAAAGAACTGGATTCGTTTGCCGATCTCGTTACGTTTGGCGTGGCTCCTTCTATGCTTGCTTACAGTGTCGCATTGTACGCCCTTCCATTTGTCGGGATCTTATGCGCATTGACGTACAGCATTTGCGGAATGCTTCGCCTCTCTAAATTTAACATTGAGCAAAGCAAGCTTCCGACCTTTATCGGAATGCCGATTCCATTTGCGGGTATGTGTCTCGTTATTCTAAGCTTCGTCTATAACCCGATCCTGCTGGCAATTGGGACTTGCGGACTTTCATATTTAATGGTGAGTAAAATCAAATTTCCTCACTTTAAAAAACATGCGGCAGAAAACCTGGAGTCCGAGAGATGGAATTAGTTCAGCAGCTCATAGCGGATTACGGTTATCTCGCTATTTTTTTGATGCTGGTTTTGGGGATCGTTGGGTTGCCGATTCCAGATGAAGTAATGATGACCGTCGTCGGTTACTTCACACATACTGACGTGCTGAATTATGAGCTTTCAATATTGATCAGCTTTTTCGGGGCTTTGTTAGGTATGCTGATCAGCTACATGATTGGCAGAAAAGCCGGGCGCCCGTTTATCGACAAGTACGGCAAGTGGGTTGGATTGAAGGAAAAGAGAATGATGAAAGTGGAAAAATGGATGAAGAAATACGGTCCATATTCACTTATTTTAGGTTATTTTATTCCCGGCGTCAGACATGTGACATGCTACTTTTCGGGAATCGGCAAAATGGAGCTGAAAACGTATATTGTGTTTGCGGCAATCGGCGCCTTTTTATGGTGCTTTATTTTTATTACAATCGGAAGGGTTATAGGGATTATTCATGTTTAATACGGCTGTAAAGATTCTGTATCGATCATTGATAGAGCTGACGAATCATCGTCTGTCATCCTATCTGATTAAAGGATTTTGCGAGTCTAAAATCAGCAAACCGGTCATTCCGCTTTTCTCAAAACATTTTCGGCTAAATTGGGATGATGTAAATGGTACGGCCGCTGATTATGGTTCGCTGTCTGAATTGTTCATTCGACATATTAATTTGGAGCGGCGCCCGGTGTCAAAAGAGGCTCATGCGGTAGTCAGCCCTGTTGACGGGGTGGTTCAGACAGTGGGAAAAATCAACCCGAATCAAACCTTTACGGTAAAGGGAAAAGATTACTCATTCGCTGAGCTGACCGGCTGTAAAAGCGCAGACCATCAATTCAACGGCGGGTACTTTGTCGTTCTGTATTTAAGCCCGCGGCATTATCACCGTTTCCATTCCCCGATCAGCTGCAGGTATCAAAAGCTGGCCGAGCTTGGAAATCGCTCATACCCGGTCAATCAATTAGGGCTGAAATACGGAAAAGATGTCTTGTCGAAAAATTACCGGTTTGTGTACGAGCTGAATGGCGGCAGCCGAAGTGTCCTGATGATTCCTGTCGGTGCGATGAATATTAATTCTATCGTGCAGACGAGTACACGGGACGAGCTGGAGATCGGCGAGGAGCTGGGATACTTTTCATTCGGCTCAACCGTCATTTTGATTTTTGAAAAAGACGCGTTCCAGCCTTCCGCCAATTTAACAGAAGGCCAAGAAGTCCAAGTCGGAGAACTGATAGGTTACGAAGAGTAAAAAGAGGAGCTAGCGTAAACGCAGCGCCTCTTTTTTTGAAGAAAGGTGAAACTCATGGAGAAACAAATCATCAGCTGGATCACAGATTATCAGAACACCGGAGACGAAGCCGTCCTGAGACAACTGCGGGAAGCGTGCTGGCCGATCGTTGAAGCGGTTCTGCAAGAGAAGGCAACAGATGAAGAGCAAGCGAGCAATTTGCGTGAGAAAGGAATCGAGCGGTTTCCGTTCATCATCAGCAAATACCAAGCGGATGTGCAGCTTCCGGTTGAAACATTTTTACGAAATACGTATCGGTTTTACATTCATCAAGTGATGAGAGGATCCAACTAAAGCTTCTTTCAGTAGAGAAGCTTTTTTTTATTGACGAATAAAGGAAACTTTTTCTATATCTATCTCGTAACTACTAGAGAGCCCAGAAGAAAAGGAGAGATAGAATTGAAACGAATGATAATGAAAATGACGCTGCCGCTGCTGATTGTATGTTTTGTGTTTTCTTCTTTTTCAGCCTCAGCCCGTGCTGCTTCTGAAGAAAAACATTGGGAACGCTGGATTGAACGACATGCACATCCACTGGATTCTTCCGATGCCTCAAACAAAGACCTTCGCTTTCTCAAGAAGGTGCTGAAAGGAAAACGAATCGTTCAGTTAGGAGAAACCACACATGGCGCTGGCGAAATTAATGCAACAAAGGTCCGCATGATCAAATACCTCCACGAAGAACTGGGATACGATGTATTGGCCTTTGAGTCTGGTTTGCCCGATACAAATGCATCCTACCTTAATATGGACCAACTAACCTCTAAAAGCACGATGAAAAACTCCATTTACGCTGTTTGGCACACAGAAGATGTCGTTGAACTGTTTGATTACATGAAAGAGCAAAAAGAGAAAGGCGATCCGCTTATCCTTACGGGATTTGATATTCAAAGCATGAAGAATTCATTCAATGATGCTGCAAATCAATGGGTAAAAGCGGTGGACCCTGAAAAAGCAGAGCTACTCTCCCAATCAGAAAATGACTTTTCTAAATTGTTGACAGACAGCAACACGTTTGATGAATTTACGCAAAAGAAGGAAAAGCTTGTGAAAAACTATCAGCAGCTGATTAAGTTCGCTGAAACACATGCTTCAGAGCTAAAAGCCCACCTTCCGAAAGAGCCGAAAGCTTATGAGATGTTTATGCATTCCCTTCAGCTGAGAATTAACGTAATGGAAACGTATATGCTGGAAGAAATGAAAGAAAAACTAGAGGATTATCCGGAGAATATTGAGGATTTTTCATTCTTTATGAGAGACCGCATGATGGCTGAACAATTTCAGTGGGTAGCGGAAACCCTTTATCCCAAAAAGAAAATCATTGTCTGGGGCCACAACTACCATCTTCGTAAACAGAATACCAAAATGATAAAGGACTGGGTACAGCTAAACGGCCCTAACATGGGTGATTATTTGCCGGAGCGGCTGAAAAAACAAACATATACGATTGGAATCTACGCTTACTCAGGTGCGAGTCTGGATAGCTCAGATAATAAGACCGTTATGCCGGTCACAAGCCCGCCGCCATCTGGAAGTCTCGAAGCCTTGCTGAAAGCTGCGGACCATCCAGCTGTCTTTGTTGATTTTCTCCATACAAAAAACAAGAAAGGCACTTCGTGGATGTACACCCCCCGGACAGCACTCTATTGGGGGGACAAAGAAGAGCAGATGATCCTGAAGGAACAATATGACGGTGTCATTTGGCTGGAGCATATCACGCCATCTGCCATTATCAAGTGAGCAGTGTCCCCCTGTGGTATAACAGGGGGTTTTTACATATCGCAAAAATAATCAAAACATATAATCCGTGATCCATTATTCTAAAACAGAAAGGAGATTGAAGCGTGCAATGTATTATGAAAAAGCTGTCCAGAAAACGATCGATTGGATTGAATCACATTTACATGAGCAAATATCAAATGAGGATATTGTAAACGTTTCAGGCTTTTCAAAATTCCATTTTCATCGGATTTTTCAAAAAGAAGCCGGCATGTCGGTTGCTTCTTATATTCGGTTAAGACGTCTTGCGAATGCAGCGGCAGCTTTGCTTTATACAGATCTTCGTATTATTGATATTGCTTTGTATTATCAGTTTGAATCTCAAGAAGCATTTACGAGGACGTTCAAAAAGCTGTATCACATGCCGCCTGGCGCATATCGAACATTTATGAAGCGTTTCACTTCAAAAAAGGAGGAATCTTACATGGAGAAAAAAATGAAGGGTTGGGTATTGAACGGGAGCCATCCGTTCCAATTCGAAATGGGAGTTGACCGGGAAAATGTACATCAGGGAAAAGCTTCAGGATATTTAAAGTCAACGATGGTGCAGGATATCGGTGAATTTGCGACGATGATGCAGCAATTCAAAGCAGATCGCTATCTAGGAAAAAGGCTTCGTCTATCAAGTTTTATCAAAACAAAAGGAGTGCAGCATTTTGCCTCACTTTGGATGCGGGTTGACAGTGCTGCTGATGATGTTCTCCAATTTGATAATATGAGCAACAGACCTATTACCGGAACAACCAATTGGAATCATTATGCTGTCGTTTTAGATGTCCCTGAAAATAGCGCTGTGATATCTTTTGGCGTTCAATTATCTGGGCCGGGTCAGGTGTGGATGGATCATGTTGTTTTTGAAGAGGTAGATGAGAGCGTTCCTTCAACAAACCTTGAAATGCCGGAAGAACTTTTAGATGAACCGGTAAATTTATCTTTTGAAGAGGAACTACAAAAATAGTTTTCAGACAACTACTTTTATTAGTAAGTTAATGGAAAATACTATTTGTTATTAATAAACCCTTGTGCCGCGTGGGTTTGTAAGAGCTTGGATATTTTTATCAGTCTGTGCGGATATGTTCATCTTTGCGGCATTTTCCTGTATGATATAGTAAGAGTGTGCATAGCAACTAACTATAATTGAACAGGGTGTTTAAATCATGGAAAAACAATACAGAGTATTACTTTACTATAAATATGTTCCGATTGAAGATCCAGAGGCGTTTAGAGAGCAGCATCTGGCTTTTTGTAAGGAGCTTGGTTTGTTAGGCCGTATCCTTGTTTCTTCTGAAGGAATTAACGGTACGGTATCAGGTACGGTTGAGCAGACTGAAAAATATATGCAAACAATGAAAGCTGACCCTCGCTTTGCAGATATGGTATTTAAAATTGATGAAGAAGAAGAGCATGCGTTCAAAAAAATCTTCGTCCGTCATAAAAAAGAGCTTGTGACGCTTCGTCTTGAAGATGATGTGGATCCGAATGAAACAACAGGGCAGCATTTGAAGCCTGCAGAATTTTATGAGAAAATGCAGGATCCAAACACCATTGTACTCGACGCACGTAACGATTACGAGTATGATCTTGGCCATTTCAGAGGCGCTGTCCGTCCTGACATTGAAGCCTTCCGTGAATTGCCTGAGTGGATTGAGGAAAACAAAGACATGCTTGAAGGCAAACAGATTTTAACGTACTGCACGGGCGGCGTGCGCTGTGAAAAATTCTCAGGATGGCTGATGAAGCAAGGCTTTGAAGATGTATCACAGCTTGACGGCGGAATCGTAACATACGGAAAAGATCCTGAGGTGCAAGGCAAGCTTTGGGACGGCCAGTGCTACGTCTTCGATGAAAGAATCAGCGTGCCTGTCAACCGTGTCGAGCATGTGATTGTCGGAAAAGACTACTTTACAGGTGAACCGTGTGAGCGTTATGTGAACTGCGCAAATCCATCTTGCAACAAAAAAATGATATGCACACCGGAAAATGAGTATAAATATATGCGCAGCTGCAGCCACGAATGCCGCACGAACCCAAGAAACCTGTATGTTCAAGAGCACAATATGACAGAAGAAGAAGTAAACGCAAGACTGGCAGTGATTGAAAAAGAAGAACACGCTGCTGCTGAATAATAGAAAGAACACCTCGGGAATGAGGTGTTCTTTTTTTCTACACGCTTTCGGTTTTTCCGTTTGCGGATACCCATTCTTTTTGGCGGAAGGACTTCTCCCATTTCGACACCACGATGCAGGCCACCGCATGTCCCGGTACGTTCACGCCAGTTCTCGCCATGTCCATGACGCGGTCAACACCCGCTATAATGGCAACGCCTTCTGCCGGCAGCCCTACAGCATTGGCAGTCGCCAGAAGAACAACAAGCGAGCCTGACGGAACAGCTGCAATGCCTTTACTGGTCATCACAAGCACAAGCATCATGAGCAGCTGCTGGGATAATGTCATGTCTACATGAAAGGCCTGCGCCAGAAAAATACAGGAAACCGATAAGTATAAGCTGGAGCCGTCACAGTTCAGTGACAAGCCGGAGGGGACGACAAATGATACCACTCGTTTCGGGCAGCCGTATTTCTCCATTCTGTCCATCAGCTGAGGAAGAATGGTTTCGGTGCTGGTGGTGGAAAATGCAATTAAAAACAGATCCCATATCATTTTTAATACTTCGAAATACTTAATCTGAAAGATGAGACCGACAAGCGGAAAGAGGACAAAGAGGATCAGGAACAGACCAAGGAATACCGTGCCGACCAGCTTAAACATAGGGAGGAGAAGTTCAATGCCATATTGGCCTACAGAGGCTGCCATCAGGGCAAGCACACCGATAGGAGCAGTCACCATGACGATTTGCGTGAGTTTGAACATAATTTGAGCAACAGATTCAAAGAAATTCATCACTGGTTCAGAGGCTTTGCCAATGCCAGCCGCTGCAACACCGAACAAAATAGCAAAGAATATAACGGCAAGCAAATCATTTCTGGCCATGACATCAATAATGTTTGTAGGGATAATATCGAGGATCATTTGTTTGAAATCAACAACTTTGTCTGTGTAGCCGGAAAGTTCATTGATATCTTTTTTCGCCAAATGGGAGAGGTCAAGTCCGACACCCGGTTTTAAGACATTCGCTAATAGGAGTCCGAGCGCCAATACCAACGTGGTAATCACTTCAAACCAAATGATCGTCTTGATGCCGAGGCTGCCCATTTTTTTCATGCTGCCGCTTCCTGCGGCCCCGATGACAATGGTAGAGAATACAATCGGCACGACAATCATTTTAATCAAGCGGATAAATCCGTCTCCGACAGGTCTCAGTGCCATCCCGAAATCAGGAAAAAAGTGGCCGATTACTGCGCCGATTGCCAAAGCGATTAAAATTTGAAATGCGATAAATTTTTTCAAATGAATCCCCCTTTAGAATGATAATATTTAGGCATATTCATATCATTCGTGAATCAATTGCAAACACCTTTTTTCAAATTATTTTATTTTGACAGCGCTTTCATTATGTTGGCGAAAAAGTCCCCCGCAGCAGGGGGGACTTTTTTACTTCATGTGGATGTGCTTCATCTCTTCTTCAGATGCATTTGTGAAGATGACCGGTGTTACAGCCGAAGCGGCATGCTGCTTAATGTAATCGAGATCAAATGAGAGAAGCAGTTCGCCTTGTTTGACGGCTTGTCCGCTCGTGACGTGAGCTTCAAAGCCTTCTCCATTCAACTTGACGGTACCAATGCCGACATGAATCAGGATTTCGGTGCCGCCGGCGCTCATAAAGCCGATGGCGTGCTTTGTTGGAAAAATGGAGACAATTTCGCCATCCGCAGGGGCAACGACTTTTCCTTCTGATGGATCAATCGCAAAGCCTTCGCCTATCATTTTTTCTGAAAAGACTTGATCAGGAACATCTGTCAGAGAGACCGTTTCTCCTTTGACCGGATAAATAAAAGTCTCTTCGGAAGCGTGCTTCTGCTGCTTGTCAGGCTCTGTATCCAGTGCGGCGGCGGTGTCCGGGACGCCTCCGGCCATGATCGTTTTGATGTCGTCTTTTAAAGCGTCGGATTTTGTTCCGAATATCGCCTGGAAGTTGTTATTGACTTCCAGCACACCTACGGCGCCAAGCCGTTTTAATTCGTCCTTGCTGACTTGGCTCGGCTGATAAACGGTCACGCGAAGCCTTGTAATACACGCATCCAGGTTGGCGATATTTTGCTGTCCGCCCAAGGCCTTCAGCACATGAAAGGCAAGCTGGTCTTTTGCGACAGGAGCTTTTGCCTCAGTCTGATCGGCTTCATCTGTTTCACGGCCGGGTGTTTTCAAGTTCCATTTCAAAATCGCAAATCGGAACAAATAATAATAAATGAATGCAAACACGATCCCGACAGGAATGACAACCCAGCCGTTTGTCGACAGTCCGTAGTTCAAGACGTAGTCAATTCCGCCGCCTGAGAATGTATAGCCGTGGCGGACATGGAATAAATCACAAACGACAAAGATGACGCCGGCGAGAATAGAGTTAATTAAATAGAGCACGGGTGCAACGAACAAGAAAGAAAACTCAACCGGCTCTGTAATGCCTGTCAGCAAAGATGTGAGCGCCGCAGAAATCATAACGCCGGAGATCATTTTTTTCTTTTCCGGACGCGCGGTATGGATAATGGCAAGAGCAACTGCCGGCAGACAGAAAATCATGTAAGGGAAATCCCCCATCATAAAGCGCCCAGCTGTCGGGTCTCCCGCGAAAAACCTTGTCAGGTCGCCGGTTACGGTATTGCCTGTTGACGGGTCTGTGTATTCTCCCATCATAAAGTAGAAAGGTGTATAAAAAATATGATGCAGGCCAAAAGGAATCAGCAAACGATAGATCGTTGCATAAAAGAACAGGCCGACCGTTGAATCGGCAATTAAACTGCTGGCTGCGTTAATTCCGTTTTGGATCAGCGGCCAAACAAATGAGAAAATCACGCCGATTACCAATGAACTGATGGAAGTAATAATCGGGACAAACCGTTTTCCTGAGAAAAATCCAAGGACCGGATGCAGCTCGATTGATGAAAAACGCTTATATAAATATGCGGCAAGAAGCCCGATGATGATTCCTCCGAATACACCCATATCAATCAGGTGCTCGGCTCCTTCATACGGAGGCTGAAGGCCGAGCAATTTTCCCATGTTGTCGAGGGTGACGGTTAAAATTAAATATCCGATAACAGCGGCAAGTCCGGCTACACCTTCGCCGCCGGCTAACCCGATCGCGACCCCCACGGCGAAAATCAGCGGCAGGTTGTCGAATACAACGCCGCCCGCATCCTTTATAATAGGGATGTTCAGTAAATCCTTGTCACCGAAACGGAGCAAAAGACCGGCTGCCGGGAGGACGGCAACCGGAGTCATCAACGCGCGGCCAAGCTGCTGCAGAATTTGAAATGCCTTTTTAAACATGACAGTCTCCTTTATAAGTATGATGCTTTCTCTAGTTTTTGAGCTGCTTTTTGATCGGCGATAACGGTTACATGATTGTGTTTTTGAAGAATTGAGGCCGGTACATCTGTCGTGACAGGGCCTTCAGCCATCTTTTGAATGGCGTCTGCTTTTTCCTCGCCGCTCGCTAAAAGCACAATATGTTTACTGAATTCCATGATGGTTTTAATGCCCATTGAAATCGCAAGTCTCGGCACCAGGACAGGATCGCCGCCGAAGAATCTGGCATTTGCCTGTATTGTGCTTTCTGACAGCTTAACAATTCGTGTCCGATCCTCAAAATCAGATCCAGGTTCATTAAAACCGATATGGCCATTGGCGCCGATGCCGAGGATTTGAACATCAATGCCTCCCGCCTGACGGATGAGATCCTCGTATACTATGCATTCAGCCTCAAGCTGCGGATTGTCTCCTTGCGGGATATGAATATGATCAGGCTGCATATTGATATGCTGAAAAAGATGCTGATGCATAAAATGGTTATAACTTTGCGGATGAGATGGAGAGAGACCTGCGTATTCATCCAAATTAAATGTAGTAACCTTTGAAAAGTCGATTTCGCCTGCTTGATAGTATGAAATCAGCTGCTTGTACAAGCCGACCGGCGTGCTTCCTGTTGCCAAGCCGAGTACGGCATCTTTCTTAGCCTGTACGTGTTCCTTAATAATGTTAGCGCTTAACTTACAGAGTTCTTCATAGTGATTGGCGATAAAAATCTTCATGTGACACCCCCTCAAAGAGATAGACAAGCATCATATTTGTTATGATCAATTTATGATAGTTGTCATTACGAATTTAGCACCGCCGTTATCAAACTGTCAATATTAATGTCTGAAAATTTGTTATAAAAGAAGGATACAAATCTTTCATATTTAGAAGGCAAGTGATATTATGGTCTCAATCAAAAAGAACGGTTGCATACAGAATGGGGAGAATGAAATGACAGCTTTATATTCTGTTATCAAGTTTAAAATCATTGAATTAATTAAGTCGGGCAAATATCAGGCGAATGATCAGCTGCCGACGGAGAGCGAGTTTTGCGAGCAATATGATGTCAGCAGAACAACTGTGAGACTGGCCCTGCAGCAGCTTGAGCTTGAGGGATATATTAAACGGATTCAAGGAAAAGGAACATTTGTATCAGCGGCAAAAATACAAACGCCGATTCCGCACAAGATTACGAGCTTTGCAGAACAAATGAGAGGCCTGCGTTCTGAATCAAAAGTGCTTGAACTCGTGGTGATCCCTGCTGATCACTCCATTGCCGAGCTTTTGAAAATGAAAGAGAATGAACCTGTCAACAAGCTTGTCAGAGTCAGATACGCCGAGGGGGAGCCTTTGCAGTATCACACCTCATACATTCCTTGGAAAGCGGCACCGGGGCTGGCGCAGGAAGAGTGCACCGGCTCGCTGTTTGAATTGTTAAGAACAAAATACAATATTGAAATCAGCAGAGGCACGGAATCGATCGAGCCGATTTTAACGGATGAAACGATCAGCGGCCACTTGTTAACCAATGTCGGAGCGCCTGCGTTTTTATCAGAATCCCTCACCTATGATAAAAATGAAGATGTGGTGGAATATGCGCAAATTATTACGCGGGGAGACCGAACGAAATTCACCGTAGAACAGTCATATCATTCATAAAGCAATGTGTTTTAAGAAGGGAATGGTGGTTCTATGTTTTTATTGACGAATGGAAAAGTGCTGTGGGGGGCTGTCATTGCGGCTTTCATCCTTTCAATCGTGTTTTACCCGTTTCTGCCGGCGGAAATGCCGATTCATTATGATGGAACGAACAGTCCGGATATGACGGTTAACAAGCTGGCAGGAATAGTGATACTTCCTGTTTTGATGGTGGTGTTTGCATGGGCGCAGAAGATCAATTGGCAATTTGTGATTGCGGTGTATATTTTGCTGATTTGCCATATTGTCGTCCTGTATTTAGCAATCTAAATCAGACAGCCGGAATGGATCTGGCTGTTTTTCTTTTATTTCATCTTCATTTGACAATGAATGTGGTGTATAATAGCTGATGATCCTAAAGAATATTCTGAAATTTATAGGTTTGAAGCGGCGTATGATAAAAGGAGAGGCTGTATACTTTTTGCAGCTTTAAAAAGACTGAATATTTAAACAATTATGGTGTGAAAGGTGTGCTGATCAAATTGAATAAGCTTATCGAACGAGAAAAAATTGCATTTCATAAGGAAAAGCCCGACCCGTCATCCTTAGGATTCGGAAAATATTTTACAGATTATATGTTTGTGATGGATTATGAAGAGGGAATAGGCTGGCATCATCCGAGAATTGCCCCGTACGCGCCGCTTACGCTTGATCCGTCTGCATCGGTTTTTCATTACGGCCAGGCTGTCTTTGAGGGGTTAAAAGCGTACAGAACGGAAGATGGCAGGGTGCTGCTGTTCCGGCCGGATCAAAATATCAAGCGGCTGAACAGATCGTGTGAGCGCATGAGTATGCCTCCTTTAGACGAAGAGCTGGTGCTCGAGGCATTGACGCAATTAGTTGAACTGGAGAAAGATTGGGTTCCAAAGGAAAAGGGTACGTCACTGTATATTCGTCCGTTTGTCATTGCCACAGAACCGAGTCTCGGTGTGAAGGCATCGAAAAGCTATACATTTATGATCGTGCTTTCTCCTGTCGGCTCCTATTATGGCGATCAGATGAAGCCGGTTAGAATCTACGTCGAAGATGAGTACGTTCGGGCGGTGAACGGCGGAGTCGGCAGTGCAAAAACATCCGGAAATTACGCGGCCAGCCTTCAGGCGCAGCGGAAAGCGAATGAGCTGGGCTATGACCAGGTGCTGTGGCTGGACGCCATTGAAAAGAAATACGCGGAAGAAGTAGGGAGCATGAACATTTTTTTCGTCATTAACGGGGAAGCTGTCACACCGGCTTTAAGCGGAAGTATTTTAAGCGGAGTAACACGTGCGTCTGCGATTGAACTGATTCGCAGCTGGGGCATTCCGGTTCGTGAGGATAAAATTTCGATTGATGAGATTTATTCGGCTTCTGTACGCGGGGAATTGACAGAGGTCTTCGGAACGGGCACGGCAGCGGTCGTTACGCCTGTCGGTGAACTCAATATTCATGGGAAAACGGTGATTGTAGGCGACGGACAAATCGGGGATATCTCGAAAAAGCTGTATGAAACGATAACAGATATTCAGCTCGGCAAAGTAAAAGGGCCGTTCAATTGGACGGTGGAAGTTTGAAGATGAAAAAGAACCTGCCCGGAGGCAGGTTCTTTTTATTTTGAATGAGTCATATCAGCAGTCGGCTGGCTTTTGCGGTTTTTGGCATAATACACTGCATAGCAGATGGCCATAAACGGAATGCCGCAATACAGTGCGATTCTTTGATTCGGATCAAAGGCTATGCCGATGACGGAAGCCAGGCATAACAGGAACGCGGCAATCGGCACGAACGGATACCAAGGGGTCCGGTATTTCAGATCGGCGACCTTGTTTCCCGCTTCGACATAACGTTTTCTGAACATGAATTGAGAAGCGGCAATCCCCATCCATACGACTACGACCGCAAAACCGGAAATCGATACGAGCACAACGTATACAGTGTCTGGCGCAAATACGCTGGACAGCAATGACAGAATGCCGCCGATCATGCTGAACACCAGCGCGTTAAACGGGGTTCCTTTTGACGTCAGCTTTGCAAATGTCGGGTGAAGCGTCTTTTCTTTTGATAAAGACCACAGCATCCGGGAAGAAGCGTAGAGTCCGGAATTAGCCGCTGACAGGATCGCTGTCAGGATGACAAAGTTCATGATATCGGCTGCGTACGGGACACCGACTCTGTCAAAGACAGCAACAAACGGGCTTTTGATGACGCCAGCTTCTTGAATCGGAATCAGCCCTGACAGCACAAAAATCGTTCCGACAAAGAAGAGTGAGAGACGCCAGACCGTTGTTTTAATCGCTTTTGGTATCGTCTTGTCTGGATCGACGCTTTCACCGGCCGCGATTCCGATTAGTTCCGTTCCCGAAAAGGCAAAATTGACAGACAGCATCGTCATCAAAATCGGGACAAATCCATTTGGAAAGAGCCCGCCTTCCGCTGTGAAATTGGACAGCATCGGAGCGGCTTCTCCGCCTTTGATCGGGATGATGCCGAACATGGCAGAGCCGCCTAAAAGAATAAACAACACAATGGCTAACACTTTGATGCTGGAAAACCAAAATTCTGATTCAGCGAAAAACTTGACCGAAAATGCATTAAGCAAAAAAATGAACAGCACAAAGACGGCGCTCCACATCCAAACGGACGTATGGGGGAACCAGCGCTGCATTAACAGGCCGGCTGCTGTGAATTCTGATCCCAATGCCACGGTCCATGTCAGCCAGTACAGCCAAGCGACCGTGAATCCGGTGCCCGGCCCTATGTATGTGGCTGCATAGGTGTGAAAGGCGCCTGTCACAGGCATGGCCACTGACAGCTCACCAAGGCACAGCATGACCAAATAGACGATTCCAGCCCCGACTAGGTAGGCGAGTATCGTTCCCGCCGGGCCTGCCTGCTGAATGGTGTAGCCAGAGCTTAAAAACAGCCCGGTACCGATGACACCTCCTAAGGAAAGCATAAAGAGGTGCCGGCTTTTCATACTTCTCTGAAAGTTTGTCTCATTCTTGTTGTGAGCAGAGTTCATCTTTTTCCAACTTTCTATCGGCGATTTATTTCCTTCCTAATAAAAAATCTCATGTCAGCGAGTGACACGAGACTCCGGCGTACCGGCTTTTAGATAGAATATACAAACAATTCCGATAAGTCAAGTTGTTTTTAATGAGCGCGCCCAAGCCGCAATTTCTTGAATATCTTCGGGTTTTGTCCGGCAGCAGCCGCCAATCAGCTTCGCTCCTTTTTCATGCCAAGTGCGGGCGCTTGTTCCGTAAGGCTCTGCACATGCTGCGCCGTTCCAAGTTTTTGTTTCCGGATCATACTGCTCGCCTGAATTCGGGTAGACGATGATCGGTTTTGATGTGTGCTTTTTTAACTCCTCTATCAAGGAAGGGATATGCTGGAGCGGCGTGCAGTTAATGCCGAGCGCTGCAATTTGGCGGTGCTCATCAAGCCATGACGCACAGTCAGCGGCAGGTGTTCCGTCACTGATATGCAGACCGTCTTTTGCACTGAAGCTGATCCACGCATACGTTTCAGGAAATTCCTTCAGCAGCTGCACAATCGCTTTTGCTTCGGTCAGGCACGGAATTGTTTCGCATGCTAAAACATCAGCTCCGGCTTCGATTAGCGCTTTGATCCGGGGACGATGAAATTCTATCAGTTCATCCTCTGAGATTCCGTAGTTGCCGCGATACTCAGAGCCGTCCGCAAGATAAGCGCCATAAGGGCCTACAGAAGCAGCAATAATGGGTTTTGGCCGATTCAGACGGTTCTCTTCAAACGCCCAGAATTCATCACGTGCTTCAGCTGCGATGGTGACGGACTTCTCGATGAGCCGGCGTGCTTCCGCTTCGCTCAGCCCGCGTGCGGCAAAGCCCTCAAACGTAGACTGATAGCTGGCGGTGATCGAACAGTCGGCGCCTGCAGCGAAATAATCAGTATGAACTTGTTTAATCAGGTTTGGCTCTTCCATCAGAATTTTTGCCGACCAGAGACTGTCGTTCAAATCACAGCCCTTGCGTTCAAGCTCGGTTGCCATGGCGCCGTCTAATACGATGAGCGGGTATGTATCAAGAATGTGTTGGATAGGATTCATAGAATGTACCGATGCCTTCTTTCAGATTTTTTTGAAAAAGATATGAAAATCGTAATGGACGCTTACATGTTTGTCAATAAACGAAAAAGAGAAAGGTGTTCAGCCCGTATGTCTGAACACCCTTTTTTTATGATATTTGTTTGTTGTTTGTGTCAGCCTTTGTGTCAGAAAGCGGCCAGCACTCAATGCCATTATGGTTTTTGAGCACATCTTTATAAAAGACCGGATCTTTGCCTGCTTTTTTCTGGCGTGTATAGTCTTTCAGCGCCGCAAAAACGACTTTTGATAATAAGAAAATCGCGATTAAATTCACGACGACCATCAAGCCCATGAACAAATCAGCCAGATCCCATACGAGCTGGACTTTGGCAACACAGCCAAACACAATCATCGCCAGTACGCCGATACGGTAGATAAAAATCAGTTTTTTGCTTTTATTCAAAAAGCCGATATTGGTTTCGCCATAATAATAGTTTCCGATTAAAGCACAGAACCCGAATAACAAAATCAGAATGGCGAGAAAGCCTGATGCCCACGATCCGACATGGGCGCTGAGAGAGGCTTGAGTTAGCGCGATTCCGCTCAGTCCCGGAGTATGGTAGGCATCTGAAAACAGAATGATAAAGGCGGTGCTTGTACAAATGACCAGCGTATCAGTAAGCACACCAAAAGCTTGAATCAGCCCCTGTTTGACAGGATGGCTTGTTGTTGCGGTGGCAGCGGCATTCGGTGCGCTTCCCATTCCCGCTTCGTTTGAAAAGATTCCCCGTCTGACGCCTTGCATTAACGCTGCTCCCAAGGCGCCGCCAGCGGCCTGGTCAAAGCCAAATGCGTTTTTCACGATCAGCGCAAGCACGTCTGGCAGCTGTGTAATGTTGGTGAAAATCACGAAAAACGCAACTCCGATATACAGGACAGCCAATACGACAACAATGGATTCAGCCAGCTTCGCAATGCGTTTTACACCGCCGAAAATAATCGTGCCGAACACAGCAATTAAAATGAGTCCCAAAGTCAGGCGGTTTGTGCCGAACGCGTTTTCGAAGGCGAGGCTGACTGTATTTGATTGAACCGAGTTAAAGACGATACCGAACGATAAGGTGATTAATACGGCAAACAGGGCGCCCATCCACCTTTTGTTCAGCCCTTTTTCCATGTAATAAGCCGGCCCGCCGCGGAAGCCGTTTACATCTTTTACTTTATAAATCTGAGCCAGTGTGCTTTCCACAAAGCTTGATGCTGATCCGATAATGGCGATAATCCACATCCAGAAGATTGCACCTGGCCCGCCGAGCGCAATAGCGATGGCAATGCCCGTAATATTTCCCGTGCCGACACGGGCTGCCATGCTGATGCAAAAGGCTTGAAACGGAGAAATGCTGTTTTTCGACCGGGAAGCTGCACCTTCTCGTAACACTATCACCATTTCCTTCAGCATGCGAACCTGCAAAAACTTAAGCCTGAACGTAAAATAGATTCCCAGAGAAAGGAGCAATACAATTAATAGCTTTGACCATAAAAGATCATTTGCGATACCGACGATATGTTCCAGGATTTGCTGCATACAATCACCTCTTTTTTAATGTTTAAAAAATGCTGAGCTCCCACTCCTGCGCCATATGTTTCAGCAGCATACCGCCAGTGAGGCTGTTGCCGTATTCGTCAATGGCGGGCCCGTAAATGCCGATGCCGCATCCAGATTGAAAAGGCTGTTCTCTTCTGGCGCTTGGAGGAACGAGAGCCATGATGCCGCCGGAGACGCCGCTTTTGGCCGGCACGCCGACAAACGCCGCATATTTGCCTGAAGCGTTGTACATGCCGCACGTCAGCATTAGCGCCTTGGCCAACTTCGCCACGTCCTTTGGAATCACTTGCTGGCGGCGAATCGGATGATAGCCGTCATGGGCAAGGATCAGGCCGATCAATGCAATGTCTTCTGTGGTACTCTCCATGGCGCATTGCTTCAAGTAAACCTCAAGCGTTTCTTCTACATCTGCTTCTAAAAAGTTTGTTTCTTTTAAATAGTAGGCCAGCGCTCTGTTGCGGTGGGCGGTTTCCCATTCTGACTGGAACACTTCCTCATGAATTCTTGGCCGTTTTCCTATTAAGGTTTCCATCACCGAGTAAAGAAACTCGAGCTTATCGTGTGCCGCTTCTCCCGGAAGAAGCGAGGCGATGGTGAGGGCACCCGCGTTGATCATAGGATTAAACGGCTTTCCCGGCTTGTTGATTTCGAGCCGAATGATTGAATTAAAGGCATCACCTGTCGGCTCGACATCTACGCGGTCCAGCACATAGGGAATGCCGCGGCTCATGCAGGCGGCGATAAAGCTGATCACTTTCGAAATGCTTTGCAGGGTAAAAGGGACGTTCCAATCGCCGGCATGTATCATTGTTCCGTCAGGCTCCAATATACAAATGCCGAGCTGTGAGTCATTGACTTTTCCTAAAGCGGGGATATAGTTTGCACTTTGTCCATTGGCGGCAAAGGGGCGATAGTGCTCAACCCAATGATGCAGCTGTGACGCCGGGTCTATTTCTATTTGGGGCTCTTTTATCAATTCTTTCATCGAATTCCTCCTCACTGTTTTTCTTCTTTAAGGACTGAGGTTTATCAAAACGAAGGCTGAAGGGGCATTAAACGCTTTCATAAAAGCGGAAGGTATATTTACTGTATAATGGCGACTACAGAATCATACAAAATACGACAAAAATATTTTCAAAATAAGCCGTAAGATTTATAAAAAGCTCATGTTCTGGGTCAAAAGAAATTTGCAAGTTTTCTGCTGTTTCCCCAAAATAAAAGCGAGGATGTGATCATCATAAAACTGGAACGTTTTTTTGAGAAAGATGGATATATACTGGCTCTCATGCTGATTACGGTGCCGCTGGCCGGTGAACTGAAATTTTATCCCCTTAATGAAGAGTTCCGGATCAGCTTTGGCGCACCGGTTTTTTTCTTCTTCTTATCGCTGCTGCGGCAAGTGCCCGCTGTGCTGCCGGGTTTTTTGACTGGAGCGGCGGTTTTCATCTTTCGCGTCTTTCTGGGATTATGGGGCGGGGGACATGATGGACTGGCTCCAATTCTGTATGACCAAGCGTCTGGCTTTTTCTTTTATATGACTTACGCCTGTCTGTTTTACATATTAAAGGCCAATCGTTTCCGAGAACGGCCAATTATGCTCGGTTTCATCGGGTTTATGATTGAAATTGTGTCAGATTGTGTCGAGCTGGCTGTTCAGTTTCTCATTTTCCATACGGTTGTGACGCCTGAGAAAATCACAGACATTGCGGTGATCGCGATTTCTCACACATTTATCGTCATGAGCTTTTATAGTGTGCTGAAGCTGTATGAGACGCAATCGAGAGAAAAACAGACAAGGCGGCAGCATGAGCACATGCTAATGATCGTTTCGAATTTATATGAAGAAACGGTGCATTTAAAAAAGACATTGAAGACGACAGAGCAAGTGACGAATGATTCGTATCAGCTCTATCGGGAAGTGAAGGGCAAGGATGAACAGCTCAGCGGCAGAATCCTGAGGCTGGCCGGGGAGATTCATGAAGTGAAAAAGGACAACCAGCGGATATTCGCAGGGCTTTCAAAACTGATTTCAAATGAGAGCTTGAGAGATTATATGAGGGCTTCTGATTTGCTGAAGCTTGTGATTCGAATGAATGAAAAGTACGCTGAAGCACTTGGAAAGCAGATTGATTTTCACTGCTCGATAGAAGGGGAGCATGATGATTATCACGTATTTATCGTGCTTTCGATCATTAATAATCTAACGGCAAATGCGGTAGAGGCAATGGGAGAAGAGGGAATGATCAGCCTGAGGCTCCGTAAGCCAAATGAGAGTATGGTAGAATTCCAGGTGGAAGACAATGGCCCCGGCATTTCTGAGAAAATCGGAGACATTGTGTTTGATCCGGGCTTTACTTCAAAATATGACGAATTTGGCACGCCTTCTACCGGAATCGGACTTTCCTACGTGAAGGAAATCGTGACAGAGCTAGAAGGAGATATCAGGTTCGATAATCAGCAGCGGGGAGTGGTGTTTGCCATCAGGCTGCCTGTCCGGCATTTGATTCAGAAAGGGTGAACCGAAAACTATGCGTTTTTTTATCGCTGATGATGACCGTGCGGTACGGTCGATTTTAAGACAGATCATTGAGGATGAGGATCTGGGGGAAGCTGCTGGTGAAGCAGAAGACGGAAGCCAGGTGGAAGGTCATATGCTGCAATTTAAGCAGATTGATATTTTATTAATCGATCTGTTAATGCCCGGACGGGACGGCATTGAAACGATTCGCCAGCTTCAGGATACGTACTCCGGAAAGATCGTGATGATCTCTCAAGTGGAAGCGAAGGAAATGGTCGGAGAAGCGTACTCGCTCGGCATCGAATATTTTATCCATAAGCCAATTAACCGCATTGAAATTGTCACGGTTCTCCAAAAGGTGAAGGAACGGATCGAGCTTGAGCACTCGATTGGGGATATTCAGCACTCTCTAAGCCGGCTTGTCAACCGGACTGAACGGAAAGCGCGTCCTCAGCAGAAGAGTGACAGCGGCTTAAAAGAAGCAGGAACATTCCTGTTGTCCGAGCTTGGCATGATGGGGGAAGGCGGCTCTCATGATCTCATGGCGGTGCTGCAGTATTTAGCAGAACATGAGCAATCTGAGCCGTACGAAAAACATATCCCTTCGCTAAAACAGATCTTCATCCAAGTAGCGGAACGGAAGCTGGGCGCAGGAGCATCCCAAACGGAAGTCAATCGCGAAATGAAAGCCTCGGAGCAGCGCATCCGCAGAGCAATTATCCATTCGCTGCACCATTTTGCTTCATTAGGCACAACGGATTTTTCCAATCCGAAATTTGAAACCTATGCATCGAAATTCTTTGATTTTCCGGTTGTCAGCCAGAAAATGAAAGAACTCCAATCAAAGGATGCAAAACCTCTCGCCCCTGCGAAAGTGAATATGAAAAAATTCATCCACGTGTTCTTTTTGGAAGCAAAGCTTTTGCACGAGACGATGAAACAAAGAAGCATGTGAACCAAAACAGCCGGCAGTACCGGCTGTTTTTTTGCTGTGCAGAACCCTGGCCAGACAGCGTTTTTCCTGGGTTCTGAAAAATATCAGAAAATAAAGATATTGACTTATTGTTTATTTGTCTTACAATAAAACAAAAGGATATAGGGAAGGGGCGGATATGAAAGAAAAAATAATAAAAGCGCTTTCAGTCAGGGGCTGTATATCCAAATAACAGGAGGTTATGTTGATGAGCCGTATGAGAAAAGCACCCGCTGGAATTTTAGGTTTTCCGGTTGCACCTTTTAATACACAAGGAAAACTGGAGGAAGAAGCTCTTTTTCAAAACATTGAGTTTTTGCTGGAAGAAGGCTTGGAAGCGATTTTTATCGCTTGCGGGTCTGGTGAATTTCAATCTCTCAGCCAGAAAGAATACGAGCAAATGGTGGAAGTCGCAGTCTCGGCAGCCGGGGGAAAGGTGCCGGTTTACACGGGGGTGGGCGGCAACCTCAGCACAGCGCTGGACTGGGCGCAGCTGTCGGAGAAAAAAGGCGCCGACGGGTACTTGATCCTGCCTCCGTATTTGGTGCATGGCGAACAGGAGGGGCTGTATCAGTATGCGAAAACAATTATTGAAAGCACCGATTTGAATGCGATTCTTTATCAGCGCGATAACGCGGTTCTCTCTCTTGAACAGATCAAGCGGCTGACCGAATGTGAACAGCTTGTCGGTGTGAAGGACGGGGTGGGGAACATGGATTTGAATATTAACCTCGTCTATACGCTCGGCGACCGCTTAGGATGGATCAACGGAATGCCGATGGCTGAAGTGACGATGCCAGCTTACCTGCCGATCGGGTTTCACTCCTATTCCTCAGCGATTTCAAATTATATTCCGCATATTTCCCGGATGTTCTATGATGCATTGAAAAATGGAAACGATGAGCTTGTGAAAGAGCTCTATCAGCATGTGATTCTCCCAATCAACGACATTCGCAAACAACGAAAAGGATATGCCGTATCTTTGATTAAAGCGGGCATGGAGATCATGGGATTGAATGTGAGAAACACAGCCAGACCGCCTGTCGGCCCGGTTGAAAAAGATCATTATCAGCAATTAGAAGCGATTCTGAAGCAGGCGGCGGATCGTTTTCCGAAAAAAGCCGCGACGGTTTGATGATCAGAAAAAATATGAAAGGGGCAATGGGCATGTCTGTGATCACGGAACAAAACACGTATCTCAACTTTATTAACGGAGAGTGGGTTAAGTCTCAATCAGGCGATATGGTCAAGGTTGAAAACCCTGCGGATGTAAACGATATTGTCGGCTATGTACAGAATTCAACAGCTGAAGATGTGGAACGGGCTGTCGCCGCCGCCAATGAGGCCAAAACGGCTTGGAGAAAGCTGACGGGGGCCGAGCGGGGCCAATTTTTATACAAAACAGCGGATATTATGGAGCAGCGCTTGGAAGACATCGCCGCCTGCGCAACACGTGAGATGGGAAAAACACTGCCGGAAGCGAAAGGGGAAACAGCCCGCGGGATTGCCATTCTTCGCTATTACGCCGGAGAAGGCATGCGCAAAACGGGTGACGTTATTCCGTCTACTGACAAAGACGCGCTCATGTTCACCACACGTGTTCCGCTCGGTGTGGTTGGCGTGATTTCTCCGTGGAACTTCCCGGTGGCGATTCCGATTTGGAAGATGGCCCCGGCATTGGTGTACGGCAATACTGTTGTCATCAAACCGGCGACAGAAACAGCCGTGACATGCGCGAAAATCATTGCTTGCTTTGAAGAAGCGGGGCTCCCGGCAGGAGTCATCAATTTGGTGACAGGCCCAGGTTCTGTTGTCGGGCAGGGGCTTGCTGAGCATAACGGGGTAAACGCTGTTACGTTTACCGGTTCCAATCAAGTCGGGAAAATCATCGGGCAGGCCGCTTTAGCGAGAGGAGCCAAATACCAGCTTGAAATGGGCGGGAAAAACCCGGTCATCGTAGCCGATGACGCTGACCTTGAAGCTGCGGCTGAAGCTGTCATTACGGGTGCCTTCCGTTCAACCGGCCAGAAGTGCACCGCGACAAGCCGCGTCATCGTGCAAAGCGGAATTTACGACCGCTTTAAAGAAAAACTGCTCCAGCACACAAAGGATATTACGATTGGAGACAGCTTAAAAGAGGATGTCTGGATGGGACCGATCGCCAGCAAGAATCAGCTTGATAACTGCCTGTCGTACATTGAGAAAGGCAAACAGGAGGGCGCTTCCCTTTTGATCGGAGGAGAAAAGCTGGAGGATGGAAAGTATCAAAACGGCTATTATGTTCAGCCTGCCATCTTTGACAATGTGACCTCTGAGATGACGATCGCACAAGAGGAGATTTTCGGCCCGGTGATCGCCTTGATCAAGGTGGACACGATGGAGGAGGCGCTGGACATCGCCAATGATGTGAAGTTCGGCTTAAGCGCATCCATTTTCACGCAAAACATCGGCCGAATGCTTTCATTCGTTGATGAAATTGACGCCGGGCTAGTCCGGATTAACGCGGAAAGCGCGGGTGTTGAGCTTCAGGCGCCTTTTGGCGGCATGAAGCAGTCGAGCTCCCACTCCCGCGAACAGGGTGAGGCGGCGAAGGACTTTTTCACTGCGATCAAAACCGTTTTTGTGAAGCCGTAATGGTGCTGGAAAGAGGCGGACGTCTCTTTCCCAGCTTTATCACAGCCAGCATATGATTCTCTACTTTGAAAAGGAGAAGATACTATGAAAAAAGACTATGCGAATGTTTCACCGGCGGGCAAAAAAACGTCTGTACGCTGGTTCATCGTTTTTATGCTGTTTCTTGTGACCTCTATTAACTACGCGGATCGGGCGACGCTTTCCATCACCGGAGATTCCGTCCAGCATGATCTGGGATTGGACTCGGTCGCTATGGGCTATGTCTTTTCTGCTTTTGGCTGGGCCTATGTCATCGGGCAGCTTCCGGGCGGCTGGCTGCTGGACCGCTTTGGTTCAAAGACTGTTATTGCATTAAGCATCTTTTTCTGGTCGTTTTTTACGCTGCTGCAAGGGGCGATTGGTTTTTTCTCCGCCGGCACAGCGATTATCCTGCTGTTTGCACTGCGTTTTCTGGTAGGCTTGTCCGAAGCGCCTTCATTTCCCGGAAACGGCAGAGTTGTTGCCTCATGGTTCCCAAGCTCCGAGCGCGGGACAGCTTCAGCCTTTTTTAATTCAGCTCAATACTTCGCAATCGTCATTTTTTCTCCTTTAATGGGCTGGCTCACCCACTCTTTCGGCTGGCATTCCGTCTTCGTTGTCATGGGTGCCGCGGGCATTCTTCTGGCTATCATCTGGCTAAAAACGGTGTATGAACCGAAAAAACATCCGAAGGTCAACGAAGCTGAGCTTGCTTATATCGAACAGGGCGGCGGGCTGATTTCCATGGATGACAGCAAAGGCAAGCAAGAAACAGAATCGAAATGGCCTTATATCAAACAGCTGTTAACGAACCGCATGCTGATTGGCGTGTACATCGCGCAATACTGCATTACAACTCTCACCTATTTCTTTCTCACATGGTTTCCGGTATATTTGGTTCAGGCCCGCGGCATGTCTATCCTTGAAGCAGGGTTTGTCGCTTCCCTGCCGGCGCTGTGCGGATTTGCCGGGGGTGTGCTTGGGGGCATCGTGTCAGACATCTTACTCAAAAAAGGCCGTTCGCTCACCTTTGCAAGAAAAGTGCCGATCATTATCGGCATGCTGCTGTCTTGCAGTATGATTGTCTGCAACTACACGGACTCAGCGTGGCTCGTCGTTGTTATTATGTCACTCTCGTTTTTCGGAAAAGGCTTCGGCGCACTGGGATGGGCTGTCGTGTCGGACACGTCTCCGAAAGAGTGTGCAGGATTAAGCGGCGGTTTGTTCAACACTTTCGGAAATATTGCCTCGATCACAACCCCGATTATTATCGGCTACATCGTGAATGCCACAGGATCTTTTAATGGCGCGCTCGTGTTTGTCGGTGCTAACGCGATTGCGGCGATCCTCAGCTACTTGCTGCTGGTCGGGCCGATCAAACGGGTCGTGTTAAAGAAACAAGAGCAAGACCCCGATCAATCATTGCCTGTCTAATATTTATGAAAGCGCTTTATATAAGGAGGAGAAAACATGAGTTCACCAATACAAGAGCAGGTTCAAAAGGAAAAGAGATCGAATATTCCTTCAATTTGTGCGATGAAGGTGATCCCTGTTGCGGGACATGACAGCATGCTGCTGAATCTGAGCGGCGCACACAGCCCGTTTTTCACCCGGAATATCGTGATCTTAACCGACAGCAGCGGAAATCAGGGAGTCGGCGAGGTACCTGGCGGAGAACACATCCGCCGCACACTGGAGCTGGCAGAGCCGCTTGTTATCGGAAAATCCATTGGCGCGTACCAGTCGATATTGCAAACGGTCAGAAAGCAGTTTGCCGATCAGGACAGGGGAGGACGCGGAATCCAGACGTTTGATTTGCGCACCACGGTCCACGCCGTTACAGCGCTGGAAGCGGCTTTGTTAGATTTGCTTGGAAAGTTTCTTCAGGAACCGGTTGCGGCTTTATTGGGTGAAGGGAAGCAGCGTGATGAAGTAAAAATGCTCGGCTACCTCTTTTACATCGGCGACCGAAAGCGGACGACCTTGCCTTATCAAAGTGATGAGCAGTCAGATTGTGCGTGGTTCCGTCTCCGCCATGAGGAAGCGCTGACGCCGGAGGCAATAGTACGTCTTGCCGAATCCGCACAGGAGCGCTACGGCTTTCAGGATTTCAAGCTGAAAGGCGGGGTGCTGTCAGGAGAGGATGAAATCGAAGCTGTCACCGCATTATCAAAACGTTTTCCAGAGGCAAGGATCACCCTTGATCCGAACGGGGCGTGGTCATTAGAGGAAGCCATTGCATTATGCAAAGGAAAGCATGATGTGCTCGCGTATGCGGAAGACCCGTGCGGAGATGAGAGTGGCTACTCCGCACGTGAAGTGATGGCTGAATTCCGCCGCGCGACAGGGCTCCCGACCGCGACAAATATGATTGCGACCGACTGGCGGGAAATGGGTCACGCGATTCAGCTTCATGCGGTGGATATCCCGCTGGCTGATCCTCATTTCTGGACGATGCAGGGTTCGGTGCGGGTTGCGCAAATGTGCCATGATTGGGGTTTGACATGGGGCTCCCACTCCAATAACCACTTTGATATCTCCCTTGCGATGTTTACCCATGTGGCAGCAGCGGCTCCGGGGCGCATCACGGCGATTGATACCCATTGGATCTGGCAGGACGGGCAGCGTTTAACGAAACAGCCTTTTGAGATTGCTGATGGCTGTGTCAAGGTGCCAAATAAGCCTGGTCTTGGCGTCGACATTGATATGGAACAAGTCGAAAAAGCGCATGACCTCTATCGAAAAATGAATTTAGGCGCGCGAAATGACGCGGTCCCTATGCAGTTTCTGATCAGCAACTGGGAGTTTGACCGGAAACGCCCGTGTCTTGTGCGATAAGTTTGATTGTAAATATTGTCATATTGGCTATTTTGTCTTACAATTGAACAACTGAAGGGAGAGTTGTTCGTGTACGAAGGTTTAGAAGATCTGAAAGTCGATACAGTCAATCGGAAAACATTAGCCAAGCAGGTCATTGAACGGATTGTCCATTTATTGTCGAGCGGACAGTTAAAGGCCGGAGACAAATTGCCGACAGAAATGGAACTGATGGACATTTTGCATGTCAGCAGGCCGGTGCTTCGGGAGGCGCTGAGTTCACTTGAAACGCTGGGCGTCATTACGAGAAAAACCCGCGGCGGCACGTATTTCAACGATAAAATCGGCATGCAGCCATTTTCCGTCATGCTTGCCTTGGCGACTGATAATCTTCCGGCGATCATTGAAGCGCGGATGGCATTAGAACTCGGACTCGTGACGATTGCCGCGGAAAAAATCAATGAGGATGAGCTTCAGCGTTTGCAGAAGACAATCGACGACATCGCCAACAGCACTGACAATCTTTATGGTGAAGCAGATAAAGAATTCCATCGAATTATAGCATTAAGTGCCAATAATCCCGTTGTCGAAGGGATGATTCAATCCCTGCTGATCACCCATGCGAAAATTGACAGCCAGATTCCGTACAGGGAGAGGGATGTAACGGTTGAATATCATAAAAAAATCTACGACGCTCTTGCCAAAAGAGACCCTTACAAAGCGCATTACCACATGTATGAGCATCTGAAATTTGTCCGTGACAAAATTCTGATGGGCATGGATGATCAATAATTGTTGAGACAGCCGCAGTTGAAACGTAAGATCTGCGGCTTTTTTTGAAGCGATTTAGAAAACGCTTACTATGATATGAGGAGTGATTTTCTTATGGCGATGAACCTCAGGCAGAACCAAGCGCCCCTTTACATCAAAGTGAATGAAACAGATAACACGGCGATTATTGTCAATGATGGCGGGCTGCCAAAGGGCACTGTGTTTTCATGCGGGCTCGTACTTGAAGAGGATGTCCCTCAAGGCCATAAGGTCGCCTTAGCCGATCTCAATCAAGGGGATGAGATTGTGCGTTACGGAGAGGTGATCGGATTTGCCGATGAGACGATCAAACGAGGGAGCTGGATTCGGGAAGCCTTGGTAAGAATGCCTGCTCCTCCGGCTTTAGACGATCTTCCTCTCGCAAACAGAGTGCCCAAACCTCTGTCGCCTCTTGAGGGCTACACGTTTGAAGGATATCGGAATCCGGACGGCAGTGCGGGGACAAAAAATATTCTTGGTATCACCACAAGTGTTCAATGTGTCGTTGGCGTTTTGGATTATGCGGTCAAACGGATAAAAGAAGAGCTGCTGCCGAAATATCCAAATGTCGATGATGTCGTGCCGCTGCATCATCAATACGGATGCGGTGTGGCCATCAATGCGCCGGACGCTGTCATTCCGATTCGCACGATTCAAAATCTGGCGAAGCATCCGAATTTCGGCGGGGAAGTAATGGTGATCGGATTGGGATGTGAAAAGCTCCTCCCGGCAAGAATTGCGCCTCAGAATCACGATGACATCCTATCACTCCAAGATCATCAAGGTTTTGCAGCGATGATTCAATCCATTTTGGAAATGGCGGAGGAACGGCTAATCAGGCTAAACAGCAGAACCCGTGTGACCTGCCCTGCTTCTGATCTGGTTATCGGCCTGCAATGCGGCGGCAGTGATGCGTTTTCCGGCGTGACGGCGAATCCTGCGGTGGGGTATGCGGCTGATTTATTGGTTCGAGCAGGTGCGACGGTTTTGTTTTCTGAAGTGACAGAGGTGCGGGATGCCATTCATTTATTAACGCCGCGGGCTGTCAGTGAAGAGGTTGGACAATCGCTGATCAAAGAGATGAAGTGGTATGACAGCTATCTTCGGCGGGGAGAAGCTGACCGCAGCGCGAACCCATCACCAGGCAATAAAAAAGGCGGATTATCCAATGTGGTGGAAAAAGCGTTAGGATCGGTAGCAAAATCAGGCACAAGCCCCATCTCCGGCGTGCTCGGCCCAGGTGAAAGAGCGGAGCAAAAAGGCCTGCTGTTCGCGGCGACACCGGCAAGCGATTTTGTGTGCGGAACCCTGCAGCTGGCGGCGGGAATGAATCTGCAGGTTTTTACGACAGGAAGGGGAACACCGTACGGCTTGGCCGCTGCACCGGTGCTGAAAGTTTCAACACGGCATTCATTATCAGAGCATTGGGCGGATTTAATCGATATCAATGCCGGGCGAATCGCGACAGGGGAGGCCAGTATTGAAGACGTAGGCTGGGAGATCTTCAGGACGATTCTGGATGTGGCAAGCGGCCGCAAACAAACGTGGGCGGACCGTTGGGGCCTTCATAATGATTTGTGCTTGTTTAATCCTGCTTCAGTGACTTGATTCATTGTTCTAGTAGATCAGATTTGGAATATGATGTAAAATGGAAATCAACGTACAAAGAACGGAGGGGTTACAGCATGGCATTCATTAGATTCCGATTGACACGAATTCAATAGTGAACGACTCTCGCCTGAATGCGGAGAATCGGGATGGATCTGCCTATGTATAAGCCCTTATATCGTAATAAAAAGAGGGTGGCAATGCTGCCCTCTTTTTTGCGCCTTCAAAACATCCCTTCTCTCTAACGACAGGCGGAGCATGAGAAAGGGGAAAAGAGATGACAAACCAGAACGACATGCAGCTGATCACAGAGACTGTCGCGCTTGCACGCAATCAAGGTTTGGCGGTTCACTCTGAAAACGCGAAATTAAATGAAACTGGAATGGATTTTCAAGTTGTATTCGTCGAGGACGATACAGGTATGCCATGGGTGCTGCGAAAACCGCGGCGAAGTGATGTTGTTGAAAGAGCTGCTTCAGAAGGCAGAACGCTTGCCTTTCTCCGCACGGTTCTTACAGCTGATGTGCCAGATTGGAAAATTCATACACCTGAATTGATTGCTTACCCAATGTTAAAAGGAACGCCAGCTGCTGGGATTGATTTGGAACAGAAACAGTATGTATGGAATATGAATCATCAGCCGCCGTCAGACCATTTTATACGGACACTTGCCGAGATACTGGCTGAATTACATGGAGTGAACCCAGCAGACGCTTGCCAATCCGGTATAAAAGTGATGAGTCCGGAAGAAGTCAGGCGAAACACAGTTGATTCTATGGATGACGTAAAGAACAAGCTTGGAGTGTCTGAACAGCTTTGGCAAAGATGGCAAACGTGGATAAATGATGATGCATATTGGCCGGGATTTTCCGCACTGATACACGGCGATCTCCACCCGGCGCATATTTTGATTGGCCAAAACGAACATGTCACAGGCCTTCTGGATTGGACAGAAGCCAAAGTCGCCGATCCGGCAAAAGATTTTATCTTTTATCAAATGCTGTTCGGGGAAGAGGAAACCGCCCGTTTGCTTGAATACTATCATCAAGCAGGCGGCCGCATATGGGCAAAAATGCAGGAACACATCGCAGAGATGCAGGCGGCATATCCGCTGGAAGTTGCCAAGTTTGCTCTGCATACACAGCAGGAGGAGCACATCAATATGGCGCTGGAAGCACTCGGCGTAAAATCGGATTAAGAATTGACTTCTTTAAATTAACCGAGTATTATAAATTTTACTAACAAAAGAACGGATCAACAATCGTGAGGAAGAGTAAGTACGCATCAGTGTGGAGGTTCAGAGAGTCGGTGGCAGGTGTGAACCGACCCTCCCCTGATGCCGAATGGGCTTCTGAATTGCTTTGCTGAACGGATAGTAGGCGATGCCGGGATTCTCTCCCCGTTACCAAGAGAGGAGTATCGAAACGGATGTTTTCTGTACTGAGAGTGAACGGCTGTATAGCTGTTAATAAAGGTGGTACCGCGAGACCCTCGTCCTTTGCATAGGACGGGGGTTTTTTGTGTCTTAAAGGAGGTGACGGCCAATGGATGATGGCTGGTGGTGCATAACAGAAAATAGGAAAGGAGGATGTCAAATGGTCATTGCAACTGATGATCTTGAGGTCGCATGCCCTGAGTGTGAAAGAGCAGGAGAAATCGAAGGCAGCCCATGTCCAGCTTGCGGCGGGAAGGGTGTCATTCTGACGGCTCAAGGAAATACGCTTCTGGATTTTATACAAAAGCATTTGAACAAGTAAAGGAGAAAAGCTGAGCTGAGATGAGATTAGAAGAGCAGAGTGAGATTCGCAAGGCATCGGCAGGGACGGTTTTTTTGCTGATCGGAACGGTTTGTTTTGCATCTAAGTCGATTTGGATTAAATGCGCATATGAAATGGGTGCTGAGCCAGACGCGGTATTGTTATACAGGCAGCTGTTTGCCGTTCCACTGTTTTGGCTGATTTTTTTGTTATACCGTCCGCCAATCCCAGACGGTATGAAAAAAGGGGATCTATGGAGGGCGTGTGTCGCGGGAGTGTTTTGTTTTTTTCTGTCTCCCTTGTTTGATTTTATCGGGCTGAACCATGTATCCGCAATGGTTGAGCGTATTTTGCTGATGAGCTATCCGGTGTTTATGATCGGATTCAACGCGTGTCGTGACCGGAAAATGGTTTCCATCCAAGACCTTTTCGCAGTGCTGATGGTCATGATCGGTTTTTTCTTTGCGCTCGGCGGCTGGAATGCTGAGCTTTTTCAGGCGAATATGATTGGATCTGTATTCATTTTGTTATCCTCGGCCGTTTATGCTGGTTATCTTGTCCTTTCCGGGCGTCTCGTCCATCAAATCGGCGGCATCCGACTCAATGCATACGGGATGACAGCAGCCGGAGCGGCCATGATGCTTTACACAGGCATAAAGGCGGCGATCGGCATGAATACGCCAATGACAGCATATCCGCTTGCTGTGTACGGTTTGTTTGTGTTCATCGCAGTCGTCTCCACTGTGATTCCATTTGTGCTGATGCTTGAGGGCATAAAACGAATCGGGGCACTGCGAGCTGCCACTATTTCAATGGCAGGGCCTGTCCTGACAATTTTCTTTGGAGCCTTATTTCTCGGTGAGCGTCTCCAGCTTACTCAAACCATTGGATGCGCAGCCGTATTTATTATCATAACGGGCATGGAATATAGAAAACTGAAAACAGGTAAAAATGAATAATTTTTGTAAAACACACACGTTTTTCAATTACAATAAGTGTAATCACGTGTGTGTTTTTTGATTTTGCAAAGGTTAGGTGAGAAGATGCAGCGCATATTGCTAGTAGAAGACGACCATTCAATCAGTGAAATGGTGGATCATTATTTAACAAAAGAAGGTTTTGAAATGGTACATGCTTTCGACGGTGAAGAAGGCATCCGGCTGTTTCAGCAGGATTCATACGATTTGATTTTGCTTGATATCATGCTCCCGAAGCTGAACGGCATGGATTTTCTGAAAATCATCCGGGAAAAAAGCAACGTTCCGGTTTTAATGATTTCGGCAAAAGACGGAGATGTGGACAAGGCATTGGGACTGGGATTTGGGGCAGATGATTATATCGCCAAACCATTTTCGATGATTGAGCTGACAGCCAGAGTAAAAGCCGCGATACGGCGGGCGACGCAATATTCGGCGGAGGAACCGGCTGAGAATAAGGTGATCCGGATTCACCAGCTTACGATAGATATAGACAATGTCTCAGTTATGAAAAATGGGAAGCCGCTTCAGCTGACGTCAACAGAATGGCAGCTGCTGTGCCTATTTGCGGCAAATCCTAAAAAAGTGTTTACGAAAGAACAAATCTACCGTTCCGTCTGGAATAACGAGTACTTTGACGATCAAAATATCATTAACGTACATATGCGGCGGCTCAGAGAAAAGATTGAAGATGACCCCTCTTCTCCACAATACATTAAAACGTTATGGGGCATCGGTTATAAATTAGGAGAGTTTTAGAATGACAGTGTTATGGATGGCCGCTGTCATCGTTCTGGCGTGTCTGAATGTGATTCAATTCATGATGAAAAAGAAGCGGGACGGAAATCTGGCGTACATGGCAGAACAGCTTGGCGCCATGCTCAACCGGGATTCGGCAGGGCAAATTTTGCTTCATACAGACGATCAGGCACTCAAAGACCTGCTTGTTAACATCAACCTTTTCGTTGAGAATCGTCAGCAGATCAGCGCCCGGTTTGCCAAAACAGAGCACTCCATGAAGCGGATGCTGACCAACATGTCGCACGATCTTAAAACGCCGTTAACGGTCATTCTTGGCTATATCGAAACGATTCAAAGTGACCCGGACATGCCGGACGAAGAGCGGGAAAGATTGCTGGGGAAGCTCCACCAGAAAACAAATGAACTCATTCAGATGATCAACTCCTTTTTTGATTTAGCCAAATTAGAATCTGAAGATAAAGACATCCCGATCACCAAAATACATATGAACGACATATGCAAACGAAATATCCTGCACTATTATGACGCTGTTCAGTTAAAAGGCTTTCAAGCAGCCATCGAAATCCCGGATACGCCGGTGTATGCGCAGGCGAATGAAGAGGCATTGGACAGAATCCTGCAAAACCTATTATCCAACGCAATTCAATATGGCGCGGCCGGTAAGTTTATCGGCATGACGCTGTCGTATGATGAAACGAACATTGCCGTCACCGTATGGGATCGGGGAAAAGGGATCAGTGAAACCGATCAGCAGCGTGTGTTTGAGAGGCTGTACACACTTGAAGAATCAAGAAATAAAGCATTTCAAGGAAGCGGTCTCGGTTTAACCATCACGAAACGGCTTACAGAAAAAATGGGAGGCGCCATATCCGTTCAAAGCAAGCCGTACGAACGGACTGCATTTACGATCACATTGAAACGCATGACATATTAACAAACGTAAGAATTTCTTAAGATTTGAGAAATAAAAATGACAGGGCCCGCCGCTACAATAGAAAACAGGAAAAGAGAGGGAAGGAGAAACAAAGTTGACTTATATCGTACAAACAAACGGACTGACCAAAACGTATGAGGGCAAAGAAGTCGTCTCCAATGTCAGCATGCATATTAAAAAAGGCGAAATCTATGGCTTTCTCGGCCCAAACGGCGCGGGGAAAACAACCATTATGAAAATGCTGATGAGCCTTGTCAAACCGACAAGCGGTGAAATCAGCATCCTAGGAAATAAGCTCACCCACACGTCATACGAGGTGCTGGGGAACATCGGCAGCATGATTGAATATCCGATTTTTTATGAAAACCTGTCAGCTGCAGAAAATTTAGATCTGCATTGTGAATACATGGGGTACCACAATAAAAAAGCCATTCAAGAAGTGCTGGATATGGTGAATTTAAAACAAATCGACAAGAAGCCCGTCAAAACATTTTCGCTCGGTATGAAGCAGCGTCTTGGGATTGCGCGTGCCATCCTCACGAAGCCGGACCTGCTCATTTTGGATGAGCCGGTGAATGGTCTTGACCCTATCGGCATTAAAAAGATCAGACAATTGTTTCAAGTGCTGAGTAAAGAGTACGGTATGACGCTGCTGATCTCAAGCCACTTGCTGAGTGAAATCGAACAAATTGCGGACACGATCGGCGTCATTCGGGAGGGCAGGCTGCTAGAAGAGGTGTCAATGGAAGATGTCAGAGGCCAGAACACTGAATACATCGAGCTTGTCACGCCGAATCAGACAAGGGCCTGCTTTGTACTGGAGAGAGAGCTGCGATTAACCAACTTTAAAATCTTAAATGAGAAAACGATTCGGATTTACGAGGCAGAAGCCTCTCAAGCTGCCATATCCAAAGCGCTGATTTTAAATGATGTAGACATTGAATCAATGAACAAAAAGTATACGTCGCTGGAGGATTATTTTATCAACTTGATCAACGGCAATAGCATCAGTGCGTAAAGGAGGAGAGACACGTTGATGAATTTGATCAGAATTGAATTAAGAAAAATGAAGGTGGGCTGGTATGTCAGAGGTGTCCTTATTGCCAATCTGATTATCATGGGTTTTTTGTGGCTGATCAGTTATTCAGAAAAAGCAGATGGCGGGGTTTCGTTCCAAAGCATAGAGGAAGCGTTTCTCATCATCGGCACTTTTGTCAGAGCGGTATTTATCGTTTTTGGCGCAGTGCTGATCGCAAAGTTGGTGATTTCGGAATATAAAAACAAAACCATTCTTGTGATGTTTACGTACCCGATCAGCCGTAAGAAACTGCTCACTGCTAAGCTCATGATCGCGGGCGGACTGACGTTTATCACGATTTTACTTTCGAACATACTCATTGCCGCCGGCTTCTTTTGGCTGAACTCGATCTACCATTTCATACCGGGAGAGCTTACTTCCGAGATCATTTCTCAGCAGGCCATAAAAATGGCGGTTTTCGCTTTTGGCGCCGCTGGAACCAGTTTAGTTCCCATCTTTTTTGGGATGCGTAAACACTCGGTTCCGGCAACCATCATTTCGTCTGTAGTGATTGTTATGCTCATCAGTTCAACAAGCCCGGGTTTCTCCATTTCGTCTGTTGTTTATATCCCATTATCTTTAGCGGCTTTTGGTTTGGTTTTTTCCTACATGGCGATCAGGAACGCAGACAAGCAGGACGCGTAAACAAAGGCGCCCAATATCATAATAGGCCGATGCTGCCAGCACCGGCCTTTCTACTATGAATCTGTTCTTGTTTCAAGATAATGCTTCTTGCCAATCTCTTTGCTCATCATATAGAAGTGGAAGCAATATTCACCGATTGCCATGGCGATCGCGCCGAATAAAGCCGCCAATGCAACTTCACCGCCAGTCATCCCCATAGAAAGCGGCATGCCCATCAGCCAAATGACGAGAAAGGCCAGACCGAAATCAGCTAACGTCGCAATCATATTATTCCATCTCGGCAATACATAAAGATCGCCCAGCAAATAAGAAACAACCCCTAACACAATCGTCATTAAGAGCGTATCACCAAATGTGAAACCAAAGCCCAAACCAAGCACTAGATACAACACAATAATCGTCATAATACCTTTAATCGCGAGCGCTTTCACATGTGTCATTCCAAACTGCCTCCTTCTGTGATTCGATTTGTTATGTATGATTCCTCAAATGCAGAAAGTTAAACCTTAGATTGTGTTTGCACAGTCCATATAAAGGGAGTGAATCGTTTGTATGAAAGGAAAGATGTTCACAGTGCTGCTGATGTTTATGCTTTTCGGGGGCGGGTGCAAACCACCTGCTGAAGAACCGGCATCATCTGCTCAATCACCTGATTCATCTGATTCTGCAAAAAACAAAGCTTACGACATTCATGAGGGTTTTATTGAAGCGGAGCGTATATTCGGAACCGTGTTGTTTCAAAACATGTCAGATAAAGACGGATTCACGGACAATCTGCTGATCTCCCCATACAGCTTGCAGCAAGTGCTGCTGATGGCTGCAAATGGAGCGGAGGGAGATACATTAAAAGAAATGAAAGCTGCTCTATATTTGTCGGACATTCATGATCGCGCCATAAATGAGTCATCGTTGGCGCTCATGAAAAGCTTTGAGTCTTTGTCTGAAGGTGATCTGCTGACGGCCAATGCTGTATGGACAAGGCCTGAAGCCAAGCCAGACTTTAAACAAACGATTAAACAATTCTTCTCCGGCAGTATCTTTAAAATGGATGACAATATTCAGACCGCGGAGGACTCGATCAATCAGTGGACGGCCCACCAAACAAAAGGGCATATTGACGACATAGCGGATCATCTTTCGCCGGAAGCTGTTTCTCTTTTGATAAACGCCGTTTACTTTCAAGAAAAGTGGGCGCTGCCGTTTGACCAGCATGTGACCGCTGAGGAGCATTTTTTTCTGCCTGACGGATCGGCCAAAAAACTGCTGATGATGAAGCAGACTGCACGCCTCGAATACCTAGAAAGTGAACTGTTCCAAGCAGTCAAGCTTCCATATGAAGATCAACATCTTTCTTTCACTTTATTTCTGCCGAAGAAAAAGCCGGCTTCTTTCTTGTCTCTCTTCACGTATCAAAACATAAAAGCATGGGACAACGCATTTCAGCCAAAAACAGTAGAGCTGAGCCTGCCCCGTTTTACGCTGAAAGGAAAGTATAACTTAAAACATGCTCTTCGCGATATGGGGATGAAATCCGTCTTTTCTGATGCTGACTTTTCCAGCATGTTTACTGATGGCCGCGGTGTTTCGATCGATGATGTGAATCACCATACATTTATCAAGGTGGATGAAGCAGGAACCGAGGCTGCGGCTGCCTCGTCAGCTGAAATTGTTGAGTCCGCACTCACGCCAGATGTTACCTTGACGGCGGACCGCCCATTTTTCTTTGTCATCACAGATGAACAAACAAAATGCCTGTTGTTTTTAGGCTTTGTCGCAAATCCGAATGAATAAATTTAAAAACTTCTCTTGTCCCTCCGTCATCACTTTTGAAGTAATGAAATATGATGAAGGGAGATCAAGGGGAGGTGACGTGATGGCGGTCGTGAAAGCAACGAGTGCGGATGTCGATTTGCTGGCAAGGCTGCTCAGAGCAGAAGCGGAAGGCGAAGGCAAGCAGGGGATGCTGCTTGTCGGCAACGTGGGAATCAATCGGCTGCGGGCAAACTGCTCAGATTTTAAAGGCCTTCGCACCATCAGGCAGATGATTTTTCAGCCGCACGCGTTTGAGGCTGTAACTCATGGATATTTTTATCAAAGAGCACGGGAAAGCGAGCGGAGCCTGGCACGCCGGTCAATAAACGGTGAAAGACGCTGGCCTGCAAAATTTAGTTTGTGGTACTTCAGGCCGGAGGGAAACTGTCCATCCCAGTGGTATAACCAGCCGTTTGTGGCCAGATTTAAGTCACACTGCTTTTATCAGCCGACAGCGGAAACGTGTGAAAATGTATATAACACATTTTAGAGACAGGACGCCGTTCAAATTGAACGGTGTTTTTCTTTGAAAAGATATACAATGGAGAAAAAAGAGCTGACGGAGATGACAGAATGGCAACAATCGACCTGCAAAAGAAAAGCGTAAAGATCGTACTGGAGAAAAAGCAATTAACGAAGGTGACGGCTCGTGTCGGACTGGTGCTTGATATTACGGGTTCAATGAGAACACTGTACAAAAACGGGACGGTTCAAAACGTGGTGGAACGGATTTTGGCAGTGGCTGATCAGTTTGATGATAACGGCTTGCTGGATGTATGGGTGTATGATAATGAATTCTCCCGATTAAAGCCAGTCTCTGAAAAAGATTTTTCGGGCTATGTTGATCGTGAAATTTTGAATAATGACCGCTTGCATAAATTCGGAGAAATGATGAGCCGCGGGTCATGAAAGACGTGCTGCGCAAATATGTTGCGGAGGAACCGAGTTCATATCCCGCTTTCATCGTTTTTATCAATGACGGAGGCTGTAAAAAGTCGATCAAACCGATCATTGAAGCTTCCTCTGATAAACCGGTGTTTTGGCAGTTTGTCGGCATCGGAAACGGAAACTTCGATTTTCTCAATACATTGGATACGTTAGAAGGGCGTGCAGTTGATAACACAAACTTCCTGCATATCGAAGAGATTGACTCTATTTCTGATGAAGAGCTTTACGACGCTCTGCTTACTGAATTTCCATTTTGGCTGAAAGAAGCGAAGGAAAAAGGAATTGTAAGAGATCAAGAGCCTCCTGCTGAAAAGCCGAAAAAGAAGGGCTTTTTCAGCCGATTGTTTTTGAAATAACTGATACGGCACTGAGTCATTTTGCGAAATGGCTCGGTGTTTTTGTTTTTTTAAGATCATGTGAAGAAAAATAGTCCGAATGGGCGGCTTGCAAACGTCAGAATATGCAGAAAACGCGCCGTTTAGCCAGCTTTCGGCATGTTTCAGCGGCAGGTTTGTGAGTGAAGACCTGTTTCTGTAGTTCAGCGCTTACAATCGGTTCACACTTCTTCACAGCCATTTAACAATGATTCCCTATAATGGAGGCGATCAATGAGAAGAGAGGGGATCTTGAATGGCATACGACAGTCGTTTTGATGAATGGGTACAGAAACTAAAAGAGGAAAGCTTTCAAAACAGTACGTTTGACCGCCGCAAATTTATTCAAGGAGCGGGGAAGATTGCAGGACTTTCTCTTGGATTAACCATTGCTCAGTCAGTTGGTGCATTTGAAGTAAATGCTGCGCCTAAGTTCTCGAGCTATCCGTTTACGTTAGGGGTCGCGTCTGGAGATCCGCTTTCTGACAGTGTCGTGCTTTGGACGCGCCTGGCGCCAGATCCGCTGAACGGCGGGGGAATGCCGAATCAGGCGGTCCCAGTCAAATGGGAGGTCGCAAAGGATGAGCATTTCCGCAAGATCGTGAGAAAGGGCACTGAAATGGCCAAACCAAGTCTCGCCCACTCCATTCACGTGGAAGCGGACGGGCTTGAATCAAACAAAGTGTACTATTACCGTTTCAAAACCGGTCATGAACTAAGCCCTGTCGGAAAAACAAAAACGCTTCCTGCCCCTGGCGCCAATGTGGAGAAAATGACCTTTGCGTTTGCTTCCTGCCAGCAATATGAGCATGGATATTATACAGCCTACAAGCATATGGCGAAGGAAAAACTTGATCTTGTCTTCCATCTCGGTGATTACATATATGAATACGGCCCAAATGAATATGTATCAAAAACAGGCAATGTCCGCACGCACAGCAGCGCGGAAATCATTACGCTGCAAGACTATCGGAACCGCCATGCCCAATATCGTTCTGACGCCAATTTAAAAGCTGCTCATGCAGCGTTCCCTTGGGTTGTGACGTGGGATGACCATGAAGTGGAAAACAACTATGCGAATAAAATACCGGAAAAAGGACAGTCGGTTGAAGCATTCGTGCTCCGCCGTGCGGCTGCGTATCAGGCGTACTATGAACATATGCCGCTCCGCATCTCCTCTCTGCCGAATGGCCCGGATATGCAGCTGTACCGGCACTTTAACTACGGAAACCTGGCGTCCTTCAATGTCCTTGATACCCGCCAGTACAGGGATGACCAAGCCAATAACGACGGCAATAAGCCGCCTTCTGATGAATCGCTCAATCCCAATCGGACTCTGTTAGGAAAAGAACAGGAGCAGTGGCTCTTCAACAATTTGAGCAGCTCGACTGCCTACTGGAATGTGCTGGCGCAGCAGATTTTCTTTGCGAAGTGGAATTTCGGGACAAGTGCAAGCCCGATCTACAGCATGGATTCGTGGGACGGCTACCCGGCTCAGCGCGAACGGGTCGTCAATTTCATTAATAGCAAAAATCTAAATAACGTTGTCGTGCTGACAGGAGATGTACACGCAAGCTGGGCATCGAACCTCCACGTCGATTTTAATAAAACAAGCTCAAAAATTTTCGGGGCTGAATTTGTCGGAACCTCAATCACATCCGGAGGAAACGGAGCGGATAAGCGGGCGGATACTGATCAAATTTTAAAGGAAAATCCGCATATCAAGTTCTTTAACGATTATCGCGGATATGTCCGCTGTACAGTGACGCCTCACCAGTGGAAAGCTGATTACCGGGTGATACCGTTTGTGACAGAGCCGGGCGCAGCCATTTCAACACGTGCTTCATTCGTTTACCAGAAAGACCAAACCGGGTTGAGAAAGGTATCATCCACAACGATCCAAGGCGGTGTGAAGCAATCCGATGAGGTCGAGGAGGATCGTTTCTTTGCTCACAACAAAGCCCACGAAAAACAAATGATTAAGAAACGGGCAAAAATCACGAATTAAGGAGTGAAAAAACATGTTTTCAAACATTGGTATACCGGGCTTGATTCTGATCTTTGTCATCGCCCTCATTATTTTTGGCCCTTCCAAGCTGCCGGAAATCGGGCGTGCCGCCGGACGGACACTGCTGGAATTTAAAAGCGCCACAAAATCACTTGTGTCTGGTGATGAAAAAGAAGAAAAATCAGCTGAGCTGACAGCGGTAAAGCAGGACAAAAACGCGGGCTGAGTGCTGATGAGGCAGACACCGGGTCTGCCTCTTTTTTTATGAAAGGGAGGGCTTTTTTGAATGGATAAAAAAGAAACCCATTTGATCGGGCATTTAGAAGAGCTTCGCCGCCGGATTATTGTGACCCTCGCGGCATTTCTTCTATTTCTCATCACGGCTTTTTTGTTTGTGCAGGACATTTATGACTGGCTGATCAGAGATTTGGACGGAAAGCTGGCTGTGCTTGGCCCGAGTGAAATCCTCTGGGTGTATATGATGCTTGCCGGCATTTGTGCCATTGCGGCTTCCATCCCTGTTGCCGCGTACCAGCTGTGGCGTTTCGTTGCGCCGGCGCTCACGAAAACAGAGCGCAGGGTGACGCTCATGTACATACCCGGGTTGTTTGCATTGTTTTTGGCAGGCATCTCCTTCGGATACTTCGTCTTGTTTCCGATCGTGCTCAGCTTTTTGACTCATTTGTCTTCCGGCCATTTTGAAACGATGTTTACGGCTGACCGCTATTTCAGGTTTATGGTGAATTTGAGCCTGCCGTTCGGCTTTTTGTTTGAAATGCCTTTGGTGGTGATGTTTTTAACAAGGCTGGGCATCTTAAATCCATACCGGCTGGCCAAAGCGAGAAAGCTGTCCTATTTTCTGCTGATTGTCGTGTCCATATTGATTACACCGCCTGATTTTATTTCTGATTTTCTTGTGATGATCCCGCTGCTTGTCCTGTTTGAAGTAAGTGTCACCCTATCGGCGTTTGTCTACAAAAAAAGGCTGACGAGCGAAACGGCGGCCGCTTAATGCAGGGTACCGCCGGGTGATTTCACATCCTCATCATATTGTGCAGCCGTAACAGCGGCGATCCTTAACGCTCGGACAATCATGTCCAGACTGAGGCTCGGCGCTGTTTTGTCGATGGTTTGCTCAGGAATGTAAGGGATATGAATAAACCCGCCGCGAATGTGCGGGGATGTACGGCTAATGTGATCCATTAACCCGTAGAACAAATAGTTGCATACAAATGTGCCTGCTGTATAGGAGACTGCGGCTGGAATGCCGTTTTCCTTCATTTTTTCAGTCATTCGTTTAACGGGAAGTCCTGTCCAGTAAGCGGCGGGGCCTTCAGGAGAAATCTCTTCATCAATCGGCTGCTGTTCTTCATTATCAGGGATGCGCGCGTCTGCAAGGTTGACCGCCACCCGTTCTGGCGTGACCTGCATTCGCCCTCCGGCTTGGCCGACACAAATCACGATATCCGGCTGATGCTTTTGAATGGCTTGCCGCAGAGTGTCCAGAGCGGTTCTAAAAACAGTCGGAATTTGTTCTGCTGTGATGATTGCTTCATCCGTCTCGAAGCCATTCAGCCGTTTCGCCGCTTCCCATGATGGATTGACGGTTTCTTTGTCAAAAGGGTCGAAGCCTGTGATCAGCACTTTTTTTCTCATCTTCCCAACTCCTTTTTTCCTTTTATTCTATTGTTTATTTATGGGTTTTTCATCAAAATAATGAAAAGGAGTGAATCACAATGGAGCATTTGCCGCAGGAGTATCGCCAGCTGTTCCCAATCGTGCAGACACATACCATGCTAGCCAGCTGTTCTCAGAGCGCGTTGGCAGAGCCTGTATCAAGGGCGATCAAAGACTATCATGACAGCCTGCTGCACATGGGGACGAACTGGAATGAAGCGATCGAAAAAACAGAGAGTGCCAGAATCGAGTTTGCAAAGCTGATAGGGGCTGAACCGGATGAAATTGCGATTGTGCCGTCAGTTTCTGATGCGCTGGTTTCTGCAGTATCATCCTTGTCTGTTTTCAGGAAGAAGCATGTTGTGTATACAGAGATGGATTTTCCGGCTGTGTCTCATATTTTGCAGGCACAATCCGATTATAACGTATCTGTGATCCCTTCAATAGACGGTGAGCTGCCGCTCGAACAATATGAAACGCATATTACGGATGAGACAGTGCTGACATGTGTTCCGCACGTTCATTACCGTGACGGCAGCATTCAGGATGTAAAGGCCATCGCCGCCATTGCTAAGAGAAAGGGTTCTTTGTTATTTGTGGATGCTTATCAATCAGCGGGGCACATTCCCATTGACGTGAAGGCGTGGGGCGTAGATATGCTGGCGGCAGGCGCCCGAAAGTATTTGCTCGGCATACCGGGCATGGCATTTCTTTATGTGAGAAAGGAGCTGGCGGATGCACTGAAGCCAAAAGCATCTGCTTGGTTCGGGCGGGAAAACGGGGATGGCGCCTCTTATGCGAAAGGCGCGCGGCGTTTTCAGACAGGCACCCCTGCTTTTATCAGCGTATACGCAGCGGCAGCGGCTTTATCACTGCTGAATCATATCGGGGTTTCTCATATCCGGGAACATGTAAAAACGATCTGTGCCGATGCAGTTCAATATGCTGCTGAAAAAGGCCTGCAGCTAGCGATAGCATCAGCGGGAGAGCAGCCGGGCATGGTTGCGATTCGGGATGAGCGGGCATCAGAAACGGCGGCGCTGCTGAGGAAGAAAAAAGTGATTTGCGCGCCGCGGGACACTGTCATCCGTCTTGCGCCTCACTTTTATAACACGAAGGATGAATTGCGTCATGCGATTGATGAAATCGCGGAAATCGCGCTCCGCATGTAAACATAAAAAAGCCCCTGAACACAAGATCAGGGGCTTTTCATATTAATGATCGACTTTAACCCGCTTCAAGAAGAAAGCGCCAATTAAACCGATAATCGCAACAATCATCGCAAACACAAACGCGTGCTGCACGCCCGCTGTCAAAGCCTGCGGGATGACTGCCGGATCGGCAGGGTTTTTGACTGTGCTCATATAATCATGCTGGCCTGCAGCCATAATGCTGACCGCAACCGCTGTTCCGATAGCGCCCGCCATTTGCTGCAGCGTGTTCATGATAGCGGTGCCGTCTGGATAAAACTCGCGCGGCAGCTGGTTTAAACCATTTGTCTGCGCAGGCATCATGATCATAGAGATACCGATCATCAAGCAAGTGTGCAGGATGATAATCAACGCAGCCGTTGAAGTGGTCGTGATGTTTGAGAAGAACCAAAGGACAACAGTAACAATCACAAATCCGGGAATGACAAGCCATTTCGGTCCGTATTTGTCGAACAAACGGCCTGTAACGGGGGACATAAATCCGTTTAAAATGCCGCCCGGCAAGAGAATAAGACCAGCAGCAAATGCCGTCAGGACTAAGCCGCCTTGCAGATACATCGGCAGAAGCAGCATAGATGACAGGATGACCATCATGCAAATGAACACCATAATAACACCCAAAATAAACATTGGGTATTTGAATGCACGGAGGTTCATCATCGGCTGCTTCATCGTCAGCTGGCGGATTGAAAATAGGATAAGACCGACAACGCCGACAATCAGTGAGACGATCACAGTCGGGCTGGACCATCCGCCGGAGCCTTCACCCGCGTTGCTGAATCCAAACACAATGCCGCCGAAACCAATCGTCGACAGAATGATAGACAATACATCAATTTTCGGTTTTGTAATGTCAGATACATTTTGCATGTAAGCAATACCGAAAACAAGCGCCAGCACTAGGAACGGAAGAGAGATCCAGAAAATCCAGTGCCAGTTGAGATGCTCCAGAACCAATCCGGAGAAAGTCGGGCCGATGGCGGGCGCGAACATAATGACAAGCCCGATCGTTCCCATCGCCGCGCCCCGTTTATGAGGCGGGAAAATCACCAAGATCGTGTTAAACATCAGCGGCAGTAAAAGCCCGGTTCCGAGTGCCTGAACGATCCTCGCCGCTAATAAAAACGAGAAGCTTGGCGCAAGCGCCGCGATCAACGTGCCTATGATAGAAAAGATAAGCGATACGATAAAAAGCTGTCTTGTTGTGAACCACTGCAATAGCAATCCTGATACAGGAACGAGGATACCGAGTACAAGCAGGTAGCCTGTGGTTAACCATTGAACGGTTGCCGCTGTAATGTTCAATTCCTTCATAAGATCGGTTAACGCAATGTTCAGGGCTGTTTCACTGAACATACCGATAAAACCGGCCAACAGCAAGGAAATCATAATCGGCATCACTTTGTATTGCTGAGATGCTTTAGCTGCTGTTTCCAAAATTATTACCCCTCTCTGTCAGCTGAATGTATTCATTCAGCTTGTATAAGTATGTCATTTTTATCTCTTCAGCAGACCAGGAATGCGGTTGGAGATTTGAAGGAGCGGTGTGCTGTTTTTTGCCGTCAAAGATAAAAGAATACCGCCTTCAATCATCGCGTTAATTACGGTGCCGGCTTCCTTAGCATGGCTCTCGCTGTAGCCTGTCTTCCGCAGTTTTTCCTCATACACTAGGGCCCACTCTTTGTAGGCTTCATGGCAGGCTTCCCGCAACGGTTCGCTTTTTAATGACGTTTCAGCCGCAAGCAAGCCGACAGGCAAGCCCTCAATGTCTTCCGTGCATGAAAATTGGCAGGAGAGCTCCTTCAAAAAGGCTTGAATGCCTTCCGCTGGATCGTTGTAGGCTTCCATGCAGTCCGCGATTTTCTGGCGGATATATTCCTTCATCTCATTCACTGCTTCGATCGCCAGCTGTTCTTTACCGCCCGGAAAATGGTAGTAAAGAGAACCTTTAGGCGCTCCGCTTTCCTTTATAATCTGGTTCAGCCCCGTGCCGTAATACCCTTGCAGCTGAAAAAGCCGGGTAGCTGCCGAAAGGATTTTTTCACGGGAATCTCCATAACCCATAACATTCCCACCTTACTGAATTGCAATCAAAAATATAGTGACTGGTCTATTATCTTGATTCAACCATCAGTTGTCAAGAAAAATTCTTTGTATGAAAAAACAAAAAAAGAAGTATATGACAACTTGAAAAAAGCAGAGAGAAAAGCTGACACGTTTTTTGACTGAATAAATAAAATATTCAATCATTAAACATCATAAGGACGTAAGGAGAGAAACAGATGAAAAAACAACGATTGCTCATACTCACTCTTTTTACCGCACTATTGCTGGCTTTTACCGGATGCTCACAATCTCCTGAAACAAAAGAATCCCCGAAAGAAAAACCGCAGGCGCAAAAAGTCTCTTCGGCTTCCGCCTCTGGAAAAAAGGACCGGCCAAACATTAAAATTTTAGCGACAGGAGGCACGATTGCAGGGGCCGATAAATCGAAAACCTCGACCACTGAATATAAATCAGGTGTCGTCGGCGTTGAATCACTGATCGAGGCGGTTCCGGAAATGAAGGACATTGCGAACGTCAGCGGCGAGCAGATTGTTAACGTCGGCAGCACAAACATTGATAATAAAATATTGCTGAAGCTGGCGAAACGCATTAACAAATTGCTCGCTTCAGATGATGTAGATGGAATCGTCGTGACCCATGGAACTGATACATTGGAAGAAACAGCTTATTTTTTGAACCTCACTGTGAAAAGCGATAAACCGGTTGTTGTTGTCGGTTCTATGAGACCGTCCACAGCCATCAGCGCCGACGGGCCGTCTAACCTGTACAATGCAGTTAAAGTGGCAGGCACACCTGAGGCAAAAGGAAAAGGGGCGCTCGTCGTTCTTAACGACCGCATTGCCTCAGCCCGCTATGTGACCAAAACAAACACAACCGCAACGGATACATTTAAATCAGAAGAAATGGGATACGTCGGAACGATAGCTGATGATATCTATTTTAATAATGAAATCACCCGCAGGCATACGAAGGATACCGATTTCTCAGTTTCTAATCTTGATCAGCTGCCTCAAGTAGATATTATGTACGGATACCAAAATGACGGAAGCTACCTGTTTGACGCGGCTGTGAAAGCCGGAGCAAAAGGGATTGTCTATGCTGGTTCTGGGAACGGGTCTTTATCTGACGCAGCCGAAAAAGGAGCGGTCAGCGCAGTCAAAAAAGGCGTCACTGTGGTGCGCTCAACCCGTACGGGAAATGGTGCCGTGACACCAAATCAAAACTATGCGGAAAAAGATCTGCTGGCATCGAACTCTTTAAACCCGCAAAAAGCACGGATATTGCTGATGCTGGCGCTCACCAAAACAGACGATCCACACAAGATCCAAGCTTATTTCAATGAGTATTAAAGAAAAGAAGGCGAATAGGCCTTCTTTTTTTGGGCATTTCAGGATCAAAAAACAGCAAAATTTCCTCTGAACCTTAAAATCTCATTAAAATTAAGTAAAAATTACCCTTTACTTAATTAATTTGGCAAAGTAATATAATTGAAGAATTTGTTACAAAAAAAGGAGGATATTATGAAATTTGTAAAAAGTAAGTTCATTGCACTTGTAACAATTTTGATGCTGTCCGTCACATCGCTGTTTGCGATGCAGCCGTCAGCAAAAGCCGCTGAACACAATCCAGTCGTGATGGTTCACGGTATTGGAGGAGCGTCATTCAATTTTGCGGGAATTAAGAGTTATTTGGCGTCTCAAGGCTGGTCGCGGGACAAGCTGTATGCAGTTGATTTTTGGGACAAGACAGGCACGAATTATAACAATGGCCCGGTATTATCACGATTTGTGCAAAAGGTTTTGGATGAAACGGGTGCGAAAAAGGTGGATATTGTCGCTCACAGCATGGGGGGCGCGAACACACTTTACTACATAAAAAATCTGGACGGCGGAAATAAAATTGAAAACGTCGTAACGCTTGGCGGCGCGAACCGTTTGGTGACAAACAAGGCGCTTCCAGGAACAGATCCGAATCAAAAGATTTTATACACATCCATTTACAGCAGTGCCGATATGATTGTCATGAATTATTTATCAAGATTAGACGGTGCTAAAAACGTTCAAATTCATGGTGTTGGGCACATCGGTTTATTGATGAACAGCCAAGTCAACAGCTTGATTAAAGAAGGACTGAACGGCGGAGGCCAAAATACGAACTAACGAGATACATAACCTTGAAGAATTCTATTCTTCAAGGTTATTCTGCTTTCAGCACAATTGTTTTCGCAGCCATATCATGAACGGCTTGTTTTTTCTTCGTAAATGCGGCTGTCAAATAGATCAGGCGGGAGAACACATGCACCCACGCTATCAGGTAACGGACAATCGCCTGTGGAACGGATATTTTTTCATATGTTTCGTCTCTCACGATTTGCAGCCCGATGATTTTTTTGCCCAGTGTACCCCTCCAATTTGTCAGCGGCATCAGCAAAGGATACACAAGCAACATCAATATGGCGATAATAATGACGCCGGCGGACCCGTCGCCAAACGTAAATCCGGCTGCCAAAATCACTGCTGCGGCAATGATCACATCAAGTACAAGAGCGCAGGCGCGCAGCATAAAACCAGCTGGTTCCAACATAAACACTCCTTAAAATTTTACATAAATACCTAACCATTGTAAAAAAGAGGGCCTAAAGTGGGAATAGGTTATAAGTCTTAAATCACAAAATTCGGTGTAAAAGTCATAGGTAAATTGACATCATCAGCCAACTTATCATATTACCAAATTCTTTTTTAGCCCGAAACCAAGCCCTCAGAAGTTATTTTTGTTAAAATAGAAAAGTTACAACAGAATTCGGAGGGTTTATTGTGGGAAAAGTGAAACGAAATGCCCCTTGCCCATGCGGCAGCGGCAAGAAATATAAAAAATGCTGCGGAAGTAAAGTTGTCGACTTCCCGACAGAACTAGCGGCAAAAGAAGCAAAACAAATTCAGGAAGACTTAGTGGAGTATGCCTTCACAGTACATAGAGAAAGCATTTCAGGCTTTATCAACCAGCATGATTTTCTTTCTGCTATGGACAGACAGACGAAAGACATCAGCGTATTTAATTTAGGAATCTGGGGAATCTTCTTCCATCAGCTTGCTGGTGAAAAGACAATCTTCGAAGAGTACCTTCAGAAAAAAGGCGATTCGATCACTCGTCCGAAAACGCGTGAGATCGTTGAATCATGGAAGAGCATGACGCCTGCTTTATTGCTATTGCAAGACCTGAAAGAAGGTGTCATTCACTTTGAAGATGTCATTACGAAAAAACAATTCGAAGTGGAAATGGACGCCAATAACCAAGACCTCCCGCCAGTGGGAAGCCTGATTCTCGGATATCCAATCCACGAAGCGGAAAAAGCGGAATTCTTCATGCAGTTCACGATCTTCCCGGTGAAGAGAACAGAAGCACTGATCAGCAAGGTGAAGAAATATGCGGATGCCGCTGTGAAGAACGGCAAAACGCCGGAGGACTTCATGAAGCAGGAATTCAACAATGTGCTGTTCGCGCTGTTAGCGGAGAAAGATGAAGAGCCGCAAGCAGAGACAGCAACGGAAGAAAGCAGTGTTGATTGGGCAAACGATATGGAGAAAGAAACAGCTGCGGCTATCGAAGAAGGCTTGAGCGGAGATGAGTATCCGACTGAATTGATTCCGGCTGTCATTGATATCTGGAAAACATTCTGCGAGAAAAAATCACCTGTCATCAGAAAACCGGAAGCTTTTGCGGCAGCGGTTGAATATTATGTGAATGCAATTTCTCTTAACGGCGCGTCCGTTTCTCAAGCCAAACTGGCGAAAAAATACGGCGTCAGCGCATCAACGATTTCCAGCCGTTACAAAGAAATTGAAAGCACACTGCAGGATGAAGCGGACCGTTTTGCACAAGCATTATCATCTTAATGAAAAAAACCTTGAAAAGCGGGACTTTTCAAGGTTTTTTTATTTTTGGAACGGAATCTTAATTTCTAATCGGAAGACGGGATGGCGATAAGTAAAATCTAGCCTGCCACTAGCGCCCTTCACCAGTGTTTGAATGATATATGTGCCCATACCTTCATGAGCGCCGCTTTTCGTGGAACGGCCAAACGATTGATACAGTGTATCGAGCACTTTTGGGTCCATGCCTGGCGTGCTGTTTTCACAAATCAGCACATAAAGCCCGCTTCGCAGCGAGGTTTCCAGCTTAATCTCCGCTTTTTCTTGGGTCTCCGCCGCGCCGTCGAGCGCATTTTCCAATATGTTGCCAACCAAGCTGACCTGATCAGCTGGTGAAAACGGAAGTGAAGAAAGCGGTGTATGTATATGCAGTGAAACCGTGATACCTGAAACACGTGCTTTTTCAAGAAAATCATAAAGCACCCCTGCAACGTACGCATTCTCTCCCTTCAAAAAACGGTCATATTGACTGTACTGATCCGCCCAGTTTTGAATATATGCTTGTGTATCTGCCTTGGACTGCGCAGATCGGATCGCTGTTATATGCTTCATTGTGTCATGATTCCGGCTTCTGACGTCCATCAGCATCCGATTGGCATGCTGTTCCGCTTGAGTCAGCTGAACAATTTTGTCAGAAAACCTAGCCAGCGAAGCAGACTGTCCGATACGGAGCCCTTCACATGCTGCAAATATCACGATCACAAACAATGCCGGTAATATAGTCGTGCCATTCAGCACAGCCGCCGCTGACATCAATTGGATCACAGCAATCCACGCACAAAGCTGGAAGGAACAGCGGTCCCACACCCGCTTCATTTTCCATAGGTACAATCCTGCTGCCGCTGCGCCTAAAGCAGCGGCGAGCCAAGAGAGGGCTGTACTGTGCGAAAGAGCAGCAGCCCCCTGATAAAATATGAAACTAAATAAAAACAGATAAAGACATTGAAAAAGGGTAATCACATCCCGAACTCCTCAAAAATAATAGTTTTGAAAATAATCAAGCTGCTGCTTGGTGATCATCGCTTTTTTAGGCGTTCCCTCAAAGGAAACCGTAAACGAATGCTTTGTATAAGCGGAAAAATGTTTTATGTAATGAATGTTGATAATAAAGGATCGGTGCGAACGGAGAAAATCCTTCTCCGGCAGATCGCCTTTAATATCATTTAATGTTTGATACGTCTGCACTTCTTCGGCGGTTGTCACAATCGTCGTCGAACGTCCCGTCCGTTCTGCGAAAATGATATCCTTTTTTTGCAGCACGTGCATTTCAGATTTTTGCTTAATCAATATCCGCCCATTCAAACTCGTTTCCGTTTTCTTTTTCAAATAACGTTCGAAGGAAGCGTTCAGCCGGTCGGCATGGTACGGCTTCATAATATAATCATGGACATTCAGGTCAAAGGCGTGAACGGCATAGCCGCCGTTGCCGGTGACGAAAATCACATCCACATCAAGCGAATGGGATCTGATCAAATCAGCAAGCTCATAGCCAGACATATGAGGCATCTCGATATCGGCAAGCAGCAGATCAATATCACCGTTCTTCACCCGGCTGTAGGCATCCTCCGCTGAATCGGTGGAAAAGACAATTTCGACATCCTGCATTCTGGACACGATCGCTTCCAGCTTCTCTAAATCTACTCGATAATCATCGACAAGTCCGACTTTTACCATTATCATTCCCCTAGTTACATAGAATCATCTTTATTCTATCCCATTTCGCGACATAAAAAGAACTCTTCGCGACAACTTTATCCAACAAATCCAGCATTTCGTATATAGTCATTACTAGAAATAACGAAAAGGGAGATTGTGACATGATTACACTGACCGATTGCAGCCGCAGGTTTCATGATAAGAAAAAAGTAGTCAAAGCGGTGCGAGATGTAAGCCTAACAATTCAAAAAGGAGAAGTCGTCGGCATTCTCGGAGAAAACGGTGCCGGCAAAACGACGATGCTGAGAATGATTGCTGCCTTGCTTGAACCGTCACAGGGTGCAATCACAGTAGCCGGCTTTGACACGGTCAAGCAGCCGGCCGAGGTCAAAAAAAGAATCGGCGTCTTATTCGGAGGAGAAACCGGACTTTACGACAGGATGACCGCTAAAGAAAATCTGCAATATTTCGGCAGGCTGTACGGACTGAACCGTCACGAGATCAAAGCGAGAATAGAAGATTTATCGAAACGGTTTGGCATGCGCGATTATATGAACCGCAGAGTGGGCGGGTTTTCGAAAGGCATGAGGCAGAAAGTCGCGATAGCCAGAGCGCTGATTCACGATCCTGACATCATTTTATTTGATGAGCCGACAACAGGGCTTGATATTACATCCAGCAACATCTTCCGCGAATTCATCCAGCAGCTGAAAAGAGAACAAAAAACCATTCTTTTCTCCAGCCACATTATGGAGGAAGTGCAGGCGCTCTGTGACAGTGTCATCATGATTCACAGCGGAGAGGTGATTTACCGGGGAGCGCTTGAATCATTATACGATAGCGAGCGTAGTGAGGATTTGAATTACATCTTTATGTCTAAGCTTGTCAGGGGGATTTCTTAAATGCTGAGCCACATTTATAAAAAAGAAATGATCGACGCTTTGCGCGACAGAAAAACGATTTTACTCACGATCTTAGTTCCGATGATTACAATGCTCGGGCTTGTCTTCTTTTATGAAAGCATGCTGTCCGACAAAGGGGAGCAATACACACTGGCTGTCGGCCATTCTCTGTCGCCCGCACTGGAAAACAAGCTCAATGCGATTGACGAGATCAGCGTAAAAACATTTGCAAAGCCTAAAGAAGCGGTTGATGATGGAAAAGCAGATGCCTATCTGAACGTCCCGAAAGAGTTCAACTCATATGTCAACAGCATGACGCCTTTTGAGGTTGATGTGTATGGCAATTCAATCGATCAAGGGTCGTCAAATGCCATGCAGCTTGTGCAGTCTGCCTTAGATCAATACAAAAATGAAATTGTGCAGGAACGTTTAACCGATAAACATATTGATCAATCGGTGATCCAGCCGTTTACGATTCAGCAAAAGGAAGCGGACGAGGAGAAAGGGGCTTCCGCTATTATGATTTCTGCCATTCTGCCCATGCTGATCCTAACATCCATTGTTTCCGGCGCAATGCCGATTGCTCTTGATATCATGGCCGGGGAAAAGGACCGGAAATCAATCGAGGCGCTGCTGTTGACGCCAGTCAGCAGAAACAAAGTGCTGGTCGGCAAGTGGCTTGCGGTTTCTACTTTTGGAGTTGCCTCAGGTGTATTGGCTTTGGTGTTTTTGATTTTGTCCACCGTGTTATTTACCGAAAATTTAAAGACGGCCTTCCAGCTCGGAGATCATATGTGGGGTGTAATCGGCGCTTCAGCCCTCATCATCGTGCTTTCTGCATTGCTGATCTCTGCGATGGAGCTTTTCATCAGCATCATTTCCAGCTCGGTAAAAGAAGCGCAAAGCTATATGTCTCTCGTCGTCTTTCTGCCTATGTTCCCGATGTTTTTCATCTTCAGCAAGGCACCGAATCAATTTGACTTATCGTACTTTGTCATCCCGTTTCTGAACCTGCATGCGTTATTCAAACAGCTTTTATTCGGGATGGTTGACCCGGCTGCCATTTTGTACACGTCAGGAACCATTGCCGTGCTTATCGCCATTTTCTATTTATTGGCCAGAGCCTGTTTCTTGAAAGATAAATGGGTTCTGCCAAAATAAACTTGCAAAAGGAGAAATACACTTTCTCCTTTTTGTATATCCTGAAAAAAGAAGGAAAATAGAAAAAGGATATCTAATACAGAAAGTGACCCTGCACTATTTTTCATCAAAATTGGTTTCAAAGGAGAAGGAACAATGGATCAAACACGTACACTTGGCAAGACGAAGCTGCAGGTGAAGCGGATCGGATTCGGTGCGAATGCGGTCGGCGGGCATAATCTATTTCCGAACCTGAATGATGAAACAGGGAAAGATTTGGTGCGCACGGCATTGGATGGCGGCGTGAATTTTATCGACACCGCCTTTATATATGGACTGGGGCGTTCCGAAGAACTAATCGGCGAAGTCGTGCGGGAACGCGGCGTGCGGAATGATCTCATTATTGCTACCAAAGGGGCCCATAAAGAAGTGAACGGCAGCATTGAACTAGACAACAGCCGTGAATTTCTTCGCGGCGAGGTGGAAAAGAGCCTGAAGCGGCTGAAAACAGATTACATTGATTTGTATTATGTTCATTTCCCGGATGGCAAAACGCCTCTCGCTGAAGTGGCAGGCACGCTGAAGGAGCTGAAGGATGAGGGGAAAATCAAAGCGATCGGCGCTTCGAACCTCGACTATCAGCAATTGCAGGAATGTAATGCAGACGGCTATTTGGAGGTCTTTCAGGCAGAATACTCGCTTATTCAGCGTAATGCCGAAAAGGAGCTGCTTCCGTACTGTGAAAAACACGGCATTTCCTTTATTCCTTATTTTCCGCTCGCGTCCGGACTGCTGACAGGAAAATTCACGAAAGACACGGTCTTCGAAGACTTTAGAAAGGACAAGCCGCAATTTCAGGGAGAAACGTTTATTCACAATCTCAAAAAAGTAGACAAGCTGAAAGCGGTAGCGGAGGAAAAACAAGCGGAGACGGCACATGTCGCTTTGGCGTGGCTGTTAACGAGACCGGCGATAGACGCCATCATTCCAGGTGCTAAGCGTCCGGAACAGCTGAAGGATAACCTGAAAACCTTGAATATAGAACTGACCGAAGATGAGTCGAATTTCATCAGTGAGATTTTCACATAAAAAAGGAAATAGCCTTGGAGGCTATTTCCTTTTGGGGTTTTATTCTTTAATGAATGCTTCGACTAATTCTGCTGCTCTATAATCGTCCATATCAAGCTGCCATTGGTCGATGTCATTTTTCTTCATTTTCACTTCAACCGTTTTTTCAGATGAAGCCGGCCCGAGCTTTTTGAATTCCTCAGGATATACTTGAAGCGCGTATTTCACAGCTTCTTCATAGCTTGCGCCAGCATTTTTGCTGTAGTAGTCTTTCACTCTGTCTTCGATGCGGTCGGAGAGTGAAGATGCATCTACTGGTTTAATTGTGGCTTCAACAATCGCTTCGTCTTTGGAGATCGAAGTTGTTTTCGCCTGAATGGAAGAGTTTTTGCTTAATCCCGCTTTAATGCCGTTCACGATATTATCAAGCGCTTTGCTGTCCGCATATGTGCTGGAAAGGCCGGAAGCTGAGAGATAGCCGTCTTTGGCGGACTCGTTGAAATCATTTACAATTTCATTTTTGTTGGCACCTGTGATTTTTTCGAAATCAGCGTTGTCTTTACCGAAAAGAAGGACATCAACATAAGCTGATAACGCTTTTGCAGAGTCTTGGAGCTGGTCTGCTGTCGCAAGGATTTTTTTGTCTTTTCCGTCAATTTTGAAAGTAACTGATTTCGGCTTTTTATCACCGTAAGATTCCGGTGTATAGTTAAGCTCGTATTTCTCGCCTTTATCTACAACGAAGAAAAGGTTTCCTTCAACGGACTTGTCAGCGTTAATCGTGCTGCCTTGAAGCTTTTCGTTATAGTCTTCAGGATCTGTGTCAGACATTTTGGTATCACCTTGATACAAAGTGAAATCCATACTGTCTACATTAAGCGGTTCTTTTCCTGTGTTTTTCACAGCGACATTGACTTTTAACACAAGCTGGTCATCTGAAGTGGACTTATCATACTGGGACGGAAGTGTATAAGAGACATCTTTGATTTTGACTTGAGCTATATCTGAGCTTTTTTCTGTTTCTGAATTTTTCTTCTCCGCGCTTGTTTTGCTTCCGGAACAAGCAGCTGTAAACAACATCAGCAGAAGAATTAGGAAAATAGCGTACGTTTTTTTCTGAAACATTCATTTTTCCTCCTCAAATGGTTTAGGGAAGGGAGTCTTTTGTCTTTAAGAAATGGATCTTTTTGAATGGATTAGCATCATATAACCAAAAAAATCAGTTCTTTTCTCACGGTTTTCACCGGATTTTTTGGAAACTCCGCCCTTCTTTGTCATGAATGGACCTATAAAAAGTTACAACGGAATTAATTTTAAGATTATTAGCTTTTATATTGAATAGGTTCATCATACTATTTTTGGTGAAAAATGTTCTGGTAAAACTGGTAAACTCAGAAATTTGTGTAATTTAGACTATTACTTTTTGATTAGTTGAAGGGGACATAAGAATAATGAAAGGGGCCGTCTTGGTGAAAAAAGAGGAACTGAAACAAAAAGCACTGGAAATCGGCCGGGTGCCGACACACTTAAAACTGGAAATTGAAGATTATGGAGATGATGAGAAAAAAGCACATTTCTGTTGGGTAGATCCTCAGGATGAACACATCGGCATTATCGTGGAACTTGGGACGGACGGGCAGCCGGAATCCCTTTCCCGTGATATTGAGCCTGAAAGCGAAGAAAGGCTGTCTGAGCAGCAATTAGAGGATATCATGCGCCAATTTGTCGAGACTCATTATCCCGGCGCGCTCTCAGCCTTTGTCCGTGAAGAAAATGACCGTACATACGACGATAAAGTGAGATTTTCATATGTTCAAATAGAAGACGGGCTTCCTCTTCCCATGACCGGATTTATGGCTGAAGTTTCCTTATCAGGTGAGATCATTTACTTCCGCTATTATGGCAAAGCGGGCAGCATCATCAAGCCAAAGCGGGTCGCGAATTATGAAGAGGCGCTTGCCTTCATCAAGAAGGACGTGGAGTTCGACCTTTTGTTTGAGGTTCTCCATCGTTCTGTTTACAAAAACGGGGACGATCAGCCGCATTTGGTGTATGAGCCTGAATGCAGGGCCATTACCGTACCTGCGGATTTGGTTCAAGAAGAAAAAGAATTTGATGAAGACGATGACAGGGAGCGGGAAAGCTTTCCTCTCCCTTTATTCGAGGGCATTCACGAAAAGGCTGATCCTAGAAGCATGATCGGCATCGAAAAAGGTTTTGTCAAAGAGCGGGAAGCGGATTTGGGAGATGGGAGAATCGGGATCGTTTGGCGGAATCCGGATGATCCTGTGTATCAACCGGCTGATAAAAGCATGGACAGCTGGTTGAAAGGGCGGATTCATCAAGTGCTGAAAACCATCCATAACAAAGAAACCGGAAAACTCGAAGGCGTCATGTCATTTATGGAGAAAAAGGGGCCGTTGACAGTAACTGAGGCAGAGTGCGAAAAAATTGCGCTTTGTTTCCTGTTTGCTTTATTTCCGAATGCCGATCAATATTTTAAGATCAGGTACGATGAACCGGATAAAGAAGAAAACGCAGTCGCTGGTTTTACATTTGAAGCGCACTGTCACGGGGTCCCGCTCCGGTTTGGGCAGATCAGAATCTGCGTCAGCCGCCAGACAGGGCACATTACCGTTTATATGGGGCCGGATATAGACCCAAAGGAGCTGGAAACCATTCATCCCGTTCCGGCCATTTCTGCAGAACAAGCAGAGTCTATTTTTTGGCAGCATTTTAGAGTTGAGCTGGGCTGGGAGAGAGAATACCGTGATGATGAAAAGCACACCTACCGGCTCGTCTACAAACCGGTGTATCCACGTTTTATTGAAGCCCATACAGGAGAGCCGGTTATCAGCTCATGGTAAAACAGTCAAAAGTCACGCAAATGCGCAGATGCAAAAGGTGATGTGTGATGAAAGTAGCAGAAAGAATATTGAAAAACAATGACAATAATAGAAAAGGACCTTTCTTCACTTTAAATGAAGAAAGGTCTTTTTATATAATAAACAGGATTCTCTTTGTCGTAGACTCTTTGAAAGGATGACTTCATTGGTAAATAAACAGCTGAAAAAGAAGGCGCAAGAGATCGGGAATGTACCGCCGCATTATGAGCTTGAGATAGAAGATTACGACCAGAAGCAAAAGAAGAAGGGGCAGGCATATTTCATCTGGAAGGACCCTGAAGATCCGGAAAAGCACATTATCGTTGAACTCGGAAATGATGGTGCTTTACTCACCTTTTCAACAACCGTGCGCTCTGAGGCAGACAAAAAACTTCCAGATGCCGAGCTGAAGCTGACGGCTCTTCAGTTTGCTGCTGCCAACCATCCTGGCACATTTATGAAATTTCATTTTCAAGGCAAGGAAGAAAGGGGGCAGCACGTCCGTTTTGTCTATACCAAAATGGAACTGGGGCTTCCGCTTCCCAATTCAGGCTTTTTAATTGATATGACACGCAGCGGACAGATTGTCCATTTTTTATACTACGGAGAAGAGCATAAAGCCGAAGTTCCAAAGGAATTTGTAGCAAAAGAGAAGGTTGTGTCTCATTACTTAAATACAATGTCTTTGCAGCTGATGTACGATGTCATTGATGGCGAACAGTCACCCAGGCTTGTGTATGAACCGATTCTGCCGGGATACAGTTATCCCGCGGATGTAGACGAAATCGTGCCCGATCAGCATATTGCAGATGAAAGAATAGAAAACGGGGCGCCCCTGCCGCCGCTTCAGAACAAAGAAGAAATCGATATATATGCCATGCTGGGCCTCACCTCTGATATGCAGAAAGTCAGTGAAAAGGACTTTGGGGAAGAAATGGGAAGCACGTGGCGCAAAGGCACTGCGCCGGAGCGGAAGGATTTAAGCATAGGAAGCTATTTTGAAACGAGAAATAAAAACACAATCAAAATGAAGACTGATAAAAGAACAGGAAAACTAAAAGCGGCGATCTCTTTTATGGACCAGCGGAACACCCGCCGATGCTCAACGGAAGAATGCCAGGAGACAGCGCTTCAATTTTTGTATGCCCTCTATCCGAGAGCGGCTGAGTTTTTCAGGGTGAATCCCGTCCTAATTGATGAAAGAGGGAGAGTCCGCAATCATTTTTCTGTCTGGTATAAAGAAGTGCCGTTGCGGTTCGGCGCTGCCCGCATCATTGTCAATCCGGAAACCGGAAAGATTGATGCTTTTATGGCGCCGGATATTGATCCTGAACAATTAGAAACAATAAATCACAGGCCGGATGTTTCAGCTGAAGAAGCGAGAGAAACGTTTTTAGCCGCTTTTGATGTGAAGCTTGAATGGCAGCCTGATTTTACAGCAGGCAGCGATCAGCATTACAAACTTGTATATAAGCCGGTTTATCCTTCCTATATTGATGCGCACATAAGGAAAAAGAAAAGGCTGTGAGGGTGTCTAGTCAGGAATCATCTCCAAGTGGGGGTAGTCCTTGAATCGTTTCCAGTCCCCGCCCCACTTAAAACCGAGTTTCTTAGCAATCTCGACAACCTCCAGCCAATCTGATTTTCCGTTTTGATTGCCGTCATATTCTATATCCCATATGATGCTGCCATCCTTTTTTTGAAGGGCGAAATCAATAGCTAAACCATAGTTATGATACGATTCCCCTCCTCTTGCATAGGTGACAATATTCCCTTTTTTTGTACGTCCCTGTTTATATAATTCGTCTTGTTCCTTAAAGGACCTGAATCCTTCTGTAATGACAACGCTAATGCCTTTATTTGCTGCTGCGGCCTTTAGAGCGTCGGCATTCTGCTTCACAATCGGATGAAGAGCCGAAGGAACAGGCATATCCTGCAGGGCGTTTTGAGAATGCCATTCGTGCCGTATATAACTAAAACACAGATCAAGAAGAAACAGAATACATAAGATAACGGATGTTTTTGCGGATAATTTCATATCGGTCTCACTTTCTCATGATGTGTTGAATGTTAACGCTTTTAAGAGATTGACTCTCTCTAAAAGAGAACAGCTATGATAAAATATAACATAAATAGTAGCAGGAGGAAGGAGGCAGACCGATGAGAGCAAAGATTCCATCTGAAGAAGTAGCAGTAAAGCTAAACGAATGGTACAAGCTCATTCGCGCATTTGAAGCAGATCAAGCAGAAGCGTTAAAGCAGGAGATTGAATATGATTTAGAAGACATGGAAGAAAATCAGGACTTGCTTTTATATTTTTCTTTGATGGAATTCCGGCATCGAATCATGCTCGATAAGCTGATGCCGGTGAAAGACAGCGACACCAAGCCTCCGTTCTCTGATATGCTGAAAGAAATTGAAAGCAATCAGCAAAAACTCACAGGCTTATTGGAATACTACTTTTATTATTTCAGGGGAATGTACGAATTTAAGCAGAAAAATTTTATATTAGCGATTGACCATTATAAACATGCCGAGGAAAAGCTCGAGTATGTCGAGGATGAGATCGAAAAAGCTGAGTTTCTTTTTAAGGTTGCCGAAGTGTATTATCACATCAAACAAACGTATTTTTCAATGAATTATGCGAGCCAGGCCCTTGATATTTATACGAAATATGAACTGTACGGGCGCCGCCGTGTGCAGTGTGAATTTATCATTGCCGGAAATTTGACCGATGTTTATCAGCATGAAAAAGCGCTGACACACTTGTGCAGCGCCTTAGATCATGCAAGGCAGCTTGAGGAAGCGTATATGATCGCCGCTGCCCATTATAATGTCGGACATTGTAAGTACAGTCTGGGTGATTTCAGTGAAGCGGAGGGCTATTTCAAAAAAGCCGCCGCTATTTTTGAGGAGCACAACTTTCAGCAGGCCGTTCAAGCTGTTTTTTCACTGACCCATATCTACTGTAAACAGGGAAAATACGACAAAGCGGTAGAGATGTATGACCGCGGGATAAAGAGCGCGGCTGAATGGGAAGATGACATGTACTTAACGAAATTCCGCCTCATTCATGAGCTGTATCTTGGCGACGGCGACCGGAGCGTGCTTGAAGAATGCTTTGACCTGCTGGAATCCCGCCAGCTTCTTGCCGATGCTGAAGAACTGCTGCATGATACAGCGGAACGTTTCAATCAGCAAGAACGCTACGAGTCCGCCGCATTCTTTTACCGCAGGCTTATGAACATTAAAAAAACGCTTGCCGAGCAGCGTTTTCAATAGAAGATGGCAGAGAACATACAGGTTCTCTGCTTTTTTATGCTGTTTCCAACCCGGAAAAATAGGGTATTTTCCACTGCATAATGAAAATTCAGAGGAGGATATCGTTTATGTATAAAGACTTAACCGGAAAAACAGCGATTGTGACAGGTTCTTCAAAAGGAATCGGGAAAGCTATTGCGGAACGGTTCGGACACGAGAAAATGAATGTTGTCGTGAACTACCACAGCGATCCGTCGGGAGCCGATGAAACTGTGGACATCATTAAGAATAACGGAGGGCAGGCCGTCGCAGTTGAGGCGGACGTGTCAAAAGAAGAAGGGATTCAGGCGCTCTTGGACGCCGCTTTAGAGCATTTCGGCACACTTGATGTGATGGTGAACAACTCCGGCTTTAACGGCGCGGAGGCCATGCCGCATGAGATGAGCCTTGAAGATTGGCAGAGAGTCATTGATGTCAACGTCACCGGAACCTTTCTGGGAGCAAAAGCATCACTTAGCCACATGATGAAAAACAACATCAAAGGCAATGTGCTGAATATCTCGAGTGTTCACCAGCAGATCCCGCGCCCCGTCAACGTTCAGTATTCCACGTCCAAAGGCGGCATTAAGATGATGACAGAAACGCTGGCGCTCAACTATGCGGATAAAGGAATCCGCGTCAACGCGATAGCGCCCGGCACCATTGCCACAGAATCAAATGTTGATACGAAAAAGGAAGAGAACAGGCAAAAACAACTGAAAAAAATCCCGATGAAAGCCTTCGGAAAGCCGGAAGAAGTGGCGGCAGCAGCGGCTTGGCTCGTATCTGAGGAAGCGAGCTATGTGACCGGCACAACACTCTTCGTCGATGGCGGAATGACACTTTATCCGTCTCAGCTTGAATAGAACACAAAACAGGGGGACTGCGGGATGAAAACAGAGTGGTGGAAGGATGCGGTGGTGTATCAAATTTATCCAAGGAGCTTTCAGGACAGCAATGGAGATGGAATTGGAGACTTGCGGGGGATCATTTCCCGTCTTGACTACATAAAGGAACTCGGGGCAGATGTAATTTGGATTTGCCCGATTTATCCTTCTCCGAATGTTGATCACGGTTATGATGTGACGGACCATAAGACGATTATGGATTCATACGGAACGATGGATGATTTTCACGAGCTGCTTGACCAGGTGCACCAGCGCGGGTTAAAGCTGGTGATGGACTTTGTGTTAAATCACACCTCGGTCGAGCATCCGTGGTTTAAAAAAGCGGAGCTGGACAAAAACAGCAAATACCGCAGCTATTACTTTTGGCGCCCCGGCACAAAGAACGGCCCGCCGACGGACTGGGTGTCTGACTATGGATGCCCGGTTTGGCAATATGAGGAGCATATGGGGGAATATTATCTCCACATGAATGCTGTTAAACAAGCTGATTTAAATTGGGAGCATCCTGAGGTACGCCAAGCGGTATTTGACATGATGAGGTTTTGGCTCGATAAAGGGGTGGACGGCTTGCGCATTGATCAGCTCCATCTCATCTCAAAGAAAGAATATCTTCCTTCGTATGAGGACTATATCAATCAGCAGGCAGAGCCGAAGCCTTTCCAGCCAAATGGCGAACGAATCCATGACTATTTAAAAGAAATGACAGATGAAGTATTTTCTCAATATGATGTCATGTCTGTCGGAGAGGTCGGCAGTGTTACACCGGAGGAAGGCCTGAAGTATACGGGAACTGATAAGCATGAACTAAATATGATTTTTCATTTTCAGCATATGGAGCTTGATCAGCAGCCCGGAAAAGAACATTGGGATCTGAAGCCCCTTGAGCTTTCTGATTTAAAATCGGTTTTGACAAAATGGCAAAAGAAGCTTGAACATCAAGGCTGGAATACATTGTATTGGTGCAACCACGACCAGCCCCGGATTGTGTCCAGATTCGGAGACGATGGGGAATACCGCAAAGCATCCGCGAAAATGCTGGCCACCGTTCTTTATCTCATGAAGGGCACGCCGTATATTTATCAGGGCGAAGAAATTGGGATGACAAACGCGCCGTTTACCCGGATTGAGGACTACAAAGATATCCAAACGATCAATATGTATCATAAACGGGTGTTTGAAAAAGGCTATGATCCAGAAGATGTGATGAGATCGATCTTAGCCAAAAGCCGGGATCACGCCCGGACACCGATGCAGTGGAGCAGCGGCAAGAATGCCGGATTTACTGACGGCACGCCCTGGCTGAAGGTCAACCCGAACTTCTCGTCCATCAATGTGGAGGAAGCACAGACAGACCCTGATTCGATCTTAACCTATTACAAAAAGCTGATCACCCTGAGAAAGCAGTACGCTGACCTCATCAAAGGGAGCTATGACCTTTTGCTTCCGGATGATCCGCAGCTGTTTGTATACATGAGAGAAAACGGCAAACAGCAGCTTTTGTCGGTCAATAATTTTTCAAAAGACCAAGCCGTTTTCCGATGGCCTAAGCACTGCAGCAAGGATCAATCATCCCTGCTTCTCAGCAATTATAAAAACAACGGTGATCTTGCTGATGAAATGGTGTTTCAGCCTTATGAGAGCAGAGTGTATCTTTTCGACAAAACAGTCAAATGACTCAGCCCGGCATTTTCAGCCGGGTTTTTTCATGTACATATATTCATGCTGCAGACGGGAAGAATAAAATCAAAATGAAATTTAATCTTGCAAAACGTAATGACTTCGGTTTATTATGATATAGGATTACAAAATCGTTATCATTTTGATTTAAGTCACTATGAAAAAGAGGGGATATACAATATGTTTAAAAAATGGAGCGGTTTGTTTGTGATTGCAGCGTGCTTTTTATTAGTGGCAGCATGCGGCAACTCATCAACAAAAGGGTCAGCGGATTCGAAGAGTGATAAACTGCACATTGTCACAACGTTCTACCCGATGTATGAATTTACGAAACAAATTGTAAAAGACAAAGGAGATGTGGATCTGTTAATTCCATCTTCCGTTGAGCCTCATGATTGGGAACCGACGCCGAAAGACATTGCCAACATTCAAGATGCCGATTTGTTCGTTTATAATAGTGAGTACATGGAGACGTGGGTGCCGTCAACTGAAAAAAGCATGGGCCAAGGCCATGCCGTTTTCGTTAATGCGAGCAAAGGCATTGATTTAATGGAAGGCTCTGAAGAAGAACATGAAGAGCACGGAGAGCACGAGGAACATGAACATGGGGAGCATGAGCACAGCCATGCAATGGACCCTCACGTATGGCTCAGTCCTGTTCTGGCGCAGAAAGAAGTTAAAAATATTACGGCGCAAATCGTAAAGCAGGACCCGGATAACAAAGAATACTATGAGAAAAATAGTAAAGAATATATTGCAAAACTGCAGGATCTTGATAAACTATATCGTACAACCGTAAAAAAATCGGAGAAGAAAGAATTCATTACGCAGCATACAGCTTTTGGCTATCTGGCAAAAGAATACGGTTTGACACAGGTTCCGATTGCAGGGATTTCGCCTGACCAAGAACCGAGCGCAGCCGACTTGGCAAAGCTGAAAACGTATGCCAAGGAACATAACGTAAAAGTTATTTACTTTGAAGAAATTGCATCCTCAAAGGTCGCAGATACGCTCGCCAGTGAAATCGGCGCGAAGACAGAAGTGCTTAATACACTGGAAGGCTTAAGCAAAGAAGAACAGGATAAAGGTTTAGGGTATATCGACATTATGAAACAAAACCTCGATGCCCTGAAAGATTCACTATTGGTTAAATCATAAGATAGTGTGCGCCGGAGGGTGCACACTATTTCTTTGTGAGAAAGGAAGATTGACATGAATCTCGTCTCATTGAAAGATATCGTTTTCGGCTATTCCCACACGCCTGTTTTGGATAAAGTATCACTTGATATTGAAAGCGGTGAGTTTGTCGGCATCACGGGACCAAACGGCGCCTCTAAATCAACGCTCATGAAGGTGATGCTTGGCATGCTGAAACCGTGGGAAGGCACGGTGACGATCAGTAAAAGGAATACAGAAGGAAAACGCCTGACGATAGGGTACGTCCCGCAGCAAATTTCTTCATTTAACGCCGGCTTTCCGAGTACGGTGCTGGAGCTTGTTCAGTCAGGCCGCTATACAAAAGGGAAATGGTTTAAACGTTTAAATGAAGAAGATCATATCGAAGTGGAAAAAGCGCTGAAAATGGTGGAAATGTGGGAGCTCCGCCACCGGAAAATCGGCGACTTATCAGGCGGACAGAAACAGAAAATCTGTATCGCCAGAATGCTTGCCAGCAATCCGGACCTCTTAATGCTGGACGAACCGACAACAGCCGTTGACTATGACAGCAGAAAAGGATTTTACGAATTTATGCACCATCTCGTGAAAAATCACAACCGCACAGTTGTGATGGTTACTCACGAACAAAATGAAGTACAGCAATTTTTAGATAAAGTGATTCGATTAGAGAGAGGAGAAAAAGGCGGATGGAAATGTTTGACTTGGAATTCATGCGACGAGCTTTTCTAGCAGGCGGCATGATTGCCATCATGGCCCCGATTTTAGGGGTGTATCTCGTTCTCAGAAGACAGGCCTTAATGGCTGACACACTTTCGCATATTTCATTGTCGGGTGTTGCCATCGGCTTTTTCCTCAGCACCAATATTACCGCGGCGAGCATAGTCGTCGTGACCATCGGTGCAATCGGGATTGAATACATGCGGCGGGCATATCGGACGTATTCAGAAGTATCCATTGCCATCTTAATGGCGGCTGGTTTGTCCTTCGCGATGTTTTTAATCAGCCTTTCAAAAGGCACCGCCAACATGAGCATCGATCAATATCTATTTGGTTCGCTCGTGACAGTAAACCAGCAGCAGGTGTATATTATCGGCATCATTACGTTGCTGATTTTGCTTTACTTTATCGTACTGAAAAGACCGCTCTACCTGCTGACATTTGATGAAGCAACAGCAAAAACATCCGGAATTAACACAAACGTCCTGTCGATGTCATTCAGTATCGTCACAGGCCTTGCGATCTCGGTTATTATTCCGATCATCGGGGTTCTTCTTGTATCAGCCCTGCTCGTATTGCCGGCAGCATTCGCCATCAGAATTGCTAAGGGCTTTAACATGGTATTTATCACAGCCATACTCATTTCGTTATTTAGCGTATTTATGGGACTGACATCATCTTATCAGCTCGGAACGCCGCCAGGGCCGTCCATTACCCTGCTTTTGATCGTTCTCCTGCTGATCGGATTTGTGGTTCAGGGAGTTTGGATGTTTATCAAAAAAGAAGCCCAGCGTAAAGAAAGGCGTCAGTAACATGAAAAGCAGTTTTCCACAGGGAAAACTGCTTTTTTTATAAGAACATCCCGGCAAGACGCTCATATGATTCCTTTTTCGCCTCAAAATCAAACACATTGCACAGAACCATAATTTCATTTGTTTCATAGCGGTCTGTGAGCTCTAAAAGCTTTTGTTTGACAGTGTTTGGAGAACCGATCACCATTCGCTTTCTGTTTTCCTCTATAAGTTTTTTATCAGACTCTGTGTAGGGATGCGCTTTTGCCTCCTCGATGCTCGGCACGCGGCTGTCCAAGCCTTTTCCGACGCAAAGAAGCCATAAATCCTGGCTTAATGCGAGCTCTTCTGCCTCTTCATCTGTTTTTGCGCAAATGACAAAAATCGTAAACAAGGCGGACGGAGACGAGAAATGGGCTGATGGCTGAAAGCTTTCCCTGTAGACGCGAAACGCATTTTCTCCTCGTTCGGGGTTAATAAAATGCCCAAACACATATCCAATGCCTTGGTGCGCCGCACGTCTTGCGCTGTTTTCACCGAGACCGAGCACCCATAGCTCCGGTGAAGTATCAATAAGGGGCGCCGCTTTGATCCCGGCATACGGATGCCCGGCAGGAAGCGAATCCGTGAGAAAATAAGAGACATCCTGCAGCTGTCTGTTAAAATCGGTTAAGCTTTTTTTCACCCCGTCCGTTAAGGCAAGACGGGTTTTTGTCGTGCCGCCGGGGGAACGCCCGACACCGAGGTCAATTCTGTTTGGATACAGGGCCTCAAGCTGGCGAAAGGTTTCGGCCACCTTAAACGGGCTGTACTGGGGCAGCAGCACCCCGCCTGACCCGACACGAATCGTGCTTGTCTGTGCTGCGATGCGTGCGATCATGATTTCAGGCGCTGTGCTTGCCAGTCCTTTCGTGCTGTGATGTTCGGCAAACCAATAACGCTTATAGCCCCACTGTTCGCTTAATTGGGCAAGCTCAACCGAATGCTGAAGAGTCGTCACAGAGCTTTTTCCTTTAGAAACAGGTGCCTGATCAAGTATGCTTAAATGAATCAAAAGGCCGCTTCCTTTCTGTCTGTTTTTAGAATGTGACACAAGAATAGGCAAAATGACTCGCTCACGTCAAATGGTTTGTTTAAGATTTGTACTTCATAGCATTTGCAAAACATATAGCAAATATGGAAGGTTTTTTTCGAGGATTTTCGTCAATTATTCTTAACTTTAACGAAACTTTGATATAATAACAAACGTATATATTAATAATTTACGGCTTATTTTCCATGTGAGCGTAAAAATAAATGTGACTATATTCACATTTCGATGAGTAGGAGTGAATCGTGTGGCAATTTCTTTAGAAAAAGGTCAGCGAATTGATTTAACAAAAGGAAAAGCCGGTCTTTCAAAATTGATGGTCGGTCTCGGCTGGGACCCGGTTTCTTCAGGCGGAGGTTTTTTCAGCAAACTGCTTGGCGGAGGCGGTGCAAATATCGACTGTGACGCTTCAGTGCTGATGCTGGAAAACGGAAAATTCACCGATAAAAAGAATGTCATTTATTTCGGCAATCTGAAAAGCCGCTGCGGCAGTGTAAAGCACACAGGCGACAACCTGACAGGCGACGGTGCAGGCGATGACGAGCAAATTATGATAGATTTGGAGAAAGTGCCTGCAAACATTGATAAGCTTGTATTTGTTGTGAACATTTATGATTGTGTCAGAAGAAAACAAGATTTCGGCATGATTCAAAATGCATTTATCCGCGTGGTTGATCAATCGAATCATGAGGAAATGCTCAAATACAATTTGAGAGACAATTATGCCGGCAGAACAAGCTTGATTACAGCAGAAATCTACCGCAGCGGCAGCGAGTGGAAGTTTGCGGCGATCGGTGAAGGCACAAATGATACGAGATTAGAAGATATTATCAGCCGATACGCGTAAAAGAAAAAAAGGAGTGGATGAAACATGGCAATTTCATTGGCAAAAGGACAAAAAGTAGATTTGACAAAAACAAATCCGGGTCTTTCAAAGGTTGTTGTCGGTTTAGGCTGGGATACGAATAAGTATGACGGCGGGCACGACTTTGACCTTGACTCAAGTGTATTTCTGTTAGATGCAGCAGGGAAATGCGCGTCTCCAAACGATTTTATTTTCTACAATCAGCTTGAAGGCGGCAACGGTTCAGTCGTCCATTCAGGCGACAACCTGACAGGCTTGGGCGAAGGCGACGATGAGAATGTAAAAGTGAATCTCAGCGCTGTGCCGGCTAACATTGATAAAATCTCATTTGTTATCACAATTCACGAAGCGGAAGCGCGCAGCCAAAACTTTGGACAAGTATCAAACGCGTTCGTTCGCATCGTAAATGAAGAAACAAATGAAGAGCTCATCCGTTATGACCTTGCGGAAGATTTCTCTATTGAAACGGCAATCATTGCAGGGGAGCTTTACAGACATAACGGCGAGTGGAAATTCTCCGCTATCGGCTCAGGCTACCAAGGCGGTCTTGCCCGCATCGCAACAGACTACGGTTTGCAAGTCGGTTAAGACCAATTACGAAGAGCAGAAAGGAGAGAGGCAGTATGGCCATTCAATTATCAAAAGGACAGCGCATTGATTTAACGAAAACAAATCCGGGACTCACAAAAGCGGTGATCGGCTTAGGCTGGGATACAAACAAGTACTCCGGCGGGCACGATTTTGACCTGGATGCTTCAGCCTTTTTAGTTGATGCTCATGATAACTGCGTGAATGATCTCGATTTCGTCTTCTATAATAACCTTGAACATCCGAGCGGCGGTGTCATCCATACGGGTGACAACCGCACGGGTGAGGGCGACGGAGATGATGAGCAGATTATCGTTGATTTTTCGAAAATCCCTGCTCACATTGAGAAAATCGGCATCACAGTGACCATTCACGATGCTGAAGCACGCAGCCAAAACTTTGGACAAGTTTCCAATGCGTTTGTGCGCGTTGTGGACGAAGAGACGCAGAATGATCTTCTTCGCTTCGACTTGGGAGAAGACTTCTCCATTGAAACAGCTGTTGTCGTTTGTGAGCTTTACAGACACGGCGGCGAGTGGAAATTCAATGCGATCGGCAGCGGTTTTTCAGGCGGGTTGGCTGCATTGTGCCGGAACTACGGTTTGCAAGTGTAAGCGAGTGACAAATAGAGAAGTCACCGTTTCAAATTAATAGGAGGAAAAAACTTGGACTTTTTACATCATATCATGTCTACGTATGCTTCATTTTTCGATTGGAAAATGTGGGGAGAGGTATTGTCTGATCCTGTTTCCTGGGGTCTGATCGGTTCCCTTGTTGTTCTGGAAGGCCTTTTATCGGCCGATAACGCGCTTGTTCTTGCGGTGATGGTCAAACACCTGCCGGAAAAACAGCGAAAAAAAGCGTTAACGTATGGTTTGTTTGGAGCTTATATTTTCAGGTTTATTTTCATCGGGCTCGGTATGCTCCTCATTAAATTCTGGTGGATCAAGGTGCTTGGCGCGCTTTATCTCGCTTGGCTCGTCATTAAGCACTTCTGGATCGGCGAAAAAGAAGAGGAAGCGGACGGCATGAAGAAAAACTCTTGGATGGTCCGCACATTCGGTATCTTCTGGGCAACTGTTATTTCAGTTGAATTGATGGACCTTGCCTTCTCTGTGGACAGCATTCTGGCCGCATTTGCGGTGTCAGAAAAAGTATGGGTGCTTCTGATCGGCGGTATGCTTGGTATTCTAATGATGCGTACAGTGGCAAAAGTATTCCTTGTCCTGATTGATAAAATTCCTGAGCTCGAAAACACAGCATTCGTGTTAATCGGAATTATCGCGCTGAAAATGGCGGCAAGTGCTTTCCATTACGAAATGCCGCACTCTGTATTCTTCATTATCATTATCGCTGCATTTGCGGTAACCTTTATCATTCACTACATCAACAAACAAAAGCAGGTGCGTGAACAAACAGCCGCTTCAAAAGAAGAATAAAACAAAACAAGGAGGGAGGTTCAATATCCTTCCTTTTTTGTTACAGAAATATCGTCCGATGACAAACCGGAAAGGAGGATATGATGAGACAAGAAGAACTAACCATTCATAAAGCGGTCCCGGCTGATGGGGATTGGCAAAGCCTGCTGTTTCAGCCTTTGCCCGAGCGGGATCACTATGAAACAGAACAAGGCCTTTCTTTTTCTCGCCTTGCCGGGCAGATATTAGGTACGCCTATTGATGAGACGGACTACTATAACGAGCTGTATGAGCTGTCTGTAAACGATCGCATTACCATTCTGAGTGAAACGCTTGATAAAACAATTGAGCCGGAAACATTTCAAAAGCTCCAGCATATTCATTCCATCAATCAGCAGGAAAAAGGGCTGTCAGTCAGCCGCTTTGTTGCCTTTCTGGACGGGGAAAGGCTGATTGCGAAGCACTCGAATCCCTTGATGCACCGCCATTTAAGAAAAGCGCTGATGACGCTTTTACATACCTTTGCAGACAGTCATGAGCAGGGGTTGAATCATCCTGATTTTCGCAGAGTGCTGCTTGATGTCTCGAAGTTTTCTTTGAATCACCTGAATCCTTGGCTGGAAAAAACCGATATAGAACGGGAGATGCCAAAGGTTGTTTGGTACGGAGATGCGACGAAAAGCCAGCTCTATTTCTTATATTATCTGATGTTAGTCGGCTGCGATGTTCTGCTGTTCCATCCGGCGGGAACCGATCAGATGGCGCTTGTCGAACCGATGCAGGAGCTCAGTTTTACGGAAAAACTTCCGGATGTTTCGGAGCTTCAGCCGTTTCCGAAAGAAAAACCGGACCGGAAATCAACAGTGGCCTACCGCTCAACAAAGGAAATTGAACATGTGCTGAATCATGAGGAATCCATGCTGTACAAGCCATGGCAATTTAGAGATCACACGCCGATGTCTGTTACGCTGAAAACGACCTATGATGAACTGTTTTTAATCACGAAAGAGCGCGCCTTTATTCGGCCGAATTTCAAAGCTGATAAACATTCCATCGAGATTCCGAATGTATTTGCTAAGGTAATGGGTGTGTCGAAAGACAATAAAGAATATTGGAACAGGCTTCATACATTAGCAGATTATCAGGAAACAGAAATGGTAAGAAGCTTTCCGTTTACAGAAGAAATAAAGTCGAACTATCAATTTCATTACAGCCACGCGCTTGACCATGAGGGGAATATTGACCCTGACAAACTAATGGCAAGCAATGTATGGCAGTACAAGCAGCTTCCGGCGGGCGTTCAGACTGCCATTGCCAAAACGATTTCGAGAATGTGCAGGCACCCGCGGCTTAAGGCTTTGCATCAGGAGCAAGTCAAGGATGTTCAAATTTACTTGTTTAAACAAACAACAAACCTGCCTGCTAAACTGCTGAAATTGATTCAAATGTTCGATTATGCGCAAACCGTTCCGAAACTCGTTTTATATCATACGGAAATGAGCGGCGGACTCACGCGTTCAGATGCTGCAGCCCTGCTGTTCCTGAATGAAATCGGAATCGATATCATCATTTATAACCCGCCCGGCCATCAAGACATTGAGCCGTTTATTGAAGAGGATCAGTATGATATCCACTGGCTGGACGACATGGTGTTTCAGCAGGACTATAAAGAGCCTTCGCTTGTGAGAAGGCTGTTCAGAACGATTACCCAAAAGTAAGGAGAGAAGAAAAGCATGACAACAGAAAATCAAAACCCGCTTGTTCTCGATAAAAACGAAGAAATTTCCCAGCAGAAAGCTGACGATATCCGTCTCCAGCTCCGTCAAGAACCAGAGGTGAAGCGGCTTGTACAGCAAATTGACGTCAAAAACCAAATGGAGCTGCTTGAGTACGGGAAGGAGCCGGCCATTGAAATTTCCAAGTTCTCTGACCGCATCTTAGGGATGATGAAAACAACAAGCGTGACAGACTCCGGCACAATGCTGACTCAGCTTGGGAAAATCATGGACCGCTTCGACAAAAATGATTTTGATGAGCCAAAGGGATTGATGGCGAAAATTTTCAAACGCGGCGGCAGCATGATCGAAAAAATCTTTAAAAAGTACCAGACGCTTGGCGGAGAGATTGAAAAAATCAACGTTGAGATTTCGAAATACAAAGATGAGATGACGAAGACGAACTACACGCTCGATGAAATGTATGAAAACAATATCAAATACTATATGGAGCTTGAAAAATACGTCGTTGCCGGACAAATGAAGCTGGAAGAGATGCAGTCGATCCTTCCTTCATATGAAGAAAAAGCGGCAAGCGGAAATCAGCTGGCGCAAATGCAGCTCGATACACTGCGAAACGGCATTCAGGCGCTTGAGGAACGGGTATACGATCTGGATATGGCACGGATGGTGGCTCTTCAAACGGCACCTCAAATCCGTCTCCTGCAGCGCGGAAATGCAAAGCTGATCGGGAAGATCAACTCCGCGTTCATCATCACCATTCCGATTTTTAAAAACGGCATTATTCAAGCCGTTACCGTGAAACGCCAAAAGCTTGTGGCTGACTCCATGAGCGAGCTTGACCGCCGGACAAACGAGATGCTGAGACGAAATGCTGAAAACATCTCGAGCCAAAGTGTTGAAATTGCCAGAATGGCCGGCAGACCGAGCATAGATATTGAAACGATCGAATCGTCTTGGAACACGATCGTCAGCGGCATGCAGGAAACAAAACAAATCGAAGAAGAAAACAAACGCCTTCGCGAAGACGGCGCAAGACGTATTGCCCAGCTGCAGGATAATATTAAAAAAGCAGCATTGCAGCAATAAAAAACCCCCCGCTTGTGAAACATAAGCGGGGTTTCTCATTTACATCATTTAGTTAATGACAATGTGTAAAGACAGGTGTAAACTTAAACGGTAATTATTTTGCATATCAGAGGTGTTGGCAATGGGAAAACAACAGCCTATATCCCAGCGTAAACTGCTGGGCGTCGCCGGCTTGGGGTGGCTGTTTGATGCAATGGATGTCGGAATATTATCGTTTATTATCGCCGCGCTCCATGTGGAGTGGAATCTGTCGCCCGAAGAAATGAAATGGATCGGAAGCGTCAATTCCATCGGCATGGCTGTGGGTGCGTTTTTGTTTGGTCTGCTGGCTGATCGAATCGGCCGGAAAAAAGTGTTTATCATTACCCTTTTGTGTTTTTCGATCGGAAGCGGCATTTCAGCTTTTGTGACGAGCTTATCGGCATTTCTTATTCTTCGTTTCGTGATCGGAATGGGGCTTGGCGGCGAGCTTCCAGTCGCTTCAACACTCGTTTCGGAAGCGGTTGTGCCTGAAAAGAGGGGCAGAGTGATTGTGCTTCTGGAAAGCTTTTGGGCTGTTGGCTGGCTCGTAGCGGCACTGATTTCTTACTTTGTGATCCCGAGCTTCGGCTGGCAGGCTGCCTTGCTGTTAACCGCGCTGACTGCTTTTTATGCTCTGTACTTGCGGACGAGTCTGCCTGATTCACCGAAATATGAGTCGCTTTCTGCCAAAAAGAAATCGGTGTGGGAGAATGTAAAAAGCGTCTGGGCAAGACAGTATATACGGGCGACAGTGATGCTGTCGATCGTTTGGTTCTGCGTGGTGTTTTCTTATTACGGCATGTTCCTGTGGCTCCCGAGTGTCATGCTGCTAAAAGGCTTCAGCATGATTCAAAGCTTTGAATATGTCCTGTTGATGACGCTTGCTCAGCTTCCGGGCTATTTTTCTGCCGCCTGGCTGATCGAAAAAGCGGGCCGGAAGTGGATACTCGTCATTTACCTGATTGGTACAGCAGGTAGCGCCTATTTCTTCGGAACGGCGGATTCCTTAGGCCTTCTGCTTACAGCTGGAATGCTGTTATCGTTTTTCAATCTTGGGGCGTGGGGCGTGCTGTATGCCTATACACCTGAGCAATACCCGACAGCGATTCGCGCAACAGGTTCAGGAACGACAGCGGCGTTTGGAAGAATCGGCGGCATCTTCGGGCCTCTGCTCGTCGGAACGCTCGCAGCCCGTCATATTTCATTTTCAGTCATCTTTTCAATCTTTTGCATCGCAATCTTGCTCGCGGTTGTTTGTATTTTGATTATGGGAAAAGAAACGAAACAAACGGAGCTTGAATAGGAAAAGCACCTCGCGATTGAGGTGCTTTTTTTACATTTGCGCCCGGGCTGCGGGTTGGCGTTTTTCGGTTTTTCTGATTGTCTGGTAGAGCGTCATAGACAGTATGAACAGAATGGCAGTAAATCCTGTGACGGCTCCGAAATGCTGTGCCCTTTGATATAAAAAACCTGCAACACATGTGCCGACAGTGGTTCCTGCATACATAGCGGCATTGGAAAGGGAAGCAATGGTTCCTCGGGCGTTTGGTGAAATGGATTGAAAGACACCCATCATTAACGGAAAGATAATGCCAGCTGTAAAGAAAGTGAGAAAAAAGCTCATTTCCACTAAAAATAAGTGAGGAAAGAAAGGGAGACAGAAATAGAGAGCCCCCATCAGCAGCATGCCGCTGATCAATGTCTGAAACATGCCCAGCTTTGCTGAAATTCGGCTGCCGATAAGACTTCCGAGCATATTCCCCAGCCCGAGTACAAGCATAGCAGCGCCAATTTGTGAAACGGTTAAATGATAATCCGCAGAAAGCCAAGTGCCTAGAAAGCTGAACGAAGCGAAATTGCCGGTTTGAAAGAGAAAATAGGCAAGCAGGATGACCGTTGTTTTCGGCAGTGAAAACAGCTCCCGATATGGATTCAATATTGACGGACGGGGTGAAGAAGGACGAATATCAGGCATGGCCGCCGCCAGAATCAATAGAAGAACAAGCGAGCAAGCTGACAGAACGAAAAATGGCGTATGCCATGTAAAGGAAGCGAAAAACCCTCCGATGGGCAGTCCGAGCATTTGTGAAGCGGCCAATCCTGCTGTCGCAATCCCCATGCTTTTTATGATCTGAGAAGGCGGGACGATGACAGGGATGGACGCCCAAATTTGAGGCGTCACAAACGCAGCACTAACGCCTGCGGCAAAACGGAACAGGCACATGGCGGCAAAAGAGGGAGCGATGCCGCATAAAAACGTGGATACGATAAAGCCTGCAAGTCCCCACAGCATGACTGTTTTCCTGTTAAGCCGGTCTGAGATCGGGCCCGCAACCAAAGCGAACAGCGCATAACCGAGCGCATAAGCACTGACCATCCAGCCTGACAAATCGGTAGAGACATGAAACTGTTCCTGTAAAAGCGGGAGAAGCGGCGATAGCAAAAAGGTATCCGTGCCAATGACAAACATCACACTGAAAAAAAGCCAAATATGTTTCAATTTTTATCACTCCTATAGTTTTATAAGTTTGAAACTATGAAACAGATATGTATAGAGAAAACCCTTTTTTAGAGGGTTTCCAAAAAGCCTGGCAGGTATGTTTGAAATGTGTCTTCACGCAGGCTGACATATTTTGTCCGCGAATCTTTCCGGGTTGCCGTCAACCCCGCTTCACGCAGCGTTTTAAAATGATAAGATGCTGTGGTTTTGACAATATTGCATTTTTCACCTACTTCACCGCAGCTGAGTTCTTTTCCGCTGTAATAAAGCGTACGAATAATGGCAAGCCTCGATTCATCAGACAGGGCTTTAAAAATTTGGGCTCTGATTTGATCATCTGTTTGTTTCATAGTCATGAAACTATAATACAAAATCGGGGTTGGAAAAGCAACTTATTTTTCCAGTAAAGGAGCAGGAAGTCATAAAAGGGAGGAGGAATTCAGATGCAGTAAAAGCGTTTTCAACTAAAGATGGGCGAAATATCACCTGTAAAATACAATCATAAAGGAGGATTACAGAGCATTTAGAAGCATAAATAAGGTCATGCCGTTACATGGATGTTTATAAAGAAATGGTACAGAATAAAAGAGAATATGCTGTTTGTGTGGGATGTTACATAAATGTTACGGTAATAAAGATTGCTTAATATGGAGGGAAAATATGAGTGTAGATGAGAAACCAATTAAGATAAAAGTTGAGAAAGTCTCTAAAATTTTTGGGAAACAAACAAAGAAAGCAGTTCAAATGCTTGCCAACGGAAAGACAAAAAAAGAGATCCTGAAAGCGACTGGATCAACCGTTGGGGTAAATCAGGCAGATTTTGATGTATATGATGGTGAGATATTTGTCATCATGGGTCTATCAGGGAGCGGTAAATCAACTTTAGTACGGATGTTAAACCGGCTTATTGAACCGACTGCCGGAAATATTTACATTGATGGTGACATGATAACAAATATGTCTAAAGACCAGCTCCGGGAAGTCCGCCGGAAGAAAATCAGCATGGTCTTCCAAAAGTTCGCTCTGTTCCCGCATAGAACGATACTTGAAAATACAGAATACGGACTGGAACTTCAAGGTGTAGACAAACAAGAGCGTCAGCAAAAAGCGCTTGAGTCCTTAAAGCTCGTCGGACTTGAAGGGTTTGAGCACCAATATCCTGACCAGCTTTCCGGCGGGATGCAGCAGCGTGTCGGCCTTGCCCGCGCGTTGACAAATGATCCGGACATTCTTCTGATGGATGAAGCGTTCAGTGCGCTCGATCCATTGATTCGTAAAGATATGCAGGATGAACTTCTTGATCTTCACGATAATGTCGGAAAAACGATTATCTTTATTACGCACGACTTGGACGAAGCGTTGCGGATCGGCGACAGAATTGTTTTGATGAAGGACGGTAACATCGTTCAAATCGGCACGCCTGAAGAAATCCTGATGAATCCATCTAACGAATATGTTGAGAAATTCGTCGAGGATGTTGATTTATCTAAAGTCCTCACAGCAGGCCACATTATGAAGCGCGCTGAAACAGTGCGGATTGATAAAGGGCCTCGCGTGGCATTGACACTGATGAAAAACCTTGGAATTTCTTCAATTTACGCGGTGGATAAACAAAAGAAATTGTTAGGTGTTATCTATGCGTCTGATGCGAAAAAAGCGGCTGAATCTGATTTGTCACTTCAAGATATCTTGAATACAGAATTTACGACTGTACCAGAGGATACGTATTTGACAGAGATTTTTGACGTTGTTTCTGACGCGAATATTCCAATTGCGGTTGTAGATGAGAAGCAAAGAATGAAAGGGATTGTCGTAAAAGGCGCATTGATTGGCGCGCTTGCCGGCAATAACGAGTATATCAATGCTGAAGGCACTGACGAACAAACACAAGATCCTTCTGCACAGGAGGTGAAGTAAGATGGATAGACTGCCTAGAATACCTTTAGCAGATATCATTGACCGTTTTGTTGACTGGATTACGATGACGTTTGGCGGATTCTTCGACGGAATCGCAAACGGATTGGCCGCTTTTGTAAATGGAATTGTTAGCGGACTTGGATTTATCCCATCTATTTTGTTAACGATTATTTTCGCCGCACTTGCGTGGTGGATCAGTACGAGGGGAATTGCGTTATTCACATTGATTGGATTCCTCCTGATTGATTATTTAGGATATTGGGACCCAATGCTGCAAACATTGGCGCTTGTTTTGACATCTGTGATTATTTCGATTGTGGTCGGGGTTCCGATCGGAATTTGGGCGTCCCAGAAAGAAACAGTTCGCCGTATTGTAACGCCTATTCTTGATTTAATGCAGACAATGCCTGCTTTCGTATATCTATTGCCGGCGATTTTCTTCTTCAACATCGGTGTTGTGCCGGGTGTTGTTGCATCTGTTATCTTCGCGATGCCGCCGACAATCCGCATGACTGTTCTCGGTATTAAACAAGTGCCGGCGGATCTGATTGAAGCGACTGAGGCGTTCGGTTCTACAACAGCTCAGCGATTGTTTAAAGTTCAGCTTCCGCTTGCGACAAAAACCATTCTGGCCGGAATCAACCAAAGCATCATGCTTGCGTTATCAATGGTTGTTATCGCCGCAATGGTCGGTGCGCCTGGACTTGGTTCTGAAGTATACAGTGCCGTTACACAGCTGAAAACCGGGGTCGGCGTAGAGGCCGGTATCGCCATCGTTATCGTTGCCATTACGCTGGACCGCATTACTCAAAATATTAAAGTGAAGAAGAAAAGCAGGGGGAATGCCTGATGCTTAAAAAAATCATCGGTATCGGTGTTTCCGCCATGCTGGCGCTCTCACTTGCGGCTTGCGGGTCGGAAAGCGATGAAAATGCAACCGCGGCTGAACAGGTGAATAAGACCATCATCGGGATTGACCCTGGTTCAGGGATTATGGCCCTGACCGATCAAGCGATGAAGGATTATGACCTGAATGACTGGACATTGATTTCGGCGTCAAGCGCCGCGATGACTGCAACGCTTAAAAAGTCATACGACCGTAAGAAACCGATCATCATTACAGGATGGACACCGCACTGGATGTTCTCCAGATATAAGCTGAAATATCTCGATGATCCGAAACAATCTTATGGCAGCGCAGAGGAAATCCATACGATCACGCGCAAAGGCTTCAGCAAAGAACAGCCGAATGCCGTAAAGCTACTGAGCCAGTTTAAATGGTCGCAAGACGACATGGGCGAAGTCATGATCAAGGTGGAAGAAGGCGAAAAACCTGCCAAAGCCGCAGCTGAGTATGTGAAGAAACACAAAGATCAGATTGCGGAGTGGACAAAAGGCGTTCAAAAGGTGAAGGGAGACAAAATCAACCTTGCCTATGTAGCGTGGGACAGTGAGATTGCAAGTACAAACGTGGTTGGCAAAGTCTTAGAAGACTTGGGCTATGACGTAACGCTTACTCAGGTAGAGGCTGGTCCAATGTGGACTGCGGTTGCGACGGGAAGCGCCGACGCATCCCTTTCCGCATGGCTGCCGAATACCCATAAAGCATACGCGGCCAAATACAAAGGCAAATATGACGATATAGGCACCAGTATGACTGGTGTGAAGATGGGTCTTGTTGTACCTCAATATATGAAAAACGTCAACTCAATTGAAGATTTGAAGAAATGATGAAGAAAGCAGCCTGTAGCCAGGCTGCTTTTTTTATTTGTTAAGAAGCGTTAGCGGCAGCGGGTGATTCCGCCTTCTGAAACGTTTTGAGTACGGCATTCGCTAAAATATGAATGCCGTTGAACATCGCGTTTCGGTCAAAGGTCATATGGGGATGATGGAGTCCCGGCTGAAGTCCGCAGCCGAGTCCGAGCATGGTTGTTTTCAGGTTCGGCACTTTCACCGCATAAAAATGGAAATCCTCACCGCCGGTTGTGACAAGCGGTTCATCAAGCTGCTCAGCCCCGATGATATCTGTAATTGCTTCTGCCATGATTGCTTCAGCTTCTTTGTTTTGTGTTGCCGCAGGAAGGCTGTGTTCCTTTTGCAGCTCGATCTTCGCGCCGAATGCCGCGGCGGCCGCTTCGCAGGCTCTTTCTGTTTCGGCGGTTAACGTCTCCATGGCTTCATTGGTCTGAGCGCGCAAATCAAGGCTGAACGACGCTTTTCCTGGAATGATGTTAGAGCTTTCACCGCCGGCTTGAAGTTTTGTCATTTTAACGGTATGCGGAATTTTCGGGTCAATATGAATGAGTCCGAGCTTATGTACGAGAAATGCCGCAATTTCAATGCTGTTTTTCCCGAGATGCGGGCGGGCGCCATGGGCTTCCTCACCGATAATCGTTCCCTCAATATGCTGGCTTGACCCGTGCAGGATGGAAGGGGTACAGCGCCCGTTCTGTGTTTCCTGAATCGGACGGACGTGAACGCCGTACAAATAGTCGACATCATCAAGCACACCTTCTTCTATCATTTTCAAGGCGCCGCCGCCTTTTTCCTCAGCCGGCTGAAAGATAAAACGGATCGTGCCCTTCGGAAGCTCGGGCTGTTTTTTCAGCAGCATTAACGTGCCCAGCGCCATTGTCATATGTGAATCGTGGCCGCAGGAATGGTTGGCGCGGAATGTGCCGTTGACCTCCTGCCATAGCGCATCAATGTCAGCGCGAACAGCTACAACCGGCGAGCCCGAACCGATCTCGCCAACAACCCCGGTGCAGTCTGAAAAAGTGCGCGTCCGGCATCCCAAATCCTCAAGCTTTTGTTTAAGAAATGCAGTTGTCTCATATTCCTTCCAGCTGACTTCAGGGTTCGCGTGCAGATGCTCGAAGATATTCATAACGGTTTGTTTCATGTCTTCGGAAAGCTTTTGCATGGGAAGAAGTACCTCCTTCTATCAAAATGAATTTTACCTTCTTTACTTTATTTATATTGAAACAGGAAGATAGGCTGTATATAATATAGCACATATTGCTACTTTTCAGAATAATGAATATTTTCAAACAGAGGGGATGAATCGAAATATGAGTATGCCAGCGGCCGAAACACAACCTAAGAAAAAACGAACGACATTTAAAATGCCTGACGCCTATGTCCTCTTATTTATGATTGCTTTCATTTGCGCTATTGCTTCGTATATTGTGCCGGCGGGAGAATTTGACCGCGTGACAAAGGGAGATGTCACGACTGCTGTTCCGGGAAGCTATCATTCAATCGAACAGTCTCCGGTCAGCCTGATCAGCTTTTTTTCTTCTCTTCAGGATGGAATGGTCGGATCAGCACCAATCATCTTTCTGATTTTGTTCACAGGCGGCACCATTGCCATTTTAGAAAAAACGGGCGCCATCAATGGCCTGATTTACAATGTCATCAGCAAATTCCGCACAAAGCAATTATTATTTATTTGTATTGTCGGCGCGTTGTTCTCCATTCTCGGGACAACCGGAATTGTCGTGAATTCAGTTATCGGATTTATCCCCATCGGCCTCATTGTCGCACGATCCTTAAAATGGGACGCTGTTGCGGGCGCCGCTGTTATTTACATCGGCTGCTACGCTGGATTTAACTCTACTATTTTATCACCGTCACCGCTCGGTTTATCGCAATCAATTGCGGAGCTGCCGCTCTTTTCGGGGATCGGCCTGCGTATTGTGATATACATATGCTTTTTGCTTTCTTCTATTATTTATATCTATCTGTATACGAGAAAATTAAAAAAATCAAAGGATGCCAGTGTGTTAGGAACAAATTGGTTCCCGGCGGCAGGAATGGGTGAAGCGGGTAAAGAAGAAGATCAGTCAGTGCCGTTTACCGTTCGCCATAAGCTGATTTTGGCTGTGGCGGGACTGTCGCTGATCGGATTTTTGTACGGCGCTTTAAAGCTGGGCTGGTCTGATTCCCAAATGGCTGCGACGTTTATTTTTATTTCTGTCCTTGCCGGTTTAATAGGCGGGCTTGCGGCAAACGATATTGCCAAAACCTTCATTACGGGCTGCCAAAGCCTTGTATACGGGGCGCTGATTGTCGGGATGGCACGAAGTATTTCCGTCATTCTTGAAAACGGCAAGCTCCTCGATACAGTCGTCAATGCCTTGGCATCGCTTTTGGACGGATTCAGCCCGATTGCCGGCGCGATCGGCATGTATATCGCCAGTGCGCTTCTTCACTTTCTCATCTCTTCAGGGTCTGGAGAGGCCGTTGTATTTATTCCAATTCTGGCGCCGCTCGCTGATTTGATGGGAATTACGAGACAGGTTGCGGTGGAGGCGGTTATGCTTGGAGAAGGAGTCGTCAACTGTGTGAACCCGACATCCGGCGTTCTCATGGCGGTGCTTGCCGCCAGCGGCATTCCGTACGTCAAGTGGCTGCGGTTTATGGTGCCGCTTGCTTTGATTTGGTTTTTGATCGGGCTTGTCTTTATTGTGATCGGCGTCATGATCAATTGGGGGCCGTTTTAACGATTGCTGCCCGCCGGCTTGTACGGCGGGCTTTTGAGTTAATCATTGCAGAAGCGCAGGCTGTTATTGTAACATGTAAGCCATAAGCCATTCGTAAAAGTGCGGGAGGAAGGTCATGAATAATCTGCGTAATAGACTTTCAGGCGTGAATGGGAAAAATAAGAGAGTAAAAGAAAATGAACAAAAAATCTGGTCGGAGATTGGGATAATAGCGGGTGCTTTTGCGCTTCTTGATGTGATCATCCGAGGCATTATGTTTGAATTTCCGTTTAAAGAATGGGCTGCAAGCCTTGTGTTTTTGTTCATCATCATCTTATATTACTGCATCAGGGCAGCGGCATCTGGGATGCTCATGCCAAGAATAGACACCGAAGAAGAACTGCGAAAACGGGTGAAGCAGCAGCGAATAGAGTCAATTGCGGTCGCCTTTGCGGTAGTGGTGCTTACGATGTACGACAGGGGGATTCCCCATACATTCTTCGCTTGGCTGAAAATGGTCCTTCTTTTTATCGTCTGCGGCGGCGCTTTGTTTCTGCTTCGATACGTGATTGTGAAGCTGGCTTACAGAAGAGCGATAAAAGAAGAAGTAGAAAAGAAATCATCTTAGTGTGATGGTTTCTTTTTTTGTTTGTAAAGTGAGGGAAATGGCTCACAGTTCAGGGCAGCGTTTTTATTAGGATAGGAATATAGATTTGAATTCACTCTATCAAGTTGTTTTGATAGGGTGAATGTGATAATTTAAATTGTAAGCGTTAACAAAATTCTCCAGTCTTCACATTCGTTTGAAAGGAGGAAGCGGAAGAATGAAGTAAGAGGGATTTTTGACTCCGCAGTAAGTCTTCAAAAACTAAATAAGGAGTGTCAAGAATGTTTGAAAAACGATTCAAAACCTCTTTACTGCCGTTATTCGCTGGATTTTTATTGCTGTTTCATTTGGTTCTGGCAGGACCGGCGGCTGCGAGTGCTGAAACGGCGAACAAATCGAATGAGCTTACAGCACCGTCGATCAAAAGCGGAACCATTCTTCATGCATGGAATTGGTCGTTCAATACGTTAAAACATAATATGAAGGATATTCATGATGCAGGATATACAGCCATTCAGACGTCTCCGATTAACCAAGTAAAGGAAGGGAACCAAGGAGATAAAAGCATGTCGAACTGGTACTGGCTGTATCAGCCGACATCGTACCAAATTGGCAACCGTTACTTAGGTACTGAACAAGAATTTAAAGAAATGTGTGCAGCCGCTGAAGAATATGGCGTAAAGGTCATTGTTGACGCGGTCATCAATCATACCACCAGTGACTATGCTGCGATTTCCAATGAGATTAAGAGTATTCCAAACTGGACCCATGGAAACACACAAATTAAAAATTGGTCCGATCGATGGGATGTCACGCAAAATTCATTGCTCGGGCTGTATGATTGGAATACACAGAATACACAAGTACAGTCCTATCTGAAACGTTTCTTAGAAAGAGCATTGAATGACGGGGCAGACGGATTTCGATTTGATGCCGCCAAACATATAGAGCTTCCGGATGATGGGAATTACGGCAGTCAATTTTGGCCGAATATCACAAATACATCTGCGGAGTTCCAATACGGAGAAATCCTGCAAGATAGTGCCTCCAGAGATGCCGCATATGCGAATTATATGAATGTGACAGCATCTAACTATGGACATTCCATAAGGTCCGCTTTAAAGAATCGTAATCTGAGCGTGTCGAATATCTCCCATTATGCATCTGATGTGGCTGCGGACAAGTTAGTCACATGGGTGGAATCGCATGATACGTATGCCAATGATGATCAAGAGTCTACATGGATGAGTGATGACGATATCCATTTAGGCTGGGCAGTGATTGCTTCTCGCTCAGGCAGTACGCCTCTCTTCTTTTCCAGACCTGAGGGCGGCGGAAATGGTGTGAGATTCCCAGGGAAAACCCAAATAGGCGACCGCGGAAGTGCTTTATTTGAAGATCAGGCTATCGCTGCGGTCAATACATTTCACAATGTAATGGCTGGACAGCCTGAGGAACTCTCAAATCCGAATGGAAACAACCAGATATTCATGAATCAGCGCGGCTCACATGGCGTTGTGTTGGCAAATGCAGGTTCATCTTCTGTCACCATCAATGCTTCAACGAAATTACCTGATGGCAGCTATGCTAATAAAGCTGGGGATGGTTCATTTCAAGTAACGGACGGTAAACTGACAGGCACGATCAATGCCAGATCAGTGGTTGTTCTTTATCCTGACGATATTGAAAATGCACCTCATGTCTTCCTTGAGAATGTCAAAACAGGGGTAACCCATTCTTTCAATGATCAATTGACGATCACCCTGCGTGCAGATGCGAATACAGCAAAAGCCGTGTATCAAATCAATAATGGGCAAGAGACAGCGTTTAAGGATGGAGACCAATTAACAATCGGAAAAGGAGATCCATTTGGCACAACATACGACATCACGTTAACAGGAACGAACAGTGATGGTGTAACGAGGGCCCAAGAGTACAGCTTTGTAAAAAGAGACCCGTCTGCGGCCAAAACAATTGGCTATCAAAATCCGAATCATTGGGGCCAAGTAAATGCTTATATCTATAAACATGATGGAGGCCGGGCAATAGAATTGACCGGATCTTGGCCGGGAAAAGCAATGACTAAGAATGCAGATGGAATTTACACGCTGACGCTGCCGGCGGATACGGATACAACCAACGCCAAAGTGATTTTTAACAATGGCAGCGCCCAAGTGCCTGGACAGAACCAGCCTGGCTTTGATTATGTGCAAAATGGTTTATATAACGACTCTGGCTTAAGCGGTTCTCTTCCTCATTGAGGGCAAGCGATCAGAGGAAAAATCCCCAAGAAACCATCCTGGATGGTTTCTTTTTTTGTTCATAAATCAGACAAAACTTTTCTCTTGCAATAGTTTGTGAAATGTTGCACAATATAAATGTGAAATACTTCACAAACAAACATCAAAGAAAAACATACCCTGGAAGGATGATTAATGATGAATAAACATGTAAATAAAGTTGCTTTAATCGGAGCGGGTTTTGTTGGTAGCAGTTATGCATTTGCGTTAATTAACCAAGCGATCACAGATGAGCTTGTGGTCATTGATTTAAATAAAGAAAAAGCAATGGGCGATGTAATGGATTTAAACCACGGAAAGGCGTTTGCGCCGCAACCGGTCAAAACATCTTACGGAACATATGAAGACTGCAAGGATGCTGATATTGTCTGCATCTGTGCCGGAGCAAACCAAAAACCTGGTGAGACACGCCTAGAATTAGTAGAAAAGAACTTAAAGATTTTCAAAGGCATCGTTAGTGAAGTCATGGCGAGCGGATTTGACGGCATCTTCTTAATCGCGACAAATCCGGTTGATATTCTGACTTACGCTACATGGAAATTCAGCGGCCTGCCAAAAGAGCGGGTGATCGGAAGCGGTACAACACTAGATTCTGCGAGATTCCGTTACATGCTGAGCGAATACTTTGGGGCAGCCCCTCAAAACGTGCACGCGCATATTATCGGAGAACACGGCGACACAGAGCTTCCTGTCTGGAGCCACGCAAATGTCGGCGGAGTGCCAGTCAGTGAACTCGTTGAGAAAAACGATGCGTACAAACAAGAGGAGCTTGACCAGATCGTAGATGACGTGAAAAACGCCGCTTACCATATCATTGAGAAAAAAGGTGCGACTTATTACGGCGTTGCGATGAGCCTTGCCCGCATTACAAAAGCCATTCTTCATAATGAAAACAGCATTTTAACTGTCAGCACATATTTGGACGGACAATACGGCGCAGATGACGTGTACATTGGCGTTCCGGCTGTCGTAAACCGCGGAGGAGTTGCAGGCATCACTGAGCTGAACTTAAATGAGAAAGAAAAAGAACAGTTCCTTCACAGCTCCGGCGTCCTTAAAAACATCTTAAAACCGCATTTTGCTTAACAAAAGATTAACTAATCGCAACTATAGAGTAAAGGGCTGATTGTCAATGTGGGAGCAGTTGTATGATCCGTTTGGAAACGAGTATGTGAGCGCACTTGTGGCGCTCACTCCGATCCTCTTTTTTCTCTTGGCTTTAACTGTTTTTAAAATGAAAGGCATTCTTGCGGCATTTCTTACCCTAGCCGTCAGTTTCTTCGTCTCCGTTTTGGCATTTCATATGCCGGTTGAAAAAGCAATTTCTTCTGTTTTACTAGGAATCGGGAGCGGTTTGTGGCCGATTGGCTACATCGTTCTGATGGCGGTGTGGCTGTATAAAATCGCAGTGAAAACCGGGAAATTTACCATTATTCGTTCCAGCATTGCCGGCATTTCGCCTGACCAAAGAATACAGCTATTATTAATTGGTTTTTGTTTTAACGCGTTTTTGGAAGGCGCGGCCGGTTTTGGTGTTCCGATTGCGATTAGTGCGGCGCTGCTCGTCGAACTTGGTTTTAAACCGTTAAAAGCGGCGGCGCTCTGTTTGATTGCGAACGCAGCCTCTGGAGCCTTTGGTGCGATTGGAATTCCTGTAATCACAGGGGCACAGATTGGTGATTTGTCTGCCCTTGAGCTGTCACGAACATTGATGTGGACACTGCCGATGATCTCATTTTTGATTCCGTTTCTGCTTGTATTCCTATTAGACCGAATGAAGGGAATCAAACAGACATGGCCTGCCCTGTTGGTTGTGAGCGGTGTGTATACAGCGGTTCAGACACTGACAATGGCGGTGCTTGGACCGGAATTAGCAAACATTTTGGCGGCCTTATTCAGCATGGGCGGGCTTGCGCTCTTCCTCCGCAAATGGCAGCCGAAAGAGATTTACCGGGAGGAAGGAGCCGGCGAGACTGGTGAGAAAAAGGCATACAGTGCCGCTGACATTGCGAAAGCATGGTCTCCTTTCTACATTTTAACTGCGGCGATCACAATCTGGAGCCTTCCTGCCTTCAAAGCGCTATTCCAAGAAGGCGGGCTGTTATATCAGACAACACTATTATTGAAAATGCCTTTTCTGCATCAGCAAATTATGAAAATGCCGCCGATTGCGCCATCTGCCATGCCGTTAGATGCAGTTTTTAAAGTCGATCTGCTGTCAGCGACTGGTACAGCGATTTTAGCGGCAGTCATCGTGACAGGGCTGTTCAGCAAAAATTTCTCTTATCGGGATGCCTTTGCTTCCTTGAAGGAGACAGGAAAAGAGCTGTGGGTGCCGATTATCACGATCTGCTTCGTAATGGGGTTTGCCAATCTTGCCAACTTCGCAGGGCTCAGCTCTTCAATTGGGTTGGCACTGGCGAAAACAGGAGATTTGTTCCCATTTGTCAGTCCTGTTCTCGGCTGGATCGGCGTGTTCATTACCGGTTCTGTTGTCAGCAATAACGCTCTGTTCGGACATTTGCAGGTTGTCACTGGGGCGCAGATCGGTGCGGGTTCTGATTTGCTGTTAGCTGCAAATACAGCGGGCGGGGTGATGGCGAAACTCGTTTCTCCTCAGTCTATCGCCATCGCCGCCGCAGCGGTCGGACAGACTGGCAAGGAATCTAAACTGTTTAAACGGACAGTGGCGTACAGTCTGATTCTGTTATTGATCATTTGTATATGGACGTTTATTCTTGCAAGATTAGGATTGTAATCGAAAAAAGCAGTACATGTCAGGCATGTACTGCTTTTTTGTTAATTTGCTTTCTTTGCCATTTCCGCTGTTGTTTTCACTCTGGCTTTTCCCATAAACAAAACGGTGACCGCCGCGAGGACAATTGGAATCAAAGCGAGCAAAAAGACATATGTGATGCTTGATGACATCGCGTCAATAATGCGATTCAGGATCACCTCAGGAATCTGGGAACGTGTTCCTGCTTGAAAAATCTCCTGCGGGTCGCCGATATTTTGCGTGGCGCCTGAGCCTGCTGAGCCTTTCATGCCGCTGAAGCCTTCGCTCAGCTTGTTTGTGAATACGTTTGTTTGCACCGTTCCGAAAATGGTGACGCCCAAGGTCATGCCGAATGACCGCAAAAATGAATTTGTAGAGTTGGCCGTTCCCCGAAAACGGGGTTCAAGATCATTCATCGATGCCGCCGGCAGCAGGGAGAAGTTAAAGCCTACACCAAATCCTGAAATCATCATAAAGACTGTCAGCCATACCCGTGCTGTGTCAGGCGTCATATTGGAAAGAAGCAGCATGCCGATAAAGAAAGCGATAACAGATATCAGCATCAAATTGCGGAAGCTGACCTTCGTTTGGAAGATCCCGCCGATCATGCTTCCGATGACTGATCCAATCATCATCGGCGTCAAAATAAAGCCCGCGCTTGTCGCTGAGCTGCCGTATACCGCCTGAACGAAAATCGGAATAAATACCGCTAAAATAATGAATGTTCCGCCATACAGGAAAGCGAGAATCTGCGCTGTGGCAAACAAACGGTTTTTAAACATCCAGAAAGAAATAATCGGCTCTTCCGCTTTTCTCTCCACTATAAAAAAGGCAATGAAGAAAACAGCGAATACAATAAACAGGCCAATGATCTGAATGGAATTCCAATCGTATGTTTTGCCGCCAAGCTCAAGTGCGAACATCAGGCATACAATGGATACGACTAAGGTAACCGCGCCGCCCCAGTCAATTTTCTGCTTTCTGTGCTCCAAAGATTCTTTGTAGTAGCGAATAATGAAAAACAATGACAATGCGCCGATCGGCACATTGATGTAAAACACCCAGTGCCAGCTGATCGAATCTGTAATGATCGCGCCTAACAGCGGCCCAAGAACACTGGATAATCCGAATACAGCACCAAACATGCCGGACATTTTTCCGCGTTTTTCCGGCGGAAACAAATCAAAGATAATGGTAAAGGCAATCGGCAGGAGCGCGCCGCCTCCAATCCCTTGAATGGCCCGGTAGATGATCAGCTGATTCATCGTCTGTGCAATGCCGCATAAAGCCGACCCGATTAAGAAAAAAATAAGTCCAAACAGGAAAAAACGTTTTCGGCCGTACATATCGGAAAGCTTGCCGTAAATCGGCATTCCAGCCATGACCGCCACCATATAGGATGCTGTCACCCAAGCAAATTTATCAAAGCTCCCAAGATCGGCTACGATGCTGCCCATTGCGGTGGCAACAATCGTATTGTCCATCGCAGACATCAAGATGCCCAGCAGGAGACCGAGGACCACAAATTTGGTGGAAGCCTGTTTTGCTGATGTTGTGTCCATTTGTTCTACCTCCTCTTACTTTTCTATGTAAGTTCTGATATCATGATAATAGTTTGATCATTGAATATCTCGATTATCAAGATAAATTCGATTCTATAGGGAGGACTGTCAGTTGTCAACAAGAAATTCCAGAAGTGAGTTGGAAAAGACTGCCGTTCAGCTTTTTCGGAAATTGGGCACAAGAACGGTTCTGTTTCATCAGGCAGCCGCTCAGGCTCTCGGTCTGTTTCCCACCGATTTGAAATCAGCTGACATCTTAAATGAAGCGGGACCGATGACGGCCGGAGAGCTGGGGAAAAAGACAGGCCTCAGCACAGGTTCTGTCACAGCGCTTGTTGATCGGTTAGAAAAAGCGGGGTATGTGGCTCGTGAAAAGGACCCGAACGACCGCAGAAGAGTCATGATCGTCCCTTTGACCGCTTCGAAAAAACATGTAAAGGATTTGTTCCGCTCTCTGTCAGAGTCGACGATGGATTTGTGCCGCGAGTATACGGAAGAGGAACTGGAACTCATTTTCAGCTTCGTAGGCAAAGCTGCCGATATTATGGAAGAAGAGCTTGAACGTCTGAAACAGTAAGCGAAATTGTGCATAGCTTGGCCCGTTCCCGAATAAATTGTACAAGTTACGTAAGAGAAGGGAGTACGGGCCGGTGAACATTTTTTTGAGCTATATTGTGCTGGGACTGTCCTTGTCTGCGCCTGTGGGACCAGTAAATGCGGCGCAAATAGACAAAGGAATTAAAAACGGTTTTTGGCATGCATGGATTTTTGGTTTAGGCGCCATGACAGCGGACGGACTGTACATGCTTTTTATCTATTTCGGGTTGTCGCAGTTTTTGACTGCTCCGTTTGTGAAAACGTTTTTGTGGCTCTTCGGCTTTTTTGTTCTGACCTATACAGGAATTGAAACACTGAAAAATGTCAGAGAACCGATGAATGTGCGAAGCTCACGGGGAAAAGCGTCATACAGGAAAACGTTCGCTTCGGGTTTTCTCATTTCACTGTCAAATCCATTGAGCATCCTTTTTTGGCTTGGGATTTACGGGAGCATACTTGCGAAAACAGCAGAGGCCTACAATATGAATCAGCTTCTGATCTATAGCTCCGGCATCATGATCGGCATATTAATCTGGGATTTTTGCATGGCTATCACAGCCAGCATGTTCAGAACTCTGCTTCATGAAAAGCTATTGAGGGGATTGACCGGAATCGCTGGTGTATCCCTCCTTGTATTTGGCTTTTACTTCGGTTATCAGGGCATCAAACAGTTACTGGGCTGATTCATGAAGGACAGTCACCTGCCGCCTCCAGTTTTAATATAGTATCCAGATGATACTGGAGGTGGATCAATGGTGAATGGGATTTACACCAAAAGTTTTCTGGAACGTAATCAAGAAGAGCTTCCTGAATGGCAAAGAATCGCTTTTGAGCTGCTGGCAGAAACTGTGGCGGATGATGCGGATACGTTTCCATGCATTCCCGGACGCCAGTCATTTCTGAATGATCAGCTTCGCATTGCTTTTGCCGGAGATCCGCGGGAAAACCGAACGGCGGAGGAACTGGCTCCATTGCTTGCGGAGTACGGAAAGATATCGCGGGACACTGGAAAGTATGCATCTCTCGTTGTGTTGTTTGATACACCGGAAGATTTGGCTGAGCACTATTCGATTGAAGCGTATGAAGAGCTGTTTTGGAGCTTTTTAAATAGACTGAGTCATCAAGATGAAAAAGAGTGGCCGGAAGACATTCCGGCCGATCCCGAGCATTATAAATGGGAGTTTTGTTTTGACGGTGAGCCATACTTTATTCTGTGCGCTACACCGGGGCACGAGGCGAGAAGAAGCCGGAGCTTTCCCTATTTTATGATCGCGTTTCAGCCAAGGTGGGTGTTTGATGACCTAAATGGTTCAACTGTATCCGGCCGGAACATGAGCAGGCTGATCCGATCCCGTTTAAAGGCCTACGATCAAGCTCCGATTCACCCGCAATTAGGCTGGTACGGAGGAAAGGATAATCGAGAATGGAAACAGTATTTCCTCCGTGACGACGAAAAACAGGTATCGAGGTGCCCGTTTTCTTATTTAAAGAACATGTTCAACAAAATGAAATAAATCACGAGCTGGCAGGGCGGTCTTTATGTCCCTGCTTTTTTTGATAGATCATGGTAACGACGGCAATAATCGCGAGAAAACCTATGCTCACAAAAAAACCGGGCCGGCTTGATTTTTCAAACAATGTACCTGACACAGCCGCAGCAATCAGAATCATCGCTAAATAAATTTGCGTTTTCCCCATTCCCTCAGGATCAGTCAGCTTTTTGCTGGAGAACAGGATAAACAGCCAAGTGTATAAAAGCATAAGCCCCGCTGCTGTCGTCATGTGCTCATAAATGTTTTTGGGCAGCACCAAGGACAGAATAATGGATAAGACAAGCCCCGCAAACGTCAGCCCCAGTGCCGGCCAGCATATTTTTTTGCCTTCCTTTAAGGTAAAGCATTTCGGCGCGTCGCCGTCATCGGCCATCGTACAAAGCAATGTCGTAACCGCAAATAGCGAAGCGACGAGGGTCGAGAACCCGGCGATAATGAAAATCCCGTTAAAAATATCGAGAATGATCTCAAGGTTGTATCCTTTTAACGACGTAATGAACGGACTGTCCTGTTCTGTAAACTTGTGTAACGGAACCAAAAGCAAAGCCAGCCCGATTGAAATAATATAAATAATCGCAAGCGTCGCCAGCATCAGTTTTCCTGATTTAGACGCTTCCTCTGGTTTCTTTAAGTGAACCGCCATCAGCCCCATGACCTCAATTCCGCCAAAGGCGTAAAACGCGTAGATTAAACCTGTCCACAGCCCCATGGCGCCGAAAGGGAAAAACTCACTCGTCTTATTTGGAACCTGTACATCAGGCCTTCCGCCGGACAGGATACCGCATAATGCCAGGATGGCAATGACAATAAACATAAAAATAGCGGCTGTTTTGATAACTGCCAGTACATTTTCAGTCTTCTCAAAAACAGACAGTCCGGTGAAAATAATGAGAAGCCCAAGTACCGCATAGATTGAAGCAAACACCCATAACGGCACCTGAGGAAACCAATGCTTCGTAAATAGTGAAATGGCTGTCAGCTGGCTTCCGGTAATCAGCATTTCTGATGTCCAGTACACCCAGCCGTTACTGAAGCCGGCCCATCTTCCGAATGCTTTCCTCGCATACGAACAAAACGAGCCTTTTTCAGGATGTTTTGCAGACAGCTTGGCAAGCTGTTCGAATACAAAATACGTACCGATCGCTCCAATTAGAAATGAAAGCAGAACGGAAAAACCGCTTTTCACTATTGCGATGCTGGAACCGAGAAAAAATCCAGTTCCGATTGTGCATCCTATCCCGATTAATGACAGCTGCCACCAAGCTAAATTTCCTTTTTGCTGATCTTGTTTTGTTTGACTCATAATCATTTCAACCCCTTTTATCTAAGGTTAGATTGCGACCCGCCCGAAGCTTATATACATCGGATTTTTGCCTCTTTTTACATGGAGAAGGCGGCGAACGCTCATACTAATGGAAAAAAGGAGCGAGCCGATGACACAGCGATATATCGTAGAGCCGAAGAAAGGGCTTGGGCTGAAGCTGAAAAAGGGGCAGATTTTGAAGGTGGTTGATGTTGAAGGTCAGCAGGTTGCCGATTTTGTCGCGTACCATGCCAAGGATTTTTATGAACACCTTGATCAGGGGGCGACGATTGATGCCAATCACTCCATTCATGTGAAGGTCAACGACCATCTCTACTCCAATCTGTACAAACCGATGCTGACGCTGATTGAGGATACGGTCGGCAAGCATGATCTGCTGCTTCCTGCCTGCCGTCCTGATATGAACAGGCTCTTATACGGCAAGCAAAAGGATGAGTTTCAGGATACTTGCTATGACAATATGAACCGTGCGCTTGAACAGTTTGGCGTACCGAAGCCTCACATGCATTATCCGTTTGCGATTTTTATGAATACTGTCCTTGATGAGAAAGGGAACCTGTCTGTGGAAACGCCGCTTTCAAATGCCGGGGATTATGTAAGGCTGCGGGCGGAAATGGATTTGGTTGTCGCGTTTTCTTCCTGCCCGATAGAAAAAGGTAAGTGCAATGGCGATAGTGTAACGTCAATACGGGTGGAAGTCAGCTGATCTCTCTTGTTCACTGTGAATGAAGACCTGTGCTATATTTAATATGATACATAACTGTCATGATTCATTTTCATCAATTTGGGGAAATGATCAAATAAGAAACAGCGAAACTCTACAGGAGGAATGATTGGGATGAGCATGCAGGAAAAGATTATGCGTGAATTACATGTGAAGCCCTCAATTGATCCAAAGCAAGAAATTGAGGACCGAATCCATTTTTTAAAACAATATGTAAAGAAAACCGGCGCTAAAGGCTTTGTATTGGGAATCAGCGGCGGACAGGATTCAACTCTTGCTGGGCGCCTTGCTCAGCTGGCGGTGGAAAGCATTCGCGAGGAGGGCGGAGACGCTCAATTTATCGCGGTCCGTCTTCCGCATGGCACACAGCAAGATGAAGACGATGCACAGCTTGCTTTGAAGTTTATTAAGCCGGATAAATCATGGAAGTTCGACATTAAATCGACCGTCAGCGCTTTTTCTGATCAATATCAGCAGGAAACGGGCGATCAGCTGACTGACTTTAATAAAGGGAACGTAAAAGCAAGAACAAGAATGATCGCTCAATACGCGATCGGCGGACAAGAAGGCCTTCTTGTCATTGGGACTGACCACGCAGCTGAGGCTGTCACTGGTTTCTTTACGAAGTACGGTGACGGCGGAGCCGACCTTCTGCCGCTGACTGGATTGACGAAGCGTCAGGGAAGAAGCCTGCTGAAAGAGCTGGGTGCACCGGAGCGCTTATACCTAAAAGAACCAACTGCCGACCTGCTCGACGAAAAACCGCAGCAGGCGGATGAGACAGAGCTTGGCATTTCCTATGAGGAGATTGACGATTATCTCGAAGGAAAAGAAGTATCAGCGAAAGTGTCAGAAGCGCTGGAAAAACGCTACAGCATAACTGAGCATAAACGTCAGGTTCCGGCGTCTATGTTTGATGACTGGTGGAAATAAATGAAGAAAGCCCGCTCTCGGAGCGGGCTTTTGTCATGTGCAGGATCTTTATTTGATGCGGATATGATTCAGCTTTACCATCAATCTGTCGGTGAACCTTCGGAGGCTGCCTCTCGTATCAGGGTCTAATGTAAGCTTGGCTTTCGCGGCAATGGTTTCTGCCGCATCCTGAATCGACATGTTGTCTGTTTGGAGGTGATCCGCAAAGACTGGTGATGACAATCCTTCAATGCAGCGGTCGATTTGTTTGGCGGCCCATGAGTTTTTTCCTTCTGCTCTTGTACGCAGCCGTTTTAACAAGGTTTCCTTTGAAGCCATTAGTGTAAAGTGGTGAACCATCTGGCCGTCATGTCTGAGCCTGCCGATGATCTCATTAAAGTATTCAGGGTGTACAATCGTCATAGGCACAATGATGATGCCGCGGTATGTATCGGTCAGGGAGGCAAGCAAGCTGTAATTGAACGTCCGCCACAAGGGATAGCTTTGAAAATCGTCCTCCGCGATCTCCGGCGGTATCATAGAGCGCATCGCAAATCCCATTTTCTCAGGATCATACACGTAAGACGTTTTCAGCCTTCTATGCAGTTCGAAGGCTGTTTGTGTTTTTCCGGAACCGAAAGCCCCGTTTATCCAAATGATCATCTCCATTTCTCCCTTCTCCCTTATGATACAAAAAAAGACCCTTCGATCGAAGAGTCAGCAGAACAATAAAAGCAGTGAGCTTAAGAGGTTTTAATGCTTTTTTGCGTCGAAGTATTAAATTATCTGTGGAAATGTTGTACAATGAATGTCATTCAGGCAAAAACGTTTGAACGGAAAAGGACGGGCAAGCCGGTATCTATATAAATGTTCGCAAAATAAGCATATAATGAATATAAAATTTCATTCCTTAGGAGGATTTCGCCGAAGATGAACGCTAAACGAGCCATCCCAGTAAGAGAAAGAAATATTGTCCTGATCGGATTCATGGGTGTAGGAAAAACGACAATCGGCCAATTGGTCGCTAAGAAATTATATAGAGACTTTATCGATATTGACCAAGAGATCGAAAAGGATTTCAAGATGACAATTCCTGAGATGTTTGAGGAAAAGGGAGAAGACTTTTTCCGGAAAACGGAGAAGGAATATATTTTAGACATCTGCCATCATAAACGATTCAAAATCGTATCTCTGGGCGGCGGGTCTTTTAAGCAAGAGGAAATCAGAAAGTGCTGTCTGGAAAACTGTCTCGTGCTTCATCTGGACCTGTCATGGGAGAACTGGAAGCAGCGTGCGGACTTATTGATCGAGAGCCGTCCTGTGCTGCATAACCGTTCAATGAATGAAATGGAACAGCTGTTTAACGAAAGAAAAGTCATTTACGATAAACACAACTCAAAAGTGGCAACAGACAACCTTTCTCCTGAGGAGGTCGCCGATTATATTGTAGAGACATTAAAAATCGGCTGGGATCTTTATCAGCCAATGTAAAAAGCCGTGCAGTGCGCACGGCTTTTTTTATCATTTTACGCCTTGTATCAAAATGGCTTTTAAGCAAAAGGAGTCGGGCTGTCCGTTTTGTTTCAATTTGATGGAGAACGTATCACGTGCTTCTTCTGATGCCTGATGTAAATGGCTGATAATTTGTTTTTCCCGATCGGCGGGGGTTCCGCCCCGTTTGATCCAGCTTTCGTATTGAATCGGCAAATTCCACTTTTGGATGTCTTGATAGCTCAGCTGATTGGCGGTGAACATTGACTGCCATTCTGATAATGAGCCTTCCCGAACATGGGATGGGTCTCGGAGCTGGTTCAAATGATTGACAAACTCATCAAGAACCGGATCTTCAGGCGCGTAATGATCGACCAAGAGAAAACGTCCGTTCTTTTTCAGGACGCGTGCAACTTCGTTGACGGCTTTGCGGACATCAGAAAAATGGTGGGCCGCGTATCGGCAGGTGATGATATCAAATGAATCGTCGGGGAAGGGGAGTGACTCGGCCATTCCTTGCTGAAAGCGTACGTTTCCCGCTCCTTTTTCTTGCGCAAAGGAGGACGCAACCTCAAGCATCTCTTTCGTCGCATCAACACCGATGCATTCCTGCACATATGGAGAAAATGCCAGCGCCGTATGGCCAGCACCCGCTCCGATATCCAGCATCCGCTGCTCTGCCCGGCATTCCGCCGTTTTGATCATCAACCCCAAATCTTCGCCTTCAGCAAATACCTTCTCATCCCGATACATCTCGGCGTTTTTAGAAAACGGTGTTTCATTTGTCATGTGAACCAGCCCCTTTTTTTTGTAAATGATGATATGGATTATGTTAGCAATTTCTGTTATGATTCGTCCAAGATATAAAAATGATAAAAACGATAGGATCAACCTATGGAGGCTGAAATGGATATTAAAGTGATGGAATACGCAGCGGAAATCGCCCGGCGCCAAAGCTTTACAAAGGCAGCAGAGCATCTTCATATTGCTCAGCCATCTCTCAGCCAGCAAATCAAAAAGCTTGAGACTGAGCTGGGGCTTACCCTTTTTCACAGATCCCACGGCTCTGTTACACTGACACCCCACGGCCGGCGTTTCATTGAAAAAGCTGAGGACATTATTCGTTCCAGAGATGATTTGCTCCGGGAGATGCAGGAGCGGTCGCAGGGGCTCGGACACAAGCTTTCCATTGGGATTCCCGCTGTAACGGGGAGATATATCTTTCCGCCTCTGCTGAAGCAGTTTTTGGCCCGTTATCCTCATGTGGAGGTTCAGCTTGTTGAAAAAGATCCGGTATCTTTAGAGGAGATGACGGCAAAGGGAGAGGTTGACCTTTCTGTTTTATCCTTGCCGATCGAGGATGAACGGCTCGCCATTACACCGTTGCTCACGGAACCGATTGTTCTCGCAGTGCCGAAGGAAAAACAAAGGTGGATGCCGCCGGAAATGATCGCGCTGATTGAGAAAGCGCTGGAGGGAGAGGAGGGCCGCAAGCCGTGCGTGCCGCTTGAAATGGTGAGGCACGTGCCTTTTATTCTGTTAAAAGAAGGCTTCGGTTTTCGCAGGACAGTTCTCGATCTCTGTGCGGAAAGCGGCTTTAAGCCGAATACAGCTTTTAAGACGAGCCATATTGAAACCGCCCAATCCCTTGTGGCCAATGGTTTAGGTGTGACAATGGCGCCGAATATGGTCAGAAGGGATAAAGATCCTGGTGTGATCTATTTATCTATTCAATCAGCGCCATCACGAACCCTCGTCTTTGTATTTTTAAAGAACCGCTACGTCAGCTTGACAGCTCAGGCCTTTATGGAACTGAGCCGGGAAAGTCTTAAACAAACGTTTGATGAAGGCAGTTTGGGAAACAAAATTGAAAATATTTAGAAAACAGGTTCTAAACGTGGTAGTATAGGAATACAAACTAAATCTTATAAAACAAAGGGGAATAATCGGAAATGCAACTATTCGATATGCCGCTCGACCAATTGCAAACGTATAAGCCTGAACAAACAGCACCGAAAGATTTTTCTGAGTTTTGGAAATCGTCTTTGGATGACCTTGCGAAAGTCCAATCAGCACCTGATTTACAGCCGGTTGATTATCCTGCTGATGGAGTAAAGGTGTACCGCCTCACATATAAAAGCTTTGGAAACGCCCGCATTGCCGGATGGTACGCCGTGCCTGACAAGGAAGGCCCGCATCCGGCGATCGTTAAATATCACGGCTACAACGCAAGCTATGACGGTGAGATTCATGAAATGGTGAACTGGGCGCTCCACGGATACGCCGCATTCGGCATGCTTGTCCGCGGCCAGCAGAGCAGCGAGGATACGAGTATTTCTCCGCACGGTCACGCTTTGGGCTGGATGACGAAAGGAATTCTTGATAAAGATACATACTATTACCGGGGCGTTTATTTGGACGCCGTCCGGGCACTTGAAGTCATCAGCAGCTTTGACGAAGTTGACGAAACAAGAATCGGTGTGACAGGCGGAAGCCAAGGGGGAGGCTTGACCATTGCCGCAGCGGCTCTATCAGATATTCCGAAAGCAGCGGTTGCCGATTATCCTTACTTAAGCAACTTTGAACGGGCCATTGATGTGGCGCTTGAACAGCCGTACCTTGAAATTAATTCCTTCTTCAGAAGAAATGGCAGCCCGGAAACGGAAGAACAGGCGATGAAGACACTTTCGTATTTCGATATTATGAATCTCGCTGACCGAGTGAAGGTGCCTGTTTTGATGTCGATCGGTCTGATTGACAAGGTCACGCCGCCGTCCACCGTGTTTGCCGCATACAACCACTTGGAGACAGAAAAAGAGCTGAAGGTGTACCGCTACTTCGGGCATGAGTATATCCCTGCCTTTCAAACGGAAAAACTTGCTTTCTTTAAGCAGCACCTTAAAGGCTGATTAAACGGGAAAAGCCGCCTCGTATCATCAGGCGGTTTTTTTCTGCAAACTGCCGGAATGAGAACAGACTGGAGACGAATAGATATGAAACAAAGGATCATTGATGAATTAAAACGAATCGAGCAGTCATACGGAGTCAAAATCGTATATGCCGTTGAGTCAGGAAGCCGCGCATGGGGATTCCCGTCGCAGGACAGTGATTATGATGTCCGCTTTATTTATGTGCCGAAAAAGGAGTGGTATTTTTCAATTGAGCAGGAGCGGGATGTGATTGAGGAACCGATTCACGATTTGCTGGATATCAGCGGCTGGGAGCTGAGAAAGACGCTGCGCCTCTTCAAAAAATCAAACCCGCCGCTCCTTGAATGGCTGTCCTCAGACATAGTGTATTATGAAGCATTTACGACCGCAGAGCGGTTAAGAAAACTGCGGATGGAGGCATTTAAGCCTGAAGCAAGCGTGTATCACTATATCAATATGGCGAGAAGGAACGTCAAGGATTACCTTCAAGGGCAAGAGGTCAAAATCAAAAAATATTTCTACGTGCTTCGGCCTATTTTGGCTTGCAAATGGATTGAAAAGCACGGAACCATTCCGCCAATGGATTTTACGGTTTTGATGGATGAACTTGTTACTGAACCCGAACTGAAGGCAGAAATGGAAACCTTGCTTGATCGGAAAAAAAGAGGCGAAGAGCTTGATCTCGAAGCGAGAATTCATGTCATTCACCAATTCATTGAAACGGAAATTGAAAGAATCATGGAAGCAGCAAAATCGCTGAAAGCAGAACAAAAGGATATGACACCTGAATTGAATCGTTTGCTTTTGAATACGGTTGAAGAAGTGTGGAAGGATGGAGGAAGCTGATGTTTTTTGTCGCTTCCTTTTCTCCTTTATTCGACAGAATGTCCCCCGACTTTCTAACTATCTGATTGTGGCAAACCCACAAAAATTATCAGAATCTTTGTATTTTGAGAATATTGTGAACCGAGGTTTTGTCCATTTACAATAAACTCATACAAATACTTCTTAGATTGCGGGGTGTTGAGGTTGGAAGTGATCACAAGAGATTTTTTCTTATTTTTATCCAAAAGCGGCTTTCTCAATAAAATGGCAAAAAACTGGGGAAGCCGGGTAGCAGCGGGTAAAATTATCGGCGGGAATGATTTTAACAGTTCAATCCCGACCATTCGACAGCTTAACAGTCAAGGCTTGTCAGTTACTGTCGATCATTTAGGCGAGTTTGTGAACAGTGCCGAGGTCGCACGGGAGCGTACGGAAGAGTGCATTCAAACCATTGCGACGATTGCGGATCAGCAGCTGAACTCACACGTTTCTTTAAAAATGACGTCTCTAGGTCTCGATATAGATATGGATTTGGTATATGAAAATATGACGAAAATCCTCCAGACGGCCGAGAAGCATAAAATCATGGTCACCATTGACATGGAAGATGAAGTCAGATGCCAGAAAACGCTTGATATTTTCAAAGATTTCAGAAAGAAATACGAGCATGTGAGCACAGTGCTGCAAGCCTATCTGTACCGGACGGAAAAAGACATTGACGATTTGGATTCTTTAAACCCGTTCCTTCGCCTTGTAAAAGGAGCTTATAAAGAATCAGAAAAAGTAGCTTACCCGGAGAAAAGCGATGTCGATGAAAATTACAAAAAAATCATCCGGAAGCAGCTCTTAAACGGTCACTATACAGCGATTGCCACACATGACGACAAAATGATCGACTACACAAAGCAGCTTGCCAAGGAAAATGGCATTGCCAATGACAAGTTTGAATTTCAGATGCTGTACGGCATGCGGTCGCAAACCCAGCTCAGCCTCGTAAAAGAAGGTTATAACATGAGAGTCTACCTGCCTTACGGCGAAGATTGGTACGGCTACTTTATGAGACGCCTTGCAGAACGTCCGTCAAACATTGCATTTGCTTTCAAAGGAATGACAAAGAAGTAAAAAAAGGAGAGGTTATCATGACAACACCTTACAAACACGAGCCATTCACAAATTTCCAAGCTCAAAACAACGTGGAAGCGTTTAAAAAAGCGCTTGCGACAGTAAGCGAATATTTAGGAAAAGACTATCCGCTTGTCATTAACGGCGAGAGAGTGGAAACAGAAGCGAAAATCGTTTCTATCAACCCGGCTGATAAAGAAGAAGTCGTCGGCAGAGTGTCAAAAGCTTCTCAAGAGCACGCTGAGCAAGCGATTGAAGCGGCTGCGAAAGCATTCGAAGAGTGGAGATACACATCTCCGGAAGAAAGAGCGGCTGTCCTGTTCCGCGCTGCTGCCAAAGTCCGCAGAAGAAAACATGAATTCTCTGCTTTGCTTGTAAAAGAAGCAGGAAAGCCGTGGAACGAGGCGGATGCTGATACGGCTGAAGCGATTGACTTCATGGAGTATTATGCGCGCCAAATGATCGAACTGGCAAAAGGCAAACCGGTCAACAGCCGTGAAGGCGAGAAAAACCAATATGTCTACACGCCAACTGGTGTAACAGTCGTCATCCCTCCTTGGAACTTCTTGTTCGCGATCATGGCAGGAACAACAGTGGCGCCGATCGTTACTGGAAACACAGTCGTTCTAAAACCTGCCAGCGCAACACCTGTCATCGCTGCGAAATTCGTTGAGGTGCTTGAAGAGTCCGGCCTGCCGAAAGGGGTAGTCAACTTTGTCCCTGGCAGCGGAGCGGAAGTCGGCGACTACCTTGTTGACCATCCGAAAACAAGCCTTATCACATTTACGGGATCAAGAGAAGTTGGTACGAGAATTTTCGAACGCGCGGCGAAGGTTCAGCCAGGCCAGCAGCACTTAAAGCGTGTCATCGCTGAAATGGGCGGTAAGGATACGGTTGTTGTCGATGAGGATGCGGATATTGAATTGGCGGCTCAATCCATCTTTACATCAGCGTTCGGCTTTGCGGGACAAAAATGTTCTGCAGGTTCACGTGCAGTTGTCCATGAAAAAGTGTATGATCAAGTGTTAGAGCGTGTCATTGAAATTACGGAATCAAAAGTAACAGCAAAACCTGACAGTGCGGATGTTTATATGGGACCTGTCATTGACCAAGGTTCTTATGATAAAATTATGAGCTATATTGAGATCGGAAAACAGGAAGGGCGTTTAGTAAGCGGCGGCACTGGTGACGATTCGAAAGGATACTTCATCAAACCGACGATCTTCGCTGACCTTGATCCGAAAGCAAGACTCATGCAGGAAGAAATTTTCGGACCTGTCGTTGCATTTTCTAAAGTGTCAAACTTTGATGAAGCTTTAGAAGTAGCAAACAATACTGAATACGGTTTGACAGGCGCGGTGATCACAAACAACCGCAAGCACATCGAGCGTGCGAAACAGGAATTCCATGTCGGAAACCTGTACTTCAACCGCAACTGTACAGGCGCTATCGTCGGCTATCATCCGTTTGGCGGCTTCAAAATGTCCGGAACGGATTCAAAAGCAGGCGGGCCGGATTACTTGGCACTGCACATGCAGGCAAAAACAATCAGTGAAATGTTCTAAAGCGGGACTAAATGGGCATCCTCCCTGCGGGGATGTCCATTTCATCCATATACTATAAAAAAGAGGAGGAAGTGCCATAGAAAACACACAGCTGATTATCTCGATTTGTATTTATATGGCGGGGATGCTGCTGATCGGCTACTTTGCTTACAAGCGCACGTCGAATCTGACGGATTACATGCTGGGAGGACGTTCCTTAGGTCCTGCTGTAACCGCTCTCAGTGCGGGTGCTGCCGATATGAGCGGCTGGCTGCTGATGGGGCTCCCGGGCGCCATGTTTTCAACAGGTCTGAGCGGGGTTTGGATTGTGTTCGGACTTTGCCTTGGGGCATGGGCGAACTGGCTCTATGTTGCGCCGCGGCTGAGAACCTATACTGAAAAAGCGGGGAATTCCATTACAATTCCAGGATTCCTTGAAAATCGCTTTGGAGATCAAACAAAGCTTCTCAGACTGTTTTCAGGAATTGTGATTTTAGTCTTTTTTACGTTTTATGTATCGTCCGGAATGGTATCCGGCGGCGTCTTATTCAACAGTATTTTGGGGATGGATTATCACACCGGATTGTGGATTGTGACTGGTGTTGTTGTGGCATATACCCTGTTTGGCGGCTTTTTGGCAGTCAGCTGGACAGATTTTGTTCAGGGGATCATTATGTTTGCCGCACTCATTCTTGTTCCGATCGTTACGTTTTTCCACACGGGAGGAGCAGGTGATACAGTTGCTGAAATCCGCTCAGTGGATCCAGATATGTTTAATATGTTCAAAGGAACAAGTGTCCTTGGCATTATTTCTTTGTTTGCCTGGGGTTTGGGCTACTTTGGCCAGCCGCATATCATTGTGCGTTTTATGGCGATAACATCTGTTAAAGAGATCAAAAGAGCGCGCAGAATCGGAATGGGCTGGATGATTTTGTCCGCAGTCGGCGCAGTGCTGACCGGTTTGGGCGGAATCGCTTATTACCATCAGCGCGGCATGACACTGAAGGACCCAGAGACGATTTTTATTCAATTAGGGAATATTTTGTTCCATCCGCTTATCACAGGTTTTCTGATTTCAGCTATTTTGGCTGCGATTATGAGTACAATTTCTTCCCAGCTGCTTGTGACATCAAGCTCTCTGGTAGAAGATTTGTATAAGTCGATGTTCAGACGCTCAGCTTCTGATAAAGAGCTTGTGTTTTTGGGCCGTTTGGCTGTTCTGGCTGTTTCAATCATCGCGTTACTGCTGGCTTGGGAGAAAAACAATACGATCCTTGGATTGGTCAGCTACGCGTGGGCGGGCTTCGGTGCATCATTCGGGCCGGTTGTACTGCTCAGTCTGTTTTGGAAACGAATGACCAAATGGGGGGCACTCGCCGGCATGATTGTGGGAGCAGCAACTGTAATCATTTGGGCGAATGCCGGTCTTTCGGACTTTCTGTATGAAATGATACCTGGTTTTGCTGCGAGTTTATTATCTGTTTTTGTCGTCAGTGTATTGACGCAGGCTCCGTCACAAGCTGTCACAGACCAGTTCAACGACTACCAAGATACAATGTCTCAATAAAGATCGAAAGGAGGAGGAAGGGGTTGTCCCTTTTTCCTCTTTTCTCCTTTTAAGCGGACGTTTTTTCTTTTGGAAACAAACGTATTTTTTTCTATACAAAAAGCCCCCGTATGGATATGATTAAAGTAAAAAAAGTATAGGAGAAAAAGGTATGGAAGAGCTTTTAGAGAGAGTTTTTTCATTTTCAGATGTTGATAAGCTGATTGATTTTATCAGTTATGAACTGCAGAAACCAGTCATACTGGAAAGCGCGGATTTCTTTTTGTTAGCCTATAATTCTTACTATATTAACCATTTTGATTCTGCCAACCAGCAGACTATTTTTTCAAAAAAATGTCCGGTTCAGATTTTTGAGAGGTTTCTGAAGGACGGAATCATTGAAAAACTGAAAACAGAACCTGAGCCTTTTCGCGTCAATAAAATTGAAAGCATTGGGTTAAACCAGAGGGTGGTCGTGAGTGCGAAGCACAAAGGGGAAGTCATGGGCTACATCTGGATTCAGGAGCTGGACCAAAATCTGACGAAAGAAGAACTCGACTTTTTGTATGAGACCTCCTTTCATGTCGGGAAAATCATTTATAAAACGAACAAGCTGAAACAGGAAAAGGAAGAAAAAGCAGAAGATCTCATCAAAAGGGCCATCTATCAGCAATTCATCTCTGAGAAGGAACTTAGACGGGAAGCCGAAAGAATCAACACCGTGCTGCCTTCGATGTTTTCAGTAGTCATCCTGCACGCCGCGAATGGGGATGGGGAAGCGGTTGAGGATTTAAAGGAAAATATCAGGTCGTACCTGAATTTACGGGATAAAGTCAGTCATGTCTTAACGATCGAATCAAATATTGTCATCGTCGTAGCGAGTTTTTCCCAAAAAAGCTCCGTCTCCTCGGCAGCTTCAGAATTTATTAACAAGCTGTTAACACATTTTCACTTTCAAAAAATACCTACCCCTATTTATATCGGTATCGGAAACGAATATGATCACCTTTTAAAACTCGGCAAGAGCTACACAGAAGCACTTGAAGTCATCAAAGCCGCAGAAATCACCGGCAACCAGGAAAACATTCCATATGAATATGCCAAACTCGGCATTTACCGCTATTTAGAAAGCATTGAACAGAAAAATGAGTTTTTAGAATACGAGAATAAGGATTTGGCTTTATTAAAAGCAAAGGACCAAGAAAGCAGCACCGAGCTCCTAAAAACGCTGGAAGTCTATCTCCTCAACAACTGCAAAACAAAACCAGCAGCAGAACAGCTGTTTATTCACCAAAATACATTGAATTACCGCATCAAACAGATTACTGAAATGACATCGATTGATTTAAGCGATTTCAGAACGCGATGCCAGCTCTATCTTGATTTGATGCTGATGAAAAAGAAATAAAAAAGAAACCAGTACTTGTACTGGTTTCGTCTTCACTTAAAATCCTCTGTAAACGTACGGATCATCAGGCTTTTTAATGGTGCTCCAGTCAGTCACTTTCACAACAGGGAGCGTTGATTTGAATGGCTGATAATATTCTGAGGCCAGCGTGCCCTTAATTTGAATCCATTCATCATCCTTGATGTTCATGTCCTTCGGAAACTCCACAAGCATCCCGTACACGCCGGAATCAGCGATACAGTGAATGATGCCAAACCTCAATACGAAAAGCTGATTTTTGTTAATCGCGTTTCCTTTGTACGCAAATCCATGAAATTCAATCGTCCGTCCGAGAAATTCACCCGGATAGTTATATATCGTTTCCATTCCTTTTAGAAAATCATCATCGGTCAGAGAAATCTCTTTCTTGCTGGAATACTTATTAAACAGCTGTTTCATCTGTTTGTCATAGCTGTCTTGCGCGTAATAAAGGCTGGCATCAGGCCGCAAATACTGTGTTTGGGAGTAATGATCCCCGCTCTCCATCGCTTTAAACGAGAACCCTTTTGTTTTAACAATGGATGAGTCAAGCGTCGCAATCGGGAAGAAGATGCCCGACACCAAAGGAAAAAGAAAAACAAGATAAATCAAATAACGCTGATAAAATGGCTTGTTTTGTTCATGTTCGTGATCATGGCCGCACCCGCAATCATGATCATGGTGATGCCCGCCTTTTTCAGGCGACTTGATAAATACATATGCTTGAACGACTGTCAGAATAGCCAGCAGGAAGATCGCAATAAAGGAAAGATAGGCATATTTCATATTGATATATTTTGTTAGATTTCCTGAGGCATGCAGATGATAAAAGAAAAACGTAAATCCCATCAGCACCAATAGACGAAACATCCAATCACCCCTTTACCAGTAGTGATCCCACTAAGACAATCACGACAATGTACGTAATCAGCAGGAAAACAAATCGTTTTTTGAAGGCTGCAAGCATCATCAATAGATTCTTAATATCCACCATCGCGCCAAAGACGAGAAAGGCGATTAACGATCCTAATGAAAATGTGCTGCTGAAGGAAGATGCAATGAACGCATCGACCTCTGAACAAAGCGACAAGACAAACGCCAGTCCCATCATCACGAGGGAAGAGGATACATCATTCTGCCCGATCGCAAGCAGAGTGGATGTTTTGACATACGTCTGCATAGCAGCAGCGATAAAGGCGCCGATAATTAAATATTTCCCAACGGAGAAAAATTCATCAATGGCGTGACGTAAGGTCCCTCCCAGCTTTTGAAGCAGGGTGTGATGATGATGATGGTGATGCCCGGGTTCATCAGGCTTTAAAAGCTGATTATCCTTAAATTGATAGGATAAGATGATCCCAATGATCACCGAAACGGCGAGCGCCAGTCCGCCTCGGTAAAAGACAACGCTCCATCTATTCCCAAACGCAATATAAGTGGAAAATAAAACGATAGGGTTAATGATAGGCGCGGTCAGCATGAAAGCGACGCCCGCATGCAGAGGAACCCCCTTTAACAGGAGCCGCCTCGTAATCGGGATGATGCCGCATTCGCAGGCGGGAAACAAAACGCCGGCCAGCGCACCGAATAAAACGGCGAGAAAGCGGTTTTTCGGCATGATTCTCGCAATCATTTCTTCAGAAACAAACATTTGAATGATTCCGGAAAGTATGACGCCAATCAGAATAAACGGAATGGCTTCTATTAAAATGCTGATAAAAATAGAATTCAGCTGAAGAAAAGATGATTGTGCTGTCACAATAAAACCTCCGCTCATGTTAAGCTGCCTCTTATGTTAGCAGAAAAAAGGCACTGTTTGTTTGACGGAGGAGGGGAAAGGATTGTTTCACCTTGTTTAGGATTCCAAAAATTCGAGTATGATTCTGTCTGTTTCAGCAGCTTCTTTCCCAAGCCAAATCAAGTGCCCCCATGAGTGAATCAAACAGAGAGCGGCGTCAGGAATGTGTTCTTTTGCATGATGTGCATGTGACGAGTCGACAAATCCATCGTAAACGCTTTGCATAATCAGTACGGGGCATGTAATGGCCTGCAGCTCTTTTGAAGAGACAGCGGAGGTTTGTGGCAAGTCGAGCAGAAATCCTTCACCTGAGCGCTGCCTGCTGTTCATTTTTCGAAATGCTTCTATGTCTTTTTCATCCATCATGGACTTGATTCGCTGAAACGAAAGCGTGCTGAATTGCGGACTCATGGCTCGAAACATCAAACGCGGGAAGGCATTATTCAGAGAAGAAGTCAGCTTCCACAGCCACTTTTCCACCGGCGGGCGGAAGAGGATTCTCCCAACTTTGTATTCCGTTTCTTGAGGGGTGAGCCATTCTTTGGTGACCGCGGATTGCAGGGTCAGAGTGTTTGTCCTTTCTGGATAATGTGAGGCAAAGTATATGCCGCTCGGGCCGCCTGCTGAGATGGCAATCACATGGACGCTGTCGATTTGTAAATGATCTAATAGCTTCACATAGAAACGGCAGGCGTCGGCAAGACTTTTTCCAATCTCTTTTGATGTTCGTCCGTAGCCGGGCCTTGAAGGCGTGATGATGGAGTACCCATGCTCGACCAGCGACGTGTACCCGAATTCCTCGTAACAATTTGAATGCCCGCCATGCATGACAATAATGTGGGCTCCCTTGCCTGTCACAGAATATTCTAGTGTATGTCCATCGAAAGTGATCGTTCCGACTCGTCTTTTCATCTGTTTCTCCCATGTGTTTTCTGCCTATTATAGGGTTTTCAACAATTTACCACAAGAAGAAGAAATGAATAAACAAAGGCACGTAAAATATGATATACTTTTTATTGATATTCATTCTCAATTAAAATGATTTGATATAGATGTGTACGGGAGGCAGGACGGATGGCTGAGAATCAAGAGGTATATGACGTTACGATTATAGGCGGAGGGCCGATCGGGCTGTTTACGGCTTTTTACTGCGGGATGCGGGAGCTGAAAACAAAAGTAATCGAATTTTTGCCGCGGCTTGGAGGGAAGGTGTCTTTATTCTTTCCTGAGAAAATCATTCGCGATATCGGCGGAATACCGGGGATTGCGGGAAAGCAGCTGATCGAGCAGCTGAAGGAGCAGGCGGCGACGTTTGACCCTGACATCGTGCTGAATCAGCGTGTGAGCGGCTTTGAACGCCTGAATGACGGCACCATTGTGCTGACAGGTTCTGAAGGCGAAAAGCACTATACAAAAACGGTGATTTTGGCTTGTGGCATGGGGACACTTGAGGTCAATGAGTTTGACAGTGAGGATGCGACCCGGTACGCGGGCAAAAATCTTCATTACGGGGTGGAGAAGCTTGATGCGTTTAAAGGCAAGCGGGTCGTAATATCAGGCGGCGGAGATACTGCGGTTGATTGGGCCAATGAGCTGGAACCGATTGCGGCGTCTGTGACTGTCGTTCACCGGCGCGAGGAATTTGGCGGAATGGAAAGCAGCGTGACAAAAATGAAACAATCATCGGTACGGGTGCTTACTCCCTATAGGCTGGAGCAGCTGAGCGGCAATGATGAGCGAATCCAAAGCGTGACGATTTGTCATACTGAGTCTGGCCAGAGGGAAGACGTAGAGGTTGATGAGTTGATCATTAATCATGGGTTCAAAATTGATCTCGGGCCGATGAAGGAGTGGGGGCTGGAGATTGAAGAAGGCAGGGTGAAAGCTGACAGACATATGCGGACGAATCTTCCGGGCGTGTTTGTAGCGGGTGATGCGGCTTTTTATGAAAGCAAGCTGAGATTGATTGCCGGCGGCTTTACGGAAGGCCCGACAGCGGTCAACAGCGCAAAGGCTTATTTGGACCCTAAGGCCGAGAATATGGCGATGTATTCAACCCATCACAAAAAATTGGTGCATAAATAAAACAGCCCTTGAGAAAAGGGCTGCTTGCAATCAGCTGTGAAGGAGCTTTTTTTTCGCCTGTTGATTCTGAATGAGAGCAAACAATTCCTCCTGTTCTTGGACAGCTGTGAATCCATAAGCGCCGGCAGCTGAGTCATCGCCTATGCAGACGATGGGAGGTCGGCTTGCTGACGGTTCCGGCGAGATGCCAATTTGTTCTCCTGCGCTGATCAATTGCTGAACGGATGGTTTGCTCGGACAAATGATCATGTGAAGCGGTGATTCACTGATGGTTCGCTGAATCATGTGGGTAAACCGGTCATCTATGACGTTTTCATGGGTGATATAAAACGAACATGACTCATGCTTCTGGATGTTTTCCACTGCATGGCGGCTCCCGACAACAAGACGTTTTTCAGATTCAGGCTGACTGGCGGAGACGCGAAAACCTCGTTTTTCAAGCTCTGTCTCTGCATGTTCAGATGCCGCACTCAGTCCGGCTGTCAGCTGGCGGATGTCGATTTTCTTGGAAGCAAGTGTTTGCAAAAATTCACAAACCGCGCGGCGCGATGTGAAAAAAATGTCTTCAAAGGTGCCGATCTTTTGAAGAATCTCTTCATTGACAGGCATGTTCTCTGTCCGCCATTTCGGCCATTCGATGACATCGGCACCGGAATCGCGCAGTTTGTCTGCAAGCGGGTCTTCATCTTCGCCATGAGTGACAACCATCATGTGCTGGCCGATGAGTGGTTTGCTTTCAAACCAGCTGTGTGTTTGGAAGTTGACGATATCTCCGATGACGATAATCGCAGGGTTTGTGATCTGGTGTTCCTGAACTTTTTGCTGAATGTTCTCGAGCGATCCTTTCACACTCCGCTGTCGGCCCCACGTTCCCCATTGGACCACAATGACAGGGACGGAAGGAGATTTTCCGTACGCAATGAGCTGCTGGCAAATATAAGGTAAATTCTTGACGCCCATGTAAAAGACAAGGGTTTGAACGCTCCGGGCAAGCCCTTCCCAGTCAAGATTCGGCGTGCCTTTTAATGATTTATCATGCGCCGTAATCATGGCAAAAGACGATGCGAAATCCCGGTGCGTGACAGGGATGCCCGCATATAGCGGCGCTGCAATTCCAGAGGTGATCCCCGGCACCATTTCATAGCGGATGCCGTGCTCATGGAGAGCATCTGCTTCCTCGCCGACTCTTCCGAATACGCTCGGATCTCCGCCTTTTAAACGGACGACGGTTAACCCCTTTAATGCTTTTTGAACCAGCAGGGCGTTAATTTCTCTTTGTTTCATAAAATGGCGGTCTGGCAGTTTTCCGCAATAAATAAACTCGCAGTCCGGTGATGCAAATTCGAGCAGCTTCGGGTTGGCGAGCCGATCATATAAAATGACATCTGCTTCCTCCAGCGCCTGTTTTCCTTTGATGGTGAGCAGCCCTGGATCGCCGGGGCCGGCTCCCACGAAATATACGATTCCGTTCTTCATGATCATGTCATCCTTCCGTCACTGTAAAAAATGAAGGATCACTTGAAAAGTGATCCGGTCTTTTAATCAATATACAAGATAAACATGTTCTCCTTCGATCAGCGTTTCGTATGTTTTGACGCATCCGTGATCAGGTTCTTGGACAATTCCGTCTTCTAAGGAGATTTTCCAGTCGTGCATCGGGCAGAAAACATATTCGCCGCTCACGATGCCTTCTGCCAGAACGCCGCCCTTATGCGGACAGCGGTTTTCGATGGCGCGGATGCTTCCATTTGAAAGCTTGAAGACTGCAAGCTCCTTATCTTCAATATACACTGTTTTGCCTAATTGTTCAGGCAATTCTCCAATTTTTCCGATACATACTTTTGTTACGTCTTTGTTCACCATGTCCGTTCCTCCTCAATGTTTTTTTGTCATTATGATGTCGTCACGACATTTTCAAATAATTCTTTAGAGGTTTGTTTGTTTTCCAGGAAATTCTTCCAAGGATCCTTGTGGACAGAGAGTGTTTCATTCATTCGGTCGTTCAGCTCCTGCCGTTTTTCCGGATCGTTTAACACGGATTGGACATGGGATAAACCGACGCGCTCAAGCCATGCGGAAGTACGCTCCAGATAGTTTGCGGTTTCCCGGTAATATTGCAGGTAAGCGCCTGCGTATTCTAAGACTTCTTCATTTGTTTTCACCTTCATCAGCAAATCACCGGCGCGCAAATGGGTTCCGCCGTTCCCGCCGACGTAAAGCTCCCAGCCTCCGTCAATGCCGACAACGCCAAGGTCCTTAATGCCGGATTCCGCACAGTTCCGCGGGCAGGCAGACACGGCCATTTTGACTTTATGAGGCGTGTTCAGCCCTTCGAATTTTTTCTCAAGCGCAATGCCCAGTGCCATGGAGTCTTGTGTGCCGAAACGGCAGAATTGCTCGCCTACGCACGTTTTTACTGTGCGGAGTGTCTTTCCGTACGCGTAGCCTGATGGCATATCAAGATCTTCCCATACCTTCGGAAGGTCTTCTTTTTTCACGCCGATGAGATCAATTCGCTGGCCGCCGGTCATTTTCACGAGCGGGATCTCATATTTGTCGACGACATCTGCGATCTTGCGCAAATCTGTGGAGTTGGTCACGCCGCCGTACATCCGAGGAACGACTGAGTATGTTCCGTCTTTTTGAATATTGGCGTGCATTCGTTCATTAACAAAGCGGGATGTCCGTTCATCCTCGTATTTGGTTGGATTGATCATGCCTAGGTAGTAGTTCAGAGCCGGCCGGCATTTGGAACAGCCTTCTGGCGTTTTCCAGCCGAGCACATTCATGATTTCTCTTGTATGTGACAGCCCTTTGGCTTTGATTTCTTCTACGACTTCATCTCTTGACAATGTGGTGCAGCCGCAAATCGCTTCTTTTTGCGCTGACGCATCAAAGTCTGATCCGAGCGTATGCTGGAGGATTTCTTCTACGAGCGGCTTACAGCCTCCGCATGAGCGGGATGCACCGGTGCATGCTTTGATCTCGTCCGTTGACGAGCAGCCCTTTTCCTGTATGGCTTGAATAATGTCGCCTTTTGACACGCCGTTGCAGCCGCAGATGATTTCATCGTCGCTCATCGCTGCGGTAATGCTTGTGCCTGCTTCTTGGTTGAGAGGCTGTAAGATTGATATTTTAGAGGTTTCAGAGATATCGGCTTCTTTTTGAATCATAGAAAACAGGCGGTTGCCCTCGCTGCTGTCGCCGAATAAAACAGCACCGACAATTTGGTTGCCTCTCAGGACGATTTTTTTATAGATGCCGTCCTGCTCATCGAATACTTTAATCGCTTTTTTGTCCTCTGATTCATCAAAGTCACCGGCAGAGAAGACCTCGACACCTGATACTTTTAACTGAGTGGAGAGAACGGATCCTTCATACGGTTTTGTTTCGATGCCGCACATATGCTTCGCCAGCACTTTGGCCTGTTCATAGAGCGGCGCCACGAGCCCGTATGCGATTCCCCGGTGCTCAGCACATTCACCGACTGCATAAATGTGCGGGATTTCAGTTTGCATATAATCGTTGACAATGATTCCGCGGTTAACCGGAATGCCGCTTTCGGCTCCAAGTGCTGTATTCGGGCGGATGCCGACAGCCATGACAACTAAATCAGCTTCAATGCTTGTGCCGTCTTTGAATCGGACGCCTTCGACACGGTCATCACCGACAATTTCTTCGGTTTGCTTTTCAAGTAAAAAGGTCATTCCTTGTTTTTCTAACTCGTTTTGCAGCAGGCGTCCTGCTGTTGCATCAAGCTGGCGTTCCATCAGGAATGGCGCGAGATGGATGACGGATACCTCCATGCCGAGATTCAGCAATCCGCGAGCGGCTTCCAAACCGAGCAGGCCTCCGCCGATGACGGCTGCTTTTTTATATTGTTTTGACGCGGCGAGCATCGTGTCTGTATCTTTGATGTCCCGGAAAGCCGTGACGCCTTTTTTGTCTGCGCCCGGAATCGGAAGGATAAAAGGGACAGAGCCTGTCGCCAGGATCAATTCGTCGTAAGGCTGGATTCGGTCTGCGTCTGTGATGACCGTTTTGTTTTCTGTGTCCACTTTGATGACTGTTTCATTTGTATACAATTGAATATTGTTTTCTTCGTACCAGTCCCAATCATTTAACGTAATATCTTTGATGTCGGTATCGCCTTGAAGCACTTTTGACAATAGGATTCGGTTGTAGTTGGGATGCGGTTCGGAACCGAAAATTGTGATCTGAAATTCATCTTTTGCAACACTCAATATCTCTTCAATGGCCCTTACCCCGGCCATTCCATTTCCAACAAGGACTAGCTGTTTTTTTCCCATCAGATGATCCGCTCCTTATCAATGTTTTTTTCAGCGTAGCACAGCAAAAAGGAATATTTAAGATACATGTTATAAAATGTAACAAAATATACGAAAAGTTCTAAAAATTTTATGAAAAATTAAATAGGTTTGATTCGGACCGCGCATATCTTAAAACCGGGCATTTTACAGGCGGGATCTAAGGCTTCTCCGATTAAATCATTCACGTTTTGAGCATCTGCCCAATGGATGGGAACAAAAACGGTGTCTTTTCTGATTTGTTCCGATAATTTGCTGCGGACAGTGATGCTTCCCCTCGGGGATTCTATTTTTACGAGAACACGGTCTTCAATATGGAAGGACGCCGCTGTTTGCGGATGGATTTCCATAAATGATTCAAAATGTCTCGCGGCAAGGGCGGCGCTTTTTCTCGTTTGGACGCCTGTTAAGTAGTGAGACATGACCCTGCCTGTCGTTAAATACAGCGGATAATCGGCTGTCGGCTTCTCTTTTGGAACAGCCGGTTCGTTTGGAATCACACTTAATGCCGCTTTTTGGTCCGGATGTGCAAATGAGTCCGCAAACAAGCGCCCTGTTCCGGGGTGATCAGGTTCCGGACACGGCCAGTGAATGCCGCCTTCACGTCTGAGCCTGTCATATGTGATGCCTGAATAATCGGCAATCCCGCCTCGGCTTGCTTCTCTTAATTCATTAAAAATATCCTCTGCTGACGTGTAAGAAAAGTAACGGCCTTTCCCGAGAGCGGATGCGATCTTACAAATGATCTGCCAATCATGCTTTGCTTCTCCGGGGCACGGCCGGCTTGCTTCTCTTAATGTCACGCGGCCTTCGACATTTGTCATGGTGCCCTCATCTTCTAAGTAAGAGGAGGCGGGCAAAATCACATCTGCGTATGTTGCAGTTTCAGAAATAAACAAATCGATTGCGACAAAGAAAGTCAGTTTTCTTAAAGCTTTTTTCACGAGATTTGCATTTGGGCTGGAAACAGCAGGGTTGGAGCACATGAGGAACAGTCCTTTGATGTCACCGTCATTGATTTTTTCCATCATTTCATAGGCTGAGACACCTTTGCGCGGGAGTTCATCCTGATGGATACCCCACACTTTCGCAATATGCGCCCGGTGTTCTTCGTTTTCGATAGAACGGTAGCCTGGAAGCTGATCGGCCTTTTGGCCATGCTCTCTAGCGCCTTGCCCGTTGCCTTGTCCGGTAATCGCCCCGTAGCCCGAGTAAGGTTTGCCGATTTTTCCTGTGATCAGCACCATGTTTAAGAAGCCTTTCACAGCCGCTGTTCCATCGGTTTGCTGTTCGATCCCGCGGGCTGTAAACAGCATGCCGGACGTCTCCTTGGCAAACTTCACGGCGGCTTTTCGCATGTGCGCCAGCGGAACACTCGTCTGTTCGGCGATATCATTCAGGTTCAACGCATCAGTATGCTGCTTCAGCTCCTCGAATCCATTTGTTCGTGATTGAATAAAATCTTCGTTTGCTAGCTGTTCGTCGATGATGATTTTGACGAGACCGTTGGCAAGAGCGGCGTCTGTGCCGGGTTTGATTTTCAAATGAAGATCGGCGATTTTCGTTGTCGCTGTTTCACGGGGATCAATGGCAATGATGTAAGCTCCGTTTTCTTTCGCTTTTTCAAAATACGGCATAATCGTAGGCTGGCATTCCGCAATATTGGTGCCGGCCAGAATGATCACACGGGTGTGGGGAATGTCTGATAAGGGATTCGTTAAGCCTCTGTCCGCGCCGAAAGTTTGGTTGGCTGCTGTGGCTGCTGCGGACATACAAAGTCTCCCGTTGTAGTCGATGTATTTTGTCTGTAAGCCTACCCGCGCGAACTTCCCTAACAAGTACGCCTCTTCATTCGTAATCGAGGCGCTTCCGTATACAGCCATGGCGTCATGTCCGTGTTCAGTTTGGACCATTGTCACTTGGTCTTTGATATGATTCAGTGCTTCTTCCCAGGAAACAGGCATAAACTCGCCGTTTTTCTTCAGCAGCGGCCGGGTGATGCGGGAAGAGTTCAGGGCATGCTGGTGGGCGTTCATGCCCTTCATGCATAACCGGCCCTGTGTCGTAGGATTATCAATCCCGATTGCTGTGTACTTTTTCCGTGTAACGATGGTTTGTTCCACGAGCTGCATTTTGCACTGCATGCTGCAAAACGGGCATTGGGTGTCATACGTTTTTTCTGATTGGATGTCTTGCTGTTTCTCGCGGAAATATCTAAGCAGTCGTTCAGTCAAAATGCCTCATCCTTTCTTATGTGCGCCTGCCTCTATAGGCGGGTTTTGAATCAGTGACAGGTCTGTTTGGAGGCTTTCCAGCAGCTGTGTCCTTAGATCCTCTTCAAATAGCACTTCTCTGATATGCACGATCCCGAGACGGTCCATCCACTGATGTACGGCTTCCTCGTAATGAGCCGTTTCACGATAATACTGGATCAGTCCTTTGATCATGCCGGCAGTGCTGTCTGCGTTGTCTGTCACGCAAAACAGGGCTCCGGTACGGGCATGAGTTCCCCGGACACCGGCGATGTAAATGTCCCAGCCAGCTTTCGTCCGAATCGCTCCGAAATCTTGTATGGCGGCATCGGTGCAGTCTGTTTCACATGATAAGCTGATAGAAATATAGGCGGGCATGGAAAGCATCACAAGATGTCTCTCGATCTGGGCTGCCAGCTGCTGAATCGATCGGTTTTGTCCGCATGTGCATGCTTTGACACTTTGCAGTGCGCGGCGGTGTTCATTGGAGCGAACGGGCACTTTCAGGTCTTTTTTGATGTTCGGGAGATCCGCAGGTTTGATCCCGGAAAGCTTCAGTCTTTGGCCGTGAGTGATGGATACGTCAGGGATGCTGTATGCCTCGATGATGTCAGCGATATTTCTTAGCTGCTCCGCGTTCGTTAGCCCGCCGTACATTTGCGGAACCAAGGTGTATGTATCTTCGGCGGCTGATTCAGGCTGAACAAAACCAGGGTGCAGCATTTCCAGGTAGTATTGAATCGCCGGGACACACTTGCTGCATCCGTTTTTCGTTTTCCAGCCAAGCTGGCTCATCGCTTCTGCCGGATCAGTGAATGGTCTGCGCTGAAGCTCAGCAATAATGTCGTCTTCCGTAAAATCGGTGCAGCCGCAAAACGCAGGTGTGCGGGCGGGCTCTGTATATTCGCCGCTGGTCATGTGCTTCAAAAGATCTTCAACGAGCGGCTTGCATCCTCCGCAGGAGCCGGATGCTTTGGTGCAGTGCTTGACTTCCTCAACAGTTGTTAAGCCTTTCGTGTTCACCGCTTCTTCAATCCCGCCTTTTGTCACTGAGTTGCATTGGCAAATCGTTTCACTGGAGGGCATAGATTCAAATAATGTGCCGGTTTTCTCCGGTTCGATGATCTGCTTTTTGACAATGGAGATGTCTCTTTGTTTAAGCAGGCTGTCGAGAAATCGTTGCTTGTCACGTGTGTCTCCGAATAAAATAACGCCGGCCAGTTTGTCATCCTCAAAGAGTGCTTTTTTATAAATACCGGCTTGTTCATCGTAGATGTTGATGCTCGTCGTGCGTTCATCTTCGTGAATCTTTCCGGCTGACCACACATCAATTCCAGCTATTTTTAAAGCTGCAGATGGTGCTGAGCCTTGATATCCCTCACATGGAACGCCGCAAATATGTTTGGCGAGAACTTTTCCCTGCTCATAAAGCGGGGCTGCCAAACCATACACCATCCCGTTATGCTCGGCGCATTCCCCGACGGCATACACATTCGGTTCGCTCGTCTGCATGTAGTTATTCACGATGATCCCGCGGTTTACTGCAATTCCGGCTGATACAGCCAATTCAATATTCGGCCTCACGCCAGCCGCCATCACAATCAAGTCTGCTTTCAGTGAAGATCCGTCTTTAAAACGGATTCCGTCTGCCCGCGAGGTGCCAGAAATGGATACGGTGTCTTTCTCTAAAAGAAAGGTTAAGCCTTTTCGTTCCAGCTCCGTTTGCAGCAGCCGCGACGCCGTTTGATCGAGCTGTTTTTGCATGATGCCGGCGGAGTGGTGAATGACGTTGACATCCATGCCGAGATGATGTAAACCGACAGCAGCTTCCAGTCCTAATAAGCCGGCTCCGATCACCGCTGCCTTTTGATAGTATTCAGCCATGCTCATCAACGCCTGGCAGTCTTCTATTGTTCGAAATCCGTAGACGCCTTCTTTGTCTGCCCCGGGGATGGGGAGAATATGGGGGGAGGAGCCTGTTGCCACAATTAATTTGTCATAAGACAGCGTGCGCTTCCGATCCGTGATGACCAGCTGCTGATCTGTATCAATTTGGACAACCGTTTCGCCTGTGTAAAGGATAATCCCATGCTTGGCGTACCAATCCTGGCTGTTTAATGTAATATCATTGAGTGACGCCTCACCCTGCAATACAGAGGATAAGAGAATGCGATTATAGTTGGGATGCGGTTCGCTTCCGAAAATGACAATCTCGAACATTTGGCGATTTAGCTTTAATACTTCTTCAATACAGCGGATTCCGGCCATTCCGTTCCCTGCTAACACCAATCTTTGTTTCTTCATGTGCCAGACCTCCTTTGATTCTCCTATTAAAAATTATGTCACAACGCATTGTTAACGCATTAAACGTGTCACAAAAACTTACACATGTCTTTTCCAGAAAAAAATGGTCATATATTCTTAATTCAGAAAATTTAAAATAATTAAGGGTCAAGAAAGGGGAAACTTATGAAGCTGTCGGAACTGAAAACTAGCGGTCATCCACTCACTTTGCTCTGTTCCTTTTTATACTTTGATGTGAGTTTTATGATATGGGTTATGCTTGGGGCGCTGGGTGTTTATATTTCTCAGGATTTTGGCCTGTCTCCTTTTGAGAAAGGGCTTATCGTGGCTGTGCCGATTTTATCAGGATCTGTGTTTCGTATCATTTTAGGAATATTAACGGACAGAATTGGACCGAAAAAAACGGCGGTGATCGGGATGCTGGTGACAATGATTCCGCTGTTTTGGGGGACATTTGGCGGCCGGTCGCTGCCCGAGCTGTATGCCATCGGAATTCTGCTTGGCGTGGCGGGGGCAAGCTTTGCCGTTGCGCTGCCTATGGCAAGCCGTTGGTATCCGCCACATCTGCAGGGGCTTGCGATGGGGATCGCCGGCGCGGGGAACAGCGGCACCTTGTTTGCAACCCTGTTTGGCCCGCGTCTTGCAGAGCAGTTCGGCTGGCATATTGTCATGGGAATTGCGCTTATTCCTTTATTGATCGTCTTTGTTCTTTTTGTATCCATGGCAAAGGATTCACCTGCACAGCCGGCGCCGCAGCCGCTCAAAAACTATCTCCTTGTGTTCAGACAAAAGGAAACATGGTTTTTCTGCCTGCTGTACAGTGTCACATTCGGAGGATTTGTCGGGCTATCAAGCTTTTTATCTATTTTCTTTGTCGATCAATACCAGCTATCAAAAATTCACGCTGGTGATTTCGTTACATTATGTGTGGCGGCGGGGAGCTTTTTCCGGCCTGTCGGGGGCTGGATTTCGGATCGTGTCGGCGGCACGAAAGTTCTTTCTGTATTGTTTGTCATCGTGGCCCTGTGTATGGCCGGAGTCAGCAGCCTGCCGTCTCTTTCAATGGTCATCGTTCTTTTGTTTGTCGGAATGATGGGGCTCGGAATGGGGAACGGAGCCGTATTTCAGCTCGTACCGCAGCGCTTCCGCAAAGAAATCGGCATGGTGACGGGAATCGTCGGCGCGGCTGGCGGCATAGGAGGATTTTTCCTGCCGAACATCTTAGGATCGCTAAAACAGATGACAGGCACATATGCTATCGGTTTTATCACGTTTTCCTGTATCGCGCTGCTGGCGTTTGCGCTCGTGCTTGCCGCAGGCTATTACTGGAGAAAAAGCTGGAGCACGGAAAGCAGCCCCGCTGATGCTTAGGTTTTGACGGACACGCATTTGTGCGTGTCTTTTTTATTTTCTCTTGATTTTAATCGGTGAAGCGATCAAAATAAATAGTAATTATTACGATTTGTTAATGAGAGGAGTTTTCTGATTGAATCAACACACGCCGCTCCCGGGAAAACCGGAACGTCTTCAATACTTTGGGTCGGTCAGTCCGATAAAAGGCGAGAAACCTGTAGAAAAAGAGAAAATGAAGGATCTGCAAAATATCAGGAAGGATTATTTTTTTGACATTCAGCATGTAGGTGTCGCTAATGTATCCCATCCGGTCACAATCACTTCTGCTATGACACCTGCTGAGCAAACAACGGCTGCAAAATTTACAATGACTTGTGATTTGCGGAGAAATCAGAAGGGGATTAACATGAGCCGGTTAACAGAGCTTCTGCAAGTCTATCATCAAAACGGCTGGATTCTCTCATTTTCCTCACTTCAGCAATTTACGAAAGAGCTTGCGGAAAACATGGGCCAGTCCTCTGCTTCAGTCGAAGTGCGGTTTCCATGGTTTTTCGAACGGAAAAGCCCGAAGCTTGAGAAAGCGGGTCTGATGCATGCTGACATATTGATGTCTGTCACCTATCGCGAAGATCAGCCGTTTGAACAGCGTGCAGGCATTTCAGCGAAAGTAACGACTCTGTGCCCTTGCTCCAAGGAAATCAGTGAATACAGTGCCCATAATCAGAGGGGAACGGTCAGCATTTGGGCTGATATTCATCCGGCCGCATCGCTGCCAAGCGATTTTAAAGCCGATTTGCTTCACGCCGCAGAATCAAATGCCTCTGCGAAACTGCATCCGGTGCTGAAGCGCCCTGATGAAAAAGCCGTGACGGAAACGGCATATGAAAACCCGAGATTTGTTGAGGATCTCGCCCGGCTGATTGCCGCGGATTTGTATGAGCTTGAATGGGTGTCAGCCTTTGAGATTGAATGCCGCAATGAAGAATCGATTCATCTCCACGATGCCTGCGCGAAGCTGCGATTTTCGAAACAGGTGGATAGAATATGAAACGCTCATTATTAATTGTTGCAGTTCTTGTGCCGGCCAGCCTGCTGTCAGCGTGTTCTTATCATACGGAAGAACACGCAAGTTCAAATACGAAGAAAACGGACGAGCACATAACGGCCGCCCGAAAACCAGAAAAAACAAGCATTGATTGGACAAAGCCTTCAGGCGGTGAATACCCGGATATTAAGGAGAAGCATGTCTGGATTGATGTGGACGTGAAGGAACAGAAGGCTTACATCAAAGAAGGAAGCAAAACCATCTATACAATGATCGTCTCGTCAGGACTTGATCAAACAAAGGACGACGCTACGCCAAAGGGCACCTTTTATATAGAGCCTGAACGGGGAGAATGGTTTTTCTCCGAAGGATATCAGGAAGGAGCGGAATACTGGGTTTCATGGAAAAACCATGGCGAATTTCTATTTCACAGTGTGCCGATGACAAAGGATAAAAAAGTCATCGAAAAAGAGGCACAAAAACTTGGGGGGAAGGCATCTCACGGATGTATCAGGCTGACCATACCAGATGCAAAATGGATATATGAAAACATCCCTGAACATACAAAAGTTGTGATCAGCTGAACTAAAAAGCGGTTGACAAAAAGGAAAAAAGAACATACGATTTAAATCGTAACAATTACGTTTTGTAGAGAGGAGATTCTCCCATGTATAAATGGCTGATCATTGGCGGCGGCATCCAAGGCACAACCTTGGCTGTGCATCTGGTGAAAAGCAGAAAGGCATCGATTAAGGATCTTGCTGTCATTGATCCCCATGAACGGCCTCTTGAATGCTGGAAACGAAACACTGGCCGCATTCAGATGAAATACTTGCGCTCTCCATCGGTTCATCACGTGGACACAGAGCCGTTCAGTCTGCAAATGTATGCGGATAAAAGCCAATGGCCGGAAGTGTTCTTTGGAAGGTATAAGAGACCCTCGCTGTCGCTCTTCAATCAGCACTGCGAGGCTGTGCTGGATGAGATACATATTGAGCAAGCATGGAAAACAGGCACAGTGACAGATTTGAGAAGGACAAACGGGTTGTGGGAAGCGGAGACAGATGCCGCCGGAACAATTACGGGTGAACGAGTGGTTTTAGCCATGAGTTTTTCTCATCAGCCTTCATGGCCGGAGTGGGCAAAACCATTTCAGAATGACGGCATTTATCATGTGTTTGATAGAGATGTGGACGATGTAAGGAATGAAAGTGTGCAAATGGCAGTTGTAGGCGGGGGGATAACGGCGGCTCATTACGCCATAAAACTCGCAGATGACGGCCATGATGTCACGATGCTAGTGAGGCATCCGTTCCGAATCTATGACTTTGATAGTGATCCGGGCTGGCTTGGCCCGAAATATATGAAAGCATTCAGTAAAACGTCAGACTATCAAAAGAGAAGGCAATGGATCACAAGCGCGAGACATCGCGGCTCTTTTCCAAAGGACATTTCAAGAACGCTTGCTGTCTATAGGGAAGAGGGCAGAGTAAAAGTTATTCAGGATGGCATTGATTCTTGCCAAAAAACAGTTGACGGCAAGATACAGATACACGGTAAGAACAGCGAATCGCCATACGAATATGAGCGTATCGCACTGGCAACAGGTTTTACCTCTGACATCAGCCGGTTCGAGTGGGTACAGAGAGCAGCGCAAGCCGAGCAACTGCCTTATGCAGGCTGCGGTTTTCCGATTGTCGGCCAGGATTTGCAATGGGGAAAAGGATTATACGTAATGGGAGCCTTTGCTGAATTAGAAATCGGGCCGACAGCGAGAAATATTTCTGGAGCGCGAAAAGCTGCTTACACCATTGCACATACGGCGAGGCATACAATTTAAATCGTAATCATTCTATTTTATAAGGAGGACATTACCATGAAAAAAATTCCGGTTACCGTACTGAGCGGTTATCTTGGAGCGGGAAAAACAACATTGCTGAACAGCATTTTGCAAAATCGCGAAGGCTTAAAAATAGCAGTCATCGTCAACGATATGAGCGAGGTGAACATTGACGCGGGCTTGGTTAAGCAGGAAGGAGGCCTTTCCAGAACAGATGAAAAGCTTGTGGAAATGTCAAACGGCTGTATTTGCTGTACGCTTCGTGAAGATTTATTAATTGAAGTCGAGAAGCTGGCAAAAGAAGGACGGTTTGATTATATCGTAATCGAATCAACGGGAATCAGCGAACCGATTCCGGTGGCCCAGACTTTTTCTTATATCGATGAAGAGATGGGAATCGACCTTACAAAATTCTGTCAGTTGGATACGATGGTGACAGTGGTTGATGCCAACCGTTTTTGGCATGATTATCAGTCAGGCGATAGCCTTCTGGACCGCAAAGAAGCACTGGGGGAAGGGGATGAAAGAGAAATTGCCGACCTCTTGATCGATCAAATCGAGTTTTGCGATGTTCTGATCTTAAATAAATGTGATTTGGTCAGCGAGCAAGAGCTCGAACAGCTTGAAAAAGTGCTTCGCACACTGCAGCCAAGGGCCAAATTCATTCGTTCGGTCAAAGGAAATGTAAAACCCCAGGAGATTTTACATACAGGGTTATTTAACTTCGAGGAAGCGAGTGGATCTGCCGGCTGGATTCAAGAACTGACCGCAGGCCATGCGGAACACACCCCGGAAACAGAAGAATACGGCATCTCTTCATTTGTGTATAAGAGACGTTTGCCGTTTCATTCTACACGGTTTTATCGCTGGATGGATCAAATGCCAAAGAACGTGGTTCGCGCAAAAGGAATCGTCTGGTGCGCATCTCATAACAACCTCGCTTTGCTGATGTCGCAAGCCGGGCCGTCGGTTACGATTGAGCCTGTATCCTATTGGGTGGCGGCGCTGCCTAAGCTTGAGCAGGAGCAAGTCAAACAGCAGGAACCGGAAATTTTGGAGGACTGGGATCCAGAATTCGGCGACCGCCTGACACAGCTGGTGTTTATCGGAACAGACTTGGATGAAGACGCAATCACGAAAGAGCTTGATCAATGCCTGCTGACTGAGTATGAATTTGATTCCGACTGGTCGCTGTTTGAGGACCCGTTTAAATGGAAGCTGAATCAATAGAAAAAAAGCCGTCTCCTGCGGAGCGGCTTTTTTTAATGAAACGTTTGTTTAAACATAATGAGCGTATTTTTTCTCAAGGATATTCTGAAAAGCCGCGGCAATTGAGCAAATGGCCCAATAAATGAGAGCGGTCAGAATATACATGGTCATGTAATCAAACTCTCTGCCTCCGATGATTTTCGCATGCTGGAGCAATTCCGGCACTGTAATCATCGCAGCGAGAGAGGACGCTTTGATTAAGTCGAGCAATACATTGGCAAGCGGAGGCAGCGCAATACGGATCGACTGCGGCAAAATGATGCCCCTCATCGTCTGCCAATAGGAAAGGCCGAGCGAGGATGCGGCTTCCCACTGTCCTTTTTCAACGGATGAAATGGCTGAACGGTTAATTTCCGCAATGTAGGCGGCGCTGTTAAGGCTAAAGCCGATTAAAGCGGCCGTGACGGCGGAAAATTCAATGCCGATGTAAGGAAATCCGAAATAAAGGATAAACAAGATCACCAAAATCGGAACGCCCCGCATAAATGAAATATAGAGCTTCGCCGGCCATCTTAACAAGGCAAGCTGAGACATTCTGGCGAGTGATATGAACAGGCCGATCACCGTTCCCGCAAACATGCTCACAAAAGAGATGAGCAGCGTATACCCAATGCCTCTTATGACATAAGGAAACGATTCAATTGCCAGCTTTGTGTTGAAAATATATTCCCACTGAATGCTATTTATCATGGCGTCCGATTACAAATCAACGTCCTGAACGTCGACATCCAGTTTCTTTGATACATCTGCTTTATTGAAGAATTGTTTCGACAGCTTAGTCAAAGTGCCATCCTTGCTCATTTCTTTCAGTGTTTCGTTCATCTTTTTCTGAAGTGCTGCATTGCTTTTTTTCATGACAAGTGCCTGTTTGTTCGGCATGTACTTGATGTCAGGGTGGATCGTAATGTTGAGATCCGGGAATGCTGCGAGCGCAAGTGTCTGCAGGTAATAGTCGTTTAAAATGACATCAGTGCGTCCGTTGGCGACATCTTTTAAATACTGTTCGTTGGTCGCATTATCATAAATCACTTCTTTGGCGCCGTATTTTCTCGCAACATCCATGTAAACTGTCGTTGCCGCGCCAGCCGCTTTCTTCCCTTTTAAATCTTTAAGCGTTTTAATCCCTGATAAATCGTCTTTTCGGACGATTGCTGTGCCGTATGAATATTTATATGGAGTGGAAAATGCGAACTTCTTCTCGCGGTCCTTTGTCACATCGATGTCATTTGCGGCTGCGTCAACCTGGCCGCTGTTCACCGCTGTCAGCATCCCGTCAATACCCATCTCCTTGAACTCAACCTTCAACCCCAGGCGTTTTGCCGCTTCACGAACGACTTCAACCTCGTAGCCTGTCAGCTTATCGGAACCAGAATCGGTATCGTGGTAAGAAGTAGGATAAAGCGTGCCGGATGTAGCGACAACGATTTTCCCTTTGTCTTTGATCTGTTCCCAGCCTGTATCCTTGGAATCGGCTTCATTTTTGCCGGAACAGGCTGCCAATATAAGAAAGAAAGCCATTGTAAAACTGAATATAACGGCTTTGGATTGCATGAATGATTTCACCTTTGTTTCCCCCAATCTGTTAATCAACTAAAAAGATAGCATTGAACATAAGGGGTTGCAATATGTTGATGACGTTTTCAAAAAGTTCGAATTGTGTGTACAAAAGCGTGTGGCGGTTTAAAAGCTGCTATGAAGGGAAGGAGTGATAAAAGGAGTTGTCCAGGGATGTAAGCACTGACACACCAAGGGAAAGAGCAAGTGAAAGGGATGGATGTAGCAGGCCCCGAAATTAGCCAATGCTGTATAAAATGGTGAAGAAGCATGTAGTTGATCTTCTGCATAATTTAAGTCTTGCTGATGTCCCTAAGGCATATGATATATTCGATAAGAAAGAAAATGGAAACCATCAAAGCTATATTGAAAACATAATGGGGGAGTCAAATGAATATTTACAAACCAGCCGGATTCTGGATCAGACTGGGAGCTTCATTGCTGGATTACATTATTGTCTCGGTGCCTCTTTTGCTGATCTATTGGCTAATTACAGGAAAAGACCCGAATGACAGCATGTTCATTAGTTTGATTGTTCTGCTGTACTCTATTTTGCTGCCGGTGTTTTGGAACGGCTACCTTATCGGAAAAAGAATCCGCGGAATCAGAATCGTAAAAAAAAATTGATCACAGGTCAGCCTGTTAACGATGTTGTTGCGGGTTATTGTTGCCGGCCTGGTTACGGCATCACCTTCGGACTCGGCTTGATCGCCAGCCTGATTCTGATCGGCGTGCGAGAAGACAAACGAACACTGCATGATTTAATCGCGGGAACGTATGTCACTTACGCGTCACCGGGTGAAGAAGAACTTGAAAATGACGAACAGATCAGAAAGATCGCTCTTTTTATTTTGTATGCATAAAAAATGCAATGCAGCAAAACATATGAAAAATAGGATTGGAGGAATAAATTGGATGAAACGAATAAAAATCAATATCATCACAATGTTCATAGCCGCGGCTGTCATTTCTCTGACCGGCACAGCTGAAGCCGCTGAAAAACAGCAGCAGCCTCCCGCAAATGTTTCACTGACAGATCAGCAAAAGAAAGAAATTGAACAGCTGGAAGCAGACATACTAAAAAAGCGCAAAGACGTGATCTCAAAGTATGTGCAATACGGCGTCCTGCCTAAAGCAAGAGGAGAACACATCAAAAATCACATGGACAAACACTTTGAAATGATGAAACAAAACGGCTTTGTTCCAAAGCCCCATCCTCATGCGCATAAATTTGAAAAAAGGCATTAAGACGGTAAGCATCCAATGGAAATTGGGTGCTTTTGAGTTTTTTGTAAATGAAAATATTGGCTGAGCTGTTCCGCGACTAATATCGAGTTGATCTGAAACGCGTTTCATAGCCTATGATAGGTTTATCAATAGTTCAGGAGTGATAAACACTATGATCCACCAGCATCCAGAATCTTTTCCGAAACATTTTTTGTGGGGCTCTGCTTCGGCAGCGTACCAGATTGAAGGCGCTTGGAACGAAGATGGCAAAGGCCCTTCTGTATGGGACGTGTTTACGAAAATACCGGGCAAAACGTTCAAAGGAACTAATGGCGATATTGCGGTTGACCATTATCACCGTTATAAAGAAGATGTCGCTTTAATGGCTGAAATGGGCTTAAAAGCGTATCGATTTTCCGTCAGCTGGCCGCGGATTTTTCCAAAAGGAAAAGGGGAGGTCAATGAAGCAGGCCTTGCGTTTTACGATAACCTGATTGATGAATTGCTTTCTCATAACATCGAGCCTGTTCTGACTTTATATCACTGGGATTTGCCTCAGGCGCTTATGGACGAGTATGGCGGCTTTGAATCAAGAAATATCATCGAGGATTTTAATAACTATTGTATTACTCTTTATAAACGTTTTGGATACAGAGTAAAATATTGGGTTACATTAAACGAACAAAACTACAATTTTAATCACGGATTTATTACAGCCATGCATCCGCCTGGAGTGAAAGACAGAAAACGATTTTATGAAGCAAACCATATAGCGTTCCTGACTAATGCGAAGGCCATTGAATCTTTTAGGGAATATGTGCCTGAAGGCAAAATAGGTCCAAGCTTTGCTTATTCTCCGGCATATCCTTTATCTAGCCATCCAGAAGACATACTGGCTTTTGAAAATGCTGAAGAGTTTATGAACAATTGGTGGCTTGACATGTATTGCTGGGGAACCTACCCGCAAATTCCTTTCCGCTATTTAGAAAAACAGGGCTGGGCGCCGACAATCGAAGCGGGAGATATGGACCTGCTTGCCAAAGGGAAGCCTGATTTTGTAGGTGTCAATTATTATCAGACCATCACCTACGAACGAAATCCGCTTGATGGTGTGTCAGAAGGAAAAATGAATACAACAGGCCAAAAGGGGACCAACCAGGAAACAGGGATACCCGGAGTATTTAAAACGAAAAAAAATCCGCATCTGACAACGAGCAACTGGGATTGGACAATTGACCCAATTGGATTGCGTATCGGCCTTCGACGAATTACAAGCCGCTATCAGCTTCCAGTGTTTATCACAGAAAACGGTTTGGGTGAGTTTGATAAGGTTGAAGACGGCACTGTACAGGATGATTATCGAATTGATTATTTGCGTTCGCATCTTGAGCAATGCAGACAAGCCATCAGCGACGGTGTAGATTTGATAGGCTATTGCAGCTGGTCGTTTACTGATCTGTTAAGCTGGCTGAATGGCTACCAAAAAAGATACGGATTTGTATATGTCAATCGCGATGAAGAAAATACACATGATTTAAAACGTTTGAAGAAAAAAAGCTTTTATTGGTATCAGGATGTAATCAAGACGAATGGAGAAAGTTTATAAAGAGTCCCTGAGAGTCACTCTCTCAGGGCTTTTTCATTACACAGAAACAGCATCAATAATATAAGTGTCGGCGTGCAGATCTGACTTCTCAGCCGGCACAGTCCAGCATGTCAATTGATAGTCCCCTTTAGGAAGATCAAAGGACAGCCTTTTAGATATAATGCTTTCAATCTCAATTCCGTTTTCTGTGACATGAAAAGGAACAGTCACTTTTTTTTCGTAGGAGTTTACAGTTTCTGAACTGTTAAAGCGCAAAAGAATAAATGCCTTTGTATTTCTCTGAGCCTCAAAGGAAATTGCTCCGTCCGCCGCAGCATATCCTTTTTCAATCGCTTCGTCAGTCCAATCCATGACAGGAGGTGCGGAATCCTTTTGAAATACAGTAAATTGATGATATGAAATCGACAGTTCTTGCGGCTTCCATGACTTGATCAATGTGCTGTTCCTCCTCTTTTAACTGTTTACTGAATCGTGAATAAAACCTTTGTGCCGTCAGGGTAATCGGTAAGCTGATGCCCGACCCAAGAGCCTGCACCGCGGTTGTCAGCGGGAGAAATATATTCTATAGAAGCTCCCTCACCGCCTTCTTTGCACATGGCCATTGGCCATTCATCTCTGTCATACCCCGTTTTAGGCGGTACGTCTTTTAATGATTGCTCACGGCGTTCCTCAGCTCCGTCCCTGTCGATGGTACACACATCTGAGTGCCCCTCATTTATCGCATCCTTTATATGTTTTGCCGTTTCGGGATAACGGTCAGAAGGGAAGGCGATTGTTTCGTCATATTCTTTCGTTTGAGACGTTTTTTGATCAGCTGAGAAAAAGTCTCCCTTTATCAGGCTGACAGCTGCAGCTGCTATGACGACGATGACGAGAAGTATCGTTTTTATGATGTCCATCGTGATGTTCACCTCCCGCAATTAGCAACTTTAAAAACTGATCCAAGAGTAATCCAGAAAGCGTTTAGTGTAAAGGTTAAAATTTTATGTTTTACACTCAGTTTATTGCAGAAATCGTAATTTTAGCTGGTCGAAATATTTGTTTTCAGTAAAATACCGTTGCCAATTTACAATAATGATAGTAAGTCATCGGCCGTTTTCAGGTTGATCAATCATTTTAAATTGGCTTATGATACCGGTAAGCTCCTCAGCTAATTGAGATAGCGTTTCAGAAGCTGCAGTAATCTCTTCCATCGCAGCAAATTGCTCTTCTGTTAATGCAGCGGCCTGCCGGGTATTTTCTGTAGATTCTTTAATGTCAGCCGTATTGGCTGCAAAGGAATCGTTTATTTGATGCGCACTGGCTGAAATGTTTGATACAGATGCTGATAAATCACTGATCTCGGCACTGATTTCACCTGTTGCGGCTGCAATTTCCTTAAATGCATCTTTTGTGCGCTGGATCATGGTGACACCTTCGGCAGCCTCTGTTTTTACATGCTCAACTGACCTTGCAGATTGGTTCATATCTTTTTGTATCTCTGTAATTAATGTTGAAATCTGTCCTGCAGACTGTTGAGACTCTTCCGCTAATTTACGTACTTCATCGGCAACAACAGCAAAGCCTTTGCCATGTTCACCGGCTCTGGCAGCTTCAATCGCTGCATTCAGCGCAAGCAGGTTTGTCTGATCTGCAATTTGGGTGATGACGGATAAAATTTGTTCAATTTGTTTAGAGCGGCCGTCCAGCTGCTGTATGATTTCTCCGCTTTTCTGAATCGAATGGTTTATCGCATCCATTTGTGCCTGTACATCTGCAATTTCCTTTTGCCCGATGTCGGCTTTTGATTGCGCAAGCTGTCCTTTGTCAGCAATAGCAGCAGTATTTGAAGAAATATCTCGTATGTCTGCTGAAGCTTGTTTCAGCGAGCTTTCACTGTTTTCGATTCGGGTGATCTGATGCTGGGCTCCATTTGCAATGTGCTGTACAGCTTCTGTGATCTTTTCTGAAGCTTGATTTGTTTCCTCTGCTCCGGCTGAGAGCTGCTGGGAGGCTGACGCAAGCTGAAGGGCTGATTGCTGCACGGTTTGAATGGTATTGTTCAGTTTCATTCTCATCTTATTGTAATAGACGCTGAGTTCTGATAGCTCGTCACCGGATTTGTCTGATACCTCTATTGTCATATCTCCGTTTCCAGCACTTTCAAAGGCATATTTTAAAGCGTTGAGCCGCTTATTGATTCTTCTGGTGAAAAGCAGGACAAGGATGACTGATACAATAATGACGATAGCAAGAACGATAGCGAATTGAGTGAAGAGTGACTTGGTAAGCGATGCTAAAATGCTTTGATTGGCTCCGGTATACAGCATGCCGATGATGTCCCCGTTTTGATCTTTTAAAGGCATGTATGCCGTCTGATAAGAGGAGCCTGCCACGTCTGCTTGTCCGTAGAATCGTTTTCCGCTCTTTAAAACAGCGTCAATAACTTCAGAAGAAGCCTGAGTGCCGACAGCTCTTTCGCCGCTCTTCATGACATTGGTTGCAACACGAGTATCTCCTTGGAAAATGGTAACCGTATCACCTGTTTTTTCACCAAGCAGATCAACAATATCTTCATTTCCGTTGATTTGGATCTTACCTTTATACAGCTTATTGTTTTTTACCTGCCAGTCCCCTGAAATGACATCATCAATATAAGCGCTGCTTAAAGCGAGATCGCCTTTCGCTTTTTCAGTCGCCATTTGTTTCATGCTTTTTGTAATTTCCTTAAGCATTACAGTACCGACTGATACCGAAAACAAAAGAATAATCACGAAAACCATGCAGAGAATTTTTGTTCCTAGCTTAAGCTTTAGTTGTTTTATCAACATAATTCCTCCTTTTTGTGATTTGTAGGTCATATTACTTATCGGGTTTTTAGGTTTAAAGCTTTATTTAGAAAATAATAAAACCGGCCTGATCTACAGGCCGGTTGTGTGACGCTATTCAAGGTTTGCGTGGTGGGTGAACATGGTTTCAGAATCGAGTCCTTTTTTCTCCATGAGTTTTAAAATCACTGCATCATAGAATAGAAGCAAAGTTTGCTCAAATAAGGAACCCATTGGCTGAATGGTTTTATAGCTTCCGTTTGACCGGTCTTTAGGGGACCCGGGCATTTTGACGATGAGATCCGCTTGTTTTCCGATGCTTGATTCCGGATTGATGGTTAAAGCGGCAACGATCCCGTATAAGCTTTTTGCTTTTGCTGCTGTATGGATTAAGCTCTTTGTCTCGCCTGATCCTGAGCCGATAATGACGAGATCTCCCTCGCGGAGCGGCGGAGTGAGAATCTCACCGGCGATATGAGCGTTGAAGCCCATGTGCATCAATCTCATCGCGAAGGATTTTGCCATCAGGCCAGACCGCCCCGCCCCTGCAGTGAAAATTTGATGGGACGAAAGAATGTGATCGGCGAGCTGATCAGCTTCTTCATTAGAAATATAAGCCGCTGAACGGTGTAACTCGTTTAGAATTTCCGTTACGAATTCAGTCGTTTTCATATGAATTTATCCTTGGGCAATAAGCTGTTTCATTTTTGAAGCTGTTTCCGCTTTATCGGCTGCGCTTGTAATTCCGCCCCCAACAATGACAAGGTCAGGATTTTGTTTGACCACTTCTGGCAGTGTATCAAGTTTGATCCCGCCCGCAATTGCGGTTTTTGCGTTTTTAACGGTATTTTTGATTGTCGTTAATTCTTCGAAAGAGTTTTTGCCCTCTGCTTGAAGATCATATCCAGTGTGGACGCAGATGTAGTCAACACCGAGTGCGTCAATTTCTTTCGCACGGGATTCAATATCTTTCACGTTAATCATGTCTACCAAGATTTTCTTCTTCTGTTTTTTGGCTTCTTCTACTGCGCCTTTAATCGTTGCATCGTCTGTAGCCCCTAAAACGGTGATAATGTCAGCGCCTGCTTCAGATGCTTTCATGATTTCATATCCGCCGGCATCCATGATTTTCAGGTCTGCTAAAACCTTCAATTGCGGAAATGCTTCTTTTATTTCTTTAACGGCTCTAAGGCCCTCATTAATGACAACCGGTGTTCCGATCTCAACCACGTCGATGTATTGTTCCACTTCCTTGACGAGCTCGATGGCTTCCGGGATATTGACGAGGTCTAATGCCAGCTGTAATTCCATTGTTAATCCACTCCCTTTTTCGAATTATTTTTCATTCTATAGGTTCACTCTTTTGATGAGAAGTAGGCACTTTGAAGTCAACTAGTTACTTGGAGGATACTGTGAGTAGAGGCAATCAGATTTCTTTCGCTTGGTTTTAGGAGTGAGTATAATAAAAAGGAGTCTGCAAAAAAGTAAGTAAGTGATGATACGTATCTAACATACAAAAAATATACTAAGGGGGGATTTCTTTTGAGCCGGATGGACGACAAAAGGTTTAATTGTGAGAAGGAATTAACACTTGCGGTGATCGGCGGTAAATGGAAAATGCTCATTTTGTGGCATTTAGGAAAAGAAGGCACGAAACGGTTCAATGAATTAAAAGCTTTGATTCCTGATATTACGCAGAAGATCCTCGTGAATCAGCTGAGAGAGCTTGAGCAGGATATGATTGTTCACAGGGAAGTGTATCCGGTTGTCCCGCCGAAGGTTGAATACTCCTTGACCCCGCAAGGAGAAAGCCTGATGCCTATTCTTGATGCCATGTATGAGTGGGGGAAAGGCTATATGGAGCTGATTGACATCGATAAAAATGTCATAAAGGAATCATTGTAAGGCGCTCTTGAATAAGGGTGTCTTTTTTTTTGCCTGTTTTTCGGTTTTTGCGCGGTAAACATATGGGATGTAAAGATTGTAAATGGCTTTCAACAATAAATGGGATGAAGCGGAAAGGATCATTTTAAAAATTTTTATTTTTCTGTAAATAATGTTTAGTGGAAATTATTGCGGCATCCCGCAAAAATATCCCAGTAAATAAACTGGAATCTTTCGGTATCCCGCATGAAACTTTTCACCCATTTTTCGGTGATAAAAACATTTTTTTCATTTAAAGTGAACGGTAGTAAGGTAAAAAAATATTGAAAACAATGAATAATTAGCCAAAATTGTATCGTGTTTGGATGAGAGATCTTGCGGTCTTTATTTGCTTGTGTTAAACCCCGCAATGATGATTGATGGCAGTTGTTTTGACAGCGGCAATCTGTTTTTTTGTTTGGATGCACTGCTTTTTAAACGTAGTACTTTGGGCTTTTTCGGCTGTTAGTTCATAAGGATTAAAAGCTTATATGGATAAGAAAGGGAAAATATGCTGCACATGTTCACTGGTTATTGAAGATTAGGGGAGGTATGACAATATGGAAATAACTTTTTACCCTTTAACGGATGCACAAAAACGAATTTGGTATACAGAAAAATTTTATCCTGACACAAGTATTTCAAATCTTGCGGGGATTGGTAAGCTGGTTTCAACTGAAAAAATTGATTGGAAGCTTGTGGAGCAGGCGATTCAAGCGTTTATCCGCAGAAATGACGCCATGCGCCTTCGTTTGCGTCTCAATGAAAACGGAGAGCCCGTTCAATATATTAGCGAGTATCGGCCTGTTGATATAAAACATACTGACACCACTGGAGATCCGAATGCGATAGAGTCTATTTCACAATGGGGCCGGGAGGAAACGAAAAAACCTCTGCCGCTGTACGATTGTGACTTGTTCCGTTTTTCCTTGTTCACCATAAAGGAAAATGAAGTATGGTTTTACGCAAATGTTCATCACGTGATTTCTGATGGAATATCCATGAATATTCTCGGAAATGCGATTATGCACATTTATTTAGAATTAGCCGGCGGCTCAGAAACAAAAGAGGGCATTTCGCATTCATTTATCGATCATGTTTTATCTGAACAGGACTATGCTCAATCAAAAAGGTTTGAAAAGGACAAGGCGTTTTGGAACAAGCAATTCGAAACGTTGCCTGAACTTGTTTCCCTGAAACGGAATGTCTCTGCAGGAGGAAGTTTAGAGGCTGAGCGGTTTTCTAAAGATGTGCCTGAAACGCTACATCAGCATCTTCTATCGTTTTGTGAGGAAAACAAGGTCAGTGTTCTTTCAGTGTTTCAATCGGTGCTCGCCGCCTATTTGTACAGAGTCAGCGGCCAGAATGATGTCGTGACGGGAACCTTTATGGGCAACCGGACAAATGCGAAAGAGAAGCAGATGCTTGGCATGTTTGTATCAACGGTTCCGCTGCGGACGAACATTGATGGCGGGCAGGCGTTCTTAGATTTTGTCAAAGACCGGATGAAGGATCTCATGAAAACACTTCGTCACCAAAAGTACCCGTATAATCTCCTGATCAACGATTTGCGTGAAACAAAGAGCTCTCTGACGAAGCTGTTTACGGTTTCTCTTGAATATCAGGTGATGCAGTGGCAGAAAGAAGAGAATCTTGCCTTTTTGACTGAACCGATTTTCAGCGGCAGCGGATTAAATGATGTATCGATTCATGTAAAGGATCGATGGGATACTGGGAAACTCACCATTGATTTTGATTACCGCACTGATTTATTTTCACGTGAAGAAATCAAAATTGTTTGTGAACGCATGATTACGATGCTGGAGAACGCATTATTGCATCCAGATCATACCATTGATGAATTAACGCTGATTCCTGAAGCGGAGAAAGAGAAGCTGCTTGTGAGGGCCGGCGGTGAATCTGTCAGCTATCGTAAGGATATGACGATTCCAGAGCTGTTCCAAGAACAGGCTGAGCTGCTTTCTGATCATCCAGCGGTTGTATTTGAAGATCGCACATTGTCCTATCGAACGTTACATGAGCAATCTGCACGCATCGCCAATGTGCTGAAACAGAAAGGCGTTGGCCCTGACAGTCCTGTTGCGGTTCTGCTTGAACGCTCTGAACGGATGATTACGTCTATCATGGGGATTTTAAAAGCCGGCGGAGCCTATGTGCCGATTGATCCCGCTTTTCCTGCGGAGCGCATTCAATATATTTTGGAGGACTGCGGAGCGGACTTCATCCTGACTGAATCGCAGATTGAAGCTCCTGCGGCCGATGCTGAATTGATTGATTTTGATCAGGCGATTGGGGAAGGTGCTGGCGAAAGCCTGAATGCAGATGTAAACGCACGGAACCTTGCCTACATTATTTACACATCGGGAACAACCGGACGTCCGAAAGGCGTTATGATCGAGCATCGCCAGGTTCATCATTTGGTTGCGTCTTTGCAGCAGACGATTTACCAAAGCGGCAGTCAAACACTGCGGATGGCATTGCTTGCGCCGTTCCACTTCGATGCGTCAGTGAAGCAGATTTTCGCGTCGCTTCTTTTGGGACAAACCCTTTATATTGTACCGAAGAAAACAGTGACGAACGGATCTGCCCTAGCTGCGTATTATCGCAGGCACTGCATTGAGGCAACGGACGGAACACCGGCCCATCTGCAAATGCTGATAGCAGCTGGCGATTTTGAAGGCTTAAAGCTGAAGCACCTGCTGATTGGAGGAGAGGGTTTATCGTCTGTCGTTGCGGACAAGCTGCTGAAGCTGTTTAAAGAAGCCGGCATAGCGCCGCGTTTGACCAATGTGTACGGGCCGACCGAAACATGTGTGGACGCATCTGTTCATCCGGTTATCCCGGAGAATGCTGTTCAATCAGCGTATGTGCCGATCGGGAAAGCGCTGGGGAACAACCGCTTATATATTTTGGATCAAAAAGGCCGGCTGCAGCCGGAAGGCGTGGCGGGCGAGCTTTATATCGCGGGCGATGGTGTAGGCCGAGGTTATTTACATCTGCCTGAATTGACGGCTGAGAAGTTTTTACAAGATCCATTCGTACCAGGCGATCGGATGTACCGGACCGGAGACGTGGTGCGTTGGCTTCCAGATGGAACAATCGAATATTTAGGAAGAGAGGATGACCAGGTCAAAGTCCGCGGATACCGGATTGAGCTCGGGGAAATTGAAGCCGTTATTCAGCAGGCGTCTGACGTTGCGAAAGCCGTTGTTTTGGCACGTCCTGACGAACAGGGAAATCTCGAGGTCAGCGCATATGTTGTGCAGAAGTCTGGAAGCGAATTTGCTCCAGCCAGCCTGCGGGCACATGCGGCCAGACAGCTTCCTGACTACATGGTGCCGGCTTACTTTACGGAAATCACAGAAATTCCGCTCACGCCAAGCGGCAAAGTCGACCGCCGCAAGCTGTTTGCACTAGAGGTGAAGGCGGTCAGCGGAACGGCCTATACAGCGCCGCGAAATGAGACGGAAAAAGCAATCGCAGCCATTTGGCAGGATGTGCTCAATGTTGAAAAAGCGGGGATCTTTGACAATTTCTTTGAAACGGGCGGGCATTCATTGAAGGCAATGACGCTTTTAACAAGGATTCATAAGGAAACAGGCGCTGAGATTCCGCTTCAATATTTGTTTGAGCATCCGACAATTGCCGCTCTTGCAGAGGAAGCCGATCACAGAGAAAGCCGGGCATTTGCAGCAATTGAACCTGCTGATAAACAGGAGCATTATCCGCTTTCATTGGCACAGCAGCGAACATATATCGTCAGCCAGTTTGAGGATGCGGGAGTCGGATACAACATGCCGGCGGCAGCGATTTTGGAAGGGCCTTTAGAGATTCAAAAGCTGGAGCGGGCATTTCAAGGGTTAATCCGCCGCCATGAGTCTCTGAGAACGTCATTTATTCTTGAAAACAACACGCCGAGACAGAACATTCATGAAAGTGTCGATTTCAAAGTCGAGATGATGGAAAGAGGCGGCCGCTCCAATGAGGAAATTATGACTTCATTCGTCCGGAGATTTGATTTGGCGAAAGCGCCGCTGTTCAGAATCGGCTTGATGAAGTTAGAAGAGAACCGTCATATGCTGCTGTTTGACATGCACCATTTGATTTCTGACGGTGTGTCCATCGGCATTATTTTGGAGGAGTTAGCACGGTTATATAAAGGCGAACAGCTTCCTGAGCTTCGTCTTCAGTATAAGGATTACGCCGTGTGGCAAAGCGGACAGGCTGCTGAAGGGTACCAGAAGGACCGGGCGTATTGGAAGGAAGCCTTTGCGGGCGAGCTTCCGGTGCTTCAACTTCTGTCTGATTACCCGAGACCGCCTGTTCAAAGCTTTGAAGGAGACCGGGTGTCAATCAAGTTGGACGAGGGATTGAAGAATCGCTTAAATCGTTTGGCTGAACAAAACGGCGCCACGCTTTATATGGTGATGCTGTCCGCTTACTATACGCTTTTGTCAAAGTATACAGGGCAGGATGACATCATTGTCGGCACGCCGTCAGCGGGCAGAAACCACTCCGATACAGAGAGCATTGTCGGGATGTTCGTCAATACGCTCGCGATTCGCAGCGAAGTGAAGCAGGATGAGACGTTTACCGATTTGATCACGCGTGTCCGCACACAGGTGCTGGATGCCTTTTCTCATCAGGACTATCCGTTTGAGTGGCTTGTTGAAGATTTGAACATTCCGCGTGATGTAAGCAGACATCCGCTGTTTGACACGATGTTCAGTCTTCAAAATGCGACAGAGGGCATTCCGGCTGTCGGCGATCTGTCTTTGTCTGTTCATGAGACTAACTTCAAGATTGCAAAATTTGATTTGACGATGCAGGCGAGAGAAACCGATGAGGGCATTGAGCTTGATTTGGACTACAGCACGAAGCTGTTTAAACAAAGCACGGCAGACAGGCTGCTAACGCATTTTGCGCGTTTGCTTGAAGATGCTGCAGCTGAGCCTGAGAAACAGATTTCTGAGTACAAACTTCTTTCCGAAGAGGAGGCTGCTTCGCAAATTCAGCAGTTCAACCCGGAAAGAACACCTTATCCGAAAGACAAGACAATTGTTCAGCTGTTTGAAGAGCAAGCGGCGAAAACGCCAGACCAGCCGGCACTTCAATATGAAGGCGAATCACTTACCTATCGTGAGCTGAATGAACGGGCCAATCGGTTAGCGCGCGGCATTCTTTCTTTTGGGGCAGGCGAAGGCAGAACAGCGGCTGTCTTATGCGAGCGGTCAATGGACATGATTGTGTCGATCCTCGCGGTATTAAAGACAGGTTCGGCTTATGTTCCGATTGATCCGGAGCACCCGATTCAGCGGATGCAGCATTTCTTCCGCGACAGCGGAGCGAAGGTGCTTCTCACTCAGAAAAAATTAAAGGCTTTAGCAGAAGAAGCGGAATTTAGCGGCGTTATCGTGCTTGCAGATGAGGAAGAAAGCTATCATGACGATGTGCAAAATCTTGCACTGCCTCTTGATTCTGCGGCGATGGCCAACCTGACGTATACTTCCGGAACGACAGGAACACCGAAGGGAAATATCGTGACACATGCTAATATTCTGCGCACGGTGAAGGAAACGAATTATCTCAGCATTACAGAACAGGATACGATTCTCGGACTTTCCAATTACGTATTTGACGCGTTTATGTTTGATATGTTCGGTTCTTTGTTAAACGGTGCCAAGCTTGTGCTGATACCGAAAGAAACCGTTTTGGATATGGCTCGCCTGTCTCGCGTTATTGAGCGGGAGAACATCAGCATTCTTATGATTACAACCGCTTTGTTCCACCTGCTTGTGGACTTGAATCCGGCGTGCTTGTCAACGCTGCGCAAGATTATGTTTGGCGGGGAGCGGGCTTCAGTTGAGCATGTAAGAAAAGCTTTGCAAATTGTCGGGAAAGGCAAGCTCCTTCACATGTACGGGCCGTCTGAAAGCACGGTTTTCGCGACGTATCATCCGGTTGATGAATTGGAGGAGCACACGCTGTCTGTTCCGATTGGAAAACCGGTCAGCAATACGGAAGTATACATCCTTGACCGGGCGGGACACGTGCAGCCTGCCGGGATCGCCGGGGAGCTATGCGTCAGCGGCGAAGGGCTCGTGAAAGGCTATTACAACCGTCCTGAACTGACTGAGGAGAAATTCGTTCCGCATCCGTTTGCATCCGGCGAACGCATGTATAAAACGGGTGACCTTGCCAGATGGCTGCCGAATGGCGATATCGAATTTATCGGGCGGATCGACCACCAGGTGAAAATCCGCGGACAGCGCATCGAGCTTGGAGAAATCGAACATCAGATGCAAACCCACGACCGCGTGCAAGAGAGTGTTGTGCTTGCTGTTGATCAAGGCGCGGGTGACAAACTGCTCTGCGCGTACTTTGTCGGAGAGGGAGAAATCTCATCTCATGAGCTGAGAGAGCATGCGGCGAAGGATCTGCCGGCTTATATGGTTCCTGCGGTGTTTATCCAAATGGACGAGCTGCCGCTGACCGGGAACGGAAAAATCGACCGGAGAGCGCTGCCGCTTCCTGATGCCAACGTCTCAAGAGGTGTTTCATATGTTGCGCCCCGCAATGAAACGGAACAAAAAGTCGCAGACATTTGGGCGCATGTGCTTCAGGCTGAACAGGTCGGCGTTTATGACCAATTCTTTGACATCGGCGGACATTCATTAGCAGGCATGAAGATGCTTGCCTTGGTTCATCAGGAACTGGGCGTTGAGCTGTCACTCAAAGATCTCTTCCAGTCACCGACGGTTGAGGGCTTGGCACAGGTGATTGACTCTGCTGAAAAAGGGACAGTCATCAGCATCAGCCCGGCAAAGAAACAAGATACATATCCTGTTTCTTCACCGCAAAAACGGATGTACGTGCTCCAGCAGCTTGAAGGAGCGGAAACGAGCTATAACATGCCGGCGGTTCTGCGCCTTACAGGTGAGCTTGATGTTGAAAGGCTTAACAGCGTCATGAAGCAGTTAATGCAGCGTCATGAAGCCTTTAGAACCACGTTTGAAATAAAAGATGGAGAAACGGTGCAGCGAATCTGGGAAGAAGCTGAATGTGAGATGGCATATTTCGAAGCCGCAGAAGAAGAGACAGAGCGGATCGTTTCCGAGTTTATCAAGCCTTTCAAAATCGATCGGCTTCCGCTCTTCAGAATGGGGCTGATCAAGCATTCAGACACTGAGCATGTGCTGCTGTTCGATATGCATCATATTATTTCTGATGGTGCGTCTGTCGGCGTGCTCATTGAGGAGCTTTCAAAGCTGTACGATGGAGAAACCCTTGAGCCGCTCCGCATTCAATACAAGGATTATGCTGTGTGGCAGCAGCAGTTCATTCAGTCTGAGCTTTACAAGAAGCAAGAGGAGCATTGGCTGAAGGAGCTGGAAGGAGAGCTGCCGGTGCTGACGCTTCCGACTGACTATAGCCGGCCTGCCGTTCAAACATTTGAGGGGGACCGCATTGCATTTTCATTAGAAGCAGGCAAAGTTGATGCCCTGCGCAGACTTGCAAAAGAAACGGATTCCACACTGTACATGGTTCTTCTCGCTTCATACAGTGCGTTTTTATCAAAACTGAGCGGGCAACACGATATCATTGTCGGTTCACCTGTAGCCGGACGATCTCAAGCGGACGTCAGCCGCGTCATCGGAATGTTCGTCAATACATTGGCGCTGCGCACGTATCCGAAGGGTGAAAAGACGTTTGCTGACTATCTTAGCGAAGTGAAAGAAACGGCACTCAGCGCTTTTGATGCGCAGGATTACCCGCTTGAGGACTTGATCGGAAACGTACAGGTTCAGCGTGACACGAGCAGAAATCCGTTATTCGATGCAGTATTTTCAATGCAAAATGCGAACATCAAGGATCTAACGATGAAAGGGATTCAGCTGGAGCCGCATCCGTTTGAACGGAAAACGGCCAAGTTTGACATTACACTGACAGCTGACGAAACCGATGGAGGGCTTACGTTCGTACTCGAATACAATACAGCGCTGTTTAAACCGGAAACGATTGAACGATGGAAGCAATACTGGATGCAGCTTCTAGATGCTGTCACAGGCAATCCGAATCAGCCGCTTTCCAGCCTGTCACTTGTGAATGAAACAGAAAAACAAACGCTTCTAGATGCATGGAAGGGCAAAACGCTCCCTGTGCCGACAGACAAAACCGTTCATCAGCTATTCGAAGAGACCGCTCAGCGCCACAAAGACCGCCCGGCTGTCACATTCAACGGCCAGTCATGGACGTACGGCGAGCTGAATGCGAAGGCAAACCGTCTTGCCCGGATTCTGATCGACTGCGGCATCAGCGCGGATGAGCGCGTCGGCGTTCTCACGAAGCCGTCGCTGGAAATGTCCGCTGCGGTGCTCGGCGTCTTAAAGGCGGGAGCGGCGTTTGTGCCGATTGATCCTGATTATCCGGATCAGCGGATTGACTATATTTTACAAGACAGCGGCGCGAAGCTTCTCTTGAAACAGGAAGGCATTTCAGTTCCGGATAGCTTCTCAGGAGACGTCATTCTTCTCGACGGAGATCGCACGATTCTAAGCCTGCCGCTAGATGAAAACGATGAAGAAAATCCAGAGGCGGATACAAACGCGGAGAACCTCGCGTACATGATTTACACGTCTGGAACGACCGGACAGCCGAAGGGGGTCATGGTCGAGCACCATGCGCTTGTGAACCTGTGCTTCTGGCACCACGACGCGTTCAGCATGACAGAGGAAGACCGCAGTGCGAAGTACGCGGGCTTCGGATTTGACGCCTCCATTTGGGAGATGTTCCCGACCTGGACAATCGGCGCCGAGCTTCACGTCATTGATGAAGAAATCCGCCTTGATATCGTCCGCCTGAACGACTATTTCGAAACGAACGGCGTGACGATCACCTTCCTGCCGACGCAGCTGGCGGAACAGTTTATGGACCTTGAAAACACGTCACTTCGTGTCCTCTTGACCGGAGGAGACAAGCTGAAGCGTGCGGTCAAACAGCCGTACACGCTCGTCAACAACTACGGGCCGACAGAAAATACGGTCGTTGCCACAAGCACAGAAATCAATCCGGAGGAAGGCTCGCTTTCCATCGGGCAGGCGATCGCCAATACGAGAGTGTACATTCTCGGCGAGGGCAATCAGGTGCAGCCGGAAGGCGTACCCGGAGAGCTTTGTGTGGCGGGACGCGGCCTGGCGCGCGGCTATCTGAATCGAGAAGACGAAACCGCGAAGCGGTTTGTCGCTGATCCGTTTGTGTCGGGTGAACGCATGTACCGCACCGGCGATTTGGTGAAGTGGGTGAACGGCGGCATCGAATACATCGGCCGGATCGACCAGCAGGTCAAGGTTCGCGGCTATCGGATCGAGCTCTCGGAAATCGAAGTCCAGCTCGCCCAGCTTTCTGCGGTGCAGGATGCGGCGGTGATAGCTGTCAAAGATAAAGGCGGCCATACAGCGATCGCGGCGTATGTCACACCGGAAACAGCTGACATAGAAGCGTTAAAGTCTTCGTTGAAAGAAACCCTGCCGGACTACATGATCCCGGCCTTCTGGGTGACGCTGAACGAGCTTCCGGTTACGGCAAACGGCAAAGTAGACCGCAAAGCCTTGCCTGAGCCGGACATCGAAGCGGGAAGCGGAGAATACAAAGCGCCGACAACGGAAATGGAAGAGCTGCTTGCAGGCATCTGGCAGGATGTGCTAGGCATTTCGGAGATCGGTGTCAGCGACAATTTCTTCTCGCTCGGCGGAGATTCCATCAAAGGAATCCAAATGGCGAGCCGCTTGAACCAGCACGGCTGGAAGCTGGAAATGAAAGACCTCTTCCAGCACCCGACGATCGAAGAGCTCACCCAATACGTGGAACGTGCCGAAGGCAAACAGGCGGACCAAGGCCCAGTGGAGGGCGAAGTCATTCTGACGCCGATTCAGCGCTGGTTCTTTGAAAAGAACTTCACGAACAAGCACCACTGGAACCAATCAGTGATGCTTCATGCGGAGAAGGGCTTTGATCCTGAACGGGTGGAGAAAACATTGCAGGTGCTGATCGAGCACCATGACGCACTCCGTATGGTCTACCGTGAGGAGCCGAAAGACGTCGTTCAATACAACAGAGGACTTGATGCTGCTTCAGCTCAATTAGAGATCATTCAGATTGAAGGTCAAGCGAAAGATTATGAAGACCGCATAGAGAGAGAAGCGGAACGGCTGCAAAGCAGCATCGACTTGCAGGAAGGCGGCTTGTTAAAAGCTGGATTGTTCCAAGCAGAAGATGGAGACCACTTGCTCCTTGCCATTCACCATTTAGTGGTTGACGGCGTGTCGTGGCGGATTTTACTGGAGGATTTCGCCGCGGTTTATACACAGCTTGAGCAAGGCAATGAACCGGTTCTCCCGCAGAAAACACATTCATTTGCGGAGTATGCGAAGAGATTGCAAGACTTTGCGAACTCCAAGGCCTTTTTGAAAGAAAAAGAGTATTGGAGACAGCTTGAAGAACAGACTGTCGCGGCAAAGCTTCCGAAAGATCGCGAATCTGGTGATCAGCGAATGAAACATACAAAGACAATCGAATTTTCGCTGACTGCTGAAGAGACAGAACAGCTTACCACAAAGGTGCATGAGGCATATCACACAGAAATGAATGATATTTTGCTGACGGCATTCGGATTGGCGATGAAGGAGTGGACAGGTCAGGATCAAGTAAGTGTTCATTTAGAGGGGCATGGACGTGAAGAAATCATAGAAGACCTGACCATTTCCCGCACAGTCGGCTGGTTTACTAGTATGTACCCGATGGTGCTCGATATGAAGCATGCGGATGATCTGGGCTACCAGCTGAAGCAAATGAAAGAAGATATCAGACATGTGCCGAATAAGGGAGTCGGATACGGCATTCTGCGCTATCTGACGGCGCCGGAACATAAAGAAGATGTGGCGTTCTCGATTCAGCCGGATGTCAGCTTCAACTATTTAGGACAGTTCGATGAAATGTCGGATGCAGGCTTGTTCACGAGATCAGAGCTGCCGTCAGGACAGTCGTTAAGCCCGGAAACAGAAAAACCGAACGCGCTCGATGTTGTCGGATACATCGAAAACGGAAAACTGACGATGACACTGGCCTATCATTCTCTTGAATTTCATGAAAAAACGATAAAGACATTCAGCGACAGCTTTAAAGCCCATCTTGTCAGAGTCATTGAACATTGCCTATCTCAAGATGGAACGGAACTGACGCCGAGTGACCTTGGCGATGATGATTTGACGCTGGATGAGCTGGATAAATTAATGGAAATTTTCTAATAGAGGTGGCATATGAGCAAAAAATCGATTCAAAAGGTGTACGCACTGACACCGATGCAGGAGGGAATGCTGTATCATGCGATGCTTGATCCGCATTCTTCCTCGTACTTCACACAATTAGAGCTTGGGATTCACGGTGCTTTTGATCTTGAAATCTTTGAGAAAAGCGTCAATGAACTGATTCGGTCATACGATATTCTCCGTACGGTATTTGTGCACCAGCAGCTGCAAAAACCGCGTCAGGTTGTATTAGCGGAACGCAAAACAAAGGTGCACTATGAAGATATCAGTCATGCGGACCGAGACCGCCAAAAAGAGCACATCGAGCGTTATAAACAAGACGTGCAGCGCCAAGGTTTTAACCTGGCAAAAGACATTTTGTTCAAGGTGGCGGTTTTCCGCCTTGATGCAGAACAGCTGTATCTTGTCTGGAGCAATCATCATATTATGATGGACGGCTGGAGCATGGGCGTACTCATGAAAAGCCTGTTCCAAAACTATGAAGCGCTCAGAGCAGGCCGGACACCGGCAAACGGTCAGGGCAAGCCTTATTCCGACTACATCAAGTGGCTTGGAAAACAGGACAATGAAGAAGCGGAGAGCTACTGGAGAGAACGCTTGGCGGGTTTTGAACAGCCGAGCGTGCTCCCGGGCCGTCTGCCTGAGAACAAAGATGAATACGTCAATAAAGAATATTCATTTACATGGGATGAAACACTGGTTACCCGCATTCAGCAAACCGCAAACCGCCATCAAGTGACGGGGCCTAACCTGTTTCAGGCTGTTTGGGGCATTGTTCTCAGTAAATACAACTTTACGAAGGACGTTGTCTTCGGCACGGTCGTATCGGGACGGCCGTCTGAAATCAACGGGATTGAAACGATGGCGGGGCTGTTTATCAACACCATTCCAGTGCGGGTAAAAGTAGATCAAGATGCTGCTTTCGCTGATATTTTCTCAGCTGTTCAGCAGCATGCAGTAGAGGCGGAGCGTTACGATTACGTGCCGCTCTATGAGATTCAAAAACGCTCAGCGCTCGACAGCAATCTCTTGAACCATCTGGTCGCGTTTGAAAATTATCCGCTGGACCAAGAGCTTGAAAACGGCAGCATGGAAGACCGCCTCGGATTTTCTATCAAGGTAGAAAGTGCGTTTGAGCAAACGAGCTTCGATTTCAACCTGATTGTGTATCCTGGCAAAACGTGGACCGTCAAAATCAAATATAACGGAGCTGCCTTTGATTCCGCTTTTATCGAACGGACAGCGGAGCACCTTACCCGCATGATGGAAGCAGCTGTCGATCAGCCGGACGCTTTTGTGCGTGAGTACGGGCTTGTGGGAGACGAAGAGCAGCAGCAAATTGTCGAGGTCTTTAACCGCACGATAGCCGAACTCCCTGAAGGAATGGCTGTTCATCAAGTGTTTGAAGAGCAAGCGCAACGGACGCCGGCGAGCACTGCCGTCGTATATGAAGGAGTCGAGCTGACGTATCGTGAGCTGAATAGAGCGGCTAACCGTCTGGCGAGAAAGCTTGTCGAACAAGGTCTTCAAAAAGGAGAAACAGCCGCGATAATGAACGACCGCTCGGCAGAAACCGTTGTCGGCATGCTGGCTGTGTTAAAAGCAGGCGCCGCCTATGTGCCGCTTGATCCAGCGCTTCCTGAGGATCGTCTTCGTTTCATGGCGGAGGACAGTTCTATTCGGATGGTATTGGCCGGAAAGTCTTATACAGAGCAGGCACATCAGCTGCAAGTGCCGGTTCTTACACTGGACAGCGGTTTTGAAGAGAGCGAAACGGCTGACAATCTCAATCTGCCATCCGCACCGTCTGATTTGGCGTACATTATGTACACATCTGGTTCGACGGGCAAACCGAAAGGCGTCATGATTGAACATAAAAGCATTCTTCGTCTCGTCAAAAATGGCGGGTATGTTCCTGTCCATGAGGAGGACCGCATGGCGCAAACGGGAGCTGTCAGCTTTGATGCCGGAACCTTTGAAGTATTCGGCGCACTGCTGAATGGCGCAGCGCTTTACCCTGTCAAAAAAGAGACACTGCTTGATGCGAAACAATTTGCAGCATTCCTGCGCGAACAGAGAATCACGGCCATGTGGCTGACATCACCTTTATTCAACCAGCTTGCCGCAAAGGATGCCGGCATGTTCGGCACACTGCGCCATTTAATTATCGGGGGAGACGCCCTCGTGCCGCATATTGTCAGCAAAGTGAAACAGGCATCGCCGTCGCTTTCATTGTGGAACGGATACGGCCCGACTGAAAACACGACGTTTTCAACAAGTTTTCTGATCGACCGTGAGTATAGCGGCTCTATTCCAATCGGGAAACCTATCGGAAATTCGACTGCCTACATCATGGATGAGCAGCAGCGACTGCAGCCAATTGGCGCGCCCGGCGAGCTGTGCGTCGGCGGAATCGGTGTAGCGCGAGGATATGTGAATCTCCCTGAGCTGACGGAGAAGCAATTTCTCGAAGATCCGTTCAGACCGGGTGAAAGGATTTATCGCACTGGCGACTTGGCGAGATGGCTGCCGGATGGCAATATCGAGTTTTTAGGAAGAATCGACAATCAAGTGAAGGTGCGCGGCTTCCGAATTGAGCTTGGCGAAATTGAAACAAAACTGAACATGGCAGAGCATGTGACAGAGGCAGCCGTGATCATCCGCAAGAACAAAGCAGACGAAAATGAAATTTGCGCATACTTTACGGCGGACCGTGAAGTGTCTGTGAGCGGGCTGAGAAAAACGCTGTCTCAATCTTTGCCTGACTATATGGTTCCTGCCCATTTGATTCAGATGGACAGCCTGCCGCTCACGCCAAACGGAAAAATCAACAAAAAAGAACTGCCTGCGCCTCAATCAGAAACCGCGCAGCCGGAGTACGCAGCGCCAGAAACAGAGAGTGAAAAGAAATTAGCGGAGATCTGGGAAGGGATACTCGGCGTCAAAGCAGGCGTTACCGATAACTTCTTTATGATCGGCGGTCATTCTTTGAAAGCGATGATGATGACGGCGAAAATCCAGGAGCATTTTCATAAGGAAGTACCGATTAAAGTGCTTTTTGAAAAGCCGACCATTCAAGAACTGGCGCTGTATTTGGAAGAGAACGAAAGCAAGGAGGAGCAGACGTTTGAACCGATCAAGCAAGCACCTTATCAGCAGCATTATCCTGTATCCCCGGCCCAGCGGAGAATGTATATCCTCAATCAGCTTGGACAAGCAAACACAAGCTACAACGTCCCCGCTGTACTTTTGCTGGAGGGAGAAGTAGATAAAGACCGGCTTGAAAACGCGATTCAGCAATTAATCAACCGGCACGAAATCCTCCGGACATCGTTTGACATGATCGATGGAGAAGTTGTACAAACCGTTCATAAAAACATATCGTTCCAGCTGGAGGCTGCCAAGGGACGGGAAGAAGACGCGGAGGAAATGATCAAAGCGTTCATTCAGCCGTTTGAATTAAACCGCGCGCCGCTCGTCCGTTCGAAGCTTGTCCAGCTTGAAGAAGAACGCCACTTGCTGCTCATTGATATGCACCATATCATCACTGACGGCAGTTCAACAGGCATTCTGATCGGTGATCTCGCCAAAATATATCAAGGCGCTGATCTTGAGCTGACGCAGATTCACTATAAAGATTACGCTGTTTGGCACAAAGAACATGCTGATCATCAAAAAGATGAAGCATACTGGCTCGAAACCTTTAAAGGCGAGCTGCCGATTCTTGATCTTCCGGCGGATTTCGAACGGCCTGCTGAACGGAGCTTTGCGGGAGAGCGCGTAATGTTCGGGCTCGATAAGCAAAGCACGGCTCAAATCAAATCACTCTTGGCAGAAACGGATACGACAATGTACATGTTTTTGCTGGCAGCGTTCAATGTACTCCTTTCTAAGTACGCGTCACAGGATGATATCATTGTCGGCTCGCCGACAGCGGGAAGAACACACCCTGATCTGCAAGGTGTGCCGGGCATGTTTGTCAACACGGTGGCACTAAGAACGGCTCCTGCGGGAGATAAAACCTTTGCGCAATTCCTGGAAGAGGTCAAAACAGCCAGCCTTCAAGCATTCGAGCACCAGAGCTATCCGCTTGAGGAGCTGATTGAAAAACTTCCGCTTACAAGGGACACAAGCCGAAGTCCGCTGTTCAGCGTGATGTTCAACATGCAGAACATGGAGATTCCTTCATTGAGATTAGGAGATTTGAAGATTTCTTCGTATTCCATGCTTCATCACGTGGCGAAATTCGATCTCTCCTTGGAAGCGGTCGAGCGTGAAGAGGATATCGGCTTAAGCTTTGACTATGCGACCGCTCTGTTTAAGGACGAAACCATCCGCCGCTGGAGCAGCCACTTTATCAATATCATCAAAGCGGCCGCGGCTAATCCGAACGTTCGGCTGTCTGATGTAGACTTGCTTTCACCAGCAGAAACGGCTGCTTTGCTTGAAGAAAGACATATGACTCAAATTACTGAAGCAACCTTTGCAGCTCTTTTCGAAAAACAGGCCCAGCAAACACCTGATCATCCTGCGGTGATATCTGGCGGAAATCTGCTGACCTATCGCGAGCTTGATGAACAGGCGAACCAGCTGGCGCATCATCTTCGTGCGCAAGGGGCAGGAAGTGAAGACATCGTCGCGATTGTCATGGATCGGTCAGCTGAGGTTATGGTATCGATTCTCGGTGTCATGAAGGCCGGTGCGGCTTTCCTTCCGATTGATCCTGATACGCCTGAAGAACGAATCCGCTATTCATTAGAGGACAGCGGAGCGAGAATTGCGGTCGTGAACGAAAGAAATATGACGGCCATTGGGCAATATGAAGGAACAATCGTCAACCTTGATGACGCAGCGTGGAGAAATGAAAGCAAGGAGCGCCCATCACCGATTTCCGGATCTCGTAATCTTGCATACGTCATTTATACGTCGGGTACGACCGGGAAGCCGAAGGGGGTGCAGATCGAGCATCGCAATCTGACAAACTATGTTTCTTGGTTTAATCATGAGGCGGGCCTGACGGAAACCGATAAGTCTGTTTTGCTTTCGTCTTACGCATTCGACCTGGGCTATACGAGCATGTTCCCTGTTCTTCTGGCAGGGGGCGAGCTCCACATCGTGCCGAAGGAAACCTATACGGCACCGGATGAAATTGGGCGTTATATCAAGGAACACGGGATCACATATATCAAACTGACACCGTCTCTGTTCCATACGATGGTGAACACGGCCAGCTTTACAAAAGAGCCAAACTTTGAATTTTTGCGCTTGATTGTCTTGGGAGGAGAAAAAATCATCCCGGCGGATGTTCTCGCCTTCCGCAAGGTGTATGGGCATACCGAATTTATCAATCACTACGGCCCGACTGAAGCAACGATCGGCGCCATCGCCGGACGGGTTGATCTGTCTGAACCGGGCGCATTCGCGAAACGCCCGACAATCGGACAGCCGATTGCGAATGCCGGCGCGCTTGTCTTAAATGAGGCGTTACAGCTTGTGCCTCAAGGAGCGAGCGGCCAGCTCTATATCACGGGACAGGGGCTTGCGAGAGGATATCTCAACAGGCCTCAGCTGACAGCCGAGAGATTTGTAGAAAATCCATATTCACCGGGCAGCCTCATGTATAAAACCGGAGATGTCGTACGAAGACTTTCTGACGGTACGCTTGAATTTATCGGCCGGGCTGATGATCAGGTGAAAATCCGCGGCTACCGCATTGAGCCGAAAGAAATTGAAACGGTTATGCTCAGCCTCAGCGAAATTCATGAAGCGGTTGTGCTAGCGGTTTCCGAGGGCGGACTTCAAGAGCTTTGCGCGTATTATACGGCGGATCAAGACATTGAAAAAGCAGCGCTCCGGAACCAGCTTTCACAAACACTGCCGTCTCATATGATTCCTGCTTTCTTTGTGCAGGTGGACGCGATTCCGCTGACGGCAAATGGGAAAACCGACAGAAACGCATTGCCGAAGCCGAACGAGGCACAATCCGGACGCAAGGCCTCAGCCGCACCGGAAACAGCGCTTGAAGAGAGCCTATGCCGCATTTGGCAGAAAACGCTTGGCATAGAAGCGATCGGCATCGACGACAATTTCTTCGATTTAGGCGGCCATTCATTAAAAGGAATGATGCTCATCGCCAACATTCAGGCCGAATTGGAGAAAACCGTACCGCTTAAAGCGCTGTTCGAGAAGCCGACTGTTCGCCAGCTTGCGGCTTATATGGAGGCATCGGCAGTTTCAGGCGGCCATCATGTGCTCAAACCGGCTGACAAACAGGATATGTACCCATTGTCATCCGCGCAGAAACGGATGTATGTACTGAATCAGCTTGACCGGCAGACGATCAGCTACAACATGCCATCTGTCCTTCTGATGGAAGGTGAGCTTGATATTTCGCGTCTGCGCGACTCACTGAATCAGCTTGTGAATCGACACGAGTCATTGCGCACATCATTTATAGAAGCCAATGGCGAGCCTGTTCAGCGCATTATTGAGGAGGCGGTGATTGATCTTCATGTGTTTGAAGCGGAAGAAGATGAAGCGGAACAAAAGATCAAGGAATTTATCCGGCCATTCGACCTAAACAATGCGCCGCTCATTCGTGCGGCTTTGCTTCGAATAGAAGCGAAGAAACACTTGCTGCTTTTGGATATGCATCACATCATCGCTGACGGCGTATCAAGAGGTATTTTTGTAAAAGAATTGGCGCTGCTTTACAAAGGAGAACAGCTTTCGGAGCCGGCGCTTCATTATAAGGATTTCGCCGTTTGGCAAAATGAAGCTGCGCAAAAGGAACGGATGAAGGAGCATGAGGCGTACTGGCTCTCGGTTCTTTCAGGCGAGCTGCCGGAGCTTGATCTTCCGCTCGATTATGCCCGTCCGCCTGTGCAAAGCTTTAGAGGGGACACGGTCCGTATCCGTACGGGAAGCGAGACGGCAAAGGCGGTAGAAAAACTGCTCGGAGAAACCGGAACGACCTTGCACATGGTGCTTCACGCTGTTTTTCACATCTTTTTAAGCAAAATTTCCGGACAACGGGATATCATCATCGGCTCTGTCACTGCCGGCCGGATGAATGCAGATGTCCAAGACATGCCGGGGATGTTTGTCAATACGCTTGCCTTAAGAATGGAAGCAGAGGAACAGCAAACCTTTGCAGAGCTTCTGGAGAAAGCGAAGCAGACGAACCTGTCAGCGCTTGAACATCAGGAATATCCGTTTGAGGACTTGGTCAATCAGCTTGATCTTCCTCGGGATATGAGCCGAAATCCATTGTTTAACGTAATGGTGACGACAGAAAATCCTGATAAAGAACAGCTTACATTGCAGAACCTAAGTATTTCACCTTATGAGGCCCATCAGGGAACGTCTAAGTTTGATCTGACATTAGGCGGATTCACTGATGAAAACGGCATCGGCCTGCAGCTCGAATATGCGACTGATCTGTTCTCAAGAGAGACGGCTGAGAAATGGAGCGAATACGTTCTCCGTTTACTAAAGGCTGTTGCGGAAAATCCAAACCAGCCGCTTTCCAGCTTGTCACTTGTCACCGAAACAGAAAAACAAACGCTTCTAGATGCATGGAAGGGCAAAACGCTGCCTGTGCCGACAGACAAAACCGTTCATCAGTTATTCGAAGAGACCGCTCAGCGCCACAAAGACCGCCCGGCTGTCACATTTAACGGACAGTCATGGACGTACGGCGAGCTGAATGCGAAGGCAAACCGTCTTGCACGGATTCTGATCGACTGCGGCATCAGCGCGGATGAGCGCGTCGGCGTTCTCACGAAGCCGTCGCTTGAAATGTCCGCTGCGGTGCTCGGCGTCTTAAAGGCGGGGGCGGCGTTTGTGCCGATTGATCCTGATTATCCGGATCAGCGGATTGACTATATTTTACAAGACAGCGGCGCGAAGCTTCTCTTGAAACAGGAAGGCATTTCAGTTCCGGCTAGCTTCTCAGGAGACGTCATTCTTCTCGACGGGAATCGCACGATTCTAAGCTTGCCGCTAGATGAAAACGATGAAGAAAATCCAGAGGCGGATGCAAACGCGGAGAACCTCGCGTATATGATTTACACGTCTGGAACGACCGGACAGCCGAAGGGGGTCATGGTCGAGCACCATGCGCTTGTGAACCTGTGCTTCTGGCACCACGACGCGTTCAGCATGACAGAGGAGGACCGCAGTGCGAAATACGCGGGCTTTGGATTCGATGCCTCCATTTGGGAGATGTTCCCGACTTGGACAATCGGCGCCGAGCTTCACGTCATTGATGAAGCGATCCGCCTCGATATCGTCCGCCTGAACGACTATTTTGAAACGCACGGCGTGACGATCACCTTCCTGCCGACGCAGCTGGCGGAACAGTTCATGGAGCTTGAGAACACATCACTCCGTGTCCTCTTGACTGGAGGAGACAAGCTGAAGCGTGCGGTCAAACAGCCGTACACGCTCGTCAACAACTACGGGCCAACAGAAAATACAGTCGTTGCCACGAGCACAGAAATCAATCCGGAGGAAGGCTCGCTTTCCATCGGGCAGGCGATCGCCAATACGAGAGTGTACATTCTCGGCGATGGCAATCAGGTGCAGCCGGAAGGCGTAGCCGGAGAGCTTTGTGTGGCGGGACGCGGCCTGGCGCGCGGCTATCTGAATCGAGAAGACGAAACCGCGAAGCGGTTTGTCGCTGATCCGTTTGTCCCGGGAGAACGCATGTACCGCACCGGCGACTTGGTGAAATGGGTGAACGGCGGCATCGAGTACATCGGCCGGATCGACCAGCAGGTCAAGGTCCGCGGCTATCGGATCGAGCTCTCAGAAATCGAAGTCCAGCTCGCCCAGCTTTCTGAGGTACAGGATGCGGCGGTGACAGCTGTCAAAGATAAAGGCGGCCATACAGCGATCGCGGCGTATGTCACACCGGAAACAGCTGACATAGAAGCATTAAAGTCTTCGCTTAAAGAAACCCTGCCGGACTACATGATCCCGGCGTTCTGGGTGACGCTGAACGAGCTTCCGGTTACCGCAAACGGCAAAGTAGACCGCAAAGCCTTGCCTGAGCCGGACATCGAAGCGGGAAGCGGAGAATACAAAGCGCCGGCAACGGACATGGAAGAGCTGCTTGCCGGCATCTGGCAGGATGTGCTAGGCATTCCGGAGATCGGTGTCAGCGACAATTTCTTCTCGCTTGGCGGAGATTCTATCAAAGGAATCCAAATGGCGAGCCGCTTGAACCAGCACGGCTGGAAGCTGGAAATGAAAGACCTCTTCCAGCACCCGACGATCGAAGAGCTGACCCAATACGTGGAGCGTGCCGAAGGCAAACAGGCAGACCAAGGCCCAGTGGAGGGCGAAGTCATCCTGACGCCGATTCAGCGCTGGTTCTTTGAAAAGAACTTCACAAACAAGCACCACTGGAACCAATCGGTGATGCTTCATGCCAAGAAGGGCTTTGATCCTGAACGTGTGGAGAAAGGGTTGCAGGCGCTGATCGAGCATCATGACGCACTCCGTATGGTCTATCGCGAGGAAAACGGAAATATCCTTCAAGCGTATAAACCTATCAGCGAAAGCAAAGTCAGCTTCGAAATTGTGGATCTGTACGGCTCCGATGAAAACATGCTGAAAAGCCAGATCAAGATTCTCGCGAACAGGCTGCAAAGCAGTCTCGATCTACAAAACGGACCGCTTCTCAAGGCGGAGCAATACCGTACGGAAGCTGGCGACCACCTGCTCATCGCTGTACACCATCTCGTGGTCGACGGCGTGTCATGGCGGATTTTGCTTGAAGATTTTGCTTCAGGCTACATGCAGGCTGAGAAAGAAGGGAACATTGTCTTCCCGCAAAAAACAAATTCCTTCAAGGATTGGGCGGAAGAACTGGCGGCATTCAGCCAATCAGCGCATCTTTTACAGCAGGCTGAATACTGGGCGCAAATTGACGCTGAACAGGTTTCTCCTGTGCCGAAGGATTATGAAACAGTGCAGCGGATGGTCAAACATACATCATCTGTCCTCTGTGAATTAACGGAAGAAGACACCAAACATCTCTTAACGGATGTTCATCAGCCATATGGAACTGAAATCAATGATATTCTTCTCAGCGCGCTCGGTCTAACAATGAAAGAATGGACAGACGGTACCAAAATCGGCATTAATCTGGAGGGACACGGACGGGAGGGCATCATTCCGAATGTGAATATCTCCAGAACGGTCGGCTGGTTTACGGCACAATATCCTGTTGTGCTCGACATGTCTGAAGCAGATGCCTCAGCCGTGATCAAATCAGTCAAAGAAAACCTGCGCCGCATTCCGGATAAAGGTGTTGGCTACGGCATTCTCCGTTATGTCACAGAAACAGCGGATACAAAGGGCTTCACGCCAGAAATCAGCTTTAACTATTTGGGCCAATTCGACAGTGAAGTAAAAACCGACTTCTTTGAGCCGTCCGCTTTCGATATGGGGCGCCAAGTAAGCGAGGAATCAGAAGCGCTGTACGCTTTAAGCTTCAGCGGCATGATCAGAAACGGCCGGTTTGTGCTTTCCTGCTCCTACAATGAGAAGGAGTTTGAAAGAGCTACGGTCGAGGAGCAAATGGAACGGTTTAAAGAAAACCTCCTGATGCTGATCCGCCATTGTACGGAAAAAGAGGACAAGGAATTCACGCCGAGCGACTTCAGCGCCGAAGACCTTGAAATGGACGAGATGGACGATATCTTTGACATGCTTGAGGAGAATTTAAAATAAAACGCAAGGGAATTACAGAAGGCGGGAGCGAAGCATATGAGTCAATTTAGCAAGGATCAGGTTCAAGATATGTATTACCTATCGCCGATGCAGGAAGGGATGATGTTTCATACCATCCTGAATCCCGGCCAGAGCTTTTACCTTGAACAAATCACGATGAAAGTAAAAGGCAGCTTGAATATCAAATGCCTTGAAGAAAGCATGAATGTGATCATGGACCGGTACGATGTATTTCGTACCGTGTTCATTCACGAAAAAGTAAAAAGACCTGTCCAAGTCGTATTGAAAAAAAGGCAGTTTCATATAGAAGAAATCGATCTGACACACTTAACGGGCAGCGAGCAAACAGCCAAAATCAATGAATACAAAGAACAAGATAAGATCAAGGGCTTTGATTTGACGCGGGATATTCCAATGCGGGCAGCCATTTTCAAAAAAGCTGAAGAAAGCTTTGAATGGGTGTGGAGCTACCACCACATTATCTTGGACGGTTGGTGCTTTGGCATCGTCGTGCAGGATCTGTTTAAAGTATACAATGCCCTGCGCGAACAAAAGCCGTACAGTCTGCCCCTTGTCAAACCGTATAAAGACTACATCAAGTGGCTTGAAAAGCAGGATAAACAAGCATCACTGCGTTACTGGCGCGAGTACTTAGAGGATTTTGAAGGACAGACAACGTTTGCGGAGCAAAGAAAGAAACAGAAGGGCGAATACGAGCCGAAAGAGCTGCTCTTCTCACTGCCGGAGGCGGAAACAAAGGCCTTTACCGAGCTTGCAAAATCGCAGCATACCACTTTGAGTACGGCGCTCCAGGCAGTCTGGAGCGTATTGATCAGCCGCTATCAGCAGTCTGGCGATTTGACCTTCGGGACAGTCGTTTCCGGGCGTCCCGCGGAAATCAAAGGCGTTGAACATATGGTCGGGCTGTTTATCAACGTTGTCCCAAGACGGGTGAAACTGTCTGAGGATATCACATTTAACGGTTTGCTCAAGCAGCTGCAGGAGCAATCGCTTCAGTCTGAGCCGCATCAATATGTGCCGCTCTATGACATCCAAAGCCAAGCCGATCAGCCGAAACTGATTGACCACATCATTGTCTTTGAGAATTATCCGCTTCAGGATGCAAAAAATGAAGAAAACAGTGAAAACGGCTTTGATATGGAGGATGTACATGTTTTTGAGAAGTCGAATTATGATCTCAATCTAATGGCTTCCCCAGGGGATGAGATGCTGATTAAGCTTGCCTATAATGAGAATGTGTTTGATGAGGCGTTTATCCTGCGCTTGAAATCTCAGCTTCTCACAGCGATTCAGCAGCTCATCCAGAATCCGGATCAGCCTGTCAGCACGATCAACCTCGTTGACGACAGGGAGAGAGAATTTTTGCTAACCGGCTTAAACCCGCCGGCTCAAGCTCATGAGGCAAAGCCTCTGACGGAATGGTTCAAGGAAGCGGTGAACGTTAATCCTGATGCACCGGCGCTCAAGTATTCCGGACAGACTCTTTCCTATCGCGAATTAGATGAGGAAGCGAACCGCCTTGCACACCGTTTGCAAAAGCAGGGCGCAGGCAAAGGCTCCGTTGTAGCTTTGTACACGAAGCGTTCGCTTGAACTGGTGATCGGCATTCTCGGTGTATTAAAAGCGGGAGCGGCCTATCTGCCGATTGATCCGAAGCTGCCGGAGGAACGAATCTCGTATATGCTGACTGACAGCGCCGCAGCCTGTCTGCTGACACATCAGGAGATGAAAGAAAAAGCGGCTCAGTTGCCGTATACAGGAACAACGCTCTTCATCGATGATCAAACACGGTTTGCAGAACAGGCAAGCGATCCTGCAGTCGCGATTGAACCCGACGATCCGGCATATATCATGTACACGTCCGGTACAACCGGAAAGCCGAAAGGCAATATCACCACTCATGCCAATATTCAAGGATTGGTCAAGCATGTAGACTACATGGCATTTTCCGAAAAAGATACGTTCTTATCTGTTTCGAATTACGCCTTTGACGCATTTACCTTTGATTTCTACGCTTCAATACTGAATGCGGCACGGCTCATTATCGCAGATGAACATACGCTGCTTGATACAGAACGTCTAACCGATCTGATTCATCAAGAGAATGTCAATGTCATGTTTGCGACAACTGCATTATTTAATCTTCTCACAGATGCGGGAGAGGATTGGATGAAGGGGCTTCGCTGCGTGTTATTCGGCGGAGAGCGCGCGTCTGTGCCTCACGTCAGAAAAGCGCTGCGGGTCATGGGGCCGGGCAAGCTGATTAACTGCTATGGGCCTACTGAGGGCACGGTGTTTGCGACAGCTCACGTCGTGCATGATATACCCGATTCCATCTCCTCATTGCCGATCGGAAAGCCGATCAGCAATGCCAGTGTTTATATTCTCAACGAGAAAAACCAGCTCCAGCCATTCGGAGCGGTCGGTGAACTGTGCATCAGCGGAATGGGCGTGTCAAAAGGGTATGTAAACCGTCATGACCTGACGAAGCAAAAGTTTATGACGAACCCGTTCAAGCCGGGAGAAACGCTTTACCGCACAGGGGATTTAGCACGCTGGCTGCCGGATGGAACAATTGAATACGCCGGCCGTATTGACGACCAGGTCAAAATACGCGGACACCGGATTGAGCTTGAAGAAATCGAAAAGCAGCTGCAGGAATATCCGGGTGTGAAAGATGCGGTCGTTGTTGCAGACCGCCATGAGTCTGGCGATGCGACAATCAACGCCTACCTCGTGAACCGGACGCAGCTTTCAGCTGCAGACATAAAGACACACCTGAAAAAACAGCTTCCTGCTTACATGGTGCCGCAAACCTTTACTTTCATGGACGAGCTTCCTTTAACGACAAACGGGAAGGTCAATAAACGGCTGCTGCCAAAACCGGATCAGGATCAGCTAACGGAAGAATGGATCGGACCCCGCGACGAGACAGAAGAAACAATCGCACAAATCTGGTCCGAGATTCTCGGCAGACAGCAGGTCGGCATTCATGACGATTTCTTTGCGCTTGGCGGGCACTCCTTAAAGGCAATGACCGCCGCTTCCCGCATCAAGAAAGAGCTCGGGATTGACCTCCCGGTGAAGCTTTTGTTTGAAGCGCCGACGATCGCGGGCATTTCAGCGTATCTGAAAAACGGGGGCTCAGATGGATTGCAGGATGTAACGATGATGAATCCCGATCAGGATCAGATCATTTTCGCATTCCCGCCGGTCTTGGGCTATGGCCTCATGTACCAAAACCTGGCCAGCCGCCTGCCGACATACAAGCTGTGCGCCTTTGATTTCATTGAGGAGGAAAACCGGCTTGACCGCTATGCGGATTTGATTCAGAAGCTTCAGCCGGAAGGGCCGCTGACACTGTTCGGGTATTCGGCGGGTTGCAGCCTGGCGTTTGAAGCTGCCAAAAAGCTTGAGGAACAGGGACGCATTGTTCAGCGGATCATCATGGTGGATTCCTATAAAAAACAAGGTGTCAGCGATCTGGACGGACGCACGGTTGAGGCCGATGTCGAAGCGTTGATGAATGTCAACCGGGACAATGAAGCGCTCAACAGCGAAGCCGTCAAACAAGGCCTCAAGCAAAAAACACACGCTTTCTATTCATACTACGTCAACCTGATCAGCACAGGCCAGGTGAAAGCGGATATTGATTTGCTGACTTCTGGCGTTGATTTTGACATGCCGGAATGGCTTGCATCGTGGGAAGAGGCAACAACAGGTGCTTACCGTGTGAAAAGAGGCTTCGGAACACACGCTGAAATGCTCCAGGGCGAAACGCTAGATAGGAATGCCGGGATTTTGCTCGAATTTCTTAATACACAAACCGTAACGGTTTCTTAAATGAGGTAATGAAAGGAGGAGACGGCCATGAGCCAACTCTTCAAATCCTTTGATGCGTCGGAAAAAACGCAGCTCATCTGTTTTCCATTTGCCGGCGGCTACTCGGCATCATTTCGCCCTCTCCATGCTTTTTTGCAGGGGGAGTGTGAGATGCTCGCTGCCGAGCCGCCGGGACACGGCACGAATCAAACGTCAGCCATTGAGGATCTCGAAGAGCTGACCGATTTGTACAAGCAAGAATTGAACCTTCGTCCTGATCGGCCGTTTGTGCTGTTCGGACACAGTATGGGCGGAATGATCACCTTCAGGCTGGCGCAAAAGCTGGAGCGTGAAGGTATCATTCCGCAGGCAGTTATCATTTCTGCGATACAGCCGCCGCATATTCAGCGGAAGAAAGTGTCTCATCTGCCTGATGATCAGTTTCTCGATCATATTATTCAATTAGGCGGAATGCCCGCGGAGCTCGTTGAAAATAAGGAGGTCATGTCCTTTTTCCTGCCTTCCTTCCGATCAGATTACCGGGCTCTTGAACAATTTGAGCTTCACGATGTGACCCCGATCCAATCGCCTGTTCATGTCTTTAACGGGCTTGATGATGAGAAATGTATACGGGATGCGGAAGGCTGGAAGAAGTGGGCGAAAGACATCACATTCCATGAATTTGCCGGCGGACACATGTTTTTGCTGTCACATACGGAAGAAGTGGCAGAACGGATTTTTGCGATATTGAATCAGCATCCGATTATTCAATCGTGATCAAAAGCGGACAGCGCTGGCTGTTCCGCTTTTTTGTTGAGTGGCAATTTTTACATGATATAATAGTCGCAATACTCAAACAAAGGCAGGTCGAAACATGCGCGCGTCTTCTATGATGAAATGGTTTGTATTGCTGTTTACGTTTGTTTTCGCCATCGGAATGAACTCATTCAGAAATTCCTTTCAATTTTTTATGCTGCCAATGGCGGATACCTTCCATGCCGACAGGTCGCTGATCTCGGTTTCTGTCAGCATTTTTATGATTACAACGGGCATCGTTCAGTTTTTTGTCGGTTTTTTTATTGACCGGTTCAGCGTCAGAAAGATTATGGCGCTTGGAGCTGTTTGTATCAGCGCAAGCTATTTGGTGCTTCCGTATTCACCAAATGTTCATGTGTTTTCTGCCATTTACGGCGTGCTCGGCGGAATCGGCTATTCCTGTGCGGTCGGCGTGACGACCCAGTATTTCATTAGCCGCTGGTTCGACACGCACAAAGGCCTGGCGCTCGCTATTTTGACCAATGCCAACTCAGCGGGCCTGCTGCTGCTCTCGCCCATTTGGGCAGCAGCTCCGTATCATGCCGGCTGGCAAAACACCTATACGATATTGGGCATCGTCATGGCGGCTGTTCTGCTGCCGCTCCTCGCCTTCGGGATGAAGCACCCGCCGCAAGCGCAAGCGCAGTCTGTAAAAAAATCTTATGACTGGCGGGGATTTTGGAACGTGATAAAGCAGTCCCGCCTCATTCATATCCTGTACTTTGGCGTGTTTACATGCGGATTTACAATGGGGATCATTGATGCTCATCTCGTTCCGATGCTGAAGGATGCGCATGTCTCTCATGTCAACGGAATGATGGCCGCGTTCGGGGCGTTTATCATCATTGGCGGATTATTGGCGGGCTGGCTGTCAGATCTCCTCGGCAGCAGAAGCGTGATGCTATCCATCTTATTTTTCATTCGGCTGCTCAGCCTGATTTGCCTGCTCATTCCCATTCTCGGAATCCATCACAGCGAACTTTGGTACTTCGGTTTTATCCTGTTATTCGGACTCAGTTACACAGGCGTGATCCCGCTGACCGCGGCGTCTATTTCAGAAAGCTATCAAACAGGATTAATCGGCTCGCTGTTAGGCATCAATTTCTTTATCCATCAGATCGCCGGTGCTCTCAGTGTGTATGCGGGCGGTTTGTTTTATGACATGACCCATGATTATCTGCTGATTGTTGTGGTTTGTGCGGTGCTTGTCGGTTTATCAGCTTTATTGGAGCTGGTGCCATTCAAAAACATTCATTTTCAACACAAAGAGAGAATTGACATTTAATAAAAAAAAGAGGGGACACCCCTCTTTTTAAGATTGCAACTTTACTTTTTTGGCGGGCACATGTTCTTTCACAAGCTGTCTGAACGAGTTCCGCTCATTTTCGAATTTGAAAAAACGTTGAGGTATCAAAATCAGCTGGAGACTGGAGGTTTTTATGGAGAATAAGTGTCTATATTCTGCCGCTCCCTTTATTTCATTCCATTCAAACAAGGTATCATAGTTTTTGGATTGAATTTGAATGCCTTGCTGATTAATGGTATATGTCCTTTTGCGTTTTAACCGCTCACTGTTCTTATAGCCGGTACGCAGCCGCAGATATAAAAAGGCAGTGAAGAGCAGTGTGAAGATCAGAGATACAACTGCTATGAAAATACCATTATAAATCAATTCTAATGTTTCGTTGTTATAAACGGTAAACGGAAATCCATATACGGAATACACCAATGCAGATAGGAGAAAAATATAAATATAACAAATCACCGCCGCTTTTCTTTGCCGGTATATAAAGTAATATCTCATATCTCGTAATGAAATGGCTCCCTCTAGGAAGACGCTATGTTGAATCATTCTTACAATGCACCTCAAATATATTTTCCTTCAACCCTAACATAAATTCTCATTTGTTCATAGAAATGGTTCCTTTTTGATGTTTCTTCTTTTTCTGCAGATTCATATTGCTCCCCAGCACGCCAATAATAATACAAAGGGCACCGGCAAGATGATACCAGGCCAGGCTTTCGTTTAGAATCACGACTCCTGCAATCATTGTCACGATGGTGGAGATATGATTAAAAGCGCTCATTTTAAACGCCTCAATCCGAGACAGCGTATAGTTGGACAGAAATGAAGTGACGAGTGAAGACAGCACACCCAAATACACAATGGCGAGAACAAAGCCGGGTTCCCGGAATGGCTGAAAATAAGTGCCGGCAGTTCCAGCCGCTCCGTGGCGCACAAGGGCGATGGCGTTGAAGGCGACAAAGCCGATCGCTGACATGATGTAGGTGAGCTCGGTCAGCTTGAACCGCTGCGTCATTTTTCTGGCAGCGGTATTGTACATCGCGGAGGACAAGGCGGACAGCAGGATCAGCAAAGATCCTTTTAAGCTGGCAGATTCCACGTCAACGCCCTTCATCACAAAAATAAACATGACGCCGGCAACGGATAAAACCGTGAAACCCTTCTGCGTCCACGTCGAGCGTTCCTTTAAAACATAAGAGGCAAAGACCATCGTGAAAATCGGAATGGCTGCCTGAATAATTCCCGCTTCTGAAGAGGACGAGTACACAAGGCCGAATGCCTGAAAGCTGAAAAACAACGCCGGATACAGCAGGGCGAGCGGCAAAATGGCAATGACGTCCTTTACACGGATTGATAGCTTTACCCAGCCGAATAAGACGGGTACAGTGGCCGCAGCAAACGCAATGGTGAACCGATGCGCCAGAATATCAAACGGTTCGGCTGTTTGCAGTGCGATTTTTACGAATAGAAAGGATAAACCGATAATGAACGAATATAAGATAGCCGCCATATAAGCGGAGGCTTGCTGTTTTTTTAACATAATGGGAGGTGCTCCTTTACCTGAATTGCAGCGCCGGTCGCTCTATTTTATTGTATGGCTGTGACCAGAGCGGTACAATGAGAAAAACAATGAACTGTACCGGTACAAAACAGGGGGAGAACGCATGGAGAAGTATATGAGCCTATTGACGAGAATAGAGGAGATGATGCAAAGCAGCGCTTATCAAGAAGGTGACAGGCTTCCGTCCATCCGTCAGCTGTCCGTCCGTTATCAAGTCAGCAAAAGCACAGTGATTCGCGCGCTGCAGGAGCTGGAAAAGCGTCACCTCATCTACTCCGTTCCGAAAAGCGGCTATTATATTGTGAAAAAGACGGGAAAAGCAAAAAGCGGACAGCAAGGCCTCATTGACTTTGCCACATCTGCGCCGGACCCCGATGTATTTCCGTATCTTGATTTTCAGCACTGCATCAACAAAGCGATTGATACATACAAAAACGATTTGTTTATTTATGGGACGCCAAAGGGGCTTCCATCACTCATCCGTGTACTCCGAAAGCTGCTCGCCAATCAGCAGGTATTTGCGGATGAACGGCATATTTTCATTACATCAGGTGTCCAGCAGGCGTTATCCCTGCTTTGTGCCATGCCGTTTCCAAATGGGAAAGTGAAGATCGCCATTGAACAGCCGGGCTATCATTTGATGATTGAACAGCTTGAAACGCTTGGGATACCCGCCATTGGAGTGAAAAGAACGGAGGAGGGGCTTGATATAGCCGAGATTGAGCGGCTGTTTCAGACAGAATCAATCAAATTTTTTTATACGATGCCGCGCTTCCATAACCCGCTAGGCTGTTCTTTATCAGAGCGTGATAAACAAGAGCTTGTGAGACTGGCAGAAACGTATGATGTCTATCTCGTTGAGGATGATTATCTCGGTGATCTGGAGGAAAATAAAAAGGCAGATCCGCTGTACGCATATGATCTGTCCTCGCATGTCATCTATCTGAAAAGCTTCTCAAAAATGATGTTTCCCGGTCTTCGGGTCGGGGCCGCTGTTTTGCCGGATGTGCTGGCTGACACGTTTCACACGTACAAAAAGCTGAACGACATCGACTGCTCGATGATTTCTCAAGCGGCGTTGGAAATTTATCTGAAAAGCGGCATGTACGGCAGGCATAAGGAGAAGATCCGCACTTCCTATAAGGAACGGTCACTGAGGCTTCATCAAGCCATCCAAACATATGGGCAGCTGGGGCGCGGCCGCTTCACGTTTTCCAGCGGGCAGGCACCCTGCATGCATACCCATCTGGTGCTTCCTCAGGATCTGCCGGCCTCAAGGGTGATTCAAAGGCTGAAAAAACAAGGGGTTCTCCTTGAGGCGATAGACCGTCATTATTTATCAGATTATCCGAAAGAAAATCTATTGAAAATCAATATTTCCAATGTAAAAACGGAAGATATTGAACATGGCGTCAAGCTGCTGCTGAGCCACTTATAAAAGCGCTTCGTACGAAACCATTGTGATATCCTCGGGGAAATCAGGGTGCGCGGCGCATACGGCCATTTTGTAGCCGGGATCCACCTCATAGGTTTTGATATAGCATGGTGTATGGCTGTCCGGAAGCTCAATGGATACTTGTCCGTCCTGATGCAGGCGCACTGAAAAGGAGTCAAGCGGAAGCGATAAGCCTTTGCCTTCCTGTTTGATAAAGCTTTCTTTCATTGACCATAGATGATAAAAATAGTCTGTCTGCTCGTCTTTGTTTTTGGCTAAAAGATCGCTGTACTCTGTTTTTGAAAAGAAACGTTTGGCGATCTCAAGGCTGATCGGTTTCGTTTTTTCAATATCGATGCCGATCGGCTGTGAATCAAACGCGCAAATGACCCAGCGGCCGGAGTGCGAAATGTTGAAATGGGCGTCAGGAAGATCAGGGATGCAGGGCTTCCCATATTCCTGCGTGCTGAAGCGGATATCAGCTTTGCCCAGCTGATACTGCCCGCTGATGACTGAGCGAACGAGCACATCTCCCAACAGGGTGCGGTGAGCATCTTCTTTGTGATAAAATCTCCGGCATTTCTCCCGTTTTTCAGGCGATATGAAAGACATGAACCGTTCAGTCTCTTCCTGTGAAAGCGGGCGGTCCATATAAATTCCGTAAATCTTCATTCTAGATCCTCCGTCTGCAAAAGATTGTCAAAACCATCCTATCATACTTCAATTAGACTCATATAGAGGAGAAAATAAAAAACAAAGCCGAGGCGGCTTTGTTTTAATGTAAGGGCGGAGTTGCTTTCACAGCGGATGTCCGCCTTGCCACAGCATAATTCAGCAGCTGGATTGACTGCGGCAATGAAAAGCGCAGAATGAGTCCGGTGAGGATGGCGGTCAAAATGGTGCCAAAACCGATCGGACCGCCCATGCCCCATGCCGCAAACAAAATGGTTATTTCCATGCCGTTCCGCACCCATTGTACATTCCAGCCGGTTTTTTCTGTAATCAGCATCATCAGTGAATCACGCGGCCCCGCGCCAAGGCCTGCTGATACATACACACCGACGCCGTAACCGATCAGCAGCACGCCGAGAGAGAAGACGATGACTGATCCCGTATAGGTGGAGGGGGCAGGCAGGAGGAAATTGAAAAAATCTATAAAAATACCAATGAGCACCATGTTCAGGATCGCCCCAATTTTTGGCCAAGCCCTCGTAAACAATGATGTTAATCCGACGATGAGCACTCCAATAATGATGGACCACTGGCCGACGGTAAGCCCAAAGTGCTGAAACAGGCTGTAATGAAATGCATCCCACGGACTAATGCCGAGTGCTTTTCCTTCTATCGTCAGGGATACACCAAAAGCCAAAATGATCAAACCGGCAAAATAAAATGTCCAGCGCAGAACAAGTTCTTGCTTCACGTGAGGTCCCTTCTTTCGTAAAAATCAGTCGATTGTCATTGTAGCACATCTGACAAAAGGGCGGAATAGGCGAAAGGGGCTCAACAAAAAAACAGGGTCGCCGCAGGCGCCCTGTTTCAGCGTGTTGGCAAACCCTAGCATTCGTTGTCAGGCCTGCGCTTCGGTGCACACGAATTTAACATTCGCTGTGCTTCAATGCTTGCCCTTCCTAGACTTCAAAGGTTTTCAATAACGCTGAAAATGACAAAATCCTAAAACGAAAATCGTTTTAGGATTTTGTCAACAATCTGAAACAGGGCGTTGACGCCCTGTTTTTCTTTTTACAACGGGTTCAAAATCCGGTTTAAGAACCGCTGTGTCCGTTCTTCTTTTGGTGCGGAGAAAATTTGCTCCGGCGGTCCCTGTTCCACGATGACGCCGCCGTCGATGAAGACGACTTCGTCCGCCACATCCTGGGCGAATTTGATTTCGTGGGTCACGACGACCATGGTCCAGCCTTCGTTGGCCAAATCCTTGATAACCTTAAGCACATCTCCGACAAGCTCGGGATCAAGCGCTGAGGTCGGTTCGTCAAACAGCATGAGCTCAGGCTGAATCGCCAATGCACGGGCGATGCCGACGCGCTGCTGCTGTCCGCCGGAAAGCTGGAACGGATATAAATCCATTTTGTCCTTCAATCCGACCTTATCAAGAAGCTGAATGGCTTCTTTTCTGACTTCCTCTTTGTTCCGTTTTTGCACCTGAACAGGGCCTTCCATCACATTTTCAAGCGCTGTGCGGTGCGGGAACAGGTGATACGCCTGAAACACCATGCCGGATTTCCGGCGAAGCTTTAGGATATCCGCCTGCTTCACCTTTTTGGAGAAATCGATGGAGAAATCATCAAATGCAAGCTCCCCGCGATTCGGAATCTCCAGCGCGTTCAGGCATCGGAGCAGCGTCGTTTTCCCTGAACCTGAAGGCCCAAGTATGGCGATGACTTTCCCTTTTTCAATCTTCATATCTATCTTTTTTAAAATTTCATTTTCACCGAATGATTTGTTTAATCCTTTAACGGTAAGCATACTCGGAACCTCCTTATTTGGCCACGTAGCGGTCAAGACGCCGTTCGATGACATGCTGGACGAGTGAAAGCAGGAAGCAGATAATCCAATAAATAAAGGCTGCTTCAATATAGATCACTAAAATCTGATCAAGATTCCGCGCGCCGATTTCCTGAGCTTTTCTGAAAAGCTCAGCGACCAAAATCTGAGAGGCGAGGGATGTATCTTTGATCAGGCTGATAAAGGTATTGGATAATGGCGGGATCGACACACGAAACGCCTGCGGCAAAATCACGCGGAACAGCGTTTTCTGATGTGTCATGCCGATTGTGTAGCCGGCTTCCCATTGCCCTTTCGGTACGGATAAAATAGATGCCCGAATGATTTCAGATGCATAGGCGCCGACGTTTAATGAAAAGGCGATAACTGCGCTTGGAAATGGATCTAATGTGACGTTAAAGGCCGGGAACAGATAGAAAATGATGAACAATTGAACGAGAAGAGGAGTGCCCCGTATCGCGGATACGTATACGCTGAACACCCATCTCAAAGGTCTCACTTTCGACATTCTGGCAAGCGCTGTAAGCAGCGCGATAATCATTCCGAATATAAAGGAAAGAATGGTAAGGGGAATCGTATAGTAGATTCCCCCTGAAAGTATCGGCCAGAATGACTGCTGCACCAGATCCCACGGGATCGCCGTGCCAAGCGTCAATGCCGGCAGATTATTTAGAAACATCTTCGCCGAACCATTTTTTGGAAATTTTAGAAAGAGTCCCGTCCTCTTTCATTTCTTTTAATGCTTTGTTGACTTGATCAACAACCTCGCCGCTTCCTTTGCGGAACGTGAAATATGTTGATTGCGGATCGCCTGTTTCAAAAGCGATTTTCACGTTTTTGTTGCCTGATGTTTTTAAGTAGTTCAATACGGCAAGTTTATCGTTGTATGTCATATCGACGCGGCCTTGCTGGATCAATTGAAGGGATTGTGCCAAGCCTTCAACGCCTTCAACTTTCGCGCCCGCATCTGTAGCTAATTTGTTGTAGTTGCTTGTCAGTGATTGAGCTGATGTTTTTCCTTTTACATCTGCTTCTGACTTAATATCGTTGTTGTCTTTTTTCGTAACGACAACGGCTCTTGATGTTGTGTATTTATCTGAGAAATCATATTTGTCTTCACGATCTGTTTTTCCGACTTGGTTGGCAATGACGTCAAACCGTTTGGAATTCAGGCCGGCAAACATGCTGTCCCATTGAGTTTCTTTAAAATCGGCTTTCAGTCCTAGGCGTTTTGCGACTTCTGTGATGACTTCCACATCATAGCCAGTCAGCTTGTCAGTGTCTTTGTCGTGGTAAGTGAACGGTTCATATGTTCCTTCCGTACCGACTGTCAGGACACCTTTTTTCTTAATTGAAGCCCAAAGATCGCCGTCTTTGGCGTTATCTTTTGACTGATTGTCATTTCCTGCTCCGCAAGCTGCGAGAACTGCAATGCTTACGACCATGAATAAAGCTAATAATGCTTTTTTCATCTTATTCCCCACTTTTCTGGTTGATTTTATTGAAATAAAAAAATAGCTTACAAATCTAAAGGATAACTTTTTTTTAGTATGAGTCAAGTAATTGGTTTTCATAAGGCAAAATCTTTTAAAATAAATCCAAAAATTGCTGTACCGGTTTTGGCAAATAACTGTCCGTTCTCCACATGACAGCCGGTGTCATAATGAAGGGATTGTTTTCGATATGCACAGTGTGAACGTGGTTTCTCATATGAACGGGAATCATCGTGACGGGCAGAATGGACGCGCCAAATCCGGAAGAAACGAGGCTGAGCAAAGTTGCGGAATCGTGGCATTCACAAACAATACGCGGCTCCAGATTCAAACGATGAAATTCATTCATGACCTGATTATAGACACCTTTCCCGTTGACAGGCCGCAGCAGAATCAGCGGAAAGGAAGGAATGTCCTCCATTTTAATGGTGTCACCGCACGGATATCCGGCCTCTTCTGAAAGCACGAGCACACATGGAATGTCATCAAGCTGTTTAAATTGGACTGTGTCGCTTTTGATCAGTGTCGTCGTGACCGCCGCATCGATTTGACGGCTTTCCAGCAGCTCTAACAGCGTCGCAGGCTCATTCTCCCAAATATTAAAGGTGAGGTGAGGGTATCTCTCTTTGATCTGTGTTACTTTTTCAAGCATCAGAGCGGCGCAATAAATCGTTGAACCCACGGCCAGTGTGCCTGCCACCTCCTCCTTCAGCTCTTGTACCTCGATGACGGCATCCTCAAACCTATGCAAAATCTCCTTAGCTCTTTTCAGAAAAACAGTTCCTTCATATGTAAGCGTCATTTGCTTTTTCTTATTCCGGTCAAACAAAACGACACCAAGCTCGTCCTCCAGCTGTTTCAGCTGCCTGCTTAAAGGCGGCTGCGCCATGTGAAGCTTTTTGGCGGCGGATGTGATTTTCTGTTCTTGGGCTATGGTAATGAAATATCGAAGCTGGCGAATGTCCAAAAGAAAGCGCCTCCTCACTATACCTTTTAGGTATTAAATATAGATTTAACAGATATTTTTCATATGGATATATCAGGAGTATGATGGAATTGAAAGCAGAATTCAAGCGTAAAGGAGGGGGCAAAGTGAAACTCGTTGTCGGAATGACAGGGGCAACAGGGGCCATTTTCGGGGTCAGGCTGCTGGAGTGGCTGAAGGCCGCCGGAGTGGAAACCCATCTCGTTGTGTCTCCTTGGGCTAACGTCACGATCAAACACGAAACAGGCTATACCTTAAAAGAAGTAGAACAACTGGCCACATACACATATTCGCATAAAGATCAGGCGGCAGCCATTTCAAGCGGTTCGTTTGATACCGATGGAATGATTGTTGCACCGTGCAGCATGAAATCTCTCGCAAGCATTCGCACCGGGATGGCGGATAATCTGCTGACACGTGCGGCGGATGTCATGCTCAAGGAGAGAAAAAAACTCGTCCTCTTAACGAGAGAAACGCCTTTGAACCAGATTCATCTCGAAAATATGCTAGCGCTTACGAAAATGGGCACCATCATTCTTCCTCCGATGCCGGCATTTTATAATCAGCCGAGCAGCTTAGAGGAAATGGTCGACCATATTGTATTCAGAACATTGGACCAATTTGGCATTCGCCTTCCTGAAGCGAAACGCTGGAATGGGATTGAAAAACAAAAAGGAGGAGCTTGATCATGGCTTATCAAGATTTCAGAGAATTTCTTGCTGCCCTTGAAAAAGAAGGACAGCTGCTAACAGTGAATGAAGAGGTAAAGCCGGAACCGGATTTAGGAGCCGCAGCACGCGCAGCCAGCAATCTTGGCGATAAAAGCCCCGCGCTCTTATTTAACAACATTTACGGCTATCACAACGCACAAATTGCGATGAATGTGATCGGCTCTTGGCCGAACCATGCAATGATGCTGGGCATGCCAAAAGACACGCCGGTAAAAGAACAGTTTTTTGAATTCGCGAAGCGTTATGACCAGTTTCCGATGCCGGTCAAACGTGAGGAAACAGCGCCGTTTCATGAAAATGAAATCACAGAAGATATCAATTTGTTCGATATACTGCCTCTTTTCAGAATTAACCAAGGAGACGGCGGTTACTATTTAGACAAAGCATGTGTCATTTCCCGCGATCTTGAAGACCCTGACAACTTCGGCAAACAAAACGTCGGCATTTACAGAATGCAGGTCAAAGGAAAAGACCGCCTCGGCATTCAGCCTGTGCCGCAGCACGATATTGCGATCCATCTGCGCCAAGCCGAAGAACGCGGCATCAATCTTCCGGTCACCATTGCGCTCGGCTGTGAGCCGGTCATTACAACGGCGGCATCGACTCCGCTTCTTTATGATCAATCAGAATACGAAATGGCAGGCGCAATTCAAGGCGAACCATATCGCATCGTCAAATCTAAGCTGTCTGATCTTGATGTTCCATGGGGCGCTGAAGTTGTGCTTGAAGGCGAAATCATTGCCGGAGAGCGTGAATATGAAGGCCCGTTCGGTGAATTCACAGGGCATTATTCTGGCGGACGCAGCATGCCGATCATCAAAATTAAACGCGTGTATCACAGAAACAATCCAATTTTCGAACATTTATACTTAGGCATGCCTTGGACAGAATGCGATTACATGATCGGCATCAATACTTGTGTGCCGCTTTATCAGCAGTTAAAAGAAGCATATCCGAATGAAATTGTGGCAGTAAACGCCATGTACACACACGGTTTGATCGCGATCGTTTCCACAAAAACACGCTATGGCGGATTTGCAAAAGCGGTCGGCATGCGCGCACTCACAACACCGCACGGACTCGGCTACTGCAAAATGGTCATTGTCGTTGACGAGGATGTCGATCCATTCAACCTGCCGCAGGTCATGTGGGCGCTTTCGACCAAAATGCATCCGAAGCACGATGCGGTTATTATTCCGGATTTATCTGTTCTGCCGCTTGACCCGGGATCTAACCCATCAGGGATCACTCACAAAATGATTCTTGACGCCACAACACCGGTTGCGCCGGAAACAAGAGGCCATTATTCACAGCCGCTTGATTCACCATTAACAACGAAAGAATGGGAGCAAAAACTAATGGACTTAATGAATAAATAAGGAAAGGATGATTCGATATGCATACATGTCCTCGATGCGATTCAAAAAAGGGAGAAGTCATGAGCAAATCGCCTGTAGAAGGCGCATGGGAAGTTTATCAGTGCCAAACATGCTTTTTTACATGGAGATCCTGTGAACCGGAAAGCATTACAAATCCCGCAAAATACAATCCGGCATTTAAAATCGATCCGAAGGAAACAGAAACAGCAATTGAAGTTCCGGCTGTGCCGGAGCGAAAGGCCTGATCAGCGTGAATTGTATTTCAGACCGTCTCTTTGAGCTGCTTGACGGGAAACGCCTAAAGGAGAAGCAGCATGAGGCTTTCGTTCTCCAAACGGTATCGGAGGACGGCTGGCCGCACGCCGCCATGATCAGCGCGGGAGAAATCATTGCTCTGAGCCGAACGGATATAAGAATCGCGCTGTGGAAAAACACAGCGACTGCCGCCAACATCCTTCGTACAGGAAAAGCGCAGTTCACGGCATGGTGGAGGGGAGCCGCTCATTATGTGAAGCTGCAATGCGAGCCTTTGCCGCCTTTGAAAGAAGCCGAATATGACAGAAACCGTTTTGCCTGCCGCATCGTTTCGGTGAAGGAGGACGTTGCGAAATATGCTGATTTGACTTCTGGTGTCCATATCCAGCTTCACAGCCCTGAAGAGGTGCTGAATAGATGGGAAAAGACGCTTGAGGAATTGAAGCAATAATATCGAAAGCCTGACGCCATCCGTCAGGCTTTTATTTTTATATAATGAAAACAAAGGAGGCGAGAGAAATGGAACGTACGGGGATCTGTCACTCAGACGGTTTTGATTTATCATATCGAATCGAGGGAGAGGGCGCACCCATTCTTGTGATCGGGAGTGCGGTTTACTACCCGCGTCTTTTTTCCGAACACATCAAACAGAAATATCAATGGATATTTGTCGATCATAGGGGATTTGCTAAACCCAAGAGGGAACTGCGGGCAGAAGATCTGAGGCTTGATGCCGTCTTGGCCGATATTGAAAGGATGAGAATATCTCTTCAGCTTGAAGATGTCGTCATCTTGGGCCATTCTGGGCACGCTTTTATGGCTTTAGAATATGCCAGGACATATCCTGAGCATGTTCGAAAGGTTGCGCTTTTCAATACCGCACCTGATAACAGTGAAGAAAGACAGCGAAAAAGCGAATCGTTTTTCATGGAGACCGCCAGTCTCGAGAGAAAGAAACGTTTTGAAAAAGACATTGCGAATTTGCCGCGGGACATAGAGATTGATCCCGAAAGACGCTTCGTGCACATGTGTATTCGCGCTGAAGCGAAAAGCTTTTATCAAGAGCGTCCGCATGCTGCTGCTTTATGGGACGGTGTTTTCACGAATATGCCGATCATTGATGAATTATGGGGACATACATTTGCCCAGCTTGATCTTATTGAGCGGTTAGCTGATGTTCAGGTGCCGGTGTATATCGGCTTAGGCAGATATGATTATCTGGTTGCGCCTGTTACGCTGTGGGATGCTGTTGAGGGGTCATATCCCCATGTGGAGAAGGTTATTTTTGAGAAGAGCGGCCATCAGCCGATGCTGGAAGAACCGCAAGCCTTTGATCAAAGCTTCAGTAAATGGATGGACAAATAAAAAAACAGCCCGTGATCAAAATCCGCGGGCTGTTTCTTATTATAAGACCCCTTTCATCGCGCGTTTGATAATCGGCGATAGCAGCAGGAGAATGCCGCCAAGTACGATTGATATCAAACCGATGGTGCCGAAGTACATTGTTTCAGGAATTTTATCAAACAATCCGGCTACTTGGGCATTGATCGCTTGGGCTGCTGCGTTAGTCAGAAACCACATACTCATTGTCTGTGCAGAGAATGCAGCTGGCGCCAGTTTCGTTGTTACGGATAAACCGACTGGAGACAGGCACAGCTCTCCAAGCACGACAAGCAGGAAGCTGAGAACGAGCCAAAGCGGGCTTACGAGTGCTTCTTTTCCTTGCATTGCAGGGAATACCATAATGATAAATGACAAGCCAGCTAGAATAATTCCGATTGAGAATTTAACTGGTGTGGACGGCTGGCGTTTGCCAAGCTTCATCCATAGCCACGCAAAAATTGGCGCAAAAATGACGATAAACAATGGATTTAATGATTGGAACCAAGATGACTGAAGTTCTAATCCGCCCAATGAAAGTCTTATGCGTTCATCAGCGTAAACCGCAAGAATGGTCGCTCCCTGTTCCTGAATAGCCCAGAACATGACAGCACCGATAAACAAAGGGATGTAAGCGGCAAGACGAGATTTTTCTGTTTTGTCCGCTTTTTTGCTTGTAAACATGATGATGAAATAAACAATAGGAATCAAAATACCGAGAATACTTACAAGGTCGATGAAACCATTGATCGTAAGCATGCCTGTTTGAACAGAAATAATCACTGCGATTGCCACAACGATAACACCGATTCCAGTGCCAATCGCAGATTTTTTAGACAGCGGATTCGGCACATTTGAGCCTGCAATCCCGAGGTTTTTCTTTCTTGTCAGGGCAAATACGATAAGTCCGAGAAGCATTCCAACTGCGGCAGCTCCGAAGCCGAGATGATAGTTGTACTTCTGTCCGAGTGTTCCGACAATTAACGGCGCGAGTAAACCGCCAAGGTTAATCCCCATGTAGAAAATACTGAAACCTGAGTCGCGGCGGGGGTCTTCTTTCGTGTAAAGATCTCCAACCACGCTTGAAACGTTTGGTTTTAATAAGCCTGTTCCGATAATGATAAGCACCATGCTGATATAGAATGCTGTCGCGCTGCCTGGATAGGCGAGTGCAATGTGGCCGAACATAATGAATATGCCGCCGTAAAACACAGTGTTTGCGGTTCCGAATACCCGGTCAGCAAGCCATCCGCCAATAATAGTGGACATGTATACGAGTGATCCGTAGATCGACATAATGGCAACCGCTGTGCCTTTGTCAAAGCCAAGCCCTCCGTTTACCGTCTCTGTATACAAATAGTAAAGCAAGATTGCTCTCATTCCATAGTAAGAGAAACGCTCCCAAAATTCGGTGAAAAATAGTGTAAATAGTCCTCGCGGGTGACCAAAGAACCCTTTTTGCGGGACGCTTTTAATGATACTTTCGTTATCAATCGAAGCCATGTCAGCCAAACCCTTTCTTAAAAAAGTGTATTATAAAAATCATATTCTTATATAATACTTGTGTCAATATAATTTATACTCATTTCAAGAAGTTCCAGAATAGAAAAAATATAAACGTATGAAAATAGTGAATTTATACTGGTTTTTAGGACTTTTTTCGTGAGGTTTTCTTACAAAACTATTCCTTTATATTTTTTTAATAAAATTTTAGAGAAATGTACAAGCGGATCGGGCCTTTGTGAGTATCATGATACTAATCATGGAGAAGGAGGCTCGCAATTGGCTGAATTCATATTAAATGCGGCGGATTTCGGTATTACAGGAGATGGTAAAACGGATTCAACAGAATTGATTAATCAGTGCCTCAGTACGGCTGTTTCGAAAGGATATCATACTGTCTGGTTCCCAAAAGGGACATATTTAATAGACGGGACACTTGGAGGAGATTCCAATCAAAAGTTTCGAAACGCCGGAATCATTGTTCCCGGCAACCTTGAGATTATGATGGACCCAGAGTGCATCATCAAAGTCATTCCGAACAGTTCGTGGGGGTATTCCGCATTTTATGTAGGCAGGCAAGAGAATATAACCATTTCCGGGGGACAAATTATCGGCGAGCGCGATGAACATACGTATGCGACCGCGGGGATAAGGTCAACCCATGAATGGGGCTTTGGCATTTGCATTGAAGGATGCTCGAATGTTGTCATTGATGATGTCAAAATTTCTGATTTCACCGGGGACGGGATTATTGTCAGTCCGTTAGGCTTAAAGACATCTAATAATTATCGAACGTCAGAGCATATTACCATCCGCCGCTGTGAGGTTCGGCGGTCGAGAAGAAATAACATTTCCATAACCGGATGTGACATGGTCACAGTGGAGGAATGCGTGATTGAAGATGCCGGGACGGGTAATGGAACAGCGCCGAAATTCGGAATTGATATAGAAGGATACGGTGAAGGCGATGTTGACTATGAAGAGCCGATCAATGTATCCATTCGCAATAACCATTTTAGCGGAAACGTTTCAAGTTCTGTGACCAATTTTAACGGGTACGGCATTTCAATAGAAGGAAACCACTCAGACAATACGATCAGCTATGGATATGGAACTCAAACGGTGATCAAGGGAAATATTCTCAGACGGGCGGAAGACGCGGCTGCTGCGCCTAGAGTCGGGATTACCGGACTCGGTGTATCACAAGGAAAAGAGAGCAGTGATGCGGTGATCGCCGGCAATCTTATTACCGGGTTTTCAACCGGGATTGATGTCAGAGGAAAGAGCGTTCTTGTCACGAACAACAAAATCAGTAACTTTGAAAACACAGGGATATTGGTTTATCAGTCTTCCGACGTGAAGGTAGACGGCAACCAAATTCAAAGCGGACTGTCTGAAACAAGGCGCAGTACCGGCCTTCGCGCAGTGCTGTCAGATGATAGCGCATTTCTGAATAACTGCCTCATTGAAGTCATTGACGGTGTGACCATAACCGGCGGCGATATGATCATAAAAGATAATGTGCTGAGAAAATTCAGCCGGGGAATTTGGATCGCTCAAGGAAACGCGGTGATTGAAGGAAATACAATGATTCCCGATGCGTTCGAAGGAGCCTTGGAATCGTATACCGTTTCCATCACGAACAATGCTAACGCCGTCATCAAAAACAATACATTTAAAAATTTTAAAAATTATCCGATTTACTGCTCCACAAGTGCAAAAACCTCTATTATCAGTAACCACTTTGAAAGATCTCCGCTTTTGGTCACCATCTATATCAGCGCCGGTGTACATGAGATATTTGATAATACCATTTCAGTCAACAGAACGGCCGGGAATCCGATTGTTATTTATGTCAACGGTTCTGCAGGTTCTATCATCTCTGGAAACACCATCAATAACCTCTCCGCAGGCACGGCGGTAGCCATCCAAACAAACACCTCAACCAATTCCAAAATCATCGGCAATCGCATCTTCAAAGGAACAATCAACAAACATACTAGCGATACAGCAGACGGCAATATTATCGCCTGAAAAAATCGCCCCGCTCTAGGGGTTCTTTTTTTTCGCTTTATAGAGCATATATATTTCCCTCACCAGTATCAGAACAAAAAATAAAAGCACGACCCATTCTGTAAACGTCGTCATTTTAAAGCTGGACATATTGTTATAAATGGCTTTTGTCAAACTGAAACCTTGAAGCATGTCCATGAAAACAGAAATAGTTAATAAACAAATTAATATGATCCCTGTCACGCCTAATATTTTCATGCTTCATCACCCTCCGCTTTTAGTGTCTATCTTTATCAGTGAAGTTATACCGCAGCCATCCGAATGCATAATCTCAACTCTCAAAGGAAGAATATGAGAAAACGACAAGGAAAGGTATTTTGTGTATGCCTTTATTTTTTAAGCGAAAGAACAATACCGGTTCAAAAGACAAACAGAATACGGAAGAAAAGAATCAGAACCAGCAGCAGGAAAAAGAAAGGCCGGTTTTCGTTTCCCCAAGTTTGGCAAAAAACATAGCTGAAACGAAAAAGGAAGTCGGAAGCAGCTCAGACGTCATCATTCGCGAGATCAAAATCGGGGAACAGGATCGTGTCCACCTCGCTGTTATTTATATTGCGGGTCTGGTCGATAATAACACGATTCATGAATCTCTAATCGAGCCCTTGGTTCAGGACGAGTCCATCCAAAATTCTCATGCCATCCAGCAGATTCTTGAAAAAACGCTCCCGCTGGGCGGAGTGAAAGCAGAAAAGGGCTGGGACAAGCTTTTTTCTGAATTAATGCTCGGCAATTCACTGATTTTCGCAGACGGTTCAGAAGAGGCGCTTATTTGCAGCACACAAGGGGGAGAGAAACGCTCCATCCAAGAGCCGAGCACCCAGATGTCCTTCCGCGGTCCGCGCCAAGGGTTCACAGAGTCTCTGCAAACCAATATTTCCATGATCCGCCGATACATCAAAAATCCGAATGTATGGGTAGAGAAAATGAAAATCGGATCTGTGACACACACGGATGTCGCGCTCATGTACATTCATGGCATTTGTGATGAAAAGGTGCTGAAAGAAGTGCGCTCGCGCCTGAAAAAAATAGATATTGACAGTATTTTAGAGTCTGGATATATCGAGCAGCTGATTGAAGATGAAACATTTACGACGTTTCCGACCTTGTATCATACAGAACGCCCGGATGTTGTAGCGGGAAATCTGTTAGAAGGGAGATTTGCGATTGTTGTGGACGGAACGCCGTTTGTTCTCATTGCGCCGGCTTTATTTATTCAATTTTTTCAGTCCGTTGAAGACTATTATTCGCGTTTTGACATTGCGACAAGCATACGGGTTCTGCGGGTTTTGGTCTTTTTTATTTCACTTGTCGCTCCGGCTGTTTATGTGGCAGCCACGACGTTTCACCAGGAAATGATTCCGACTCAGCTATTAGTGGTTATTGCGGCTCAGCGGGAGATTGTCCCTTTTCCGGCTGTTGTCGAAGCAATCACGATGGAGGTTGCTTTTGAGATTCTGAGGGAAGCCGGCGTCAGGCTGCCGCGCGTTGTCGGCTCGGCGGTATCGATCGTAGGTGCGCTTGTTATCGGCCAGGCTGCCGTACAAGCTGGCATCGTCTCACCAGCTATGGTCATTATCGTTGCCATCACCGCGATTGCCAGCTTCGCGACACCCGCATTTGCCATGGCCATTTCAGCCCGTCTCATTCGGTTTATCTTTATCATCGCGTCCTCTATTATGGGATTTTACGGACTGATTTTAGGGATCATTATGATGTTTGTCCATTTATGCAGTCTGCGCTCTTTCGGTGTTCCTTATATGTCGCCGCTTGCTCCTTTTTCTTCTCAAGGGGTAAAGGACACACTGTTCAGGGTTCCATGGTGGGCTGATCAAAAAAGGCCGGAATCAATCAGCAAGGAAGATAAGGTGCGGCAGGCGGAAGATCAGCGACCAGTGCCTGATGGTTCACGCGGAATGGTGAACAAAGACTTGGAAGAAGGGGATAAGAATGGTACGTAAACGTGTATTAGCCGTTCTCATGCTTTTGAGCGTCATTGTGCTGCCCGGCTGCTGGGATAAGCGGGAACTGACGGACCTTGCGATTATCTCAGCGATTGGCATCGATCGAACGAACGAAGGCAACTATGTGCTGCATCTTCAAATTATCAATCCCGGAAATGTTGCCGGCGGGCTTCAGGGAGGCGGTGCTGGAGACAGGCCGCCTATCTCGGTCTATTCCATTGAAGGCGATAATATGACGGAAGCACTCAGAAAAGCCTCCATGAAGGTATCCCGGCGGCTTTACTTTGCCCATACCAATCTGGTCGTGATCAGTGAAAAGCTGGCAAGAGAGGAAGGCTTGGATTTTGTGTTAGATAACCTTGACCGGGATACGGAATTTAGGACAACAGCGACAATGGTCGTTGCCCATAAAACAAAAGCGGAAAATATCGTAAAAATCCTGACGCCGATTGATAAAATTCCGTCAAATAAAGTCAATAAAACACTCGACTTCACGGAGGCGCAATACGGACGGGTGGTCAAAACCAATATTCAGGACGTCCTGAAAACACTTGCCATCACCACAAAAGCGCCGGTTATCCCGGGATATATGATGATTGGTGACGATAAAAAAGGAATCAGCATGGAAAACACGCAGGCGACCGATCCGAAAGCCATTCTTCAGGCAGACGGTTTGGCGGTTTTTGATAAGTCAGGCCATTTAAAGTATTGGATTGAAGACAAGGAAAGCGTTGGAGCCGTCTGGCTTATGAATAAGGTTCAGCATACGTTTGTTAATGCTGACTGGGGCAAGACGAAGGACGCGGTCAGCTTACAAATCACCCATCAAACCACAAAGCTGGTACCTGAGATGCGGAACGGGCGTCCTCGCATCCACGTGCATGTGACAGTTGAAGGAATTGTGGATGCTGTCAAATACCCTTTCCAATTGTCTAACCCAAAGGTGCTGGCCTCTATTGAAAAAGCTCTCAACAAAGAGTTGGAAAAGGAAATCAGCCATGCTGTGAAAAAGATCAAAAAGAACAAAATTGACTTTATCGGTTTTGGTGACACGATATATAGAAAGTATCCGAAGCAGTGGGAAAAAATGAAGGACACATGGGACAAAGAGTATTTGCCGGAACTGCCTGTCGATGTGAAGGCGGAGACGTATATCAGAAGAACGGGGTTGCGAAACAATCCACTCAGGCACCAGCTTAAAGGTGAGTAGGGCTGGAGAAAGGGGAAATGGCAGATGGAAAAAGCCAAAATCAGCATCAGGCAGCTGTTTGTCATGATTATCATTTTTGAGCTGGGCAGTGCCTTATTGATTACACCTGGATCAATGGCGGGCAGGGATGCTTGGATAGCAGTTCTATTGGGCTGTGCGGTCGGTTTGTTTCTTTACTATTTGTATCAAGGCATTTATCAATGTTACCCGGAATCTTCCCCGAAAGAATATATGGATGATATGCTGGGAACCAAGCTGAGCTGGCTGTTTTCATTTCTGTATATCCTGTACTTTGCCTATATTGCCGCCCGGGTGCTGCGTGACTTTGGAGAAATGCTGCTGACGTTTGCTTATCATGATACGCCGATTCTGATTGTGAATGCTTTATTAATGATTGTTAGCATATATGCCGTCAGAAAAGGAATTGAAGTGCTGGCCCGCGCGGCGGAGCTTCTTTTCGGAGCCATGTATTTACTGGGTGCGATCGGCCTCGTGCTAATTGTTGTTTCAGGTTCCATAGACCTCCAGAATTTAAAACCGGTTTTAGTAGACGGCATTCCTCCTGTCATTCGCTCTGTTTTTACGCAGACCATGTACGTTCCGTTTGGTGAAGTCGTTTTATTCGTGATGATTTTCCCTTATCTTAATGACCGAAAAGATGTGAAAAAAAAGGGGATGATCGCCATGGCCATCAGCGGATTGGTTGTGGCGCTTACCGTGGCGATTAATATCAGCGTACTTGATGTTGATCTTACACTCAGATCCCAGTTTCCTCTTTTAAGTACGATTCAGACGATCAAGGTTGAAGAATTTTTAGACCGGCTAGATGTCTTTTTTATGCTGGCACTGATCATCGGCGGCTTTTTTAAGGTCAGCCTTTACTTATACGCAGTGGTGGTGGGCACGTCCACGCTTTTTAAGGAAAAGAACCCTTCTCAATTGGCTTATCCAATGGGATTGGGCATCTTAATTCTTTCTATTACGATCGCGACGAACTTTTCAGAGCATTTGAACGAAGGCCTGAAAGTGGTGCCGCTGTATATTCATTTGCCTTTTCAGGTATTGTTTCCGCTCTTTCTGTTTATTCTTGCCGTTTGGAAAAAGAAGCGAAGAGAGAAATCAAAGGGATCAGGAAGAAAAAAACAATAAAAAGAGCGGGGGGATGCAGCCGCCGCTCTTTTTATGTTCACTTCTATATAAAAGGGGGATATAGGTTGCGCCCCTGTCTGCACTGGCAGAGGCGCGCTTTTGTTATACGACTGCGACGTTTTCCTTCACAGTAAAGCTTCCTCTTGAAAGTCTGATGTTGATGTCCGATACTTTTGCAATTTGCTCATCGTGCGTCACCATGATGACGCATTTATTTTCCTTGTGCGCCAGATCTTGAAAGAGGCGTACGATTTCTTTTGAGGTATCTTCATCAAGGTTTCCGGTCGGTTCATCGGCTACGATGAGATCCGTGTCACAGCAGAAAGCTCTTGTGATTGATACCCGCTGCTGCTGTCCGCCGCTCAGTGTCAGCACTTTTTGCCGGGCTTGTTTTTCGTTGATGCCGACCTTCTGCAGCATTTCCAGCGCATACGCTTCTTTGTCCTTTTCTTTAGAACCTGTGATTTCCATGGCGGTTGTGACATTCTGCAGAGCCGTCATATATGGAAGCAGGTTGTACGCCTGAAAGACAATTGATACATATTGATTTCTGAAATTTGTTAAGCCGATTTTGGAAACAGCTTTTCCCTCGTAAAGGATGGTTCCTTCTTTTGGCGCGTCTAGTCCGCCTGCCAGAGACAGGAAAGTGGTTTTTCCTGTCCCTGATGTGCCGACGATTGTATAGAATTTTCCTTTTTGAAAGCTGATGTTGATATCCTGAAACAATGGCTGGCTTTTGTCTTTATACCAGTAGCCGACTTGTTGAAATTCTAATAAGCTCATAAGTTTCGCCTCTTTCTATTCCTGTTTTGTCAATATCGTTTTCGGATGGAGCCGCAGTACTGAAATTGACGGCAGCAATGTTGCGATGATGGCGATGAAGATGCCGATTCCGCCAAGAACAAGCATGTCGTTCATAGAAACCGCAACGTTTAGTGAATCAATGACATCTACGTTTGCTGAGTTTGCTGAGCTGTGTCCGAACATTCCGCCGCCCATGCCGCCACTGCCGCCGGGCATTTGTCCGCTAGCGGTTTGTGTTGAATCAGTTGATGAACTGATCTGCTGGGTTAAAAGCTGATTTCCGAGCTGGTTCGCAACTAGATTTCCCGTCAATGATGCAATGCCGATCGCGATAACAGCCACGATCAGTATCTCAGTTAAGAACTGTCCGATCAGTTTCCAGCGTTTTTCACCGATCGCCATTAACACGCCCATCTCATATTTGCGCTCTCTGATAGACATCATGACAATCAGGCCGAGAATGACAGCGCCTGCCACTGACACAAGATACACGACGTTTTTAGAAAAAGAAGCTACATTTTCGATCGGGCCGACCATTTGCTGGTAAAGCTGATCGTTTGTATTCAGTGTGAATGTATCAAAATCAATCGATGTTTTCTTCGCTGCTTTTACGAAGGCATCGATATTTTTCGCATCATCCATATAATAAACGGCTGAGTCAATCGTATTTTTATAGTCATCACCTTTCAGCGCTGCAGTTGCTGTGTAAGGTGTGTAAAGCTTGTTGTAAGGATTTAAGAAAGAGAAATTCTGGGCTTGGTCATCGCCTGAAGACGTTGTTTTATAGATACCGACAATCTTAAGCTTTACCGTTGTATCTTCATCCGTTGCTGATTCAATTGTGATCGAATCGCCAACGCTTAAATCATTATCTTCCGCTAATGTTTCATTGATCACTGTTACTTTTTTGCCGACATCTGATTTTGTAATCGCGCGTCCGTCTGTGATTTTTGAATCTCCGTCAGAGAAGTCATCGACTAACGCTGTGCTGATGACACCTTCGATAGAAAGATCGGCTTGAACCATTTGCGGCCCGCCTTGTCCGCCGCCTTGGCTGTTTTTATTATTTGAGCTTGAACTGCTTGAGCTGGAATCACTTGAACTAGAGCTTTCAATCGCATCAAAGTTTCCTGCGTTGGCTGAAGCTGATGTGGTGTAGTTGTAGCTCTTCACATGATCAAGTGCTGCAAGCTTATTCGCATCAGATACTTTGATCGGTGTTGATTCGAAGCTGCGTTTTTCTCCGCTGTCCTGCTGTTTTTCCATTTGCTTTTGGCGGTCGACCTGGAGCGTCACGCTTCCGCCGAGCTCCTGTCTGGCCAGTTCGCTTGATTTTTGTGCTGCCGACTGGATTGTGAGGCCTGACAGAACAAAGACACATATGACTGTAAACACAAATAATTGCAATAACGTTTTTCCCTTTTTAGCCTTCATATTCCAAAAGGCCCGTTTGATAAAGTTCATTTATGTTCCTCCGTATAGGTATTTATATTGTTAAGACCGCCTGTGGGGCGGGCCCGCTTGTTGATAAATTAATAGTAGTCCAAAGGTATGAAAAAAATATGAACAATCTATTTCTAGTTGATTAAATAAAAACTAACAATTGTGAAACACAAATTCTTCTGTATAAAATGGTGCTATTATATAAAAAAGCATCAAAACAACCGGAGGATATAATGAAAATATTAATGATAGAAGATAATGTTAGTGTATGTACGATGACGGAGATGTTCTTTTTTAAGGAAGGTTTTGAAGCGGAATTCGTTCATGATGGGTTAGAGGGATACCAGCGTTTTACGGAAGAAAATTGGGACCTGATCATTTTGGATATTATGCTTCCATCCATGGACGGCGTGACCATCTGCAGGAAAATAAGAGAGACAAGCACGGTGCCGATTATCATGCTGACTGCCAAAGACACTGAATCAGATCAGGTCATCGGTTTTGAGATGGGAGCGGACGATTATGTCACGAAGCCGTTCAGTCCGCTGACATTGGTTGCCCGCATTAAAGCCGTCATCAGAAGATATCAGGCGACAGGCAAAGCGGTCATTGATGAAGATTTGATCGAATCGGAATGCTTTACCATTAATAAGAAAACGAGAGAAGTATTTTTAAACGGAGAGCCTGTAGAAAACCTCACGCCGAAGGAATTCGATCTGCTGTACTACCTTGTCCAAAACCCGCGGCAGGTGTTCTCCAGAGAACAGCTGCTTGAGCAGGTATGGGGCTATCAGTTCTACGGAGATGAGCGAACGGTTGATGTTCATATTAAACGGCTGCGGAAAAAGCTTGCCAGCGAAGACAAGCCTTTCCTATATACGGTGTGGGGAGTAGGGTATAAATTTGATGAAGATTAAATATTTATATCAGCTGCTGCTGAGCCATATCAGCATTTTGCTTTTAGCGTTTGTCATTATCATTTCTCTGTTTTCCCACTTTGTGAAAGAGTTTGCCTATCAAAACAAAGTAGAGGAATTGACATCATATGCGGTACAGATCGCAAACGAATTCCAAGGCGGCCAGGTTGATATGCGCAGGCTGTACCCGTATCAGGATTTGCTGAGCACAAGAAAGACACAGTTTATGCTTTTTGATGAAAAGCAGCGTCCTTATTTCATGCCCGAAGGCTTTCCGCCAAGGGAAAAGCTGAAGAAATCAGAATGGAATAAGCTGAAAAAAGGGCAGACTGTCATGATCAGAGCTGATGGCCGTTTTGATGATGAAGTGTCCCTTGTGGCGCAGCCTATTTTTGTTCAGAACGAATTTAAAGGCGCCGTTCTGCTGATTTCTCCGATCAGCGGTGTTGAACAGATGGTCAACCAGGTCAATCTCTACATGTTTTACGCTGTGATCAGCACACTTGTGATTACCATTCTCGTCAGCTGGCTTCTGTCCAAATTCCATGTGAAACGGATTGAAAAGCTGAGAGAAGCGACAGATAAAGTGGCTTCCGGCGATTATGATATCCACTTGGAAAACAGCTACGGTGACGAAATCGGCGTACTGGCGTCTGACTTTAATATCATGGCGAAAAAATTAAAGCAATCAAGGGATGAAATCGATCGACTTGAGAAGCGGAGAAGGCAGTTTATCGCTGACGTGTCTCATGAGTTAAGGACACCGCTGACGACGATCAACGGTTTAGTTGAAGGGCTGAACAGCCATACGATTCCTGAGGATAAGAAGGAAAAATGCTTCTCTCTCATCAGTGAGGAAACGAAGCGAATGCTGCGGCTCGTAAAAGAGAATCTGGATTATGAAAAAATCAGATCCCAGCAAATTACCTTGAACAAGCTCGATGTTCCGCTGATCGAGGTTTTCGAAATTGTGAAAGAGCACTTGGAACAGCAGGCGGAAGAAAAGCAAAACAAGCTGACGATTCAGGTAGAGGATAACATTATCGTCCATGCCGATTATGACCGGTTAATTCAAATTCTCGTCAACATTACGAAAAACAGCATCCAATTTACGCAAAACGGCAACATTTGGTTGCGCGGAATAGAAGGATATAAAGAGACAATTATCGAAATCGAGGATACGGGAATCGGCATTTCAAAAGAGGATATTGAGCATATTTGGGAGCGGTTCTACAAGGCTGATATTTCAAGAACGAACACGGCATACGGGGAATACGGACTTGGTCTCTCCATCGTCAAGCAGCTCGTTGAAATGCATCAGGGCACAGTAGAAATCAAGAGTGAAGAAGGAAAAGGCACGAAATTCATCATCCGCCTTCCTTTAACGGCAAAACAGCAATAACATACAGGGCGGCGGCATCGTCAAATGCAGCCGCCTTTTTTGCACATCGCTTCGGTTTATTGCGTGCTCCCGAAACAAAGATTGCGTGTTTTTCGGGTCGGGACGGCCTGTAAACATGATAAAATATGACATAAACAGTTTTTGATGGGAGAGGGTGAAGGAATGAAGAGCGGGGTAATTCCTTCTTCAGCGGTCGGTCAAAAAATTAACGAATGGTACAAATATATCCGGACATTCAGCGTACCGGATGCCGAAGTGTTAAAAGCTGAAATCCAGCAGGAACTGAAACACATGCAGCACGATTCCAACTTGCTGCTCTATTATTCACTAATGGAATTCCGCCACCAGCTTATGCTTGATTATCTAGAGCCCTTAGAGAAATTAAATATCGAAGACCAGCCAAGCCTGTCTGAATTATCAAGAAACATCGACAGCAACCAGGCAGATCTAAAAGGGCTGCTCGACTATTATGTGAATTTTTTCCGCGGGATGTATGAGTTTGATAAGCGGGAATTTATTTCTGCCATTACATATTATAAACAGGCGGAGAAAAAGCTTTCCTTTGTTGCAGACCATATTGAACGGGCTGAATTCTATTTTAAAATCGCGGAAGCTTATTATTATATGAAGCAAACATACTTTTCACTGATCAATATAAAAAACGCCTATGAAATTTATGTGGAGCAGGAAACCTATAATGTGAGAATTATTCAATGCCATTTCGTATTCGGGGTCAACCTGATGGATGAAAGGAATTTCGAACAAGCCGCACGCCATTTCAAATTGGCGCTCGAAATGGCCGAAGCAGAACAAAAAGCCCAGCTGGTTGGAAGAGCATACTACAATCTTGGGTTATGCTATTACAACCAAGAGCTTCTTGACCCTGCCATTGACTACTTTGAAAAATCGGTTTCCACGTTTGAAAGCAGCAGAATCATCAATTCACTGCCGCAAGCCTATTTTTTAATCACCCTGATTTATTATAAACGGGGAAAACATGATAAAGCTTCGGAATATCACAAGCGGGGCTATGAATATGCTAAAGAAACAGACGATGCAGACTACGCGGTAAAATTCGAGTTCTTGCAATCCCTATATCAGGATCAGCCCAATGAAGAAGGAATCGAACGATGTTTCCATTACTTAAAAAATAAAAATATGTACGCTGATATAGAGGATTTAGCCCTAGAAGTAGCAAAATACTACTATGAACAAAAATGGTTCAAACTGTCTGCTTCCTACTTTCTAAAAGTTGAAGAGGCAAGAAAACAAATACAAAGGAGTGAAGGTTTGTATGAAATTGAAATCTAAGTTGTTTGTTATTTGTTTGGCCGCAGCCGCGATTTTTACAGTGGCTGGCGTTTCTGCTAACGCCGAATCACTCGACTTTCATGTAACGGAAAGAGGAATGACGTAAGAACCAGCCCCTTCTCATCAAGAGAAGGGGTGTTTCTTTTTTAATCAGCGCCGCAAGAGGTAGAGCTTACGGCGCCCGCAGAGACGGTCAGCTGCTTAGTAGCTGCCGAAAAACGCAGTCCCTACGATAATTAAAAGAATAAACAATACAACGATTAAAGCAAAAGAACTGCCGTAACCGCCGCCGTTAGAGTATCCTGACATAAGGTTTCACCTCCCTATGAAGGATACTATAAGATATGCAGAAACGATCAGCTTGGCAGGGATAATAGTGGACAAGAAAAAAATTGAACAATTCGGCTATACTGAGGTGATATAAAAAAAAGCGGGCGCTGCCGCCCGCTTTTTATGTACATGAAGAGACCAGCACACCCGCGAAAAATTCCTGGTATAACGCTTGAACGGCTTTTCGTTCTTCGGCTTCTTTCACGCCGAACATCATGCTTACCTCAGAAGATCCTTGGTTGATCATTTCAATATTCACTTTTGCCTCTGATAATGCTTTGGCCGCTCTTGCCGTTGTGCCGACATTATGGCGCATCGCTTCTCCTACAACCATAATCAGTGCGAGATGATGCTCGACAATCACTTCATCGGCTTGCAGATCCTCTTTGATCCGTTTGATGACGCTGCGCTCAGTGACCGCGTCCATTTGCCCCTCCCGTAAGATGATGGTCATGTCATCAATTCCCGATGGAACATGCTCATACGTCAAACCGTGCTCCTCCAGGATTTGAAGGGCTCTGCGTCCAAATCCGATTTCTCTGTTCATTAAATACTTGCTGATATAAATGCTACAAAAGCCGGTATCGCTGGCAATGCCGACGACAGGCCCGTTTGTATTATCCCGTTTGCTGACGACGCGGGTTCCTTGTGCTGACGGGTTGTTCGTATTTTTGATTTGAACAGGAATCCCCGCTCTGAATGCCGGAATGAGCGCTTCATCATGAAACACCGAAAAGCCCGCGTAGGACAGCTCCCGCATCTCTCTGTAAGTCAGCTCACTGATTTCCTTTGGATTCTCAACAAAAGACGGATTGACAGAGTACACAGCATCCACGTCCGTAAAGTTTTCGTACAAATCGGCTTGAAGTCCGTGGGCAAGAATCGAGCCGGTAATATCAGAACCGCTCCGTGAGAAAGTGATTACATCGCCATCCTTGCTGAATCCGAAAAAACCGGGAAAAATGATGAGGCCGTCGCGTTCCCGAAGACGATAGAGGTTTTGATAGGATTCAGGAAGAACTTGCGCGTTGCCGGGTTCATTTGTCACAAAAAGGCCGGCATCCTTCGGGTTCACATATTCTGCTTTCACACCCTTATGGCAGAAAAAGGCGGCAATCAGCTTGGCGTTGTTATCCTCTCCGCTGGCTTTGACTGCGTCAAGATACTGCTCGGGATTGCTTTTCTCTCCTTCTAAAAGCGTAAACAGATCATCCCGGATTTTTTCGATAATGCTTTGCTCCAGCTGAAGCTCATTTGCGATGAGGGCATACCGTTCCACTACAGCTTCCGCCAGCTCAGGGGCGCTCCCTGCTGCCAAATATTGTTCTGCACATGCGATTAAGAGATCAGTCACTTTCGTATCCTCAGCGTAGCGTTTTCCGGGAGCCGAAACGACTACAGCTTTCCGTGCCGGGTCTGAGGTTACGATGTGAAACACTTTTTCAAGCTGGGCGCCTGAAGCGAGTGAGCTGCCTCCGAATTTAACGACCTTCATGTTTACATCTCCTAATGTTTAAAATTTTCACACAAATTTAGTATTTATTATCTCTCTTTCAGTTCTGTAAATCAAGGGGAAATTTCTTTCCGGAACGAACATTTGTATTTTCCACGAGGAAAAGTGTCAGGTATGCTAACCGTATGAATGCGCCATGATGATAAATATGGTAAGCAATCTACGAATTGGGATGGAAAATGGTTAGAATTATTAGTAAAATTGATAAATGACTAGGTTAATATTTTGAAAGAATATTGACTAACCCTAGAAAAATGGTAATATGTAAATGATAATGATAATCAATTACTATATGGCCATATTGTTTTGAGTCCTTGCGGAGTAGGAGATACGTTCTTTTTGCTGTAAGGATGTAAGGAGGCAGCATGAAGCTACGTTACTTATTCATTCTACTTATCATATTAGCAGTCACATCTGTATTTATCGGCGTGGAAGACCTGTCGCCGCTTGATCTCTTCGATTTAAGCAACCAAGAGGCGTCAACGCTGTTTGCTAGCCGTTTGCCGCGATTGATCAGCATTATCATCGCTGGCTTAAGCATGAGCATCTGCGGTTTGATTATGCAGCAGATCAGCAGAAACAAATTCGTGTCACCGACGACGGCGGGCACGATGGATTGGGCGAGGCTCGGCATTTTAATTTCCCTGCTGCTGTTTACATCTGCCAGTCCTTTAATGAAAATGCTGATTGCGTTTGTCTTTGCCCTTGCAGGAAATTTCTTGTTTATGAAAATCCTTGAAAGAATCAAGTTTAACGACACGATCTTTATTCCGCTTGTCGGGTTAATGCTCGGGAGTATCGTCAGTTCAATCGCGACATTTATCGCATATAAATATGACTTGATCCAGAATGTGTCATCATGGCTTCAAGGAGACTTCTCTTTAGTCGTGAAAGGAAGATACGAGCTTCTTTATCTGAGTATTCCGCTCGTCATCATTGCCTATATTTATGCGGATAAATTCACAGTGGCCGGTATGGGAGAAAGCTTTTCTGTCAACCTTGGCCTGAAGTACAAACGGGTTGTGAACATCGGGCTCATTATCGTGTCCCTGGTCACGTCTCTTGTCATTTTGACTGTCGGTATGCTGCCGTTTCTAGGTTTAATCATCCCGAATATTGTATCGATTTACAGAGGAGACAATCTCAAGAGCAGCCTGCCGCATACTGCGCTGTTAGGGGCGGTTTTTGTGCTGTTTTGCGATATCTTGGGCAGAATTATTATCTTCCCTTACGAAATCTCGATTGGCCTGATGGTCGGAATCATCGGCAGCGGCATTTTCCTGTTTATGCTGTTAAGGAGAAAAGCGTATGCGTAACCAGATGAAAATTGCGTTGCTCGTTGGTTTAGCCTTGATATGTATCGGCTTGTTTCTGTTTTATGACTTAGGCAATTGGGATTACACCCTGCCGAGACGAATCAAAAAGGTCGCTGCCATTGTGCTGACGGGGGGAGCGATTGCGTTTTCGACCATGATCTTTCAAACGATTACGAATAACCGCATCCTGACGCCGAGCATCTTGGGCCTTGATTCTCTCTACATGCTGATTCAGACCGGCATTATCTTTTTGTTCGGTTCTGCGAATATTGTCATCATGAATAAAAACATCAACTTTATCATCTCTGTTCTGCTGATGATACTGTTTTCCCTTGTTCTTTATCAGATCATGTTCAAGGGAGAGGGGAGAAATATCTTTTTCCTTCTGCTCGTCGGAATCGTGTTTGGCACGCTGTTCAGCAGCCTGTCTTCCTTTATGCAGATGCTGATTGATCCGAATGAGTTTCAAGTTGTGCAGGATAAGATGTTTGCCAGCTTTAACAACATCAATACGGATTTGTTATGGCTCGCGTTCATCATCTTCCTGCTGACAGGCGTTTATGTCTGGCGTTTTACGAAGTTTTTTGACGTGCTGTCGCTCGGACGCGAGCACGCCGTGAACTTGGGCATTGACTACGACAAAGTGGTGAAGCAGATGCTGGTCGTGGTTGCGATCCTTGTTTCTGTTTCAACCGCGCTAGTCGGGCCGATTATGTTCTTAGGCCTTCTTGTCGTCAATCTGGCGAGAGAATTCCTGAAAACATATAAGCATTCATACTTAATCGCAGGCTCCGTCTTCATCAGCATCATTGCGCTGGTCGGAGGGCAGTTTGTGGTTGAGAAAGTGTTTACCTTCTCAACGACGCTGAGCGTCATTATTAATTTTGCCGGCGGGATTTATTTTATCTACTTGCTGTTAAAGGAGAATAAATCATGGTAGAGGTCAAAAATGTAAGCAAACAATACGGCGGGAAAGTTGTCCTTGAAGAGACGTCAGTCACGATTCAAAAAGGCAAAATTACCTCGTTTATCGGTCCTAACGGCGCCGGCAAAAGCACACTGCTGTCTATTATGAGCCGCCTGATCAAAAAGGATTCCGGCGAGATTTTCATAGACGGACAAGAGATTGGAGCCTGCGACAGCAAAGAGCTTGCCAAAAAAATGAGCATTTTGAAGCAGGCGAACCAAATCAATATCAGGCTCACCATCAAAGACCTCGTCAGCTTCGGCAGATTTCCGTACTCACAAGGCCGGCTGACGGAGGAAGACTGGGTTCATATCAATCAGGCGCTCGGCTATATGAAGCTGGAAGACATTCAGGACAAATACCTGGATCAGCTGAGCGGCGGACAGTGCCAAAGGGCATTTATCGCAATGGTCATTGCCCAGGACACAGATTATATTTTTCTGGATGAGCCGCTGAACAATCTGGATATGAAACATTCAGTTGAAATTATGAAACTGCTGAAACGGCTGGTAGAGGAGCTTGGGAAAACAATCGTGATCGTTATTCATGATATCAACTTCGCATCCGTCTACTCCGATCATATCGTTGCCTTGAAAAACGGCCGAATCGTAAAAGAGGGGCCGCCTGAGGAGATTATTGAAACCTCTGTGCTTGAGGAAATCTACGATATGACCATCCCGATTCAGACGATTGATAATCAAAGAATAGGTGTTTATTTTTCTTAATATATAGAAGAGGTGAAGAGCATGAAAAAGTTCGCATTACTATTCATCGCTTTGGTGACGGCAGTTGTCATTTCTGCATGCGGAAACCAAAGTACAAGCAGCAGCAAAGGTTCTGATTCAAAGAAAGAGCAAATCACAGTAAAACACCAGCTGGACAAAAACGGCACAAAAGTGACGAAAAATCCTAAAAAAGTAGTCGTATTTGATTTTGGCAGCTTAGATACGTTAGATAAACTCGGTCTTGATGATAAAGTAGCGGGCCTTCCGAAACAAGCCCTTCCAAGCTATCTGTCTAAATTCAAAGATGACAAATATGCTGATGTCGGAAGCTTAAAAGAGCCGGACTTCGAAAAAGTGGCGGATATAGACCCTGACCTGATCATTATCTCAGGCAGACAATCTGAGTCTTACAAAGAATTCTCTAAAATTGCGCCGACGATTTATCTTGGCGTAGACACAGCGAAATACATGGAAACATTTAAATCAGATGCACAAACAATCGGAAAAATCTTTGATAAAGAAGATGAAGTAAAAGACGAACTTGCAACAATTGATAACTCAATTGCAGATCTTAAGAAAAAAGCTGAAAAGCTGAACAAAAACGGTCTTGTGATTATGGCGAACGACGGCAAAATCAGCGCCTTTGGTTCTAAATCAAGATATGGCTTAATCCATGACGTATTCGGCGTAACACCGGCTGATAAAAACATCAAAGCGTCTACTCACGGACAAAGTGTTTCTTATGAGTACATTTCAAAAACAAACCCTGATTACCTGTTTGTTATTGACCGCGGTACAGCGATCGGAGAAACATCGTCTACTAAACAAGTTGTTGAAAACGATTATGTGAAAAACGTAAACGCAGTGAAAAATGATCATGTCGTTTACCTTGATTCTGCTACTTGGTACTTATCAGGAGGCGGACTTGAGTCTATGACGCAAATGATTAAAGAAGTAAAAGACGGTTTAGAGAAGTAAAACCAAAAAGAGCCTCCGCTAAAAAGCGGGGCTCTTTTTTTATGATCAGCGTGCCGGCTGCTGTTCAGCAGGCCGCTGAGGTTTCTTTAATGTGAATGAGAGAAGGAAGCCGACAAGTGCAATGCAGGCTGCCACGATAAAAGCGGCGTTCATGCCGTGCAGAGCGGCGTGCTTCACATTTGTCGTGCCTGCGTGTGCCGCCTGGTTGCTCATGACGGAAACCAATAGTGCGGTTCCGATGGAGCCGCCGACTTGGCGAATGGTATTGTTCATCGCTGTTCCGTGCGGAATCAGGTGGCGCGGCAGCGCGTTGATTCCGGCGGTCGTCACCGGCATCATGATCATGGCGGTACCTAAAAGACGAACAGTGTATAAAACGACAATCCAAGCGAGTGACGTATGGTCAGTCAGCTGCATAAACGGCAGCGATGTCAGGAAGATGATACAGAAACCTGCAATCGCCAGGCCTCTTCCGCCGACACGGTCAAAGATTCTGCCGATAATCGGTGACATGAAGCCCATCACGACGGCTCCCGGAAGAAGCATGAGCCCTGTATCAAAAGCTGTGACGTCTCTGACGTTTTGTGTATAAAGCGGCAGGATGGTTTCCGTACCGATCAATAATGCAAAGACAAGTGTTCCGAGCAGTGTTGTTAAGCTGAACACGCCAAACGTAAAGACGCGGAATTCCAGCATCGGTTTTTCAAGCTTCATTTGTCTTGTGATAAACAGGAGCAGTGCGATGACACCCACCAGCAGTGAAATCAAGACGGTTGAACTGGTCCAGCCGTAAGAGCCGACGCTTGAGAAGCCGTACAGAAGGCCGCCGAATCCAAATGTCGATAGGATAACTGATAAAATATCAATCTGTGTTTTTCTTAAAGTCGTCACATTCTTCATCAGGATGCTGGCAAGAATTAAATCAATCACAGCAAACGGAAGAATGATATAAAACAGTGATCTCCAAGAGAAAGCTTCGACTGCCCATCCGGAAAGAGTCGGTCCGATCGCAGGCGCGAACGAGATGACCAATCCGACCATACCCATGGCCTGGCCGCGCTTTTCAATCGGAAAGATCGTCAGGAATACGGTCTGCATGAGCGGCATCATAATGCCGGCTCCGGCCGCTTGAATGATACGCGCTGTCAGCAGAACCGGGAAGTTCGGCGCGAACGCTCCGACGATAGTTCCGGCAGTAAAAATGCTCATTGCTGTAATGAGCAGCGCCCGGCTCGTGAATTTTTCAATTAAAAACGCGGTAATCGGAATTAATATTCCGTTGGTTAACATAAATGAAGTGGTCAGCCATTGCGCTTGGTTGGCATCGACATTGAAATCCCTCATGATATGGGGAAGTGCAGTAATTAACAGCGTCTGATTCAAAATCGCGACAAACGCCCCGGCTAACAAAATGCCGACAATGATAGAACGGTTAAAAGGTTTTTGTTCAATACTTGTGTTCAATACATATCCCTTCTTTTCTCTAAGTAATTAACAGTGTTTTTAACATCGAAACGGGCTGTGTTAAAACACCGGTTTGTTCCAGATAGCCAATCAGTGATTTGAGCAAAAAAGCGCGGGGTTCTTCCTTCTTCGCTTCTTCCTCCAGCATGGCGGCTGCTGATGTCAGTTCATCTACGTCATAGTCCGCGGTGGGCAGGGAAGAGATGCCTTTATGTAATTCCTTCAGGCTTTCCGACAATAGGGCTGATTTATCCTTTGGCTTGTAGGAGGATGCTGAATGAATATAAAGCTCGATGGCTTCTTGCGGAAGAAGAGACTGCCGGGTTTCCTTGTTTTTGACAATCTGATTGAGGGTGCTGATGATAAACTCTGCAATCGGGTCAAGCTCAAGCGGTTTTTCCTCTATTTTGATCAGCATTAAAAACTCACGCATCATGCCGTGAAGAATGATGACCAAATCCCACACAAACGGGAGAATGGTTTCTCCATAAGCCTGGATCAGCGAATCGCGGTGCCAGCAGATAATCGTTGATCTGGTCTGATGGATATGCTGTTTGACCCGGTTATTATGCAGCTTGGGGTTTCCGTAGGTCAGCATATTGAAAAACTGCTGATTTCGCCTGAAGCCTTCCAGCTCCATTTTGACCTTTTGCATCAAACGTTCCTCCGGTGTCAGCGCGGTATTTTCCTGAAGTCTTGATGCCGCGGCCACCATTTGTTTCTGGTTAAATGACAGCAGCTCCAAAAGCAGATCTTCCTTAGATTGAAACAGCTTATATATCGAAGCTTTTGACATCTTACATTCTTCTGCGATCGCCTGCATGGAAACCGACGTAAAATCCTTTTCCGAAAAAAGCTTTCGCGCAGCTAACAAGATATCAGTTTTTTTATCAAGCATCTCATGGCTTCCTTCTTTCTTGAACATTAGAAAACCCATTGGTTCACAGAAAACCAATGAGTAACAATGAAAAAATTTTACCAAATAAACTAAATAGAAGTCAATGGATTTTAACCGGACAATCGAAAGGCCTGCCGGAAAATCCGACAGGCCGGGTGAGACTTATTTTTCAACTTTAAATCCTTGTTTCTCAAGCATTTCACGGATATGCGGATAGTACAGGCGCTCATAATAGGAAGCGATGCTCTGTGACCAGTTTCTTGTTTCTTTTCCGTTTGTCCGCTTATTCATGTATTCAGACATCTGCTCATCATATGCTTGAATGTGAGAAGTCAGCTCATCTTGATTTAAATATGTTTCCTGATGATTTACTGCTTCCTGCGGAAGGCGCGGTTTTTTCGCTGAACGGTCGGCAGGATGGCCAATGACAAGGCCGGATAAAGGGACCACGTATTTCGGAAGCTCAAGCAGTTCGATCAGCTCTTGAGGGTTTCCGCGAACCGCACCGATCGGAACCGTGCCAAGTCCGAGTGATTCGGCCGCTGCTGTCGCTGTGCCGAGGGCGATGCCAGCGTCTACTGCGCCGACAAGAACAGATTCTAAGCCATTTGTGATTTCCATTTTGAAATCATTCAGATCCTCAAGCGCGATTTTGGTCCGGTTGAAGTCTGCGCAGAACAGCAGGAAAACAGGAGCCTGGTCAATCCAAGGCTGTCCGCCTGCCAGCTCGGAGATTTTCTTTTTGCGCTCTTTATCCTGCACTGTGATTACAGTCACTTGCTGCCCGTTGATAGAAGATGGGGCTGATTGTACTGCTTGTATGATTTGGTCCAATTGTTCCTGAGCTACAGGCTCATCTGTATAGCTGCGAATCGAGCGGTGGTCTGTTAATGATTTGATGACTTCATTCATATGGGACACCCTTTCCTTACTCGCTAAGCTCTGTGCGGACAACATCAAGAGGAGCGCTCAGCAGTTCTTTTCCTTTTGCTACAAATCCTTGGAAATGCGCAGTTTCATTGTGGAATTTCATCGCCGCTTCATCTTTCCATTGTTCAAGCATCACAAATGTATTTTCTTCGCCTACTTTTTCAAATAGGTCGTATTGCGTGTTGCCTTCCTCAGCTCTTGAATGCTGAACAAGCGATTGCGCCTCGCTCAAAAATTCCTCGCGTTTTTCTGGTTTTACTTTGATATAAGCTTGTAATACGATCATGTCAATCTCCTCCATCGTTATACTGATTATTGTTCGAATTTCATCGAACTAACTGTAACATGTATTTAAAATGAGGTAAAGGAAAAACCCTTAAATAGTAAAATTGTCATTCTAATTGTTGTGTGATACATTTGTGTCATGAACATTCCAAACCATCCAGAAACAGAAACGTTGCAGCTGACAAAGGTTCTTCACGCACTGAGTGATCCGCTTCGTTTAGAGCTCGTCAAGCAATTAGCTGAAGCGAAAGAAAAAACGTGCGGCACCTGTGCGGATGTACAGGTTGCCAAATCGACTTTGTCACATCATTTTAAAGTATTGAGAGAATCAGGCATCGCTCAAGTTCGCATAGAAGGAAAGCGCCGGTATTATTCGCTTCGGGCTGAAGACCTTGAAAAGGCGTTTCCGGGCCTGCTTGATGCCGTGCTGAATGTGGACCAGGACCGCTGGTGAATCAATCCCCTGTACCGGGGATTTTTTCATGTCCGTAAACAGCGCGGAAAAGCCTCTCGACACCCTCCTGAATGTCTTCTTCCTTCAGCCGGGCGAAGCCGACAATGAGAGCGGGCCTGCCCGTTTGCCGCTTGTTTTCCTTCAAATCAAATCGGCTCATTCCGAAGATCTCAAGCTGCTGGCCGGCGGCATGTGCCAGGATGTCTTGTTCGGTGCGACTGGTATCAAATTCGGTGACAAAATGCAGTCCCGCATTTGCCCCTTTTACGGTAATCCTTCCGCTGAACGCTGTTTCTAAAGCGGTGATCAGGCGCTCTCTCTTTTCTTTATAATGCTGCTTCATTTTTTTTATATGCTTCTGATATTCTCCGGACTCGATAAATTCCTGCAGGGTGAGCTGCGTAAGAGACGAGCATGTCTGCAGATCGTATCCCCGCTGTTTGTATGTCCTCAATAGCTCAGGCGGCAAAACCATATAGCTGATCCGCAAGCCGGGGAGAAGGGACTTTGAAAAGGTGCCCATATAGATGACATTTTGAAAACGGTCGAGGCTTTGCAGCGCCGGAATACTGTCTACATCATATGTAAATTCACTATCATAATCGTCTTCAATAATATAGCGGCGCGGCTCCTCGGCCGCCCAGTTCAGCAGCTGAATTCTTCTGGATACAGGCATAATCGTTCCGGCCGGAAATTGATGCGACGGGGTCGTCACCAGCACATCAGGCCGCTGTCTGCTGATTTCAGAGATCGACATGCCTTTTTCATCCAGCGTGATCGTTTTCACCTGTTTTCCGGCATGTTTTAAAAGCTGGTACATGCGCCTGTAACCGGGCTCCTCCATCGCATACACTGCTTCCTTTGGCAAAAGCTCAGTCAATAGCTGCATGAGCACCTGTGTGCCTGCCCCTATGACGATTTGTTCCGGCCTGCATTTTACGCCCCGCGTCAGGGAAATGAGCCTGGTGATGGCCGCTCTCACTTCATATATTCCTTGTGGATGCGACATATCGCCGAGCGTGCGGTATGAGCGGGAGGCCGCTTTTTGCTCGCAGCGAAACCAGCTTTTGATCGGGAAATGGTCTGTATCAGAACTCATGTGTGAAAACGAAATCCAATCACTCTGATCTGTGTGAACCTCTTTCAGGTCATCCGGCAGTGCAAATGGGGGGTGCTCCTCGGCAGAAAACATGTCCAGCTTCTCAACGAAAAAACCCTTTCGCTCAATGGCGTACAAATATCCCTCAGCCAGCAGCTGCTGATAGGCTGAATTCACTGAGTTTACGCTGACCTTCAGCTTTTCAGCCAGCTCCCGTTTGGAGGGAACCTTTGAGTGTGGAAGCAGATTGCGGCTGAGGATTTCTTTTTTCAGCTTTTGATAAATTTGCTGATAAATATAATCGGCTTGTTCTGAGCGGTCGAGTGTGATTGTGATGTCCATATGCGGCTTCTCCTTCTGATACCATCAAAAAGTTATAATTGGTACTTTTCATCATACCAAAAAGAAGTCAGAATGATAAGAAAATGGCGACAGGGGGACATTCACATGAGTCAAACAACAGCAAGCATTACGACTGCCCAGTGGCAGCGAAAACGGGATCAATTCGTATCAAAAGGTGTGAGCAACGGCAACCGCAGTCTGGCGGTAAAAGGAGAAGGGGCTGAGCTGTATGATCTGGACGGCCGGAGATTTATTGATTTTGCAGGGGCCATCGGAACGTTAAACGTCGGACACTCGCATCCGAAGGTGGTTGAGGCTGTGAAGCGGCAGGCGGAGAAGCTGATTCACCCGGGCTTCAATGTCATGATGTACCCGTCTTATATCGAATTAGCGGAAAAACTGTGTGGGATTGCGCCGGGCAGCCATGAGAAAAAAGCGATCTTCCTGAACTCAGGGGCGGAAGCGGTAGAGAATGCTGTGAAAATCGCGAGAAAGTATACAAAGCGCCAAGGGGTTGTCTCGTTTACACGCGGATTTCATGGGCGCACGAATATGACGATGAGCATGACGAGCAAGGTCAAACCTTATAAATTCGGCTTTGGCCCTTTTGCGTCAGAGGTTTATCAAGCGCCGTTCCCATATTATTATCAGAAGCCGGCCGGCATGAGTGATGAAAGTTATGACGACATGATCATCCAAGCGTTCAATGATTTCTTTATCGCTTCAGTCGCGCCTGAAACGGTAGCGTGTGTTGTGATGGAGCCTGTACAGGGGGAAGGCGGCTTTATCATTCCTTCAAAACGGTTTGTGCAGCACGTCGCATCATTCTGCAAGGAACACGGCATTGTCTTTGTCGCTGATGAAATTCAAACCGGATTTGCCAGAACCGGTACTTATTTCGCGATTGAGCACTTTGATGTAGTGCCTGATTTGATCACGGTCTCTAAATCACTTGCAGCGGGATTGCCGTTAAGCGGTGTGATCGGCCGTGCGGAAATGCTTGATGCAGCAGCGCCAGGGGAGCTGGGCGGCACGTATGCCGGAAGCCCGCTCGGGTGCGCGGCGGCGTTGGCTGTATTGGATATCATTGAAGAAGAAGGGCTGAATGAGCGATCTGAAGAAATTGGCAAAATCATTGAAGACAAGGCGTATGAGTGGAAACAAGAATTCCCGTTCATCGGTGACATCCGCAGACTCGGGGCAATGGCGGCAATCGAAATTGTCAAGGATCCTGACACGCGTGAGCCTGATAAAGCGAGAGCGGCAGCGATCGCGGCGTATGCGAATCAAAACGGATTGCTTTTGCTGACTGCGGGAATTAACGGCAATATCATCCGCTTTCTGACGCCGCTCGTCATCTCAGACAGTCTTCTGAATGAAGGGTTCAGCATCTTGGAGGCAGGCCTGCGAGCTTAATCATTGGAAAGAAAACGGCTGTGTCTGCTATCATTTTAAGTAATCATGAAAAGAAAGGAATGTTCAATATGCCAGATCAATTAACGGTCTACAACCCGGCTACGGGCGAGGAGATCAAAACGATTCCTCAGCAATCGGCCAAAGAAGTAGAAGAAGCCATTGAACGTTCACATCAAGCGTTTAAAACATGGTCTAAAACATCAGCGAACGAAAGAGCGTCTCTTTTGAAAAAATGGTATGAGCTGATTGTTGAGCATAAAGAAGAACTTGCAGATTTAATTACAAAGGAAAACGGAAAACCGTATCAGGAAGCAGTCGGTGAGGTACTGTACGGGGCAGGCTATATCGAATGGTTCGCAGAGGAAGCCAAGCGTGTGTACGGAAGAACGGTCCCTGCTCCGACAACCGGTAAACGAATTGTCGTCACACGCCAGCCGGTCGGCCCTGTTGCCGCCATCACGCCTTGGAATTTCCCGAATGCGATGATTACACGCAAAGCGGCGCCTGCTCTTGCTGCTGGCTGTACGTTTATCATCAAACCGGCACCGGACACACCGCTGTCAGCATATGAGCTTGCGCGCCTCGCATATGAAGCGGGTATTCCGAAGGATGTTCTTCAGGTTGTGATTGGCGACGGAGAAGAAATCGGGAATGTGTTCACAAGCAGCCTGAAAATCCGTAAAATCACGTTCACAGGATCAACGCCAGTAGGGAAAATCCTCATGAAAAACAGTGCGGACACTGTGAAACACATCTCTATGGAGCTCGGCGGACATGCGCCGCTCATCGTGGATGAGGATGCCAATATTGACCTTGCCGTTGAACAAGCGATGGTGTCCAAATATCGAAACGCGGGCCAAACATGCGTGTGTGCTAACCGCCTAATCGTCCATGAATCCATCAAAGATGAATTTGCTGCGAAACTGAGCGAGCAAGTGTCTAAGCTTAAAGTCGGAAACGGACTTGAAGAAGGCGTCAATGTCGGCCCGATTATCAACAAAAGAGGCTTTGAAAAAATCATCAGCCAAATTGATGATGCCGTTGAAAAAGGAGCGAAAGTTCTCGCTGGGGGCACGTATGACCGAAACGATGACAAAGGCTGCTACTTTGTCAATCCGACAGTGCTCGCCGATGTCGATACGTCCATGGATATCATGCACGAGGAAACATTCGGCCCGGTTGCACCGATCGTCACGTATTCTGATATTGATGAAGCAATTCAGCTTGCCAACGATACACCGTACGGCTTGGCTGCTTACTTCTTCACAGAAAACTACCGCCGCGGCATCTATATTTCCGAGAATCTTGAGTATGGCATTATCGGCTGGAATGACGGCGGACCGTCAGCGGTTCAAGCCCCATTCGGCGGAATGAAAGAAAGCGGCATCGGCCGTGAAGGCGGTTCGGAAGGTATCGAGCCGTACCTTGAAACAAAATATATGTCCATCGGTTTGTAAAAGAATGCAAGCTCCTGAGAGCTGCCGGATCTTCCGGCAGCTCTTTTTGTTGTTCTGGCGAATAAACACAATAATTCCAGCCAAAATAACAGCAAATACATTTTGAAAGAAGGTTCCCCAACAATGGATTTATTATTGGCTCTTCTCCCGGCTTTGTTTTGGGGGAGCATTGTTCTCTTCAATGTGAAATTAGGCGGCGGGCCGTACAGCCAGACACTGGGAACAACGATCGGAGCGCTTATTGTTTCTATCGTGATTTACTTTTTTGTTCAGCCCGTTCTGTCATTGCGCATTTTTATTGTTGGCATCGTATCCGGCTTATTTTGGTCCCTTGGACAGAGCAACCAGCTGAAAAGCATTGAATTGATGGGTGTGTCCAAAACAATGCCGATTTCCACCGGAATGCAGCTCGTTTCGACCTCGCTGTTCGGTGTGATCGTGTTCCGCGAATGGTCTACACCGATTGCGATTACGCTTGGCATTCTCGCGCTGATCTTTATCATTGTGGGAATCATCCTCACGTCATTGGAAGATAAGAAAGACAGGAAAGAGGGAGAGCCAAGCAACTTAAAAAAGGGTATCTTGATTCTTCTTGTCTCGACGCTCGGTTATTTGGTTTATGTAGTCGTCGCCAGATTGTTCAATGTGTCCGGCTGGTCGGCTCTTTTGCCGCAGGCGATCGGGATGGTGATTGGGGGCGTTGCTTTAACCTACAAGCATAAACCCTTTAACAAGTATGCGATCAGAAATATTCTCCCAGGCTTAATCTGGGCAGGCGGAAATATGTTTTTGTTTATTTCTCAGCCGAGAGTCGGCGTCGCAACAAGCTTTTCTCTCTCGCAAATGGGAATTGTCATTTCTACGCTCGGCGGCATTTTCATCCTGCGTGAAAAGAAAACAAAACGCCAGCTCATTGCGATTGCCATCGGGATTGCCCTGATTATTGCGGCCGCTGTATTTTTAGGAATTGCCAAAACAAATTCATAACAATTGAGGAGGATGTATATGTATCCAGATTTAAAAGGAAAAGTCGTTGCTATTACAGGAGCCGCTTCAGGGCTTGGAAAGGCAATGGCCATTCGCTTCGGCAAGGAGCAGGCAAAAGTGGTCATCAACTATTATAGTGATAAACAGGACCCGAACGAGGTAAAAGAAGAGGTCATCAAAGCGGGCGGTGAAGCCGTTATTGTCCAAGGTGATGTCACGAAAGAGGAAGATGTAAAAAATATCGTGCAAACTGCCATTAAAGAGTTCGGCACACTCGATATTATGATTAATAATGCCGGACTTGAAAATCCTGTGCCGTCTCACGAAATGCCCCTGAAGGATTGGGATAAGGTCATCGGCACGAACTTAACAGGCGCCTTTTTAGGAAGCCGTGAAGCGATTAAATATTTCGTAGAAAATGATATCAAGGGAAATGTCATCAACATGTCCAGTGTGCACGAAGTGATTCCTTGGCCGTTATTTGTCCACTATGCGGCAAGTAAAGGCGGGATAAAGCTGATGACAGAAACATTGGCGTTGGAATACGCGCCGAAGGGCATTCGCGTCAATAATATTGGGCCAGGCGCGATCAACACGCCAATCAATGCTGAAAAATTCGCTGACCCTAAACAGAAAGCTGATGTAGAAAGCATGATTCCAATGGGATATATCGGCGAACCGGAGGAGATCGCCGCAGTAGCAGCCTGGCTTGCTTCGAAGGAAGCCAGCTACGTCACAGGCATCACGTTATTCGCAGACGGCGGCATGACACAATATCCTTCATTCCAGGCAGGACGCGGTTAAACAAAAAAGCGACCCAGACATGACATCTGGATCGCTTTTTTATTAGGCACGCTTTTTCTTTACAAGCGCTGCTACAGATAAGATAATGGCAGCCGCAGACAGCACAATCGCTGTGATGTCCAGAGCTGAAGAACCTGAGTCTTCGGAATCGTCTTCTGTTTTCGTCGCGCCGTGCTCATCTGTCACTTGCTTTGCAGCGGTGATTTTTGTAATGGAATGAGGTGTATCCGCATCCTCGTCACCTGTCCACTCGACAATGCTGCCGTCTTTGTAATATTGGTAGGCGTCCCAAGCGGCTTCCTCCGCTTTATCAGGGTTTTTGGCAACAAAGGTAAACTGCTGGAATTGTCCTTCCTGAATGCCGCCGTCAGTTGCTTCCCACGTCACGGAGACTGATTTGTCATCGTGTTTTTGAGTGGATACCTTCCAGCCCGGAATTGGCTCGTATTGCTGGAATTCAACATCCTTTGGCATTTTGAGAACAACCTTTGTTGTCGGCAGATTTTTCTCAGAAGGAACCTTCATCGTATAAGTTTCCCAAGAGCCTGCAGCGGATTCAGCGGGTTTTACAGAAACGTGCGCGCTGGCTGGGGCCGTAAAGAATAAGAGAGAGCCGACAATAGCCGGACATAGTGTGAATGCGATTTTTTTTAACAACTCAAACACTCCTTTAATTGGTCTTTGTAAAGATGATATTGATTTCGTTAAAGTCTCCGGTCAGCCCGTGGACTTTAATTTTCCAGTTTCCCTTTTCATTAATGGATAGGTTTTCATCCTGGAAGACGCCTTTTGTTTTCTCTTTTAATTGAAACGTGCTTTTGTTTTCGCTGCCTGACAGACCTGTTTTATAAATGGTTAACGTGATTTGCTGGATGTTTTTCACCGGGTCGCCGTTATGGTCAGTGACCCGCAGCTCAAATACGTTTTTGCCTGGCTGGTTCGGGCTGATGCTGAGAGACACGCTTTGCCCGTTTTCAATCGCTTTGGTTTGATAGAACGGTTCTGGCGCCGGCTCAGGCGGGCTTGGCAGGCTTGTAAACACGGCCGCTGTGATTAAGACAGCGATGCCGATTGCCCATTCGGCTTTCAGTGTTCCGCTGATTCCTGCACGGCGCCGTTTTCTGGTGAGCAGAAAATGAATCGCGCCTAAGATCAGCATCAAAACAAACAGTCCGCTTTTCACTAAAAGAGCCTGGCCGTACGCTGTATGGAACAGTGAATCCATTGAACGAATGATGAAAAATCCATTGAGCAAGCCTGAAAACAAAATGACGCCGACTGCAGTAAGCGCCCATGGGGAGAATCGGCTTACCGTTTCCCATGCGAGCGTTTTGTCAGGCTGCTTCCATTCTTTTGCGAGCAGCAAAACGAGTGCCGCAACCCCGCCGACCCAGATGGAAGCGGAAGATAAATGAAGGAAATCCATCAAAATGCCGACCGCTTTTTCTTCAACGACAGCAGCATGCCCGGTAAATGCTTTGGCAAGCAGGAGACCGAAAAAGAAAATGAGCGGCGCTGTCCAATAGCCGAAGGACGAAAAGCGGTTTTTGCGTATCGCAGGGATCACAGACAGTGCAAGCAGCACATACAGCACGGCCTGTATGATCCAAATGGTGCCGCCCGCAGTTTCAAACAGTGTTTCTCTGATGTAGCCCGGCTGGAAGGCGCTGCCCCAGCCGCCGCCCGCGTTTGCTTTTGTCTGAATCGGAAGCTGAAGCAAAAGCGCCAGACCCAATGCGGCGATGGAAACGATCAGGATACGTCTTGTCCGTTTGGTGAGCTGTTCTGAATCCCCTTTATACCAGAAGAGATGGAAGAAAACCGTTCCGATAAACAGAGATAAAGCTGTATACAGTATCGCGCGGTCTGCGGCTGTTGCCGGATTCAGCGCTGAGCCGGCTGCTTTTTGGCTGCTGAATCCGCCGTCCGCTTTCCCGATGCTGAACGGAATGACGCCGGAAACGGGGTGCCCGTCCGCGGACACGGCATTCCATTCCGCTCTGTACACATCATGCGGCAGCTTCTTTTTGAGCTTTACTTTCATGATGTGATTGTTGTCTTTTTTGATTTCTGTCTTGTCTGTGTCCACCCGGTCGCCGTTTGAATTATAGACTTTAATGTAATGAAACCCTTCTTCAACCGGTTCATTAAATTCGATTTCCACCTGTGCTGGAGCGCTTTTTAATTCGCTGTTTTCCCCAGGTGAAGATTTGACAATATAGGCGTGAGCAAAGCTTGTTTTCGGCAGGAAAACAAGAAAAAGCAGAAGGATGATCCACCATCTGTTTTGCTTCATCACTCAAACACCACCTTCCGCTGTATATGTTGTGTTATGTCTTGGTGCAGGTGCAGCACTTTTTTCTGTCTTGAAGCATGTCCTCCAGCGCCTGGTCGAAGGTGCGGACGGCTCCGCCGAATCCTTTTTGAAACCGTTCGGCATGGTCGAGTGTCGCAAACGGAATCGCCTGCGGCTGGCAGCAGTGCAGGTTTAATTCAGCGTTGACGACGAAATAAGCCGAACTGGCACTGACCGTTGTGTGTAACAGAAAATCTCTGCAAATCAAGTGTGAAACCTCTTCCGTTTTATCTGCGTAACGCAAGAACGCGCAATGTGCGCAGCATAGCTGTTCAATGTCTTGGTTTACCGTAATCAGCTGAACCGAATGGGCCTGATTGACCGGCTTCAGACAGTAGCTGCACATATGATCTGCTTGAGGTGTTCGGGCTGGGAGCGTGATGCCGCCGGCCGTTTTAATGACCTGATTTGACTGAACAAGCTGATTGACATCTCTGTATACCGTCATTTCCGAAACGCCGAACCGTGCGCTGATATCAGAAATTCTGAGCGCGCCTTCTTCTTTCAGCCACTTCAGTATGTGTTGCTGTCTATTAATCGGAAGCATTCATACATCCCCTCCATTAAGATCTATTTAAGCGTAGAGGATTTTGGAGACAGAGACAAGTAAGCTGATGATAAAAAATGTGAAAATGTGTTGAACAGCAACAAAACGAAACAGAAGGGACTCTGGTATAATAGACATATGGAATGGAAAGTGAGGAATACCCTATGAAAGAAACAGTATGCCCGAACTGCGGCAAACCTTTGACAGGCGACATGGTCAGATCGTCAAATGTGCCTTGTCAATTTCGCTGCGGACACTGCCGGGAACGGCTTTATGAATATAAAGTATCAGCTCCGATTATGCTGGTATCATTAGCAGTCATCGTGCTGCTCATTTATCTTTTGCTGCTCCTCCGCAATGCGGCAGGTTCAATGATACCGGCCGTACAGCACGTGCCGATGGCTGTATTTGCGCTTGTGTGCGCCTATCCCGTTTTTATTGTGAGTGAGCGGATGATCGCCAAGTACGTGATTCAAAACGGAAACATTATTTATAGAGGAAAGAGAAAAGGCTCCTGATATCAGGGGCCTTTTTATTTTTAACAAATTGTCACACCCGTGTGCCAAAGTCCTCTTTACTTTCAATTGTATAGGGACTGTAAGCGTTTTAACATAGAGTCAAAGGGAAGCATGATTCTCTGAACATCTTTTTATATCTTACAGCGACAAACAAAACAGGGAGGGTTTATATATGCAGCAAGAACAGCAGCAAGGCGGCATGAAAGTGAAAGTGCAGCGCTTCGGCAGTTATTTGAGCGGAATGATCATGCCGAATATCGGCGCGTTTATCGCGTGGGGCATCATTACCGCGCTGTTTATTCCGGCGGGATGGTTTCCGAATGAACAGCTGAATACACTTGTCAGCCCGATGATCACGTATTTACTGCCGCTTTTGATAGCGTATACAGGCGGAAAAATGATTTACGACCACCGCGGCGGAGTCGTCGGGGCGACAGCGGCAATCGGGGTGATTGTCGGGTCGGATATTCCGATGTTTTTAGGTGCAATGATTATGGGGCCGCTTGGCGGATATCTCATTAAACAGACTGATAAATTGTTCAAGGATAAAGTCAAACAAGGCTTTGAAATGCTCATCAACAACTTTACGGCCGGGATTGTCGGCGCGGCTTTAACGATTCTCGCGTTTTACGCTATCGGCCCGGTTGTCCTGACGTTAAACAAACTGCTGGCGGCTGGTGTAGAAGTCATTGTACACGCGAATTTACTGCCTGTAGCCAGCGTTTTTGTGGAACCGGCGAAAGTGTTGTTCCTAAACAACGCCATTAACCATGGAATCTTAAGTCCAATCGGAATCGAGCAGGCAGCCCAAACGGGAAAATCGATTCTGTTCTTAGTAGAAGCAAACCCTGGACCGGGGCTCGGCATTTTGCTGGCGTACATGTTCTTTGGCAAAGGTTCTTCAAAGTCAACGGCTCCCGGCGCGGCGATTATTCATTTCTTCGGCGGGATTCACGAGATTTACTTCCCGTACATTTTGATGAAACCGGCCTTGATTCTGGCGGCCATTGCCGGCGGAGCAAGCGGACTCTTAACGTTCACGATCTTTAATGCCGGACTTGTCGCAGCATCGTCACCGGGAAGCATTATCGCATTGATGGCGATGACGCCAAGAGGAGGCTACTTCGGCGTATTGGCGGGTGTTTTGGTCGCTGCCGCTGTTTCGTTTATCGTATCAGCAGTGATCCTGAAATCCTCAAAAGCAAACGAAGAAGATCTCGCTGCAGCAACAGAAAAAATGCAGTCCATGAAGGGGAAGAAAAGCCAAGCAGCTGCTGCTTTAGAAGCGGAACAAACAAAAGCTGAGGAAGCGTCTGAGCTGTCTCCTGAAAATGTAAACAAAATTATCTTTGCGTGTGATGCGGGAATGGGATCAAGCGCCATGGGAGCATCCATCTTAAGAAATAAAGTGAAAAAAGCGGAGCTTGATATCAGCGTGACCAACACGGCCATTAACAATCTGCCAAGCGATGCGGATATTGTCATCACCCATAAAGATTTAACAGATCGCGCGAAAGCGAAGCTGCCGAACGCGACGCACATATCAGTGGATAACTTCTTAAACAGCCCGAAATACGACGAGCTTATTGAAAAGCTTAAAAAGTAACCTCATAGAAAGAGAGTGATATTCATGCAAGTACTCGCAAAGGAAAATATTAAACTCAATCAAACGGTATCATCAAAAGAAGAGGCCATCAAATTAGCAGGCCAAACGCTGATTGACAACGGCTATGTGACAGAAGATTACATTGGCAAAATGTTTGAACGGGAAGAAACGTCTTCTACGTTTATGGGGAATTTCATTGCGATTCCTCACGGCACAGAAGAAGCGAAAAGTGAGGTGCTTCACTCTGGAATCTCAATCATACAAATTCCAGACGGTGTGGAGTACGGGGAAGGCAACACGGCAAAAGTGGTATTCGGCATTGCGGGCAAAAATAATGAGCATTTAGATATTTTGTCTAACATCGCCATCATTTGCTCAGAAGAAGAAAATATTGAACGCCTGATCTCTGCTAAAAGCGAAGAAGATTTGATTGCCATTTTCAACGAGGTGAACTGACATGATCGCCTTACATTTCGGTGCGGGAAATATCGGGAGGGGGTTTATCGGCGCGCTGCTTCACCACTCGGGCTATGATGTGGTGTTTGCGGATGTGAACGATACGATGGTCAGCCTCCTTAATGAAAAACGGGAATACACGGTGGAGCTCGCTGAAGAGGGTCATTCATCAGAGGTGATTGGCTCGGTCAGTGCGATTAACAGCGGCAGCCAGCAAGAGGAGCTGTATCGGCTGATCAATGAGGCGGCGCTCATCACAACGGCGGTCGGACCGAACGTGTTAAAGCTGATTGCTCCAGCTATCGCAGAAGGTTTAAGACGAAGAAACGCTGCAAACACACTGAATATCATTGCCTGTGAAAATATGATCGGCGGCAGCAGCTTCTTGAAGAAAGAGATATACAGCCACTTAACGGAAGCAGAGCGGGAATCCGTCAGTGAAACGGTCGGTTTTCCGAATTCCGCAGTTGACCGGATCGTGCCGATTCAGCATCATGAAGATCCGCTCAAAGTATCGGTTGAACCGTTTTTTGAATGGGTCATTGATGAATCAGGCTTTAATGGGAAAACGCCGGCCATTAACGGAGCGCTGTTTGTTAATGATTTAACGCCGTACATCGAACGGAAGCTGTTTACGGTCAATACCGGACACGCGGTGACAGCGTATGTCGGCTATCAGCGCGGACTGAAAACGGTCAAAGAAGCAATCGACCATCCGGAAATCCGCCGTGTCGTTCATTCAGCGCTGCTTGAAACCGGTGACTATCTCATCAAAACATATGGCTTTAAGCAAGCCGAACACGAACAATATATCAAAAAAATCATCGGACGCTTTGAAAATCCATTCATTACGGACGATGTGACCCGTGTGGCGAGATCACCTCTCAGAAAACTGGGAGAGAATGATAGACTCGTAGGCCCGGCAAAGAAAATAAAAGAGCCGAATGCACTGGCGGAAGGGATTGCCGCAGCACTGCGCTTCGATTTCACCGATGACCCTGAAGCGGTTGAACTGCAAGCGCTGATCGAAGAAAAAGGATACAGCGGCGTGCTTCAAGAGGTGTGCGGCATTCAGTCTCATGAACCGCTGCATGCCATCGTTTTAAAGAAACTCAACCAATAACCGACCCGTGACAGCATGTCACGGGCTTTTTTTACCATCTCGCAATCTAGTATAATAGAAAACGCTTACGATAACAGGGGAAGGAGAATGACGATGAAACAATTCGAGATTGCGGCAATACCGGGAGACGGAGTAGGAAAAGAGGTTGTGGCGGCTGCTGAGAAAGTGCTTCATACAGCTGCTGAGGCGCACGGAGGTTTGTCATTCTCATTTACGTCTTTTCCATGGAGCTGTGATTATTACATGGAACATGGTGAAATGATGCCTGAAGACGGGATACATACGCTTACTCAATTTGAAGCGGTTTTCTTGGGAGCAGTCGGAAATCCGAAGCTGGTTCCCGATCATATTTCGTTATGGGGGCTGCTGCTGAAGATCCGGAGAGAGCTTGAGCTTTCCATTAATATGAGACCAGCCAAACAGATGGCGGGCATTACGTCGCCGCTTCTGCATCCAAATGATTTTGACCTCGTGGTGATTCGCGAGAACAGTGAAGGTGAATACAGTGAAGTCGGCGGACGCATTCACAGGGGTGACGATGAAATCGCCATCCAGAATGCCGTGTTTACGAGAAAAGCGACAGAGCGTGTCATGCGTTTTGCCTTCGAATTGGCGAAAAAACGGCGCGGGCATGTGACAAGTGCGACAAAGTCTAATGGCATTTATCACGCGATGCCGTTTTGGGATGAAGTCTTTCAGCAGACTGCCGCTGATTACAGCGGGATTGAAACGTCATCTCAGCATATTGATGCGTTGGCCGCTTTTTTTGTGACGCGTCCGGAAACGTTTGACGTCATTGTGGCGAGCAACCTGTTCGGTGATATTTTAACCGACATCAGCTCGAGCCTGATGGGAAGCATCGGCATTGCGCCGTCTGCGAACATTAACCCGTCCGGCAAATACCCGTCCATGTTCGAGCCGGTTCACGGCTCAGCTCCCGACATTGCCGGACAGGGCCTAGCTAATCCGATCGGCCAGATTTGGACAGCGAAGCTGATGCTTGACCATTTCGGAGAGGAAGAACTGGGAGCGAAAATCCTCGATGTGATGGAACAGGTAACAGCTGACGGCATCAAAACACGCGACATTGGCGGACAAAGCACAACAGCTGAGGTCACTGACGAAATCTGTGCGCGTTTAAGAAAACAATCATAAAACAGGGCGGGGCAGTTTTGCTGCCTCGTTTTTTATGATGGAAAGCGTCTTGAAGAAGACTGCCCTGTCAAAATAAACCGAATCAGGATTGGCAAAGCCGTGAAGAGCATCAAATTGATGTATCTCCAAATCGGGATGCTGTTTTTCCTGCAGTTTTTTGATGAGAAGCGTAACATCAAACGACGGCTCATATGAAGGGAAAAACAATAGAACCGGGCAGACTGGCACGTGATCAAGGGAATCGCGTATCCGGGAACCGTAATAACAAACAGCTCCGCTCACCTCAGGCATACTGCTGCATTTCCATGCGATCGTTGCGCCCGCGCTGAATCCGATCACAAAGATGCGCCGTCCCGCGTGTTGCCTAATCAGGCTCTGAATGATGGTTTCTCCCGTTTTCAGCCGTTCATGTTTTGTAAACTGTTCGTATGCGGTTTTTTCCTCTTGCAGTCTGTAGACTTCACCATCCCCGAGCAGGTTAGGTGTCACCACCTCATATCCAGCCGTTTTGATCAGCCGGGCGATTTTTTTTATATGGCTGTTTACACCGTATATTTCGTGTGCGAGAATGACGAGCGGTTTTTGGGACATAATGGACTCCTTTTGCGTTTTTTCCATTATATCCTATCGTTCAGATTGAGGCTGATATATAATGGTCAAAAAAGGAGAAATAGAATGAACTCATTATCTTTGCCTCACCGCTATCCGTTTTTATTTATTGATGGCGTAACGGAAACCGAGCCCGGCAAACATGCAGCCGCTTATAAGCTGGTCAGTGAAAACGACTGGTTTATCACTGACACGCAAACAGAAATGCCGTTTTCACTTGTGATTGAAGCACTTGCGCAAACCGCGGCTTTTACAGGGATTACAGATGAGAACAGCTTGGGCTTATTGTCATCCGTGAAGAAAGCGGAAAAGCTGGGCGCGGCCATACCTGGTGACCGGCTTGATCTTACGTTTGAAGTCACGCGCAATCGGCGCGGGTTTGTGTTTGGACATGCCAAGGCGTCAGTCGGCGGGCAGCCTGTTGCTGAAGCTGAAATCGGCATCTATATTGAAAAATGAAAAAAACCCTTCACAACGATTTGTGAGGGGTTTCATTATTTCGTATCGTAATCCCGTTCGCTTTGTGAGTGATCTCTTTGCTGCCGTTTGTGTTTTTCATCATTCATGTTTTCCTTCAGCTCTTCATTCGGAATCGGATCGGTTAAGTCATTGTGTTCGGGGTTTTCATTTGGTTTGTTTTTCTGTTTTCTTTCTGTCATGTTTGATCACCTCACCGTTTGTTTTCCTCTTATCAGTGAACCTCAAACATGCGAAATCGCATTTTTGTTCCGCTGGGTATAATGTATTAGAATAGAAAGAAGCACAATTAAAAGATAAAGAGAGGTACATATATGTCTATTCAAAGAGAAGATATGGATATCAAGCTGATCGCTATTGATATGGATGGAACGCTGCTGAATGACGAGCAGCTGATTTCGGATGAAAACCGTAAAGCCATTCGTGAAGCAGAGGATAAAGGCGTGTATGTGGTGATCAGCACAGGCCGGACGCTGATGACGTGCCGGGAGCTGGCGGAATCGCTGGAGCTGTCGTCCTTTTTAATTACGGCAAACGGCAGCGAAATCTGGGACTCGAATTTTAATTTGGTGGAACGAAAGCTGCTCCATACGGATCATATTCAAATGATGTGGGATTTGCGGAATAAGCACAACACCAATTTCTGGGCTTCTACAGTAAATAAAGTATGGAGAGGCGAGTTTCCGGAAAACATTACGGATCATGAATGGCTTAAATTCGGCTTTGACATTGAGGATGACGACATCCGAAACGAAGTGCTAGAGGAGCTGAGAAAAAACAAAGAGCTCGAAATCACAAATTCAAGCCCGACAAACATCGAGGTCAATGCGCTCGGCATCAACAAAGCCGCAGCCCTTGCGAAGGTTTCTGAAAAACTCGGCTTTACGATGGAGAATGTGATGGCAATGGGCGACAGCCTTAATGACATTGCGATGATCAAAGAATCGGGTCTGGGCGTCGCAATGGGCAATGCGCAAGACATCGTGAAAGAAACGGCTGATTGGGTTACGGAGACAAATATTGAGGATGGTGTCGCTAAAGCGATTCGCCATTGGGTACTATAAAAAAAGGAGTCCTAAGATGGACTCCTTTTTTTAGTTTGGTAGGTTTTCTTCTGGGACCATGGTAGGTTTTCTAACAAAAGTATTTCACAAACTTATATGATTGAATTATAATGAAACAAAGTTCAAAAATTCGGAATAGTCATTCCGAATTACGGAACAATAAATACATAAAGCAAATCGTTTGCTTTGGCAGGAGGGATTCTGTGTTTCAAGTTGATTTGAACTGTGATTTAGGAGAAAGCTTCGGAGCCTACACGATAGGCCTTGACCAAGATATTTTAGAGTATGTCACATCTGCGAACATCGCATGCGGATTTCATGCAGGAGATCCCGGTGTCATGAGGAAGACCGTCGCGCTTGCGGCAGAAAAAGGCGTAAAAATCGGTGCCCATCCGGGTTTGCCGGATTTACTCGGCTTCGGTCGCCGCAATATGGCAATCTCCCCTGATGAAGCGTATGACCTTGTTGTTTATCAGATTGGCGCGCTCTCTGGTTTTCTAAAAGCAGAAGGCCTTCACATGCAGCACGTCAAACCGCATGGTGCTTTGTACAATATGGCGGCAGTCGATCAAAAGCTGTCGGACGCCATTGCGAAAGCTGTCTACAAGGTTGATCCCGGCCTGGTTCTTTTCGGTCTTGCTGAGAGCGAGCTCGTAAAAGCGGGGCAACGGATCGGACTGCAAACAGCGAGTGAAGTGTTCGCCGACAGAACCTATCAAGCGGACGGCACGCTCACGCCGCGCTCCCAGCCGGACGCACTTATTGAAAGCGATGATGCCGCTGTCAGCCAGGTGATCAAAATGGTGAAAGAAGGGGCGGTCAAGTCTCAGCAAGGACATGATGTGTCCTTAACAGCAGATACGGTTTGCATTCACGGAGACGGGGCCCACGCGCTGACATTTGCGCAAAAAATCAGAAAAGAGCTAAAAGCGGCAGGAATTGATGTAACCGCTATTTCAGCACAGAAGTAAAACATAAAGGAGGAGCAATAGATGGAGCAGCAGAAAAAAGCAGCGGGGAAAAAAGCAGGCAGCTGGTCGTTGCTGATGGGTGCCGCCTTTTTAATGGCGACATCAGCGATCGGCCCTGGTTTCCTGACACAGACCGCTACATTCACAAACACACTCGCGGCAAGCTTTGGTTTTGTTATTTTAATTTCTATTATTTTAGATATTTTTGCCCAAACCAATGTATGGCGCATCATAGCGGTTTCTGGAAAACGCGGCCAGGAAATTGCGAATATGGTGCTTCCCGGACTGGGGTATTTCATTGCCATTCTTGTCGTGCTTGGCGGACTGGCTTTTAATATCGGGAATATCGGGGGTGCCGGGCTGGGGCTTCAGGTGTTGTTCGGCATTACACCAGAAACAGGCGCCTTAATCAGCGCCGTGGTTGCCATTTTGATTTTTGTTATCAAGGAAGCGGGAAAAGCGATGGACCGCTTTACGCAAATTGCGGGCTTTGTCATGATTATTTTAACGGTCTACGTCGCGGCGACAACAGCTCCGCCGGTTGGACAGGCTGTTACAAATACATTCGTCCCGGAACATATCAGCATATTTGCTATTGTCACACTGGTGGGCGGAACCGTCGGCGGATACATCACATTTGCCGGGGGACACCGTTTGCTCGATGCAGGAATTAAAGGGAAGGAATCAATCCCGCAGGTGACAAAAAGCTCGGTTGTCGGCATTTTAATTACATCTGTTATGCGTATCGCTCTTTTCCTTGCGGTGCTTGGCGTTGTGTCAAAAGGCCTGCACATCGATGAAAGCAACCCTGCGGCCTCTGTCTTCAAGCTGGCTGCTGGAAATGTCGGTTATAAAATTTTCGGATTGATCATGTGGTCTGCGGCGATTACATCTGTTATCGGGGCAGCCTATACATCTGTTTCGTTTTTCAAAACCTTTTCTCCAAAAATCGAAAAGAATTCGCGCGGCATTATTATCGGATTTATCGTGATTTCTACGTTAGCTTTTGTCACAATCGGACAGCCTGCGAAAATCCTCGTGCTTGTCGGATCTCTGAACGGCTTGATTTTGCCGATTGCACTCGGAACGCTGCTTATTGCCGCATATAAGAAAAACATTATCGGTGATTATAAGCATCCGCTTTGGCTGACCGTTTCAGGTGCACTTGTTGTTATCGTAATGGCTGTTATGGGAGTCTACACGTTATTTACACAACTTCCTCAATTGTGGAGCTGATGAAGGTGGATCAATTAAACAAAATGGCGCCGAAGGATGTGCGCGCCCTGATACGAGAGGGAAAAATAAACGGGCCGACCGCAGGCATGTCCGGCGGCTATGCCCAAGCGAACCTTGTGATTTTGAAGAAAGACCTTGCGTTTGATTTTCTGCTGTTTTGCCAGCGAAATCAAAAGCCCTGTCCTGTGCTGGATGTGACAGAAGCAGGTTCGCCTGTGCCGTCGCTGGTTGCGCCGGATGCTGATATCAGAACGGACTTTCCGAAATACCGTATTTACAGGCACGGTGTCTTGACGGAAGAAGTATCTGATATCACGCCGTACTGGGAGGAAGACTTTGTCGGCTTTCTGATCGGATGCAGTTTCTCCTTTGAACAGGCGCTGATCAACAATGGAATAGCTGTCCGGCATATTGATGAGGGGACAAACGTCCCGATGTATAAAACGAATATCGATTGTGTTCCGGCGGGGGCGTTTCAAGGACAAATGGTTGTAAGTATGAGACCTGTTCCAGAACGGCTGGCTGTACGCGCCGCTCAGGTGACCTCACGTTTTCCGGCTGTGCACGGAGGGCCGATCCATATCGGTAATCCGGGAACAATCGGGATTCGCGATCTAGACAAACCGGATTTTGGAGATGCCGTTTCCATTCGTGAAGGTGAGGTTCCTGTTTTTTGGGCATGCGGAGTGACCCCGCAAGCCGTGGCTATGAATGTAAAACCTGAAATGGTCATCACACATGCGCCGGGGCATATGCTCATCACAGATATTCGAGACGAGTCGCTTGCGGTGCTGTAACCTCTCGTCCTCCTGATGAACGAGAAATAAAAGAGGTGAGAAAGATGACTGTACGATGCCAAATCGAACAGCTCGGTGATTCTGCAATGATGATCCGATTCGGAGAAGAAATAAACGAGCAGGTCAACGGCCTTGTCCATGCCGCGGCCGCTTATATAGAAGAACAGCCATTTCCGGGATTCATTGAATGCATCCCGGCTTTTACAAGTCTGACGGTATTTTATGATATGTATGAAGTGTACAAGCATTTGCCTCAAGGGATAAGCTCACCTTTTGAGAAGGTCAAGCGCGATGTCGAAGAGCGGCTGAAGGAAATAGCCGCAGACTATGAAAACAGCCGCCGTATTGTAGAAATTCCTGTCTGCTATGGCGGTGAATTCGGGCCGGATTTAGAAGAGGTGGCGAAGATCAATCAGCTGTCACCGGAGGAAGTCATTGACATTCATACAAGCGGCGAATATGTTGTGTATATGCTTGGCTTTGCTCCAGGTTTTCCTTTCTTAGGCGGGATGTCCAAACGCATTTCCGCTCCAAGAAAATCATCACCAAGACCGTCGATTCCCGCAGGTTCAGTCGGAATTGCGGGATTGCAGACAGGCGTTTATCCGATTTCGACGCCGGGCGGCTGGCAGCTGATCGGCAAAACGCCGCTGGCTCTTTTCCGGCCGCAGGAAAACCCGCCGACATTACTGCGGGCGGGAGACACTGTGAAATTCGTGCGCATCTCAGAAGAAGACTATCACGCCTATAAGGAGGAGTCCAATTGAGCATGAAAGTGTTAAAGCCTGGACTGCTCACAACGGTTCAGGATATAGGCAGAACGGGTTATCAAAAATATGGCGTTCTGGCAAGCGGCGCCATGGACACGGTTTCGCTGCGCATTGCAAATCTGCTGATTGGCAACAGCGAAAATGAAGCCGGTCTTGAAATTACGCTGATGGGGCCCGGACCGTCATTTTATTTTTCAAAAACGACGCTGATTGCAGTGACAGGGGCGGACTTCACCCTGCGTATTAACGACGAGGAAGCGCCTTTATGGAAGCCTGTGCTCGTCAAGGAAAACAGCACAGTAAGTTTTGGCCCCTGCAAACTTGGCAGCCGTGCTTATTTAGCGGCAGCCGGCGGCTTCGATGTGCCTGCCGTCATGGAAAGTAAAAGCACGTATGTCAGAGCAGGGATCGGCGGACATCATGGCAGAGCGCTTCAAAAGGAAGATGAACTGTCCATTAGAGAGATGTCATCCCTTTCGCAAACCATCCTTTCCCGATTAAGTCCGCAGCTTGGAAAGCAAGGATTTGCAGTACCGAAATGGTCCGTCAGCCGCGGCAGGTTTCTGCCATTGAAAAAGAATCCCGTCATTCGGGTGCTGGAAGGAAAACAATTCGGCTTTTTTACAGAAGAATCAAAAACACGTTTTTATGAAGAAACGTTTCGTGTCACGCCGCAATCCGACCGTATGGGCTACAGGCTCAAAGGAGAACCGCTCGAACTGAAGGCGCCGCTTGAGATGGTGTCGGAAGCGGTTTCATTTGGAACGGTTCAGGTGCCGCCTGATGGCAACCCGATTATTCTGCTTGCAGACCGGCAAACGACCGGCGGCTATCCGAGGATCGCGCACATCATATCCGCTGACCTTCCGATTGTCTCGCAAATCATGCCGGGCGAGCAAGTCCAGTTTGAGCCTGTATCCCTTCAGGAAGCGGAAGCACTTGCGATTGAACGGGAACAGCATATAAAAGAACTGAAAACGAGAATGAAGATGGAATGGCTGACATAACAAAGGGGATGAATGATGCAGAATAAAAACAAAACCGTAGTCAAATCTATGGCTCTGCTTAATTTGTTTTTGCATGAACCAAGCCTTACCTTAAGTGAACTGGTGTCGCTGTCAGGAATGCCGAAAACCTCTGTTCACCGTATGGTCAGCTCTTTGGAGGAAATGGGATTCCTCAATCGGGATTCGTCAGGCGCTTATTCGCTGGGACTGGTGTTTTTGGAATTCGGCCAGCTCGTCGCTGACAGGCTGGATATCAGAAAAATAGCGAAACCGGTGATGGAAGAGCTGTGCAGTGAAGTGGATGAGGCCGTGCAATTGATCATGAGAGACGGTAATGAAGCGATATACGTTGAGAAAATAGAAGGGACGCAGACTGTGCGGCTGTACACGGCGATCGGCAGGCGTTCTCCTCTGTATGCGGGAGCGTGCGCCAGAAGCATTTTGTCCTTTCTTCCCCGTGAAGAAATCGAAACATACATCAAACAAACGGAACTCATTTCAATTGGGTCCGGGACGATTACTGATCCCGAAAAACTGCTGCAGGAGATTGATGCTTCCGTGAAAAATGGCTATACCATCAGCTATTCAGAGCTCGAAAACTATACAGCGGCTATCGGTGCCCCGATTTTTAACCATAAGCGGCAAGTCGCAGCCGGCATCAGCATTGCAGGCTTTGAAGCAAGGTTTACAGAAGACAGGCTGCCTTATTTAACGGAAAAGGTGAAGGACGCCGCTTTGCAGATTTCCAGAAAAATAGGGTATTCATAAGTAGCCGATCTTTTCTCTACTGCGTACATTAACGTATCGACGTTCAGGAGTGGAGGAAAGAACATGGTGCTTCAATATACAGCTCTGGGGGATTCTTTGACGACGGGGAGAGGCTCCGGGCTGTTTTCTCCCGGCTTCGTCCAGCGTTTCGGAGACATGATGGAAGCCGACTTGCAAACAAAAACAGCAATATCCATCTTTGCCAAATCAGGCTTAAATACAGAAGAAATCCTGGGGCTCCTGTCATATCCCTTTGTGCAAAAGTGCATTAAGGGCGCAGACATGATAACGATCACAGGGTGCGGAAATGATCTGATCGATTCAGTCTTAGCCTACCAAACGTCTAAGGATGAAACGATTTTCAGCCATGCATCTGCCCATTGCCATGAGAATTTTGAAAAGATGATTGCCAAAATCGCCGAAATCAAAGGAGAAAATCCGTCCCCGTACGCCATCCGTGTATTCAACTTATATAATCCGTTTCCCGGCATTGAAATCGCTGGCAAATGGATCACATCTTTTAATTCACATTTAGAAACACTTGCATCAGCACCCCATGTCAAAATCGCGGATGCCTACAGCATCTTCAAAGGAAAAGAGCAGGAATATCTGTCCTTTGACGGTGTCCATCCGAACAGCAAAGGCTATCAAGCGATGGCTGAAGCCGTTCACAAGTTAGGCTATAAAGAATTGTCAGTTTCATAAAAAACGCGCCTCATGACAGGGCGCGTTTTTTATGTGTGATTGAAATATTAAAAGAAACTTAAAATTCTCTGTCTTCTGTTCTACAGACAAACAAAGTGCGCTAGAATAATGGAGGACGTAGGCAAATATAGCCATAACGTTCAATATTTCGTATATAAGGAAGGATGGTCCTTTTGTTTCGGATTTTTAAAATGTCTTTTGCGGTTATCATTATTATACTGGCGCTTATTGCTTTTAACTATACGGAACATACCTCTGTTATTCAATCGGTCATGCTCGTCTTTCTTGGCGCAGTCATGTTTATGCAGGGGCTTGAAGAGCGCAAAAAAGAAAACGACGGCTCAGGCGCTTTTAATATTTATACCGCCGTTTTCGTATGGTCTGTCTCTCTCATCGGTTTTACACTTCATATTATATAAATCTATTACACATCCTGAAAATGCTCGACCGTCGGGAACGGGGTATAGAACCGATGAAGCAAGGCTTTCCACTCCTGATATTCTGAAGAACCGCGAAAGCCTTCCGTATGGTCCTCAAGTGTTTCCCACTCCACAAGCAGCAAATATTTATGCGTTTCTTCCATGCATTTAGATAACGAGTGCGTGATATAGCCCTTCATGCCGGAAATGATCGGCGCCGCTTGCCGGAACGCCTCCTCAAACTCTTGTTCAAGCCCTTCTTTAATGTGAAGCATTGCTGCCTCTCTGACCATGTCATCCCTTCTTTCCTTCTTTTCAAATAGTCTACAGCAAACGACAGGAGATTTCTGCAAAATCGGTGAACCTTTTCCTTCATTTTCAAAAAAATCTTGCACGCACCAATTCATTTAAGAGAAAATAACAAATGGAAGGCAGGGGAAAGTCATGTTAAAAAAGTGTATTCTACTAGTATTTCTATGCGTCGGATTGATTGGTTTAATCGGATGCTCCAAGACAGATTCACCAGAGGATCGCATGGAAGCATTTGTGAAACAATGGAACGATCAGCAATTCGATGACATGTATCAAAGCCTGACCAAAGATGTTAAAAAAGAAATCTCCAAAAAAGATTTCGTCAACAGGTATAAAACCATCTATGAGCAGGCAGGCGTAAAAAATCTGAAAGTCACTGCGGGAGAAGTGGATAAGGACGATAAAGACAACGAGACAATGAAGCACATCCCATATAAAGTCAGCATGGATACAAATGCGGGCAAGGTCAGCTTCAAAAATACCGCTGTGCTGAAAAAACAAAAAACAGATGATGAGGAGTCATGGAATATAGATTGGGACCCGTCGTTTATTTTCAAGCAGCTGGCAGATGACAAAACAGTGCAAATCGCCAGCATTGAACCGAAACGCGGCCAAATCTACGATAAAAACGGGAAAGGTTTAGCCATCAATACAGATGTTCCTCAAATCGGAATTGTTCCCGGAGAGCTTGGCGATAAAAAAGAAAAAGTCATAAAAGAGCTCGCGAAAAAACTTGATTTGACTGAAGATGACATCAAGAAAAATCTGAATCAAAGCTGGGTGAAAGACGATTCGTTTGTGCCGCTCAAAAAAGTCAAGCCGGACCAGAAAAAATTAGTGTCTGAGGCGACGTCATTACAAGGCGTAACAAGAACGAATGTCGGCTCCCGCTATTATCCGTATGGCGAAAAGACAGCCCATTTAACAGGCTATGTCCGCGCTATTACTGCAGAAGAATTGAAGAAAAAGAAAGACGGAACGTACAGTGATACGTCTAACATCGGCATCGCCGGACTTGAAAATGTGTATGAGGACAAACTAAGAGGCACAACCGGATGGAAAATCTACGTGCCGCAAACCGGAGAAGTCATCGCTGAAAAGAAAGCGAAGGACGGCGAGGATCTTCGCCTCACAATTGATATCAACACGCAAACGAAGCTGTATGATGAATTGAAGGATGACAGCGGCACGGCAGTTGCACTGCAGCCGAAGACAGGCGAAACACTCGCTCTTGTCAGCGCACCTTCTTACGATCCAAACGGATTTATTTTCGGCTGGAGTGATAAGGAATGGAAAAAACTAAACGAAGATAAAAACAATCCGTTTTCAGCGAAATTCAACAAAACATACGCACCGGGTTCTACGATTAAACCGATTGCGGCTGCCATCGGAATCAAAAATGGCACTCTTAAAGCAGATGAGAAGAAAACAATCAAAGGAAAAGAGTGGCAAAAGGATTCAAGCTGGGGCGGTTATTCAGTGACACGTGTGTCTGAGAGCCTTCAGCAAGTCGATCTGGAAAATGCCCTCATTACATCAGACAATATTTATTTTGCACAGAACGCGCTTGATATGGGGGCAGACAACTTTACAAAAGGGTTGAACACGTTTGGCTTCTCAGAGGACATTCCATATGAATTCCCGACCCAGAAGTCGTCTATTGCAAATGACAAGCTCGATTCAGACATTTTGCTTGCGGATACAGGGTACGGACAAGGGCAAATGCAAATGTCTCCGCTTCACTTGGCAGCTTCTTACACACCATTTGTTGACAACGGGGATCTTGTCAAACCGACATTGATCAAAAAAGACTCACAAACAGCTGATGTCTGGCACAAGCAAGTGGTCACGAAGGAAGGAGCGGCAGACATTACAAAAGGTCTGAAAGGCGTTGTGGAAGACGAGCGCGGATCAGCGTATCAGCCTGTTGTGAAAGGAATCACTGTTGCCGGAAAAACAGGAACAGCTGAGCTGAAAACATCAAAAGATGATAAAGACGGCGCAGAAAATGGCTGGTTCGTCGGGTACGATTACAAAAACAAAGACCTGCTTGTCGCCATGATGATTCAAAATGTGCAGGACCGCGGCGGCAGCCACTATGTTGTGGAGAAAGCGAAGAAGCTATTTCAATCGAATTAAAATGCCTTTTTGACGGGAGCGAAAGGAAAAAGGGGATCTGAGGCCGAATGAACTAGTAAGGGGCAAGACCCGGTTTATACAAGGAAAAGAGGGATTTTGCATGCAGCGTATTCAATTGGCGGAGGATCTTCAATTTTCAAGAGTCATACACGGGCTTTGGCGGCTGAATGAATGGAACTATTCAGATGCTGAACTGCTCAGCCTCATTGAATGGTGTATCAATCACGGCATCACGACCTTTGATCATGCGGATATTTACGGGGGCTATACGTGCGAAAAGCTGTTTGGAAACGCCCTTGCCCTTTCGCCCGGATTAAGAGAAAACATAGAGCTGGTCACAAAATGCGGCATCGTTCTTGAATCACCTGAACGTCCCGCTCACAGATCGCATCATTATAATACAAGTAAATCACATATTTTGGCATCCGTTGAGCAATCCCTTCTAAACCTTGGAACGGATTATATCGACGTGCTGCTGATTCACAGACCGGACCCGCTCATGGATCCGGAGGGAGTAGCAGAGGCGTTTCAGGCGCTGAAAGGCTCCGGCAAGGTCAGGTACTTCGGTGTTTCCAATTTTAAAGATCACCAGTATCGCATGCTGGAATCGTATTTGCCTGAGAAGCTCGTGACCAACCAGATTGAGCTTTCCGCATATGAATTAGAAAATGTTCTGGACGGCACTCTGAACCTGTGTCAGGAAAAACGGATTTCACCGATGGCTTGGTCACCGTTGGCAGGCGGCAGAGTATTCACTGGTGACACGGAAAAAGACGGCCGGGTCCGCACGGCGCTTGAATCCGTTCAGGCGGAAATCGGCGCCGCTTCGTTGGACGAGGTGATGTACGCATGGCTGTTCACGCATCCGGCCGGCATCATGCCGATTGTCGGAAGCGGAAAACGCGAGCGGATTTCCGCCGCAGTAAATGCGTTGGCATACAAGCTGGACCATGATCAGTGGTTCCGTATTTTTACAGCTGCACAGGGTCACGATATTCCATAACAAAAAGCATCAGCTTAGCAGCTGGTGCTTTTTCAATATTGTCACACCGCTTAGTGCCAAATTCCCATTTATAAGTGATTGAATCTCATTTGAAAGCGTTTTATATTATAAAGAAACCTCTCTTTTTTCCTCTCATGAATCTCCTTGCAACTTCACCCGCACAACACGACTGTCTAGGAGGCCTTTTTTATGTATATGACTGCCAGAGAACAAAAGCTTTTAAAGCACTTATTATTACAAAGCCGATATGTAACCGTAACTGAGCTTGCTGAGCTGATGGAAGTCAGCACGAGAACCATCCACAGGGAGCTCAAATCAATTAAGCCGCTGATGGAAACCGTCGGGCTTACGCTCGATAAACAGCCTGGCAAAGGGCTGAAGGCTGTGGGAAGTCCCGAGGATAAACAAAAACTGCTTACCGATTTATCATATGAACAGCATGAATATAGCGCGGACGAACGAAAACTGCTCATTCTCTGTTCGTTATTAGAGTCTCAGGAGCCCGTCAAACTGTACACGCTAGCCCATGATCTGCAGGTGACGAATGCCACGATCAGCTACGACTTAGATGAGCTCGAAAAATGGATTTCTCCCTTCGGTTTGACACTGATCCGTAAAAGAGGCTTTGGCATCCAGCTCATAGGGCCGGAGAATGCGAAACGTAAAATTGTCGGCAACCTGATTGTGAATCGCCTCGACATCCAAATGTTTTTGGAAGCGGTTGAATTAAACATCAAAGGAAAAGCAGATTCTTCAGAGAAAATGTTCGGCGTAGTCAGTAAAGGCGAGCTGTTAAAAATGGAGCGTATCTTGTTTCAGCTGAAAGAAAAAATCGCTTTTTCATTGTCCGACAGCTCCTATATAGCGCTCGTCGTCCATCTGACGTTTGCGATCGAACGGATCCAGCTTGGGGAAACCATCACCATGGAGCAAAATGAGCTTGAGGAACTGAAAAATGCGAAAGAATACAGCTCCGCTCTTGAAATCGCGGGCGAGCTTGAACGTGCCTTCAGTGTGGCGATTCCGGAGGCGGAGGTCGGCTATATCACGATTCACCTTCGAAGCGCCAATCGGAAATACAAAACAGAATACAAAGCGCAGGAAATCGAACTGGAAACAGCCCTGCAAACAAAGCGGCTCATTGCTTTTATTTCAGACAAAATCAGAATGGATCTCACGAAAAACTACTCTTTATATGAAGGCCTGATTGCCCATTTGGAGCCGGCCGTCAGCCGCATAAAAGAAAATATCGAGATATACAATCCGATGAAGGAACAGATCAAACGCGATTATTTTCTGCTCTATATGGCGATCGAAGAAGGCGTGGAAAAGTATTTTCCGGGCATGTCCTTTTCTGATGATGAGATCGCTTTTATCGTCCTTCACTTCGGCTCGGCCCTTGAAATCAAAAAAGAAGAAGCAAAAGTGAAAGCGCTTGTCGTCTGCTCAAGCGGGATCGGCTCTTCGAAAATGCTAGCTTCCAGACTGAAGAAAGAGCTGCCGGAGATTGAATCGTTTGACATGTCATCCTTGATCGAGCTGAAGGGCAGGGAAGTTCAGTCCTATGACATGATTGTTTCCACCGTTCCGATTCCTTACGAAAACATTGATTACATTATGGTCAGTCCGCTTTTAAATGAAGAAGACGCAAACCAGGTGAAGCAGTATATCAAGCGAAAAATTCCGCTCATTCTTGAGAAAAAAAGAAGCCCGAAGGAAGAGGCGCAGCAAGCTGATGTACCTGACATGCTGGCAGCGTCGGAAAGCATGGGGCGGTATATGGCCGTTATTCAAGATGTGCTGCGCCACTTTACACTTACACACATCAAAACGAAACCCGATCATGGCATGCTCCTGTTAGAGCTATTCCAGCAGCTGAAAGAGGATGGCTTGATCCGAGATCCGAAAAAAGCCGCGGTTTGCCTGGCGGAGCGGGAGAAACAAGGGGGGTTGGGAATCCCTGGGACAAACATGGCGCTCTATCATCTTAAAAATGATGAAATCGTCCTGCCTTTTTTCAAAATGTATGATCTCAGCACCTCTTATGAAGTGAATGGCATGGACGGAAATACCCTCAACATGACACGCATCCTCGTGATGATGGCGCCTGGCTCATTATCTGCTGAAGGATCGGAAATTTTAAGCGCGATCAGCTCCGCCATTATCGAGAGCAGCGAAAGCATGGCGGGGTTTCAGGAAGAGGGAGAACAAGAACTGTATCAGCGGTTAAACCGCATATTTTTCACTTGGATGAAAGAAAAAAACATACCATAACAGTACATGGCACACGTCAAAAAATTGGCGTGTGTTTTTATGTGAATGGGGTAAAAAATAAGAAAATGCGGGACTATTTTATCATTCAGTAATAGAATAATTCCAAAATGAAATTGTTTTACAAGTGATCTTTTTTGGGTTAAAATGGGTGAGGTAAGGAAGAAAATCTAACAAATTATTGAAGATTCAAGAGAATATAGGAGATGACGATATGGAGACATTACAGCATCTTATTCTGCATGACATGCCGGATAGCGAAGAAATAGAGGCTGTAAAAAGCGGAGCCCATACACTGACGTATGCAGGTTACCGCAAACGGATTAACCAGCTGGCGAATGCCCTGCTGCAAAAAGGAATTCAAAAAGGCGACCGCGTTGCATTGCTTTGCAAAAACGGCCATCCCGCATCAACTGTTATGTTCGCCGCGCTTGAAATAGGTGCTGTTGTCGTACCTGTCAGCTGGCAGCTGAAACCATATGAAATGACAGGCATTTTAAAAGCAAGTGAACCGAAAGCGATGTTTTACGGAGCGGAGTTTAAAGAAACACTGGACGAAGTTCTTCCTGAACTGTCCACACTCCGGATTACGATGGAAACAGGAACAGCTTACGAAACATCTGCTGAATTTGAAGCTCTGTTTGCCGGTCCTGACCATTTGCCGGAAACTGAAATGGTTTCCCCTGACGATACAGCGCTTCTGATGTTTACATCTGGAACGACAGGAAACCCGAAAAGATGCATGATCACACATGGCGGCATATACAGATACGTAACAAGATCCAACAGCTCAACAACACGCATGAAGGGCCTTCGTTTTCTCGCGTGCCACCCGATTTATCATACGAGTGCGCTCATTTGCATCATGCTTGGAACCTTTGCGGGAACAACCTTCATTTTTACAAAGGATCAAGATCCTGTTCATATGCTGAAGGTCATTGAAGAAGAAAAAATTCAAACCGTGATGGCTCTTCCTGTGTTTTACACGTATTTGCTTGAAGCGTGGGAAACGCATCAAACCGACTTATCTTCGCTTGTGATTTTGATGACAGGCGGAACAAAAGTGCCGAGCAGCCTGATCCGCCGCTATCTTGATATCGGCATTCCGCTCGCGCACGGCTATGGAAGCACTGAGGCTTGGGGAATCAGCACATGGCTGCCTGAGATGGGAATGGATAAAGCGGCATCTGCGGGGAAACCTGTGGAAGGCGTTAAAGTCAAAGTCGAAGATCCTGAGACGGGAGTAGAACTCCCTCAAGGAGAAATCGGCGAAATCGTTGTTCACACGCCATTCTTATTTAAAGGCTATGAAGATAACCCTGAAGCGACAGCGAAAGTGCTGCAAAACGGCTGGTTCAAAACCGGAGATTCAGGCTATGTAGATGAAGATGGTTTTATTTTTATCACTGGACGCTACAAGGATGTCATTATTTACGGAGGCGATAACGTCTATCCGGATCAGGTTGAAGAAGTCATCCAGCAGATCCCGGGAATCCTTGAAACAGCGGTAGTTGGTATACCAGACCCGCTGTACGGGGAAAAACCGAGAGCGTTTATCGTGACAAACGGCGGCCAGCGTATAACGGAAGAGGACGTCATCGCATTTTGCCAGGAACGCCTTTCCGCTTACAAAATACCTGAAGTTGAATTTGTTAACGAACTGCCGAAAAATAACCTCGGCAAAGTAAAAAAAGACGTCTTGCGCAAGCAGGCCGTACATTCGTAAAAGAAGAAGCCCGCCACTTATGTGGCGGGCTTTTTTGCAGTAGCACAGACAGAAAGCTCAGGCTTAATGTTTTTAAATTGCAACTCAATGTCTTCGAAGCCGGCTGCTTTGAAGTCAGCAATCATCTGTTTTCCAAATGATTTGGTTTTCTTAGGACTGGCGTCCGCTTCCCTCGGCTGCATCGTAATCGCTGCTTTGCCGCCGGGCTTTAGCGCCCGATAAATCTGTTTCATGCCTTTTGTCTGGTCGTTCCAGATGGTGTAGTTGTTAACGGAAATCACTTTATTATAAAACGAGTCGGTGAGAGGAAATGTCTCGACGCTTCCTTGTATCAGGCGCACAGGCTTCGATTTTACTCTGCGGGCGGCCAGCTTCAGCATCACCTCTGACACATCAATCCCGTGAAGGTCAACGTCCTTTTCACGCTTCAGCACCTGCTGCATGCAGTATCCCGGCCCAAACCCCACTTCTAAAATACTGTCCCCGCGTGTGATCCCCAGCTGATTGATTGTCCACTGATTCAGTGTTCTATTTTCAGCAGCCATGATGTACCCGGCAATCATGCCGAATACGCCCTTTGGCTTGCTGAATTTTTTAGAAAGCATGTTAATCATTCAGCAACCCCCTTTGCAAGTTATTTCCTCCTTGCGTTTCATGTGAAACATTTTTCTGATAAAGCAATGCGAAGGTGCCAATCCATGTTTATCCAAAGAACGTGTGAGGTACACAACAAATAGACATGAAAACAAAGGAGGAGAATCATCATGGCCAATTATCCAAAAGAACTGCCGGCCCAAACCCAAAATCGCCAGCCGGGAATTGAAAGCGAAATGAATCCAAGTCCGGTGTATGAGTATGAGAATTATAAGGGAGCGGACAAATTAAAAGGAAAAGTAGCGCTCATTACAGGCGGCGACAGCGGGATCGGACGCGCGGTATCCGTCGCTTACGCAAAGGAAGGCGCTGACATCGCCATTGTGTATAAGGATGAGCATGGGGACGCCGAAGAGACTAAGAAGCGTGTAGAACAAGAAGGCGTAAAATGCTTGTTGATCGCTGGTGACGTAGGCGAAGAGGAATTCTGCAATGAAGCGGTTGAAAATACGGTCAAGGAACTAGGCGGCCTGGACATCCTTGTAAACAATGCCGGTGAACAGCACCCGAAGGAAAGCATCAAAGACATTACGAGCGAACAGCTTCACCGCACATTCAAAACAAACTTTTATTCTCAATTTTATTTGACTAAAAAAGCAATTGATTACTTGAAACCAGGCAGCGCCATCATCAACACGACATCTATCAATCCGTATCGCGGGAACCCGACGCTGATTGATTATACAGCAACAAAAGGCGCGATCAATGCCTTTACAAGAACAATGGCGCAGGCGCTTGTCAAAGACGGCATCCGCGTAAACGCAGTGGCACCGGGTCCAATCTGGACACCATTAATCCCATCTACGTTCTCTGAAGATAAAGTCGCTCAATTTGGGCAAAATACCCCGATGGGCCGTCCAGGTCAGCCTGTTGAGCACGTCGGCTGCTATGTGCTGCTGGCTTCAGATGAGTCATCTTACATGACAGGCCAGACGCTGCATGTCAACGGCGGAGATTTTGTGACGACGTAAGAGGGAGTGAGACATATGGGTATCACGAAAGAGGAAGTAAACAGCTATTATCAAAAGGCCGGTATTGTATTAACGGATGAGGAAGTAGACCACATCCAGCTGATGGACTACGGCTTAGGAAAAGAAAGAAAAGTCGGGCTCCAGCTCTTCATCTACGTCAATACAGACCGTTATTGCTCAAAGGAACTGGTGCTGTTTCCGGGACAGACTTGCCCGGAACACCGCCATCCGCCGGTCGACGGCCAGGAAGGCAAGCAGGAGACATTCCGCTGCCGCTACGGAAAAGTGTATCTTTACGTAGAAGGAGAAAAAACGCAGCTTCCAAAGGTTCTCCCACCGCAGGAGGACAGAGAACACTATACGGTCTGGCACGAAATTGAACTTGAACCGGGCGGGCAATATACGATTCCGCCGAACACCAAGCATTGGTTCCAGGCCGGGGAAGAAGGTGCCGTGGTGACGGAAATGTCTTCGACGAGCACAGATCAACATGATATCTTTACCGATCCAAGAATATAAGGATGAGGTGTAACAGCCCATCCTTTTTTGTATTGAAAAAAATAAAATCGCCGCTATAATGGGTAAAAAAGGAAAGAGGGCGAGGAAATGTTTACCTGCAAGGTAAATGAGCACATCACCATTCGATTACTGGAGCCAAAGGATGCGGAGCGGCTTTCCGAACTCATTATCGAAAATCAGCAGCGGCTCGGCCAGTGGCTGTTTTGGGCGGAAAATCCAAGCAGCGCTGAAACGTACAGAGAAACGATCATTCCAGGTTGGCGGCGGGAGTATGCCGACCTAAGCAGCATCGAAGCGGGGCTTCTTTATGACGGCACCCTATGCGGCATGATCGGCCTCCATCATCTAGATCAGATCAATCAAAAAGGGGAAATCGGCTATTGGATTGCCAAAGAGTTTGAAGGCAAAGGCATCATTACCGCCGCCTGCCGAACTCTCATCACATATGCTTTCGAAGAGCTTGGACTGAATCGCGTTGCTCTCTGCGCGGCTGCCGGGAATCAAAAAAGCCGAGCGGTCCCCGAGCGGCTCGGCTTTCAAGAAGAAGGAATGGCACGGGACGGCTTATTCGTTAACGGCAGTCATCATGACCTTGTCTATTACAGCTTGCTAAAGCGTGAATGGAAAGGATAAAAACATAGCGCGCGCATTTTCTTGTTTAAATCTTCCCGGGATGTGGAAAAGTAACAGCGGAGACGTTAAAAAGGAGTGATTCGAGATGAATCAGCAAGACATTAAACAAAAAGTGCTTGATGTTCTAGATCACCATAAAGTAGGCTCGCTCGCAACGGTTGAAAAGGGCAAGCCGCATTCCCGCTACATGACTTTTTTCCATGACGGGCTGACGATTTACACACCGACAAGCAAGGACACTCATAAAGCCGAAGAAATTGAGAATAACCCCAATGTTCATATTTTATTAGGTTATGATTGTGAGGGCTTTGGCGACGCGTATGTTGAAGTTGAAGGAAAAGCCAAAATCAACAATTCGGCTGAACTGAAGGATAAAATATGGAGTTCCAAATTAGAGCGCTGGTTTGACGGTAAGGATGATCCGAATCTGGTGATTCTTGAAATTGAACCGGAGGATGTCAGATTGATGAATGCCGGAGAGAAAACGCCAGTCTCACTCGAATTATAAAAAGTTTGTATTTGCAGGGGCGATATGTTATCATGAATAGCTAAGCAAGAAAAATAAGCAAATAAAAAAGAAAGTAAACTTCTTTTTTCTGTTTTAAGAGAGAAGCTTTACCGCTTCACAAGCAGCAAACCAGCTGCCCTTATTCTTTTCCTTCATAACAAATCGCCCCTAACGATGAGATGGAAAAAAGACTTTTTTGTTTTACAATTCACACCGGCGCGGCTTCGGAGCCGCAGTGACGATTGAGAGGTAGGGCTTTCGTTGTCTTGTGTTCAAGAAATTTCCATGGTGTTTACTTTCCAGAATGATTCTTCGGAACAATGCTTTATGAATCTACCCCGCCCGACTTGGCGGATGATATAATCTTTATTTGCGTATAGAAAAGAATAAGACAAACCGCTCGGCGTATGCCGGCGGTTTTTTTATTGTTAAAAAACACATCGCACTGAAACCTCTTTGTCTTCTTTCCAGTCTTATCTCTAGGATGAAATTGGAGGAAGAATAACGTGCATGTTATTACAACACAAGTACTTTTTATTTTCTGTTTTTTATTACTGATTCACTCGATAGAAACGTTAGCTTATGCCACAAGGCTTTCCGGGGCCCGCGTTGGATTTATTGCGTCCGCGCTTTCCCTGTTTAATGTCATGGTTATTGTGTCAAGAATGTCGAACATGGTGCAGCAGCCCTTTACCGGACATTTAATTGATGATGCGGGAAAAAACGCCCTGGCGATTGTCGGCGAGCAGTTCCGCTTCTTGATTTTCGGATCGACAGTCGGCACCATCCTGGGCATTATCCTGCTTCCGTCTTTCGTCGCTCTTTTTTCACGGGCGATTATTCACTTGGCGAGCGGCGGCGGCTCCGTTTTTCAAGTGTTCAAAAAGGGACTCTCCAAACAAGGATTCAAAAATGCCCTTTCCTATTTGCGTCTGCCGTCTATTTCGTATGTAAAAGGGTTTCACATTCGCTTGATTCCTAAGCGTTTATTTGTGATCAACATGCTGATCACATCCATTTATACGATCGGCGTGCTTTCAGCTTTGTACGCAGGCCTTCTGGCGCCGGAGCGCAGCACGACAGCGGTCATGGCATCGGGCTTGATCAACGGGATTGCGACGATGCTGCTGGCCGTTTTTGTTGATCCTAAGGTATCCGTTCTTGCCGACGATGTGGCAAAAGGAAAACGAAGCTATACGTATTTAAAATGGACCTCTGTAACGATGGTCACATCAAGGGTGGCGGGCACACTCCTCGCCCAGCTGATGTTTATTCCGGGCGCCTACTATATCGCGTGGCTGACAAAGTGGTTTTAATAAGAAAGGCTGGATCATAAAGGATCCAGCCTTTTTCGCACTTACTTATTTATATTTCCTTAATCCGCGGTCGTACAAAAAGTTTCCGAATGGGACAAAAGCGGCGATGAAGCCGGCGGCTGACCATTTCAGCGGCCATTTGACAGAGAAGGCCGCATACGCCAAGACAAGCAAATACAATATGAACAATCCGCCGTGAACCGAACCGACAATTGTCACCGCAAGCGGAAGGCCCGCCCAATATTTCAGCGGCATGGCGATGAACAGCAGGATTAAGAGTGACATTCCTTCAATAAAACCCATCGTGCGAAGTCTTCCGATCGGCGTTTGCAGCATAAATCGCCCTCCTTGTGGACACGTTTTCATCTATACTATAAACAATCCGGAGGGCGCATATGACACCTTTTAGAAAATGTTCGGAAAACATTCATTTTTAATTGCTTTTTCTCGGGAACTGTACTTGTCATTTACAAAAATACCCGAGATAATGTGTACAAAATCATAAAAGAAGGATGTTGAAATGAAACTTGACCAGATTGATCTGAATATTATTGAGGAGCTGAAGAAGGACAGCCGTTTGTCGATGCGGGAATTAGGCAGGAAAATTAAGCTGTCGCCGCCTTCTGTGACAGAACGGGTGAGGCAGCTTGAATCGTTCGGCATCATCAAGCAATACACGCTGGAGGTCGATCAGAAAAAGCTGGGGCTTCCCGTTTCCTGCATTGTGGAAGCAACCGTCAAAAACGCGGATTACGAGCGGTTCAAAAGCTATATTCAAACATTGCCGAATATCGAATTTTGCTACCGGATTGCGGGCGCAGCCTGCTATATGCTGAAAATCAATGCTGAAAGCCTCGAAGCGGTAGAAGATTTCATTAACAAAACATCGCCATACGCGCAAACCGTCACTCACGTTATTTTCTCAGAAATTGACACGAAAAACGGACGCAGTTAGAGAGTGCTTGTTCAAGTCTGTTATAATAAAAGGATGAGCGTGAAAGAAAGAGAAGTGATCAAGCATGTCAAAAACAGTTGTACTAGCTGAAAAACCTTCAGTCGGCCGGGATTTGGCCCGGGTGCTGAAGTGCCATAAAAAAGGAAACGGTTATCTCGAAGGCGATCAATATATTGTTACATGGGCTTTGGGCCATTTGGTAACACTTGCTGATCCGGAAGGCTACGGAAAAGAATTTCAATCATGGCGGCTGGAGGATCTGCCGATTATCCCAGAACCATTAAAGCTTGTTGTGATCAAGAAAACCGGAAAACAGTTCAATGCGGTCAAATCCCAGCTTACCCGTAAAGACGTCAATCAGATTGTCATCGCGACTGATGCAGGCCGGGAAGGGGAGCTTGTTGCGCGCTGGATCATTGAAAAAGCGAATGTCCGCAAGCCGATCAAGCGGCTGTGGATTTCATCTGTGACGGATAAAGCAATCAAGGAAGGCTTTCAAAAGCTGCGCAGCGGCAAAGAATATGAAAACCTGTATCATTCTGCCGTCGCCAGAGCGGAAGCGGATTGGATTGTGGGAATTAATGCGACCCGTGCACTCACCACAAAATTCAATGCCCAGCTCTCATGCGGCCGTGTGCAGACACCGACGCTTGCCATGATTGCAAAGCGCGAGGCGGACATTCAAGCGTTTACACCGGTTCCATACTACGGTATCCGCGCGGCGGTTGATGGCATGACGCTGACGTGGCAGGATAAAAAATCAAAGCAGACGAGAACGTTCAATCAAGACGTAACAAGCCGTCTGGTAAAAGACCTCGATGGAAAGCAAGCGGTCATTGCTGAGCTGAAAAAAACAGCGAAAAAAAGCTTTGCACCTGCCCTTTATGATTTAACGGAGCTTCAGCGTGACGCCCACAAGCGCTTCGGATTTTCTGCTAAAGAAACGCTTTCTGTGCTGCAGAAGCTGTATGAGCAGCATAAGCTCGTCACATATCCGCGGACGGACTCAAGATTTTTATCCAGTGACATCGTCCCGACGTTAAAAGACCGTCTGGAAGGCATGGAAGTAAAACCGTATGCCCAATATGTCAGCCAAATTAAAAAACGCGGCATTAAATCCCATAAAGGCTACGTCAATGACGCGAAGGTGTCAGACCACCACGCGATTATCCCGACTGAAGAGCCGCTCGTTCTCAGCAGTCTGAGTGACAAAGAACGAAAGCTGTATGACCTGATTGCGAAACGTTTCCTTGCTGTATTAATGCCTGCATTCGAATATGAGGAAACAAAGGTCATCGCAGAAATCGGCGGAGAAACCTTTACGGCGAAAGGCAAGACCGTGCAGTCGCAAGGGTGGAAAGCTGTTTATGACATGGCGGATGAGGATGATGAGCAGGAGGATGACAGAGATCAGACACTCCCGGCCCTTCAAAAAGGCGACACTCTTGCCGTCCGCACGTTGACTGAAACAAGCGGACAAACGAAGCCGCCTGCCCGCTTTAACGAAGGGACCCTGCTGTCAGCGATGGAAAACCCAAGCGCCTTTATGCAGGGAGAAGAAAAAGGCCTCGTCAAAACGCTTGGAGAAACAGGCGGCCTCGGCACGGTGGCAACGCGTGCCGACATTATTGAAAAACTGTTCAACAGCTTTTTAATAGAGAAAAAAGACAAAGATATTTTTATCACTTCTAAAGGAAAACAGCTCCTTCAGCTTGTTCCGGAGGATCTGAAATCACCGGCCTTAACGGCAGAATGGGAGCAAAAGCTGTCTGCGATCGCCGCCGGAAAATTGAAATCCGCTGTCTTTATTAAAGACATGAAGGCTTATGCTAACCAAACGGTAAAAGAAATCAAAAACAGCAGCCAAACCTTCAGACACGACAACATCACGGGAACGGCATGTCCGGAATGCGGCAAAATGATGCTGAAGGTAAACGGCAAACGCGGCACGATGCTCGTGTGCCAAGACCGTGAATGCGGAAGCAGAAAAACGATTGCCAGAAAAACAAACGCGCGCTGCCCGAACTGCCATAAAAGAATGGAGCTTCGCGGCCAAGGAGAAGGCCAAACCTTCGCGTGTGTCTGCGGGCACCGTGAAAAGCTTTCCGTATTTGAAAAGCGAAAAAATAAAGACAAAGGGCGCGCTTCCAAACGGGACGTTTCCTCTTATATGAAAAAACAAAATAATAAAGATGAGCCGATTAACAACGCGCTGGCAGAACAGCTGAAGAAACTCGGTTTGGATAAATAACAGAAAAACCTGTGCATATCGCACAGGTTTTTTATTGGACTTAGGTCCCATTATTTGAATGTTTAAAAAGGGAAAAAAAAGCTAGCAATCTGCATTTTTTTCTTTTATAGTAAATGTAATTTGTAACATGGCAGTCATATTTTCGTCTACATATATTTGTGAGCGTCTGATTCGCTTCAGGCGACAAAGGGGGATTTGCCTGTGAGGCATGTGTTGATCGCTGTCATCTTATTCTTCTTATCTATCGGACTTTCCGCAGGGTGTGCTGAAGCTGGAAACAAGACCCAATATCAGTCTGCGGCAGAAACGAACGCCAGTCCGCTTCAGCCGGCAGAGTATTTCATCTATCACAATCTAATGAATGACCAAGGGCTGATCAAAACTGATTTTTCAGACCAGCCTTCGTATTTATCAGAATCTCTCGGCCTGTGGATGGAGTTTTTGGTCAGCAAAAATGACGCCCCGCATTTTCAGGAGCAATATCAGCATCTGACTGATTCATTTCTGCTGAGCAATCACTTGGTAACGTGGAAGATTCAAAACGGCCAAGCGAGCGGGACGAATGCGCTGATAGATGATATGAGAATTATGCTGTCTCTTGACCAAGCCGCCGCAAAATGGGGCCGCAGCGACTACGCGCAAACGGCCCGGAATATCGGCACAGCTTTGAAGACATACAATATGAATAACGGGTTATTTACAGATTTTTACGACTCACAGGCCGCTTCAAAGGATGTGACGATTTCATACGTCATGCCCGATGCATTAGCTGTCTTAAAGAAGAATGGAATCATAGACGAAGAAACGGAACAGCGGAATGCCAATGTTCTCTATTCAGCTCCTTTACAAAATGGCTTTCTGCCGAAGACCTACAGCTCAGACACGAAGGAATACACATATGACAGTGAAATCAACCTCATTGATCAGCTGTACGCTGCTTGGCATTTGCCGGAAGGGGATAAAAAAGCCGCTGTTTTAGCGGACTGGATCAAGCAGGAATTTCAGACAAACGGAAAGCTGTACGGACGATATTCGGCGGATACGAAGGAGCCTGCCGTCCAATATGAGTCGCCATCCGTATACGCATTAGCCGTATTATTTTTAACGGAACAGCATGAAAACAGCTCTGTCATCAAAGCCATATATGACCGAATGAATGACTTTGAAATTCTTGATCCGGTGAAATCGTATTATGGAGGCTATATGAGCGGCACTCAGACGCATTCTTTTGACAATCTGCTGCCGCTGTTAGCCGAAAGGAAGCTTTTTAATGAAAATATCATTCAATGAATCACAAAAATTATTTGCTTATTTTTCAGGGCTGATTGCAGCCCTGTCTCTGTTTATTTATTATGTGTCAGCTCAGCAATCGGAAGGCGCTCTGATCCTTTGCATCACGTTTGTCGTCATCGCCGCAGGCATATGGTTCGGCCCGATTTACGCGCTGGCAGTGACCTTAATCGTACTCTTTGCCCTCGGCACTTTAATGATGTTTTTCCAGACTGGACAGGCTACGCTATTTCCGGCTGAAGAAGGGCTGCGAATGCTTGTCATGTGGGGAATTGCGCTTTTGCTGTTTTCTTTTATAGCTGGAAGAATCCACGATATTGCAGCAGAGCTTCGGCGCTCAGTTACACGGCTTCAATCCGAAATCAAAAGCTTTGTCGCTGTGGACAGAGTGACCGGCTTTGATAACAAGCAGAGGATGAAGCTGGAGCTTTCAGAAGAAATCAAGCGGGCGGAGCGCTACGGCAATTCTTTCGTGTTTTTGCTGCTGCATATGCATTATTTCAAAGAGTTTAAGTCTTTGTACGGTGAAAAAGAAACCGACCGCCTCTTCCAATATGTCAGTCAGCAAATCAGGTCAAGCGTCAGGGAAACGGATAAGAAATTCCGCCCTACTGACGAGCGTATCGGAATCGTGCTGACGCACACGCCCGCTGAACATATGCCGGCCGTCCTGACAAAGCTGAAAAAACAATTGGACACGTATCAGCTGCAAAATGGCAAGTATGTGTCGCTCACGTTCCACGTCTGTTATTTGCCTTACCGCAAAGATATCAAAACAGCTGATCAATTTTTAGAAGAACTGGAAAACGAGATGATGATGAATGAACTATAAAGGAATCACGCTGCTCTGCCTCACAATGCTTCTGCTTTCAGCTATTGCGGCTTTTCCCGTTTCGGCACAAGCGAAAGAGCGGGATGCCGGCATTCTCATCATTTATTCAACCTTGGACGGCAAGGAGTCTTCTCAAGTCAAAATGCTTGATTTGCTTGCGGGCCACTTTACATCACATGTGACAGTCAAAAATGATTTGGATGTTGAAGCGGCTGATTTCAATGGCAAAGACCATGTGATTTATTACGGCCAAACAAAAAGAAAGCTCAGCAAAAAACTGGTGTCTCTTATCAGCAGCGTAAAGAAACCAGTTGTCGCCATCGGCTATAACGCAGGCCAAATCAGCCAGTTTTCCGGGCTTTCATTAGCCCGGAAAGAAAATGTGTATCAGGTCCACACTAGATCGGAAAAGACCGATGTGTCTCTGGAGAGCGGGCTTAACGTGCTGAGCGTATCAGGCCTCAAAGGAAAGGCGCTTTATACCTTCAAAGCCGATGACGGCAAAACGCATTCTTTTATATGGAAAACAAAAAAAGCGAATGTGTACATTGGATTAACGAATTTGTTAAATGACAATTTGATCGTGGCGAAACAGCTCAGAGAAGCTTTCGAAGAGAAGGCGGGGACGACGCTATTGTATTTGCGTCTTGAGGATATCAGTCCGATGTCTGATGAAACATTGCTGCTTCAAGCCGGTACATATCTGCATAAGAGGCATGTTCCCTTTATCCTGGCAGTGATACCGGTTTACTTGAATCCGGAAACAGGCGACAAAGTGTATTTGTCTGATAAACCGAAGATGGTCAAGGTGCTGAAAAAGCTGCAAAGCATGGGCGGCAGTATCATTGTTCACGGCTATACACACGCCTATCGCTACAGTGAAACAGGAGAGGGCTTTGAATTTTGGGATGCAAAGGCGGATCAGCCGATTACATCCGGAAACGCCGAAGACACCCCGTCTATTTTGGAAGACGAACAGGACTTTCCGAATGAACAAGCCTATAACAGCTATCTAAAACCATTTCGGGAAAAGGAAGAAACGTATACAAAGCAAAAACTGACGCGCGCCATTGAGGATTTGACATCATCAGGCCTCTACCCGCTCGCATTTGAAGCGCCGCATTATACGATGTCCGAATATGGCTATCAAATTGCTTCGCAGTATTTTACAAGCATTTTTGGCCAGGTCCAGCTCAGCAGCACAACGTGGAAAACATCAGGTGCATCTCCGTATGTGACCGCTCCTTCGATGCTGCACGGCATGACGCTGTATCCGGAAACGATTGGGTTTGTCGATACATCAAAGCAAAACCCGCTCGGCGATTTGGAGGAGCACATCTCCCAGATGATTGATTTTGAAGGCGGAGTAGCCGGAGGGTTTTATCATCCGTATCTCGGGATGAAATATCTGCCGGAGCTGGTTGATCAGATGGAACGCATTCCGGACAGTGAATGGCTTGATTTAAAGAAAACGAAACAAACCGTCAAAACAGACAAAGTGGAAATTCATACAAGCGGTGACGGAACGATTCAGGTGAAAAACGGCGTAAGCGCCATTGACGAGTTTTTCGATCATCATCGGCAAACCCCTATGGAAAAGGCGTTATGGATTCTCTCCGCGGTTGTGCTCTTATTTGTCGTCATGTTTGTCAGTTATACGTTTTATTTGAGAGCTACATTGAAAAAACGAATTTTTAAGGAGAGAAGAAGCCATGGGTAATACGCTGTTCTTTATCTCGCTAAGTTTAATATGGGTCATGCTTCTCTACCACATGTTTCTCATGCAGGGCGGGTTCCGCCACTATATGACCTTCGAACGGAACATCCCGAAGTGGAGAGAAAACATGAAGGAGCTGCCAAAGGTCAGTGTTCTCATACCGGCGCATAACGAGGAGGTTGTGATTCGGCAGACGCTGAAGGCGATGGTCAACCTTTATTATCCGAAGGATCGGCTGGAGATTATCGTCGTTAATGACAATTCATCAGACCGGACGGGTGATATCGTCAATGAATTTTCCGAGAAATACGATTTCATCAAAATGGTGATTACGAAGCCGCCAAACGCAGGAAAAGGCAAATCCTCTGCACTTAACTCTGGTTTTGCCGAATCGAACGGCGATGTGATCTGTGTATATGACGCCGACAACACGCCTGAGAAAATGGCCGTGTATTACCTTGTGCTCGGCCTGATGAATGACGAAAAGGCAGGCGCCGTGGTAGGGAAATTCCGCGTCATCAATGCGGCAAAAACGCTATTGACGAAGTTTATTAATATCGAAACGATCTGTTTTCAGTGGATGGCCCAGGGAGGCAGATGGAAATGGTTCAAAATCGCCACCATCCCAGGCACCAACTTTGCAATCCGCAGAAGCATTATCGAAAAGCTCGGAGGCTGGGATGACAAAGCGCTCGCTGAGGATACCGAGCTGACGATCCGGGTGTATAATCTCGGCTATCACATCCGTTTTTTCCCTGCGGCCATCACTTGGGAGCAGGAGCCGGAAACGTGGAAGGTCTGGTGGCGCCAGCGCACCAGATGGGCGCGAGGCAATCAATATGTCGTGCTGAAATTTTTGGCGCAGTTTTTCAAGCTGAAACGAAAACGGATTATCTTTGATTTGTTTTATTTTTTCTTTACGTACTTCTTGTTTTTCTTTGGCGTGATCATGTCAAATACGATATTTGTTGTCAATCTGTTTTATGATTTGCATTTGTCGGTCGGTTTTTTGGCAATGATTCTCTGGATCTTGGCATTTTTCTTATTTATGACAGAGGTCATGATTACGCTAAGCATTGAAAAAACAGAAATGAACAGGCAAAACTTTTTTATCGTATTTCTCATGTACTTTACATACTCGCAGGCATGGATTGTGCTGGTCATCTATTCTTTATTCGTAGAAATCAAGCACCGTTTATTCAAGCAGGAGGTCAAATGGTACAAAACGGAACGATACAATCAACATAAAAGCGGGTGACCTTTTTGAAACAAATAATAATTTTTCTCACTAGCCTCATGATGCTGGCGATGACTGGACAAGCGGCTTTTGCCAAAGAGGTGGAGGTCAGCGGTTCGCTCCTCGGAAAAAGCAGCCAAGAACATGCCAAACAGCAGGTGCTGACAAGCGACCTGATTACACTGCACGGATCAAAAGACAGCGCTGAGCTGACGTATCAGATCCCGGCAGGCGCCTCTTCCGGCAGCCAGCAATTGGTGATTGAATACGAGGCATCAAATCTTTTAATTTCTCCATCATCGTTAACGGCTGTCATTGACGATGAACCGGTTAAAACGTTAAAGCTTGATGGTGATTCCAAACGGAAAACAGTGAAGCTAAACCTGAATAAAAGCCAGTCTGCCCAAGGCTATCACAACGTATCGCTGAAATTTTACGGCGTGATGAAAGAGGGCGTCTGCGTCAGACAGGATACGTCCGGCAACTGGATCAAAATTTATCCCGACAGCCGCCTGACGCTGGCGGACAGCAGTGAAGCGAAGGGAACGTCGCTGGACCATTATCCGTATCCTTTCGCCCAATCGGGAAATACAGCGGAGAAAACCGCCATCGTCATTCCGGATGACCCAAGTTCGGCGGAAATTGAAGCTGCAGTGAAAACAGAAGGCTATTTGAAAACGGTGGACAGCAGTATCAGCATTTCGTATGTCACGGAATCTGAACTGAAGAAAATCGACAAGCCGACGATTTTCATCGGAGTGGACAAGCATTGGAACGGCAAGGTGAAAAAGCTGATGAAACAAGCCGGCTTACAGGCAAAAGGTGAAAAACTCCTGCTTGCGGAGCGGGTGCTGAAAGCAGAGGGCAAGCAGCAGCCGGTTCTATTCGCACAAGCGGCATCCGCTGACGTGGTCACTGAAAAAATCAGCGTCATCACGGATCAGACTTACACAGGCCAGCTCAGCGGCGATACACTTTCGATCAGCAAGCTTCAGCAGGCTGAAAAAAAGGAAAGCAATAAGCTGACCCTCGAGAATTTTGGAGCGGATGATATCACAATTGGAGCTGACAAAACATCTTCAACCCATTACTTTTATCCTGCATCAGCGGTTTTAGATCAAAATCAATCAGCAAAGCTGTCGCTTAAGCTGAAAAAGTCCGAAACGATTCAAGCCTCAACGGCCGAAAACGGATCGGCCTCTCAGGCAGCAGAGCTGAAGATCATGATCAATGGCCAGCCGCACTCGGTCGGGCTTGATGAATTAGGAAAAGAAGATAAAAACGGGTTCTATCATGTCACGGTAAAAGTGGACCCTAAGCTGCTACAGAAAAACCGCTACATTGATATTCAGTTTGTCACAACTGGGCTAAAGGAAAACAATCCTTGCAACACCACTGATGAAGAAAAGTGGGTCTTTATCGATAAAAGCAGTACATTGGCATACGCCATCAAAGGTATGTCTCCGTCAGCGGATTTTCAAGAGTGGCCGCTTCCTTACGCCGGAAATCAGGAACAGACAACGCTAATTGTGCTTCCTGACACGGTAAGCCAATCAAAGCTTGAGGAGCTTTCTCTCGTAACGGAGTCCTTTGGCAGCGAGGCGCAGCATTCATATACGATAAAGAAATCATCTGACATAACAGCAAATAATGCCAAAGGACGGAACCTCATTTTCTTAGGGGGCATCAATCAATTTTCTCTTCTAAAGGAGAGATCATCAGAGCTGCTTGTGCCGCAAGCAAAAAACGGTTCGTTTGATGTATCAGGTTTTGAGATGCTGAATGAGACAACAAAACAAGTGGCATTTACCCAAGCCTCTCTTTGGGATTCAGGCTACACGATGGCTGTCTTTGCACCGTTAAAAGGAAATGGCACGGCCGTCACAAAAGAGATCATCAGTTATCTGAACAGCACCGATGACTCGGCAACCGTCGTTAATGAAACAAACAGCCAGCAGGTGTTTACAAACCATCAGCAGCTTAAATCGGAAACAAACCGTTCCAGCGCAGAACAACCATCACAGGATCATAGCCAAAAATGGCTGTATATTGGTGTGCTGGCACTCATTATGGTGATTGCGGCAGTGTTCATTTGGATTGCCGTAAGACGCAGAAAAAGAAAGACAGATACAGAATAAAACAGAGGCAATTTAGCCTCTGTTTTTTTATTTTTGGTATGTAAATTCCATTTGTGGAACCTGTCATTTTATTTTTTCTCGCCCAGCCGAAAGCCCCTTTACAACGCGCGTGAACGGGAGTATGATCTCTTTTATAAAACAAATCGCTTAATCTGAAATCAGAGCGGGGGACCCAATAGAACGGCTTTTTGCCGTTGGGGTGAATCCTTTTTAGGTAGGGCTAACTCTCATATGCCCGAATCCGTCAGCTAACCTCGTAAGCGTTCGTGAGAGGAGATGAATGAAACCTGTGTTCGATGTAATGGCACAGGGGCATCCGTTTGCCTCTGTGTTTTTTGCCGTTCATTTTTTTAGAATGTAAATCGCATACAGAGACATCATAGCAGAAAGGACTATTACAAAATGTGAGAGCAAGATGCTGATGTTTTATTGTTTTAATTGAAAAATGAGAAATTAAAAGGGGAAGACATCGATGTATCATTCAATCAAACGTTTTTTGATTGGGAAACCACTAAAATCTCAAGCAGCTGGAGAGCAAAAACTGACGAAATTAAAAGCCTTGGCAATGCTTTCCTCAGATGCGCTGTCATCTGTTGCATACGGGACAGAACAAATTCTAATCATTTTGGCAACAATCAGTGCTGCTGCATTTTGGTACTCCATACCGATTGCGGTTGGCGTTCTTATATTGCTGCTCGCACTGATTCTTTCATACAGGCAGATTATTTACGCTTACCCGCAGGGCGGCGGGGCGTATGTCGTTTCTAAAGAAAACCTCGGTGAAAAGCCGGGATTGATCGCAGGCGGCTCACTGCTTGTCGATTATATTTTAACAGTAGCGGTAAGTATCTCCGCAGGTACGGATGCCATCACGTCGGCCTTTCCTGCATTGCATGATTATCATGTGCCGATCGCTGTTTTTCTGGTGTTAGTCATTATGATTTTGAACCTGCGCGGGCTTTCGGAATCGGCATCGATTCTTGCCTATCCGGTTTACCTGTTTGTGGTGGCGCTTTTGGTTCTGATTGCAGTCGGGTTGTTTAAACTCATGACGGGGCAAATTGATCAGCCAGTCCATCATACACCGCTCGGCACACCGGTAGCCGGTATTACGCTGTTTTTACTGCTTAAGGCTTTTTCTTCCGGCTGCTCGGCGCTGACCGGGGTTGAGGCTATTTCTAACGCGATTCCGGCTTTCAAAAACCCTCCAGCGCGAAACGCGGCAAGAACGCTTGCGATGATGGGAATTTTGCTGGCGATTCTGTTCGCCGGCATTACGGTGCTCGCATACGGATATGGAACGGCGCCGAAGCCCGATGAAACGGTGGTTTCACAAATTGCGTCCGAAACCTTTGGGCGGAATGTGTTCTACTATGTCATCCAAGGCGTCACATCGCTTATTTTGGTTCTTGCGGCGAATACGGGATTTTCAGCTTTCCCGCAGCTTGCCTTCAACCTGGCGAGAGACCAGTATATGCCGCGTATGTTTACAGTCAGAGGCGACCGCTTAGGCTTCTCAAATGGAATTATCTTTTTAGGCGTTGCTTCCATTGTGCTCATCCTGTTATTCGGAGGACAGACAGAACACTTAATCCCGTTATATGCTGTCGGCGTATTTATTCCATTTACGCTTTCGCAAACCGGCATGTGCATCAAATGGATCAAGCAAAAACCAAAAGGCTGGATCGGAAAAATGCTGATCAACTCCTGCGGCGCTTTGATTTCGTTTATGGTTCTGTCGATCCTGTTCGTGACGAAGTTTAATGTCGTATGGCCGGTTTTAATCTTTATGCCTATCGTCGTTCTGTTGTTTTACGTAATTAAAAATCACTATACAGCTGTCGGCGAACAGCTTCGCATCGTAGACAAACAGCCGGAAGAAATCAAAGGCACGGTCGTGATTGTGCCTGTAGCCGGCGTCACGACCGTCGTGCAAAAATCGATTCAATACGCAAAATCACTGTCCGATCAGGTGATTGCCGTTCACGTGTCATTTGACAGAGAACAGGAAAAGAAAGTCGAAAAACGCTGGGAAGAGCTCAATAACGGAGTGCGGCTCGTTACGCTTCACTCCTCGTACAGAAGCCTTGTCCATCCGTTTGATAAGTTTTTAGAAACAGTAGAAGCAAAAGCGAAGAAGGAGCAGTTTTCCGTCATGGTGCTGTTTCCGCAATTTATTACGAAAAAACGCTGGCACACCATCCTTCACAATCAATCAGCCTTCCTCCTAAGAGTCCGGCTGTTCTGGAAAAAGGACATAATCGTTGCCACACTGCCGTATCATTTTAAAAAGTAAAGCTCTAGGACCAAGGGAATCCACCTTGGTCTTTTTTTGCGGGAAAAGGAGACATGCAATGTATACGAAAGGCGCATTTGTCATTGTATTGAACGAAAATCAGCAGATTCTGCTGGTTAAACGAAAAGACGTTCCTTTATGGGATTTGCCGGGCGGCAGGGTCGATGCCGGGGAAACGGCTGAGGCAGCGGCAGTCCGGGAGGTATTGGAAGAGACGGGATACACAGCAGCGCTTTCTGCGAAAATAGGTGTTTATCGAAGGCCAAAGTTTCAAGATGAACAGCATGTGTTTGCCGGAAACATAACAGGCGGACGAGCGATAGCGAACGGCATGGAGACGGCGGGTTTGAAGTGGATTTCTCCGAAGCGTTTGCCTTTTTTTATGGTGCCGAACCGAAAAAGACAAATCAAAGATTTCATGAATGGCGCTCTAGATACAAACATCATCCTCAAGGACAGCGGCATGCTTGCGCGATTGACTTGTTCAAAAGAAGACTGGGCAAGTGATAAAGGTCTCCGGGTTTTAAAGCCTTTCTCCTGTGGTATTGAAAAAAGGAAAAAGGAGGATACGGCATGGCACACAAAACTGCAGGACAAGCAATGACAGAACTGCTAGAACAATGGGGAGTTGATCATGTTTATGGCATCCCCGGAGACAGTATAAATGAGTTTATTGAAGAATTAAGACACGAAAGAAATCAATTGAAATTCATTCAAACCCGCCATGAAGAGGTGGCAGCGCTGGCAGCCGCGGCTGAGGCAAAACTCACCGGCAAGATCGGCGTCTGCCTGTCGATCGCAGGGCCGGGGGCGGTTCACTTATTAAATGGTTTATATGATGCAAAAGCGGACGGCGCCCCTGTGCTGGCGATTGCCGGACAGGTCTCATCAGGCGAAGTTGGACGGGATTATTTTCAGGAGATCAAGCTTGAGCAAATGTTTGAGGACGTGGCTGTGTTCAACAGAGAGGTACATAGCGCGGAAACGCTGCCGGATCTCTTGAATCAGGCTATCCGCACCGCCTACAGCAAAAAAGGCGTCGCGGTATTGAGCGTGTCAGATGATTTGTTTGCAGAGAAGATCAAACGCGAGCCCGTGTACACTTCACCAGTGTATATTGAAGGGAACCTTGAACCGAAAAAAGAACAGCTCGTCACTTGCGCACAATATATTAATAATGCCAAGAAGCCGATTATCTTGGCGGGGCAGGGAATGAAAAAGGCGAAGCGGGAGCTCTTGGCGTTTGCGGACAAAGCCGCTGCTCCGATCGTTGTCACGCTTCCGGCAAAAGGCGTTGTTCCCGATAAGCACCCGCATTTTCTCGGCAACCTCGGGCAGATCGGCACAAAGCCGGCTTACGAGGCAATGGAGGAATGCGATTTATTAATCATGCTCGGGACATCATTCCCGTACCGTGATTATTTGCCTGATGACACGCCGGCGATCCAGCTCGATTCAGATCCGGCGAAAATCGGAAAACGCTATCCGGTGACAGCGGGCCTTGTCTGCGATTCAGCTCTCGGCCTGCGCGAATTGACGGAGTATATTGAACGGAAGGAAGACAGAAGATTCCTGAATGCCTGCACGGAACATATGCAGCATTGGTGGAACGAAATTGAAAAAGATGAGACAGAGGCGGCAACACCTCTTAAACCCCAGCAGGTCGTGGCACGTCTTCAGGAAGCGGCAGCAGATGATGCGGTGCTCTCTGTAGATGTCGGCACTGTGACAGTCTGGATGGCGCGGCATTTCAAAATGAACGCGAACCAGGATTTCATCGTTTCCAGCTGGCTTGCGACAATGGGCTGCGGCCTGCCGGGAGCGATTGCGTCAAGCTTAGCCGAACCGGAGCGTCAGGCGATCGCTGTCTGTGGTGACGGGGGCTTTTCCATGGTCATGCAGGATCTTCCGACCGCCGTCAAATACAAGCTCCCAATCACCGTCGTCATTTTAAACAATGAAAACCTAGGCATGATCGAGTATGAGCAGCAGGTTAAAGGCAATATCGACTATGTGACAAAACTTCAAAATGTCGACTATGCCGCATTTGCAGAAAGCTGCGGAGCAAAGGGCATCAAGGTGACCAGAGCGGAAGAGCTTGCACCTGCTTTCCATGAGGCATTACACGCTGACCAGCCGACCGTTGTGGACGTCATGATCGGAAATGAACCGCCGCTCCCTGGCAAAATCACCTATGGGCAGGCAAAAGGCTTCAGCAAGTACATGCTGAAAAATTTCTTCGAAAACCAAAAAATCGAAATGCCGTCACTGAAGAAAAGTTTAAAGCGGTTATTCTAAAAAAACAGGGGCCTGAAAAAGCCCCTGTTTTTGTGTTGGAAACAAATGTATTTTAGTTATCATAGCATTATATTGCATGTTAGGAGGAAACCATGTTTGAATCCATAAAATGATCGCCGTACTTATTAGGATCCGCAGGAATGATTTATGCAGCCTGTCATGATGTTCGCCATGCTCAAAACGGCCACAAGGACAAATGCATCTTCTTTCAAAGCAAAAAGATCAGCGCATTTGTCCTTGTGTGTTTCATATGTTTATTCTTATCAAATCTTACAGAGTGCATGTCTTCATAAGCTTATTTCTCTTTTTTCTTCAGTCCGAAAAAGAAAGGAAAAGCAGAACCGACCAAGAAGGTGCCGAATAAAAACATGCCGCCGATAAACACGTGGAAATTCGTGTGTCCGGCCGTAAACGCGGTGATCAAGGAGATAATACTGAGCACGATCATGGCAATGCCGGGCGCGACTCTCATTTTTCCTTTGGATTTATAGGCAACAACAGAACATAAAATTCCGATTACAATAGGAACAATCCACAAATAAAACAAAATAAATACTGACATCATCAAAACTCCGATTTTTTCTTCTATCATAACAAATTTCTGTCAAAAAGGATATCAATGAGCTTTTCCGCAACATCAAAAACCGGCTTAGCAGCCGGTTTTTTCTAACGAAACGTATCGACAATTAAAAATACATTCAAAGCAACGATCAATACAGCTATCAGCCAAGAAACCACTGTGACCCATTTAGCGTTGATCAGTGACCCCATAATCCGTTTATTGCTTGTAAACATAATAAGCGGGATTAAGGCAAAGGCGATGCCGAAGGAGAGCACAACCTGGCTCAGAACGAGAGCGGTCGTCGGATTGACGCCTGACGCGATGATCAGGATAGGCGGAATGATCGTGATAAAACGCCGTACATACAGCGGAATGCGGTAGTTGATAAATCCTTGCATGATCACGTCGCCTGAAAGTGTGCCGACAGACGAACTGGATAGTCCCGCAACGAGCAGCCCGATCCCGAATAAAGCCGCTGACACAGGGCTGACAAGATGTCCGAATTGTTGAAATGCGACATCAAGATCCTCGACAAACAGCCCGTTTTTGAAGAATAGTGCGGCAGCCACAATCAGCATACTCGCATTAATAGCACCTGCAATCAGCATCGCTATTAAAATATCAATAAATTCGAATCTGAAGATTTTTTTCCGTTCCGCATCCGTTTTGCCGACCACCCGCCGCTGTGTAAGGGCTGAGTGTAAATAAATCGCGTGCGGCATAACGGTTGCGCCGAGAATACCCGCTGCAAGAAGCACACTGTCAGTGCCGTGAAACGTCGGGACAAAAAGGCCCTTCATCACTGACGCGGCATCAGGCTTTGCGAAAAAGGTCTGCAGTGCAAAGGCGATTACCACTACAAACAGCATACCGGCAATGCCGGCTTCAAGTGAGCGATAACCGCGGCGCTGAAGCTCCAATATCGCGAAAGAGCCGATCGCCGCTATAATAGACGCTTCGAGCATCGGGATGCCGAACAGCAAATACAGTCCCAGAGCCGCTCCGATAAATTCCGCCAGATCAGTTGCAATAATGACCAGCTCGCCCTGAATCCATAAACCGATGGAGACCGGCTTTGGGAATTCTTCGCGGGCAACCTCAGGCAGGTTTTTGCCTGTCGCAATACCGAGTTTGGCGGATAATGATTGGATTAAAAGCGCCATGATATTAGAAAATAAAATCACCCATAGCAGCATATAGCCGTATTTAGAACCCGCCGATATATTCGTTGCGAAGTTGCCGGGATCAATATAGGCGATGGCTGCTATAAACGCAGGGCCCAGAAAAGGGAGCAGCCCTCTGAATCCTCTGATTTTCCCGTCAAGCGCATCTTGGACTGCTTTGGAACGGGGAGATTGTGCTGTGATGTCCTTGTTCATCATGTCTCACCTGAATTCTGATTGTTTTTGCCATACAACAAAGAGTTTCCTTAAACCAAATTATTTTATCTACATCATATGACCATCCCGGTTTCTTGTCAACCGAAGATGTTTAAAATACACTCTCAAATTTTTCCCTGTTATGTAACATGATATGTAGGGATTCGGATAAAGTCCCATATAAAAAGACATCGTTTCAGTTCGAAACGATGCCTCCTATATCAAATGAATTTAGGCTTCCTTCCGCAGCCCGCGGAACACGAGGCTCAGCAAGAACACGAAGATGGCGGCCCCGATGATGGCCGGGAAAATAGCAAAGCCGGCAAGGCTCGGTCCCCAAGTGCCAAGAAGTCCGTGTCCGATCCAAGCGCCGATCAGCCCGGCAATCATAGAGCCGAAAATTCCTCCCGGCATCCGATTTCCTACGATAGCGCTTCCGATTAATCCGATAACGATAGCAACGACTAATGAAACCAAAAAGCTAATCATCATACTCACCTCTCATAAATGATTTATCAATCAATAACCGCTTATGCCAAACTCGAAACATTGAAAAGCATATCGCGTTATGAAACTGTTTTGATTTTTCGCTGCACGCTTCCGTCAGCCAAATGAACAATGACCTCAGTGCCTTTATGCGCTGCGATTTCCATTGCCCGTTCAATCGCTTCTTTCTTTGTATCCTTGATCTCAGACACACGTTTGGCACCCTCGGCTTTGACCGCCCAGCCGTTTTTATGCTTGATGACATGCTCTGCTTTATCCATGAGCTCAGGGTCTCCGCCGCTGTTTGAATCTTCATCTCGCTCTGTCTTATCATCATGCTTGAGGAAATCATCAATTTCTTCTTTAGAGGCGTTTTCCGCCCATTCCTTTGCTTTGCTTGTCGCAATCGGAATTGCGCGTCCATCCTCATAGCCTTCATCAATCATCGCATTCGCAATGTCAATGGCTTTTTTCTTCACCGGCTTCTCAAGATTTTTCAATGAAGCGGGATAATCCTTCATCGACCAAGGCATGTCCATCACTCCTTTTCCTTTTATAAAAATGGTACCCGCAGGTGAAAAATAAAAACGTTTCCGAGAAAATGAAGGTATACTATATAGTAGAAAAACGGAAGGGAAGTGCGAGTTGGGTGATAACAGAACGAAAAGAAGACTTACATCAGCAATTAAAAGAAATAGAGAAATGGGAAAAAGATCAGCAAAAAGTCTGGTTTTGGGAAAAGCTCAGCCGTCTCCCGTTTCAGCTGCTGGACAAGCTGACGCCGGAATTCATTCAGAAAAAAATCGGCAAGCTCTTGGATGAGGTCGGCAGCTTTGTTCAAACAGGAGGACAGTACCTGACATCGGAAAAACAGATTATTAAGATGTTTCAAAAGAAACTGCCGGAGGAGATCTTCGAATCACTCGAAGACGTACAAAAGGCGCCTCTTTCTGTCATGGATGAAATTGCGGAAGGAATGGGCAAAAACAGAATAAACGCCGCAACCGTTCAAGGCGCGACAACGGGTGTGGGCGGTGTGTTTACCCTGGCGGCAGACATTCCGGCCGTGCTTGGCCTGTCGTTAAAAACGTTACAGGATATTGCGGTTGCTTACGGCTATGACCCAAAGGAGAAAAAAGAGCGTGTCTTCATCGTAAAATGTTTGCAGCTGACATCGGCTGATGTTGTCGGCAAAAAATCGATTTTGCAAGGATTAAAAGACTATGATCAAGATCGTACATATAAGAATGTCGCTTCTGAAATCCAGGGCTGGCGTGAAGTCGTTTTAGGCTATCGCGACACGTTTGGCTGGAAAAAGCTTTTTCAGCTGGTGCCGGTCGCAGGAATGGTCTTTGGCGCGGCAGCCAATCGCTCAACATTAAACGACATTACCGAAACGGGCATGATGCTGTATAAAAAGCGGCGCATTCTTGCGCGACTGAAAGAAACAGAACAAGGGATGGAATAGCAGAAAGCAGACGGACACCACGATCCGCCTGCTTTTTTTAGTGGAAACACACCCAATGTGTTTTGTTTGTTTAAAAGAATTGATAGCGGGAATACAACAACCAACACCAATTAAAGGAGGAATTCAAAATGGCAGACGATAACAAAATGAGCAGAGAAGAAGCAGGTAGAAAAGGCGGAGAAACTACAAGCAAAAACCATGATAAAGAATTCTATCAAGAGATTGGCAAAAAAGGCGGAGAAGCCACTAGCGAAAACCATGACAAAGAATTCTATCAAGAAATCGGTGAAAAAGGCGGGGAAGCCACTAGCCGAAATCATGACAAAGAGTTCTATCAAGAAATCGGTGAAAAAGGCGGAGAAGCCACTAGCGAAAATCATGACAAAGAGTTCTATCAAGAAATCGGCCGTAAAGGCGGAGAGGCAACAAGCAAAAATCATGATAAAGAATTCTATCAAGAAATTGGCTCAAAAGGCGGAAACGCCCGCAACAACGACTAATCATAAGCATAAAGGCAGACAACCTGTAGGTAAAAAGCGATCCGGCGCATCAGCTGGATCGCTTTTTATTTTGGAAATTTCTCAATCTACACTGGTATTGCGATACAATAAGTGAAAAAGGGGTTTTTGCTAATGTCCGAGATGCAAAACTTGCTCGCCATCGCCAATGAAGTCAAAGAAAAACACGCCAATTTTTCAATCTCAGAGGTCAACGATCACTGCGTGCGCCTCGCAGTGTTTACGGGGGAATACGACTGGCACCATCATCCTGACTCAGATGAATTGTTCATTGTTCTTGAAGGTGAGCTGCTGATCGATTTTAAGGACAAAGAAACCGCGGTACTCAAAGCAAATGACAGCCTGCTGATTCCAAAAGGAACCGTTCACCGCACGCGCTCTTACGTCAGAACCGTGAATCTTTGCGTCGAGCATAAACAAGCGAAAACAGTCATCCTGGAAGAATCACCATGCTGATCAAAAAGATTGTATGTGAAGTAGACGCAGCAAACGCTGAAGCATTTTCAAAAGCGCAGTCACAGTGGGGAGCATTGTCACTTGTAAATGGCTTTGTCAAACAGGCCGGCGGCTGGCGGAAAACAGCAGACGGGCTGTTCATCGCAGAAATTATCAGCGTTTGGGAAAACAGAGTTGCCTATGATCATTTTATGGAAAACGAACATGACAGCATTTACGAAGAAAACGAACAGAAGGCTGTCATTCTTTCGATAGATGTGACGCTGTATGAAGAGGATGAACCGTTCATTCACGATCTGTTACATAACCCTGACATCCGGTACGAACCAGACTGGACAGTTCTGAAGGCATAAACAAAGCCCAAAACATCATGTTTTGGGCTTGTGTTTTTACTCGCGTCCAGGAAGCGTATTATGAACAAAAGGCGGTGCTGGGTTTAACTCCGGTTTTTCTCCAAACGCTTTTGCTTCTTTCACATATTCAAAGGCTTCTCCATCCGGCGCTTTTTCGTTCAGCCAGGTTTGTTCGGCACTTTCTTCGCCTTCAGAGAAATTGATCAGCTGATGCGAGAACTCTTGTTTTTCGAGTGCTTTCGGGAATGTTCCCGGCACAACCGGGCCTTCCTGTGCTTCTAATTCTTTAATGGCGGCGAGCCATTGATTTTGGTGCATCGTGTCACGTGCCAGCAGGAAGCTGAGCATATCTTTGACGCCTTTGTCATCCGTCATTTCAAATAGGCGTGCGACCTGCAGACGGCCCTGTGATTCCGCATTCAGATTGGCGCGGAAGTCTGCCAGCAGGTTTCCGCTTGCAACGATATAACCGCCGCTCCAAGGGACGCCTGTACTGCTTTCCGGCATGGCGCCAAGTCCTGACACAATTGCATGGTGAGGGTTCATGCCGCCCAGGATAGAGCCGATGACCGGATCTTCAGCGGCTTTTTCCTGCTGATCGAGCGGGGCATCCTCAAGAAGTCTGGCGATCATTGTGGCGATCATTTCAACGTGCCCGATTTCCTCAGTTGCCGTATCCATCAGCAAATCCTTGTATTTTTCATTTCCTCTTGTATTCCAGCCTTGAAATAAGTACTGCATGGCAACAGAAATTTCTCCGAATTGCCCGCCTAAAATTTCTTGCATTTTTTTAGCGAATAATGGATCTGGACGATCTGGTTTAGCAGGATGCTGCAGCATTTTTGTGTGCTTAAACATGTACCCATCTCCTTTTTTCGTTTCTCTCTTTCTATATTTCCGATCGATTGAAAGATAAACGAAAAGCAGCGTATCGAGATGGGGACTACGAATTCTCTCGCAGCTCCAAAAGCTCCTGAATCAGCTTCTGGCCGAAGATTGGCTCATACTGCCGGTAAACAGGATCAAGGCGCTTCATCCATTCTTTTTTCTCTTTATCCGACAGCTCGTAGATGTTAATAGAAGAATTCTTTTTGATTTCTTCCAGCTGCTCCTTGTTCATTTGTTCGGCATACGTTTCATTCCACTCCGTCGTTTCCTTCATCGCTTCAGTCAAAATGCGCCGTGTTTCCGGTGTTTGTGTGTTCCAGAAATGCTCATCAGTCATGACAGCATAGCCGAGATAACCGTGGCTGCTTATTGTCAAATAGTCCTGAACATTATAAAATTTTTTAGAATAGATGTTTGAGATTGTATTTTCTTCGCCATCAACTACATTTTTTTCTAACAGCTGAAAGGTAGAATTGAAGGATTCCTGATGAGGTGTTGCGCCAAGCAACTTGAACTGATCCTCTATCACATCACTTTGCATAATGCGGAGATCCTGTCCTTTTAAATCATCCGGGGTTTTGACCGGTCCTTGATTCGTCGTGATTTGTTTAAAGCCGTTTGTCCAATAGGCGAGTCCTTTTAATTGGTTTTTCTTTAGAGAATCAAACAGCTGCGTACCGATACTGCCATTCAGCCCTTTTTTGACGGCATCGTAACCTGTAAATGCATACGGCAGATCGAGCACTCCCCATTCGGGCGAGAGCATGCCGAGCTTCGATGTGGAGGGGGCGATAAATTGAACTTCGCCGTTTTGCAATGCTTCAATTTCTTCAATGTCCGAATACAGGCTTCCATTCGGGAACACTTCAATTTTCATTTTCCCGCCTGATTTTTCGTTCACCAGCTCGGCAAACTTATTGGCAGCCAGCCCTTTCGGCGTATTTTCGGCAACCACATGGCTGAATTTAAACACGATTTGATCCTGTAAGCCTTCTTGATCGTCATCATAAACAATCTCTTCACTGCTGGAACGATCATGGAATCCGATAAATAAAGCGGTTGCAATTCCGGCGATCATCAGTGCGAGACATGCAAGCAAACTCTTCATGAAAAGCCCCTCCCTCTATGTTAAGAATAATGGGGGCCATGCCATTCGTAAAGACCTGAAAGGAGAAGCTGATGAACAAAAAGAAGCTCTCAATCCGTTGGAAAATCACGATCTTATCCTATATACTCGTCATTTTCTCCTTTTTGATCGGAGGCATTGTGCTCATCGGCAATATCCAGCATACAGAGGAGCGGGAGCTGAAAAAACGCCTGATGAATACGGCCCGGACAGTGTCGGAGATGACAGAAGTGAAAGAGGCTTTGGCGCGGAAAAAACAAACAGAAGCTGCTCGCTATGCGGTTGAAGAAATCAGGATGATTAATGAAGCAGACTATATTGTCGTCATGGATATAAATCATATCCGCTACACGCATCCTGTCAGTACGAGCATCGGCAAAAAATCTGAGGGAGCAGACGAAGAGGCGGCGTTTGCGGAGCACATTTATTTCTCAGAAGCAAAGGGCGAGATCGGCACAGCGGTCCGCGCTTTTTATCCGGTGAAGGATCACGATCTGAATCAGATAGGCGTGGTGCTTGTCGGGAAAACACTGCCGGGGATCGCCGACATCCTCCTTCATTTAAAGCGTGATATCGCATTCATCGTTGTGCTGACACTCGGCTTCGGCCTTGCAGGCTCCTTTCTGCTGGCCCGCCATATCAAAAAACAAATGTTTCAGCTTGAGCCCCATGAGATTGTCCGAATGTATGAAGAACGGACAGCGACGTTTCACTCGATGAATGAAGGCGTGATTGCCATTGACAATCGGCTGATCATCACGATTTTCAATGAAAAAGCGAAACAGATTTTTGAAGTGCAGGGGGATCTGGTCGGAAAGGTGATCTGGGAGGTTCTCAAGGATTCGCGCCTGCCCGAAATCGTAGAGCGAAACAAAGCAGTTTATAATGAAGAAATTCGCGTCAGCGGAAAGGTGATCATGAGCAGCAGAATTCCGATCGTCATGAAGAAAAAAGTCATCGGCGCCGTCGCGATTTTTCAGGACAGAACGGAAGCGGCCAAGATGGCAGAGGAATTGACTGGCGTCAAAAACTTTGTGGAGGCGCTCCGCGTCCAAAATCATGAGCATATGAATAAGCTGCATACGATCGCTGGCCTCATCCAGCTGGGTAAATCTGAAAAAGCCTTGCAGCTTGCATTTCAGGTATCAACTGAGCAGGAAAATGTGACTGAATTTCTGCACCGCTCGATTCAAAATGACGCGGCGGCGGGCCTTCTATTAAGTAAAATCAGAAGAGGAAGAGAGCTCGGCATTGCAGTTCATATTGATGAAAACAGCAGCCTCCAGCAATTTCCCGAGCATGTTGATCAGCATGATATCGTCGTCCTTCTCGGCAACCTGATTGAAAATGCCTTCGGTTCATTTGAAACGGTTCAATCTGATGACAAACGAATTGACATCAGCATCGAGCAAACGGATGATGTCCTTGCCATTTTAATAGAAGATAACGGCTGCGGGATTGAACCGGCACATATGCCGCACCTTTACGACAAAGGATTTACGGTTAATAAAACAGGAGGCACAGGCTATGGCCTGTATTTAGTGAAACAAATCACAGATAAAGGATCGGGTACGATAGAAGTTGATTCACACGCGGGACAGGGAACATCTTTTTCTATCGTTTTTCCAATGAAGGGGGAGGAAGCACAGCATGGCTCATAAGGAATGGAAGGTTCTGCTCATTGAAGACGATCCGATGGTTCAAGAGGTAAACAAGGATTTCATCACAACTGTCAAAGGTTTTACTGTCTGTGCAACAGCGGGAAACGGAGAAGTAGGCATCAAGCTGATTAAAGAAAAACAGCCCGACCTCGTTATTCTCGATGTATACATGCCGAAAAAAGACGGAATCAAAACGTTACAGGAGATCAGAAAGCAAAAGCTTGAAGTCGATGTCATTGTCGTCTCCGCCGCAAAAGACAAAGAAACGATCTCTCTTATGCTGCAAAATGGAGCGGCTGACTATATCTTAAAACCGTTTAAGCTTGAGCGAATGAGACAGGCCCTTGAAAAGTACAAGCAATATAAACAAAAAATCGAAGCAAATGATACGCTGTCCCAGGAGCAGCTCGATGCGATCCTGAATATCCCGCAGCAGGCCGTACAGGATCTGCCGAAAGGATTGAATCACTTCACGATGAATGAAGTCACTGCTTTTTTGAAACAGCAAACCGCATCGCTTTCTGCAGAAGAGGTCGCCAAGGCGCTCGGAATCGCCAGAGTGACAGCCAGACGATACCTTGATTATCTTGAAAAAAACGGAATGATTAAGCTGGACGTTCAATACGGCGGAGTCGGCCGGCCCGTCAACCGCTACGTGTTTAAAGGATAAACCTGAGACCAAAAAGACCAAAATGTCCGTTATGATCATAAACTTCCCCAGACTGTATGAAAACGCTATCATTCTAGTAAGAAAGACACAAAGGCGAATAGGACAGGGGGATGAAGGATATGAAACTGTTTAAAAATTTAACAGTTCAGGTCATAACCGCGGTCATCATCGGGGTCATTGTCGGGCTGGTCTGGCCGGATGTCGGCAAAGAGATGAAACCGCTTGGCGATACATTTATCAACGCTGTTAAAATGGTGATCGCTCCAATCATTTTCTTCACAATCGTTCTCGGGATTGCAAAAATGGGCGATATGAAGAAGGTTGGAAAAGTAGGGGGAAAAGCGTTCATTTATTTCGAGGTTGTCACCACCCTCGCACTCATTATCGGTTTGTTTGTCGTCAATATTCTGAAGCCGGGGGCGGGTCTTGATTACAGCAAGCTTGAAAAGGGAGATGTATCACAATACACGCAAAATGGCGGTCAGGGAATCGACTGGATTGAATTTGTCACACACATTGTTCCATCCAACATGGTTGATGCCTTCGCAAAAGGGGACATTTTGCAGGTCTTATTCTTTTCAATTCTTTTCGGAGTCGGTCTCGCGGCATTAGGTGAAAAAGGGAAAAGCGTCATTGATTTCTTCGACAAGATTTCTCACGTCTTTTTCAAAATCATCGGCTACATCATGCGTGCGGCGCCAATCGGGGCATTCGGGGCGATGGCGTATACGATCGGGCACTTCGGTCTCGATTCCATCAAGCCGCTGGCAAGCTTAATGATGTCTGTTTATATTACGATGTTCCTGTTCGTATTTGTTGCTTTAAATATCATCTGCAAGCTTTACGGATTCAGCCTGTGGAATTACCTTCGCTTCATTAAAGATGAGCTTCTGATCGTGCTTGGCACAAGCTCTTCAGAATCAGTGCTTCCGCGAATGATGGATAAAATGGAGCGCTACGGCTGTTCGAAATCCGTTGTCGGGCTTGTCATTCCGACGGGCTATTCGTTTAACCTCGACGGCACATCCATTTATTTATCAATGGCGACTGTCTTTCTGGCACAGGTGTTTGGAGTAGACCTCAGCATCGGCCAGCAAATTACAATTATCCTCGTTCTGATGCTGACATCGAAGGGAGCGGCCGGTGTGACGGGAAGCGGATTTATCGTCCTGGCCTCAACGCTGTCAGCGCTTCAGGTCATTCCGCTGGAGGGCCTTGCACTCCTGCTTGGGGTTGACCGATTCATGAGTGAAGGAAGGGCGATTGTGAACCTGATCGGAAACGGAATCGCCACGATCATTGTTGCAAAAAGTGAAAATGAGTTCGATGAAGCGAAAAGCATAGAGGCTGTTGAAGGCATGAAAAAAATGAAAACAGCAGTCTGAAAAAAGAGCGGCCCATCAGTGGGCCGTTTTTTTAATTGTTTAAGAATTATTAAGGTAAGGACAGAGACCTCAGCATTTTTTTGTTATATAATTTACAAATGGATACTATATTGAATGAAGGACGTTTGTCCTAACAGGAGTGTATAAATGGCCGCTTTAGTTAAATTTTTTCAGCACCCGGGAGTAAGGCGTTTCTCCATCTTTGTCGTGTTAACTGGTGTGTTATATCTATTTAAGAGCATGATCAACTTAATATTGCTTACCTTCATTTTCACATTTCTCATGGATCGTTTGGAGCTTGTCGTACGGCAGTTTGTCAGCCGCTTCTTCCGCGTGAGCCAGCGGATTGTCATTACGTTTCTTTACATGTTGCTGGCTGTGCTGCTTACAGTCGGTGGATTTGTATTTTATCCGGTCGTCGCGGCGCAGATTCAGCAGCTGGTTAAGCAGATTAAACATATTGCGTATCACCCGGACAGCATTCCTTTCTTTGATGAGATCACCAGTGTTTTCGGTGATATTAATATCAGTTCATATGTCAAAGAGGGTTTCAATGTGGTGTATACGTATCTGGCCGATATCAGCACGTTCGGCTTGCAGATCGTAATGGCGCTCATTCTCAGCATGTTTTTCTTATTTGAGAAAAAGCGGCTATCTGAATTCATGGCGAAATTTAAAACGAGCAAACTGGCGGTCTTTTATGAGGAAATTGCTTTTTTCGGAAGCAAATTTGCAAGAACGTTCGGCAAGGTGCTTGAGGCTCAATTTATCATTGCGCTCGTCAACTGTATTCTGACGTTTATCGCGCTTTGGATTATGCATTTCCCGCAGCTGTTTGGGCTTTCTATTATGGTGTTCTTCCTTGGATTGATCCCTGTAGCAGGCGTCGTCATTTCACTGATCCCACTCAGTATTATCGCTTACAGCACTGGCGGCGGAATGTATGTGCTCTATATTGTGCTTGTCATATTCGCTATTCATGCGATCGAAACCTATTTCTTAAATCCGAAGCTGATGTCTGCGAAAACAGAGCTGCCGATCTTTTTCACCTTTACAGTACTCATTTTCTCTGAGCACTTTTTCGGCATTTGGGGTTTAATTATCGGGATTCCGATTTTTGTGTTTCTCCTTGATATTCTTGATGTTACCAACAAGGAAGATGGACCCAAAAGATTCCGAGAGAAAAGTAACAAAAAATAGTTTACAAAATTGGATCTTTTCTGTATAAATAAACTAAATCATACAATAGTAAGCCACACGCTTAATCCTTTGATAAGGAGTGGGGGACCCAATCTTTTGGGGTTAATTTTTCATCTGAAAAACGGACATCTCTTCGTCCGAACCCGTCAGCTAACCTCATCAGCGTGAAGAGAGAGTCCTGTGGTTTGATGATACATCCAAAGCCTGCGGGAGTCTCTCGCGGGCTTTTTTTCAAAAAAGGGAGGAATGCGGATGAAGCTGGCAAAAAAAATCATTATTGCATTGGTTCTTGGCGCGGTGACTGGATTGGTCCTCAACCTTACATCGCCTGAATTATTTGAAAATTTGAATAAGTTTGTATTCGGTCCGCTTGGCACCATCTTTTTAAACCTCATTAAAATGCTTGTCGTGCCGATTGTCTTTTTTTCACTGACACTGGGAGTAGCCGGGCTGGGTGATCCAAAGAAGCTCGGCAGAATCGGCGTGAAGACGATTTCTTATTTTCTCATCACGACAGCAGTGGCAATCACGATCGGGCTTATTCTTGCTCTTGTGATTAGACCTGGTGAGTTCGGGACTTATGATGTTTCATCTGCCAAGTTTAATGCTGAGGAAGCCCCGAGTATTGCCGACACTCTTCTGAACATTATTCCTGCGAATCCGGTTCAAGCGATGACAGAAGGAAATATGCTGCAAATCATCGTATTTTCTATTTTTGTAGGGCTCGGAATCACGATGCTCGGAAAAAAAGCGGATATGCTTCTGAAAGTCGTTGAACAGGGAAATGAATTGATGATGTATCTCGTCAACCTAGTCATGAAGTTTGCGCCATACGGAACGTTCGGTCTGATTGCGACTGCTATCGGCAGCCAGGGCTTCAGCGCGATTAAGGCGATGGGACTTTATATGATTGTTGTTACGCTGTCCCTGATCATTCATGCAGTCGTGACGTACGGTTCAACAGTTGCTCTTTTGGCAAAACGAAATCCGTTTACGTTCTTTAAAGATTTCTCAGAGGTTATGGTCGTCGCGTTCAGTACCTCCAGCAGCAATGCGACCCTGCCGGTATCAATGGATGTGGCGCAGAAAAAATTAAAAGTGCCTGAGCCGATCAGCAGCTTCGTCCAGCCGCTCGGCGCGACAATTAATATGGACGGAACAGCCATCATGCAAGGGGTAGCCACCGTCTTCATTGCGCAGGTGTTCGGACATGATCTGACATTTACGCAGCTGCTGATGGTGATACTGACGGCTGTGCTAGCAAGTATCGGCACAGCGGGTGTACCGGGTGTAGGCTTGATTATGCTCGCCATGGTGCTTCAATCTGTCGGACTCCCTGTTGAGGGCATTGGATTAATACTTGGAATTGACCGCCTGCTTGATATGCTCCGCACAGTGGTGAACACAACAGGAGACGCGGCCTGCGCCGTCATCATTACAGAAACCGAAAAGAACAAACAGCCTGAGCAAACCCCGACTCTATCGGTTTAACCAAACATTTGGAAGCAACAAATGCTATAATACAAACAGTGCCTAATTTTAGGCACTGTTTATTTTTTGTTGAAAAAGGAGGAAGGCTTTATGGCTGAGCCGATTTTACATATTGAAGGCCTCGATAAAAAGATTGGGTCTAAACAGATACTAAAACAAATCAGCATGGACGTCATGGAGGGAGAAATCATCGGCCTGCTCGGTCCGAATGGTTCCGGAAAAACAACACTCATCCGTATCATCGTCGGACTGTTAAAACAAAACAGCGGAAGCGTGACAATCAGCGGATTCCAGCATGATACAGAGTTTGAAAAAGCGATGGAAGCCGTTGGAGCGATCGTCGAAAATCCCGAGTTCTATCCGTACCTGACAGGCTGGGAAAACCTCAAGCACTTTGCGAATATGCACAAAAAAATAGACGAAGAACGGCTTGATGAAGTGGTGGAACGTGTCGGGCTGACGTCAGCGATTCATGATAAGGTGAAAACCTATTCTCTCGGCATGCGCCAGCGTCTTGGCATTGCACAGGCGATTCTTCACCGTCCGAAGCTTCTTATTTTAGATGAACCGACAAACGGTCTCGATCCTGCGGGTATGAAGGATTTTCGCGATCATATTAAGGAGCTCGCAGAAAAGGAAGGAACGGCAGTCCTGTTCGCCACTCATTTATTGCGTGAGGTTGAAGATCTGTGCGACCGTGTCATCATTATTCAAAAAGGTGAGATCAAAGCTGAAGTCAGCCTACATGGAACAAATCAAAAAACAGAAAAAGCGATCATTGAAGTGCAGCCGGAAGAAAAAGCCTTCAATTGGCTGACAGGCAATCAATATCAAGCTGAGCGGCAAGACGGGGCGATAGTTGTTGAGGTAGCAAAAGAAAAGATTCCGGAGCTGAACCGCTCACTTGTCGGACAAGACCTGAATGTATTTTCCATTACGCCTTACACGCAATCACTCGAAGACGAATTCATAAAAGCGACAACTGCTCATCAAGAGGAGGGAGAAGAGCTTGTCTAAATTAATTTGGAATGAACATATGAAACTTTTTAATCGGAAGGTCACATTGGTTTCTCTTATCCTGATGGCGGTCTTTCAATTTTTCATGGCTTTGATCATTAAACGGATTGTCATCAGTGCCGGAACAGATGAAAACTTCATCGGCTATTTATCGTATACACCGAGCCTGAACATCCTGCTGCAGGCTTTAACGATCGTGATTGCAGCGACAATTGTTTCGATGGAATTTGATAAAAAGACGATCAAATTTCTGCTCATTCGCCCGGTTAAACGCCAAAAGATTTTTTGGTCAAAATTAATCACCGTCGTGATGGTCAGCTTTTATTTGTATCTGGCATACTACATTTTGGCATTATTATTCGGTCTCGTCTTTTTTGGCACGTCGGTAACCGCGGAATCAAAGACATTGCTGATCAACACCCTGGAGCTGATCGGGTCAAATTGGCTTGAGGCGGTAATGATGGGATTATTCGGGCTGCTTTGTTCTTCGCTGTTCCGCAACAGCGCGGTAGCAGTCGTCGTTTCATTTGTCGTTTTATATGGAGCGAGTACACTTGTTCAGCTCATGAAGCTATTTGAAAACAAATGGGGCAGCTTTTTGCTTTTCGCGAACACTGACTTTACCCAATACAGCAGCGGGGAGACCGCGTTGTTTTCAGGCATGACGCCATTGTTTTCAGCGGGGATTATCATCATACATGCCATATTCTTCATCGCCGTTGGCTGGTGGTGCTTCTGTAAACGGGATGTCCGGGTGTAAAGGCAAGGAATGACATTTTTGTGAAAAAGCTCACGTGAATCAATATCATTTGATATTTTGGTTTATACTAAAGGTACTGACGGAGGTGTCTCGATTGAGGAACTTTATTACCGCTTTACCGATTGTATTGCTGCTTGGATTCTCATTTGTGTCATTCATGTTTCAGTTTGAACATCTTGTTTATTTCAGACTCGCGCTTGGGTTGTTCTCTCTCGCGGGGCTGTACATGATATATAAAATGAAGACGGGCATTCGTTATTTTATCATCTATCTGTATGCCAGCTGGATTGTGCTTGCTGCAGTAACCGCTTTTGAAGAGCCGATTTTCTCGAGCTTTTTCTTTGGCGGCTTGGTGATGACAATGGGTTACCTGACATATATGCTGATTTATCTCGGCATGAAACAAGACCGGGATGCAAATCCTGTGTAATCGCGCTGTTCCCTGGGGGAACGGCGTGTTTTTTTTATAACCGGACAAAAAGGTTAACAGTTGCGGAATGGCGGCAGGAAATCTATAATACATATTAAATTTATCGGAATTAAAACCTTGGGGGGCTGCCGGATGTCATTATTTATACAAAACGATCAACAACGGCAATGGATGGAGAAAATCGGACGGCTTGCGGATGAATTTCAGCAAACAGCCGCTGAAGATGACGAACTGGGACGTTTTCCTGTAGAAAAAATACAAAAACTGCGTGATGCCGGGTATACGGCGTTAACATTGCCAGCATCCCATGGAGGAGGGGGCATTTCTGTTTACGACATGCTCCTGTTTCAAGAACGGCTTGCACGGGGAGACGCTCCTGCAGCGCTCAGCATCGGCTGGCATTTGAGCGTAATCGGGGAGCTCGGAGAAGGAAACAGCTGGGATAAAAACGTGTTTGCGTTTGTTGCAAAGGAAGTCCAAAACGGAGCCGTCATCAACAGGGCGGCGACAGAAGCGCAAACCGGAAGCCCGACAAGAGGAGGGCGTCCCGGTACAAACGCCGTCAAAAAGGATGGCAAATGGGCAGTAAACGGAAGAAAAACCTTTACGACGATGTCACAAGCACTGGATTATTTTTTAGTGACAGCATGGATTGAAGAAAAACAAACAACAGGCGTGTTTCTCATTCATAAAGATGATCCCGGTTTGTCGATTGAAGAAACGTGGGATATGATGGCGATGCGGGCGACTGGAAGCCATGACCTTGTACTGAATGAGGTAATGCTTGATGAGGAGAAACTGGTGGAATTGCTTCAAGGACCTCGGGGAGCTAAGCCGAATGGCTGGCTGCTTCATATTCCGGCGATTTATCTTGGCATTGCTCAAGCAGCACGAGACTATTCGGTGCAATTTGCATCTGAGTATTCTCCAAACAGTTTGAAGGGACCGATCAAGGATGTCCCAGCCGTACAGCAAAGAACAGGCGAAATGGAGCTTGAACTGCTTAATGCCAGACATTTTCTTTTCCATATCGCTCAATTGTATGACAATCCGGAGCGCCGCCCTCACTTGAAAAGCGAGCTTGGTGCGGCGAAACATATCGTCACAAATGCTGCACTGTCTGTTGTCGATAAAGCGATGAGAATTGTCGGGGCCAAAAGTCTTGAACGAACCAACCCGCTTCAGCGCTATTATCGTGATGTGCGCGCCGGTCTCCATAACCCGCCGATGGATGATGCAGTGATCCAAAAGCTGGCCGCAGAAGCGTTTGAGTCATGAAAAAAAGAGCCTTTCGGCTCTTTTTATGTATTGTTTTGCTCTTGGAGATTTTTTTGATGCTTGCGGTCGATCCTGTCATAAATGACGTTCATCAGCTTTGGATTGCCCATAATCGCCTCTTTGTTTTCCTGGATCAGCTGCTGGTAGGTTTTTACTTTACGCTTCGGCATGCTCCGGCGCCCTCCTGACATGTTTGTATTCACTTTCTAACTCCGTCAGCGACAATTCATACAAATGACGTTTTGACTTTTTGTATATACCATTCTGTATTAACAGATGAATGAGCTGTTTTTTTCTGGTTTCTGCAGACTGAGGTGTCATTGTGTCACCAACCTCCAATCAAACGATATTGATAATCATTATCAATTAACTTCAGTATACAATGTCCGCAATAGCCTGTAAAGGTGAAAACAGTCCTATTCTTTCCCAAATATGCAAACATTCAAAAGATCGACAAAAAGTTTCCCGGGGAATAATTTGCTGTCGAAATGTCCCTCTTCATTGAATGCTGCCGCTGCTATTTTTCATGTTTTGAACCATACTATGTAATAGAATGGAGGCTGGTATTCAATGGAGCGGACAGAAAATCTGAAAAAGGGAGAAAAAGGGGCGCTCCTCAATATTTTTGCTTATGTCATCCTTGCTGTTGTGAAGCTTGTCATTGGGATCCTCTATCATTCCGAAGCGCTGAGAGCAGACGGATTAAATAATGGAACAGATATTGTTGCGTCAGTAGCGGTGCTGATTGGATTGCGTATTTCCCAAAGGCCGGCTGACAGCGATCATCCATATGGCCATTATCGGGCTGAAACAATTTCGTCTCTTGTTGCGTCTTTTATTATGATGGTTGTCGGCATTGAAGTGTTAATCGGCGGAGGAAAAGCGATTGCGGGCGGAACTACGGAAACGCCAAGTCTTATAGCGGCATGGACGGCGTTAGGCAGTGCCTTGTTTATGTATGGCATCTACTTATATAACAAAAGGCTGGCGGCATCGATTAAAAGCTCTGCCCTGATGGCAGCGGCAAAGGACAGCAGATCAGACGCTTTTGTAAGTGCCGGAGCGTTTATCGGTGTGATGTCATCCCAGCTTCAGCTGCCGTGGATCGATCCGGTAACGGCTTTTATCATCGGCATCATCATTTGCAAAACGGCATGGGACATCTTTAAAGATGCTTCACATTCTTTAACAGACGGCTTTCACTTAAAAGATCTTGAGCCTTACAAACAGACCGTCGGCAGGATTGAAAGTGTACATCGTCTAAAGGATGTGAAAGCCCGGTATTTAGGCAGCACAGTTCATATTGAGATGGTTATTACGGTTGATCCAAAGCTTACAGTAGAAGAAGGCCATGGAGTGGCGGATGAAGTAGAGGATAAAATAAAACATGAACACGATGTCACTCATGTTCATGTTCATGTAGAGCCCGACGACATAAAATAAGGCTGTTAAACGAATTAGCTTATATGTTCAGATAAAAATTCAGTCACTTCTTCAGGCGTTTTGGCATTGGCGCTGTGAAGATGAGCTGTTTTTTCACCATTTTTGAAGATAAGCAAGCTAGGAATACCCATTACTTGGTATTTTTCAGCCAATTCAGGAAGCTCGTCCTTATTCAACTCATACCAATCGTTTTGATTGTATTCTTCCAAAATATCGCCGATGAACATATTCATGCGTGTGCAGTCTGGGCACCAATCAGCATAAAATTTCACGATAATTTCTTTATCGGATTGAATCAGTTCATTAAATTGTTCGTTTGTCGTGATTTTTTTCATATGTCACATCTCCTTTTCAATGCCATTTTAATATAAAATAAAAAGGAATTACATACAAATGCATTCCACATCAGCATGCCCAAAAATAATTAGATCATTTTCTCGTGAAAGTGATAAGATAGTAAAGATGAATTTGTAGTGGGGGGAGTATCCATTGAAAACAAGTCTAGGATTAGTGTACGGAGGAAAGTCAGCAGAACATAATGTATCACTGCAGACAGCTCTGGCTGTAATCAAAGCGCTAAATACTGAGAAGTTTGATATACATCCGATTTATATAACTGAAAAAGGCGAATGGGTAAGAGGCGCCCGTTTATCTGAGCCTGTTTCAAACGTGAAAATGCTTCAATTTGAGCAAGGAGGCAGTGCTTTTTCTCCAGCTGCTCTGAACCAGAAAATGTTTCCGCAGGAAGCGCCAGAGCAAAATGAAGCCATCGACGTCGTATTCCCGCTCCTCCACGGACCGAACGGAGAAGACGGTACGATCCAAGGAATGCTCGAACTGTTGAATATTCCTTATGTCGGCAACGGTGTGCTTGCTTCCTCAGCAGGCATGGATAAAGTCGTCATGAAACATTTATTCGCGCAGGCAGGCCTTGCTCAGGCTAAATACGCAGCTTTCCTTAAGAAAGATTGGACTCGTTCTCCGGAAGAAAGCTGTAAGCAGGTAGAACAGGAATTAGGCTACCCTTGCTTCGTAAAGCCGGCAAATCTTGGGTCAAGTGTCGGAATCAGCAAATGCCGAAACCGTGAAGAACTGCAAAAAGCGTTTGAGCTTGCATTCCAATATGACCGCAAAGTCGTCGTTGAAGAAGGAATTAACGGCCGAGAAATCGAAATCGGCGTTCTTGGAAATGACGATCCTAAATGCTCTGTTGTGGGAGAGATCGCACCGAAGACAGATTTCTACGATTACAAAGCGAAATATGAGGATGGAGACACTGATCTGATGATCCCGGCGAATGTGTCCGATGAGGAATACGCAAAAATCAGTGATATGGCGATCAAAGCGTTTAAAGCGATCGACGGTTCAGGACTTGTCAGAGCGGACTTCTTCCTGACAGCTGACGGCGAAGTTCTGATCAATGAAGTCAACACAATGCCTGGCTTTACACCTTTCAGCATGTTCCCGCTGCTCTGGAAAGAGGCCGGAGTGGAATACGCTGATCTGATTGAACAGCTTGTAGAGCTTGCAAAAGAACGCCACGCTGAGAAACAATTAATTAAGCATACATTCTAATGAAGATGGGACACTGCCGGTAAGAGGGCAGTGTCTTTTCCCGTATATACAAAAGAAAGAGAGGGACCTCACTTGATTAAGCGAACAGTAAAGAACATTGCCGAGATGGTCAAAGGCACACTGACAAATCCGCAATATGAACAAACAGTCATTCATGGAGTGGCAACTGATACAAGAAAACTCGAACAGCATCAGCTTTTCATCCCGCTGAAAGGGGAACATTTTAACGGCCACACTTTTGTGCCGCAGGCTTTTGAAGCAGGTGTAGCGGCCGTTCTTTGGGATCGGTCAGAACCAAATCCGCCCGAGAATCAAGCCGTCATCTTAGTGGACGACACCCTTTCCGCTCTTCAGCGGCTTGCAAAAGCTTATTTGCAGGAGCTTGGCACCCGTGTCATCGGGGTAACCGGAAGCAATGGCAAAACGACAACGAAAGATATGATTCACGCCGTCCTGGGAACCCGCTACCGTGTCCATAAAACAGGAGGAAACTTCAACAATCACATCGGCCTGCCGCTGACGGTTTTAGCCATGCCTGAAGATACGGAGATCGCCGTATTGGAGATGGGAATGAGCGCCAAAGGAGAAATTGACCTCCTGACCCGCCTGGCAAACCCGGATGCTGCTGTGATTACGAATATCGGCGAATCCCACATGCAAGACCTTGGTTCAAGAGAGGGCATTGCGGAGGCGAAGCTTGAAATCATTAACGGGCTTAAAGAAGACGGAGTGCTGATTTATATCGGGGACGAACCGCTCCTTCAAAAATCATACAGCTGCCAAACAAAAACGTACGGAACGGGAGCTCAAAATGATTATCAGCTTCAGGATGTCAGCCAGAGTGAGGAAGGAACCCATTTTACAATCAAAGGAATGGAAAAAACGTTTTTTATTCCGATACTCGGCAAGCACAATGTCATGAACGCCATGGCTGCGATTGCTGCGGGGGCTTATTTCGGCATCACGCCTGAGGATGCGGCAAAAGGGCTGAGCGGACTAAAGGTAACCGGTATGAGACTTGAACTCATCAAAACAGACAGCGGCATTTCGATTATCAATGACGCTTATAATGCGAGTCCGACATCCATGAAGGCTGCCATTCAATTGACAGAAAGCCTTGAAGGCTACGGGAAAAAAATGCTCGTGCTCGGCGATATGCTTGAACTCGGCGATCTTGAAGAAACGTTCCATAAAGAGTGCGGCGCTGTAATCAGCCCTGAAAAAATCGACCGCGTCTTTACGTACGGAAAACTGGGAGCATTTATTGCGGAAGGCGCACTGAAACACTTTGAGAAAGAATGCGTCAGCCATTTTACTGAGAAAAAGGATCTCCTTCAAGCTGTGAAGGAAAACGCGTCAAAAGGAGATTTGATTTTATTCAAAGCGTCCAGAGGTATGAAGCTTGAAGAAATCGTTAAAGATTTAATAGAGAGCCCGCTTTCGTAAAAAAATCTTGCGGAAAAACCGCATATTGCATCATAAAATAACATGATGTGCAAACACTAATGTATGCCGGCCAGAAATTATGTATATCTGGCCGGCTGCGGCTATGATACAATAAATACAGGTTATTTCGCGATACGAACATATTCGTCCGGCGTTTCATCCGACGACCCGAAGTTCTCCGCCGGACACATGGGAGCGGATGGAGCATCAGCCGGCATATTCGAGAAGCTGATCTGCTTCTCATCTTATTGAAAAACAAATAGTGTAATGGTAAGATAAAACTTAAAGTAATTCGGGCTTTGTATACGGATGGATCCTGTCCTTTTTGTCTAAAGGGCAGTTTTATAAGTGGTAAATCACGACATTACTGAAACAGCAATTAGAAGGAGTTTGAATAATTTGACTATAACGTTTCAAGATTTTAATTTAAGTTCTGATCTCATGAAAGCAATTAATCGTATGGGATTTGAAGAAGCAACACCGATTCAGGCACAAACGATACCGCTCGGACTTTCAAATAAAGACGTCATTGGACAAGCGCAAACAGGTACAGGTAAAACAGCTGCGTTTGGTATACCCCTTGTTGAAAAAATTAACCCCGAGTCTCCTAATATTCAAGCAATCGTAATCGCGCCAACCCGTGAATTAGCCATTCAAGTATCTGAAGAATTATATAAAATCGGACAAGATAAGCGTGCGAAGGTTCTTCCTATTTACGGCGGACAGGATATTGGACGGCAAATCCGGGCGTTAAAGAAAAATCCGCACATCATTGTCGGAACACCTGGACGTCTTCTTGACCACATCAACCGCCGCACAATTCGTTTAAACAATGTAAACACTGTAGTAATGGATGAAGCGGATGAAATGCTGAACATGGGATTCATTGACGACATTGAATCTATTCTTTCAAACGTGCCGAGCGAGCATCAGACACTTCTGTTCTCTGCGACAATGCCAGCACCGATCAAACGCATTGCAGAGCGCTTTATGACTGAGCCGGAACACGTAAAAGTAAAAGCAAAAGAAATGACGGTTTCTAACATTCAGCAGTTCTATTTAGAAGTGCAAGAACGCAAAAAATTCGATACACTGACTCGTCTTCTTGACATTCAGTCTCCTGAGCTTGCGATCGTATTCGGACGCACAAAACGCCGTGTGGATGAGCTGGCTGAAGCCCTGAACCTACGCGGATATGCGGCTGAAGGAATTCATGGTGACTTAACGCAGGCGAAACGTATGGTTGCGCTTCGTAAATTTAAAGAAGGTGCAATCGAAGTTCTTGTCGCAACTGATGTTGCCGCTCGCGGACTTGATATTTCAGGCGTAACACACGTGTACAACTTCGACGTGCCTCAAGATCCTGAAAGCTACGTTCACCGTATCGGAAGAACAGGCCGTGCAGGAAAAACAGGTATGGCGATGACGTTCATTACACCGCGTGAGAAAAGCATGCTTCGCGCAATTGAACAAACAACAAAACGCAAAATGGACCGCATGAAGGAGCCTACACTTGATGAAGCGTTAGAAGGCCAGCAGCAGGTTACTGTTGAACGTCTTCGCACGACAATCAGTGAAAACAACCTGAACTTCTACATGACAGCGGCAGCTGAGCTGCTTGAAGATCATGATGCAGTAACAGTGGTTGCGGCGGCTATCAAAATGGCTACAAAAGAGCCGGACAACACACCGGTTCGCTTAACTGACGAAGCGCCGATGGTCAGCAAACGCTACAAGAACCAGCGCTCTTCTAAACGCAGAGACGGACAAGGCGGCGGCTACCGCGGCGGAAAAGGGAAAAGCAACAACCGTTCTTCCTACGACAAAAAGCGTTCAAACGATCGCCGTTCTTCAGGTGACAGACGCCAGAAAAAATCTTACTAATTCTATCGATTAAGAGCCCAAAACATAACGTTTTGGGCTTTTTTATGTTCATGATTTGTTATTCAGCAAACTTTCAGCTGACGGATGCCATTTTTCTATGTATGCTTAAGAATGAAACCTTTCTGTATAAGAGACGTATAAGTAACGACGAAAAAACGGGAGGTAGGTATTTTGAGAGAGCAGCCAAAAAACCAAATCAGTCCAGACGGATTAAAGGTTTGGCGACTTCAAGAGATCATCGTATCTGCTGTCTGCTTGCTTATTGTCATAGCAGTAGCAGTGTTAAGCTATTATTTTCATTGGCCGTACTGGATCAGCGGCGTGCTCGGCGCGGTTTGGCTGCTGGGTTCGGCTGTGACGGTCTTTATCATTCCAAAGATCCGTCATAAAGTATGGCGCTATGAAGTCCATGAACATGAAATAGATATTCAGTCAGGTATTTTTGTGGTAACGCGTGTGATTGTCCCGATGGTCAGGGTTCAGCACGTCGATACGTCACAAGGGCCGTTATTGAAAAAGTACAACCTGGCAACCGTAAAAATTTCCACGGCCGCAACTGTTCATTCGATCCCCGCTTTAGAGATGGAGGAAGCGGATCGGCTGAGAGACTCCATTTCCCGTCTGGCAAGGGTGACTGACGATGATGTCTGAACCGAAACGCCTGCATCCGGCGGCAGTAATATTGAATTTATGCCATACCATTATTCAAACGATAAAAAATATCATTCTGCCATTCTTTTTTGTGTATATCGTCAATTCGAACAATACTGTCCGTTTTTACGGAGCTATTGCGCTCGGTGTGCTGTTCATCTGGCTTGTAGCCGCAAGCATCATCAAATGGAGAAGGTTTACCTATCGGATCGAAGATGACGAATTTAGAATTGAAGAAGGCTTGTTTGTCACGAAAAAACGATACATATCGATTGATCGGATTCAAACGATGAATACGAGCGCGGGCGTGATCCAGCAAATCTTTAAGCTTGTGAAGCTGCAAATTGAAACGGCAGGCGGAGGCAAGGAGGCGGAAGCTGTTCTTTCTGCTATTTCTGTTGAAGAAGCCGAACGGATCAAGGAAGCTGTCTTTAAGAAAAAAGCACAAAGACACGAAAGCGAACACGATGAAGAATGGCTTGAAGCTGAGCAAGAGCGGATTCCGGCGGTTGAGCCGCAAGAGCACTATCGGATGAACATGAAAGAATTGCTCATGGCCGCCTCTACATCCGGCGGAATCGGAGTGATTATTTCCGCTGTATTTGCGCTTATTTCTCAGCTTGATGAAGTGCTGCCGATGGATTGGTTTTTTGATAAATTTTCCTTTCTTCAGCACGCCAGCATCGGCATTTACGCGGTACTCATTTTTATCGGTTTATTTATCGCCTGGATTTTCAGCATTGCCGGTATGATGTTTAAATACGCGAACTTTCAAATCATTAAAAAAGAGCAGGAACTGGTGATTTCAAGAGGGATTATTGAAAAACATCAAGTCACGATTCCGCTCCGAAAAATACAAGCCATTAAAATAAAAGAAAACATCATCCGCCAGTTTTTCGGCTTTGTGACGGTGTCCATCGTCAGCGCGGGCGGCGGCGACCGGGAAAAAGAAGAAGGCGCTTTGACCATTCTCTTCCCGATGATTCATAAAAAAAAGCTTCCGCACATGCTGCGGACATTTACGCCGGAATACACGCTGGAAGAAAACTTCCGCCGTCTGCCGCGGCACGCGTTGAAACGCTATTTATTCCGTTCCGTCATTTTTTCAATCTTTTTGATCATTCCATTATGTATCTTCTTTCAGCCATGGGGGTATCTGTCGATCATCCTGCTGCCGATTGAATTGATCTTCGGCTACCTCGCATATAAGGATGCAGGATGGACGATCAACGGGGACCGTCTTCAATTGACGTCCAGATTTATCAGCAGAACAACGGGAATTGTGTTAAAAAGACGAATGCAGGTTTGCAAGTTCAGCCAATCGTATTTTCAAAAGAAAGGCCGTTTGTATACCATTTCTACCTCGGTAAAATCATCGAGCCTCATGGAAGAATTATCGGTGAGGGATGTAGGTGAAGAGGATGCGGACTTCATTTTAAACTGGTACTCATATGAAAAAGCGGACGGTTAATACCGCCGCTCTTTTTTTTGCACACATAAAAACGAGAGAAGAAACCCGCCGCAAAGTCCAAACAGATGGGCCATCATGTTAATATTGGAGTTGATAAACGACATGAGAACGGCAAATGCGAGCAGTGTGAGAATCATTTTGGAATGCTCCTGCCCGATCAGCTCTTTGCGAAAAAGAACCATAAACAGATACACGCCGAACAGCCCGAAAATCGCTCCTGATGCCCCGACATGCACGTAATCAAGCGGCTCTGTAACATATGTGCCGATATTGCCGATGATGCCGGAGCCAGCGTACACAAGCAGGAAACGCGCTTTTCCCAGCATGCGTTCCAAAGCAGGGGCAAATAAAAAGATGGACATGGAATTAAACAGCAGATGGGTAAAACCGGCGTGCAGCAAAACCGGTGTGATCAGCCGCCACCATTCACCGTTAGCGACGCCTAAATTATAGCCTGTGACGGCATCTCTCCATAACACGACTGAATGGACAGGAAGTGAAAAAAACAGCCAGAGAACAGCTTGCAAGGCCAATATAAAGGTGACAACGGGATAAAGCCTGATAAACGTTTGGAAATTTTCAGTCCGTATAAACATTCCGAGCCCCTTTTCTTCATTTTGGTATTTCTATAGTAACACGTTTATGAGACAAACCATTCAAATAGTACGTACGCAAAGGAGGTTATCACACATGATTTACGGTATTGGACTAGACATCACCGAGCTTAAACGGGTCGCTTCTATGGCCGGCCGCCAGAAAAGGTTTGCTGAGCGGATTTTGACGCGAAGCGAGCTTGACCAATATCATGAGCTTTCAGAGAAAAGAAAAATAGAATTTCTTGCGGGGAGGTTTGCAGCAAAAGAAGCTTTCTCGAAAGCGTTCGGCACCGGTATAGGAAAACAGCTCAGTTTTCAGGACATTGAAATTAAGAAAGATCAAAATGGCAAGCCCTATATCATTTGTGCGAAGCTGAGCCAGGCCGCCGTTCACGTATCAATCACTCATACAAAGGAATACGCGGCCGCACAGGTTGTGATTGAAAGGTTGTCAAGCTAGTCTGCATATTAGCGAAACCCCACTCATATATTTGATAATGCATTAAGGGAGACAAGTTGTTTGAGGCTTTTATGGTACGCATCCGTTCTGCCTAACGTGTACCGAGCGTACCGTTAAAGTCAAACAAGCGATTTCTTCCTTTTACATCAATTGAGAAAAAGGGGTTGGAAAAGGTGAGAAAAAGCTTTGTTTTGCTTTTAACGGGACTGCTTGCTGTCCTTATTCTTTCTGCCTGCGGGGAAAAAACGCAGCAAGATATTGTGACCGGGTTAGATGAAAAGGCGAAAGAATACACCTCGTACAAAGCAAAAGCGAAAATGACCATCGAGACAGGGAGTGAGCCTCAAGTATACAATGTGGAAATCTGGCACAAAAAGCCGTCTCTGTACAGGGTTTATCTAGAAAATCCGAAAAAGGACCAAAACCAAGTCATTTTACGAAATGAAAACGGAGTATTTGTTCTCACGCCGTCTTTAAATAAGAGCTTCAGATTTCAAAGCGACTGGCCGAACAACAGCAGCCAGGTCTATCTGTTTGAATCGCTCGTAAAGGATGTTCAAAACGATTCAGATGCAGTCTTCACTGCGAAAGAAAAGAAATACGTATTCGAAACAAAAACGAACTATCAGCATAATAAAATGCTGCCAACGCAAGAAATCACGTTTAACAAAAAAGATATGAGCCCGTCATCTGTTAAAGTCATGGATACAGACCGAAAAGTCATGGTGAAAGTAGAATTCAGCAGCTTTGAATTTAATAAACAATTCGACAAAGAATCATTTGACGAAAAGAAAAATATGACTCTTTCCCAAATGGATGTCGCCACAAGCGCGAAGCCATCCGATACATTCGCGGTCAAAACGCCGCTTGAACTGCCGCTTGGCGTAAAGCTGCTTGAAGAAAAAGATATTTCAACTGAAGACGGGAAGCGGATCATCATGACCTACGGAGGAGAAAAATCATTTACCTTAATTCAAGAAAAAGCCCAGATTGCCAAAGCTTCTTCCTCAGTTACGCTGAACGGCGAACCGGTAAATCTCGGCTACACCATCGGCGCCTTGTCGGATGCATCATTATCATGGACATATGACGGCGTAGATTACCTTCTCTCATCAAAAGATCTTTCTAAAGAGGAAATGGTGACAGTCGCGAAAAGCATGCAGGGACAATCATCTAAATAATTGCCAAAGGCCAAACGTGATTTGGCCTTTTTTTCGTCAGGCATCGTTTCCCTTTGAACTATAATTTTAGTATGATATGTAAATGATATTGAATAAAAGCTAGGAAGTGTCATTATGAGCACAAAACCTTTTTACAGAGATACGTGGGCGGAAATCGACTTGTCCGCGATAAAGGAAAATGTCAGCAATATGAAAGAACACATCGGCGAACATGTCCATCTGATGGCAGTTGTAAAAGCGAACGCCTACGGACATGGTGATGCAGAAGTAGCAAAGGCTGCTCTTGACGCAGGTGCTTCATGCTTGGCCGTGGCCATTCTGGATGAAGCGATCTCACTGCGCGAGAAGGGCCTGAAGGCGCCTATATTGGTGCTTGGCGCGGTTCCCCCGGAGTATGTGGCAATCGCGGCGGAATATGACGTGACATTAACAGGTTATTCTGTTGAATGGCTTCAGGAAGCAGCCCGCCACTTGAAAAAAGGTTCCCTTCATTTTCATTTGAAGGTCGATACGGGGATGAACAGGCTTGGTGTAAAAACGGAAGAAGAAGTTCATCACGTGATGGCGATTCTTGATCGCAACCCCCGTTTCAAATGCAAAGGGGTATTTACGCATTTTGCGACAGCGGATGAAAAAGAAAGAGACTATTTCTTCATGCAGTTTGAGCGCTTTAAAGAACTGATTGCTCCGCTGCCGCTAAAAAAAATGATGGTGCACTGTGCCAACAGCGCCGCCGGTCTTCGGCTGAAAAAAGGCTTTTTCAACGCGGTCAGATTCGGCATCGGCATGTACGGTCTCCGTCCGTCAGCCGACATTACGGACGAAATACCGTTTCAGCTGCGTCCCGCATTCACCCTGCATTCGACGCTGTCGCATGTCAAATTGATCAGAAAAGGCGAGAGCGTCAGCTACGGAGCGGAATACACAGCCAAAAAAGACACATGGATCGGGACGGTGCCTGTAGGCTATGCGGACGGCTGGCTTCGAAAATTGAAAGGAACCGAAATTCTTGTGAAGGGAAAACGGCTGAAAATCGCCGGCCGAATCTGCATGGACCAATTTATGGTAGAGCTGGATCAGGAATATCCGCCAGGCACAAAAGTCACATTAATTGGCCGGCAGGGGGATGAATATATTTCCATGGATGAGATTGCAGGCAGGCTCGAAACCATTAACTACGAGGTATCTTGTACAATAAGTTCCCGGGTTCCCCGTATGTTTTTGGAAAATGGGAGTATAATGGAAGTAAGAAATCCTTTATTGCAGGAAAATGCAAGCAAATAGCATCTCATAATGAGAATTCATAAAACAGCTTTGCTTGAAGAGTGAATAATGGTATCATTATCACTGGATGGATAAAAGAGTCGTATCCGTAAGTTTGGTGGAGGTGTATGTTTTTTGTCTGAATCCAGCGCAAGAACCGAAATGAAAATCAGCTTGCCCGAAAACCTAGTAGCTGAATTGGATGGTGTAGCGATGCGGGAGAAACGAAGCAGAAACGAACTGATATCACAAGCAGTGAGAGCGTATGTCAGCGAACGAACAACTCGTCACAACCGTGATTTGATGAGACGCGGCTATATGGAAATGGCGAAAATCAACCTGAATATTTCTTCTGAGGCTCACTTTGCGGAGTGCGAGGCTGAAACGACAGTTGAGCGCTTAGTCAGCGGAGGATAATCATTTGATTGTGAAACGCGGCGATGTTTATTTTGCTGATTTATCTCCTGTTGTTGGCTCAGAGCAAGGCGGGGTGCGCCCGGTTTTAGTGATCCAAAATGACATCGGAAATCGCTTCAGCCCAACTGCTATTGTTGCAGCCATAACAGCACAAATACAGAAAGCGAAATTACCAACCCACGTCGAAATCGATGCAAAACGCTACGGTTTTGAAAGAGATTCCGTTATTTTGCTGGAGCAAATTCGGACGATTGACAAGCAAAGGTTAACGGATAAGATTACTCATCTGGATGATGAAATGATGGATAAGGTTGATGAAGCCTTACAAATCAGTTTGGCACTCATTGATTTTTAGACATATGTACAGGTTGCTCAAATAGAGCAACTTTTTTTGTTTTCAAAAAACATAAACGATATAATAGTGAAATAACGAAAAAAATATGTTGTTTTTTATCGGGAGGTAAGCGAATTTGATGTCGAATCAGACTGTATACCAGTTCATTGCCGAGAATCAAAATGAACTGCTCCAACTGTGGACTGACACACTAAAAGAATTAAGCGAGCAAGAATCATATCAGCTGACTGACCAAGTGTATGAAAATATATCTAAAGAGTATATCGACATTCTTCTTTCATCTGTTAAGGATGACAGTGCTGCTGAAAGCCAAATCAGCGAACTGGCGCTGAGAGCCGTCCAAATTGGACTTTCTTTGAAGTTTCTGGCTACGGCGCTGGCTGAATTCTGGAAGCGTCTCTACACGAAAATGAATGATAAGAGATTGCCAGATCAAGAGAGTACGGAATTAATCTGGCAGATCGACCGCTTTTTCAGCCCGATTAATACAGAAATCTTTAACCAATACTCAATCTCATGGGAAAAAACAGTATCCCTGCAAAAAATCGCGCTGCAGGAGCTATCTGCGCCGCTCATCCCGGTGTTTGAAAATATCACCGTGATGCCGCTGGTCGGAACAATTGATACCGAACGCGCAAAACGAATTATGGAAAACCTGCTTAACGGCGTCGTCAAACACCGATCACAAGTCGTGTTGATTGACATTACGGGTGTTCCTGTCGTCGACACGATGGTTGCCCATCATATTATTCAGGCGTCTGAAGCGGTAAGGCTTGTCGGAGCGAAATGCCTGCTAGCCGGAATCCGTCCGGAAATTGCACAGACGATCGTCAACCTGGGGATAGATTTATCCCAAGTTATTACTAAGAATACCCTGCAAAAAGGAATTCAAACAGCATTGGAAATGACAGATCGAAAAATTGTTTCATTGGGGGAATAACATTTTGAGACATCCGAAAATCCCGATCTTGAAACTGTATAATTGCTTATTAGTGTCCATTCAATGGGAACTTGATGACCAAACCGCATTAACCTTTCAAGAAGACTTATTAAATAAAATATACGAAACAGGTGCTAACGGGGTCGTCATTGACCTGACATCTGTGGACATGATTGATTCCTTTATCGCTAAAGTGCTGGGCGACGTGATCACGATGTCTAAACTAATGGGCGCAAAAGTGGTCTTGACGGGAATTCAGCCTGCTGTGGCAGTTACGCTGATTGAACTTGGAATCGCACTTGAGGAAATCGAAACCGCGCTCGACTTAGAGCAGGGGCTTGAGACATTGAAGCGGGAATTGGGGGAATAGCGAATGAACGACCAATCCTGTGTGAAAATCATGACAGAATGGGATATTGTGGCCGCCAGACAACTGGGACGAAACGTTGCAAAAGAACTGGGTTTCGGCACGGTAGACCAGGCTAGAATTACAACGGCTATTTCAGAATTAGCCAGGAACATTTATTTATATGCCGGTAAAGGCCAGATTGGAATTGAACAGGTCGCAGACAGAGGAAAAAAGGGTCTGAAAATCATAGCGGAAGACCAAGGGCCGGGAATTCCTGATATCCGCAAAGTCATGGAAGACGGATTTTCAACGTCTGGCGGACTCGGAGCGGGACTTCCCGGCGTGAAAAGGCTGATGGATGAATTCAGTTTAAATTCCGTATCGGGGGAAGGAACAGAGATACAAGCCATTAAATGGCTTCGGTAGGAGGTAAGAACGTGGATTTTAGGGAGGTTATTGAGCAGCGGTATCATCAGCTGCTTAGTCGATATATAGCCGAATTAACAGAAACATCTTTATATCAAGCCCAAAAATTCAGCCGAAAAACAATCGAGCATCAAATTCCTCCGGAAGAAATCATCAGCATTCATCGCAAAGTGCTGAAGGAGCTGTATCCGAGTCTCCCGGAAGATGTTTTTCATTCGCTGGATTTTTTAATAGAAGTCATGATTGGATATGGAATGGCTTATCAGGAGCATCAAACCCTCAGGGGGATACAGCAGGAAATCAAATCAGAAATCGAAATCGCGGCAAATGTCCAGCAGACGCTGCTCGGAACAAAGATTCCGCAGGAAGAAGCGCTGGATATCGGCGCCATCAGTGTGCCCGCTAAACAGATGAGCGGTGATTATTACCACTTTGTCAAAGACAAGGAATCCATTAATATCGCAATCGCGGACGTGATCGGAAAAGGCATTCCGGCGGCTCTTTGCATGTCCATGATCAAATACGCGATGGACTCTTTGCCGGAAACGGGCATACACCCTTCTCAGGTGCTGAAAAATTTGAATCGGGTTGTTGAACAAAATGTTGATGCGAGTATGTTTATTACGATGTTTTATGCAAATTACAACATAGACAAGCATCAATTTACATATGCTTCAGCGGGACATGAACCGGGATTCTATTATTCTGAAAAAGACAACACGTTTTACGATTTAGAGGCCAAAGGACTCGTTCTCGGCATCTCGCAGGATTATGACTACAAACAATTCGATCAGCATCTCGATAAGGGCGATATGATTGTTTTATTTTCTGACGGCGTCACAGAATGCAGAACGGAAAACGGCTTCTTGGAGCGTCATGATATACAGAAGCTCATTGAGGAACATATGTGTGGCTCTGCGCAGGAAATGGTCAAAAACATTTATGACAGCCTCCTCAAATTGCAGGACTTTCAGCTTCATGATGATTTTACGTTAATTGTTTTGCGAAGAAAGGTTTAGCATCAGCCAGCCGTGGGTATAAGACAATTAGTGATTTGAAGGAAAATTTGAGGTGATACGTAATGAATATAAATGTTGATGTGAAGCAAAACGAGAATGATATACAAGTAAACATTGCAGGAGAAATCGATGTGTATTCAGCTCCGGTGCTCAGAGAGAAGCTCGTTCCTCTGGCAGAACAAGGCGCTGATTTAAGAATTTGCCTGAAAGATGTCAGCTACATGGACAGTACCGGACTCGGCGTTTTTGTAGGCGTCTTTAAAACAGTCAAAAAACAGGGCGGTTCGCTGAAACTTGAAAATCTTTCTGACCGGCTGATCCGTCTGTTTGACATTACAGGCTTGAAGGACATCATTGATATTTCTGCAAAGTCAGAAGGTGGAGTGCAATGAAGAATAACGCAGATTACATCGAAATGAAAGTGCCGGCCCAACCTGAATATGTAGGGATTATAAGGCTGACACTGTCAGGCGTCGCGAGCAGAATGGGCTATACGTACGATGAAATTGAAGATCTGAAAATCGCAGTCAGTGAAGCGTGTACAAATGCAGTTCAGCACGCTTACAAAGAAGATAAAAATGGGGAAGTGTCAATACGATTCGGTGTGTTCGAAGACCGTTTAGAAATCATTGTGGCGGATGAAGGCGACAGCTTTGATTTTGATGAAAAGCAGCAGGATCTTGGGCCGTACACACCTTCACACACAGTCGATCAATTATCAGAAGGAGGGCTCGGTCTATATTTAATGGAAACGCTCATGGATGAAGTCAGAGTGCAAAACAACTCCGGCGTCACCGTAGCGATGACAAAGTATTTAAATGGGGAGCGAGTTGATCATGACACAACCATCAAAAACTACGAAACTAACTAAGGATGAAGTCGATCGGCTCATAAGCGATTACCAAACAAATCAAGATGAACAGGCGCAAGAAACGCTTGTGCAGGTGTATACAAATCTGGTTGATATGCTTGCGAAAAAATATTCAAAAGGCAAAAGCTTTCACGAGGATCTCCGCCAGGTCGGCATGATTGGGCTGCTCGGCGCGATTAAGCGATACGATCCCGTCGTCGGCAAATCGTTTGAAGCTTTTGCAATTCCTACTATCATCGGTGAAATTAAACGTTTCCTCAGAGATAAAACGTGGAGCGTTCACGTGCCGAGACGGATTAAAGAACTGGGCCCAAGAATCAAAATGGCGGTTGATCAGCTGACGACTGAAACACAAAGATCGCCGAAAGTAGAAGAGATTGCCGAATTCCTTGATGTTTCAGAAGAAGAGGTTCTTGAAACGATGGAAATGGGCAAAAGCTATCAAGCCTTATCCGTTGACCACAGCATTGAAGCGGATGCGGACGGAAGCACCGTCACGATTCTTGATATCGTCGGATCACAGGAGGATGGATATGAGCGGGTCAACCAGCAAATGATGCTGCAAAGCGTGCTTCATGTCCTTTCAGACCGTGAAAAACAAATCATAGACCTTACGTATATCCAAAATAAAAGCCAAAAAGAAACTGGGGACATTCTCGGTATATCTCAAATGCACGTCTCGCGTCTGCAGCGCAAAGCTGTGAAGAAGCTCAGAGAGGCCTTGATTGAAGATCCCTCGATGGAGTTAATGTAATGATCCAGGTTGAAGAAAACGAGCATATTCAAACTCTTGTATACCAACTGAATAAAGAAGGAAAATCGATTTGCGGCGACAGCTTTTTTATGAAGGCTGATGATCAAGAATTAATTTGTGCGGTAGCTGACGGACTTGGAAGCGGATCGCTTGCCAACGAATCTTCTTCAGCAATCAAAGACTTAGTGGAAAACTATGCGAACGAAGACGTACAAAGCATTATCGAACGCTGTAATCAGGCGATGAAAAACAAAAGAGGCGCAACAGCATCTATCCTGAAAATCAATTTTGAACAAAGGCAGTTTACGTACTGCTCTGTCGGAAACGTACGTTTTATTCTGCATTCCCCGTCTGGTGAAAGCTTTTATCCTCTGCCGATTTCAGGCTATTTATCAGGCAAGCCGCAAAAATACAAAACGCATACCGCCACTTATGAAAAGGGTTCAAAGTTCATTATACATACAGATGGACTCAACGTGCCCGATATCCGCTCCCATTTGAAAAAAGGCCAATCGGTAGAAGAAATATCGAATTCGCTGAAAATGTATACGACATCAAGAAAAGATGATCTGACCTATATTCTTGGACAGTTGTCCTAGGAAGTCAGAAAACGAGAAGCTGGAATACCGGCTTCTTTTTTTATGTGTTTTTTTCGGTTTTTGATACACTAGAGAAAGAACGACAAAATTGGAGGCTTTGGTTACATGGAAACGTCAGCCCTTTTAAAACAGCAAATTGCGAAAGAAATAGGTTTATCACAAAAACACGTTGAAAGTGTCATCCGCCTGCTAGAGGACGGCAACACAGTCCCGTTTATCGCTCGATATCGAAAAGAGCAGACGGGTTCAATGGATGAGGTTCAGATTCAGACGATTTCTGAACGCTGGCAATACATACAAAACCTGAATCAGCGAAAAGAAGAAGTCATCAGGCTCATTGCAGAGCAGGATAAACTGACAGATGACTTAAAACGAAAAATTGAGCAATCGGTGAAGCTTCAAGAAGTGGAAGACCTTTACCGCCCGTATAAACAAAAACGCAAAACAAAGGCGACAGTCGCGAAAAGCAAAGGCCTCGAGCCGCTTGCCGACTATATCTTGACACTTCCGCAGGATGATCGCCTGGCAGAAATCGCAGACCAATACATCAGTGAAGAAAAAGAAGTGTTCACAAGGGAAGAAGCGATTGAAGGCGCCAAGCACATTATTGCGGAACAAATCTCAGACGAGCCGAATTTCAGAAAGTGGATTCGCCAGGAAACCTTTAAAAAAGGAACCATTAAGTCTGCAGCCGGTAAGTCGGCAGACACCGACGAGAAAAATGTTTATGAAATGTATTACGAGTATGAAGAGCCAATCGCAAAAGTCGTTCCGCACAGGGTGCTGGCGATGAACCGCGGCGAAAAAGAAGACATTTTAAAGATAACTATCGAACCGCCTGCAGATCATATCAAGGCGTATTTAGAAAAACAGATCATCAAAAACCGCTCAACATCCGTAAAAGAGATTTTGCAGGAGACGATTGAAGACAGCTATAAAAGGCTGATCCAGCCGGCAATAGAGCGTGAAATCAGAAAAGAGCTGTCAGAAAAAGCGGATGAACAGGCGATTCATATTTTCTCTGAAAACTTGAGAAAGCTTCTGCTTCAGCCGCCGATGAAAGGCAAAACCGTTCTCGGTGTTGACCCAGCCTTCCGAACTGGCTGTAAGCTCGCTGTGTCAGATGAGACCGGAAAAGTTTTGGAGATTGGCGTCATCTATCCGCATGCGCCAGTCAACAAAACAAAAGAAGCCCATGAAAAAGTGAAAAAGATTCTTGAACACCATCAAGTCGAGATGGTGGCGATCGGAAACGGCACGGCGTCCAGAGAAACGGAGCAATTCATCGTCAATGTACTGAAGGACATGCCGCGTAAAATTTATTATGTGATCGTCAATGAAGCGGGAGCAAGCGTATATTCGGCTTCTGAGCTTGCCAGAGAAGAATTCCCTGATCTTCAGGTTGAAGAGCGCAGTGCCGTATCTATTGCGCGAAGACTTCAAGACCCGCTCGCGGAACTCGTCAAAATCGATCCAAAGTCTGTGGGTGTCGGGCAGTATCAGCATGACGTCAGCCAAAAACGCTTAAATGAATCTCTGCGTTTCGTCGTCGAAACAGTCGTTAACCAGGTGGGAGTAAACGTCAACACAGCATCCGCCGCGCTGCTTCAATATGTAGCTGGACTATCGAAGTCTGTCGCAGGCAACATTGTCAAAAAACGTGAGGAAATCGGGAAGTTTTCGAATCGAAAGGAATTGAAGGACATTCCAAGGCTCGGTGCGAAAACCTATGAGCAGTGTATCGGTTTCTTAAGAGTGCAGGAAGGGACAGAGCCTTTGGACAGAACAGGCATCCACCCGGAAAGCTACAAAGAAACAAAAGCGCTATTGAAAAAGCTCGGCCTTTCAACAGAACAAATCGGCACGGCGGAATTGAAGGACAAAATCAATCAGCTGGCGCTTTCTGAAACGGCAAAAGAGCTGGGAATCGGAGAAATCACCCTGAAAGATATTTGTGAACAGCTGACAAGGCCGGAACGCGATCCGCGTGACGAGGTTCCTAAGCCTTTGCTGAAAACAGACGTCCTTCAGCTGGAAGATTTGAAAGAGGGAATGGAGCTGCAGGGCACCGTGCGCAATGTAGTGGACTTCGGAGCGTTTGTTGATATCGGAGTCAAACAAGACGGGCTTGTGCATATCTCAAAACTCAGCAATCAATTCGTCAAGCATCCTCTTGATGTCGTATCCGTCGGCGATATTGTGACGGTTTGGGTTGATGGCGTAGATGTACAAAAAGGCAGAGTATCGCTGTCTATGGTAAAATAAAAGCACTGCTTACGAGCAGTGTTTTTTCCTATAGAAATACCAGCATTGATTCAGCAATTTAATTTGGTAATTATCTTTTTCAAGGAACGCTTTTTGCATCTGTTTTTTAAGCCAATTTGGCATAGGCTCATTCCTCCTCAGCTTTTATCATATGAGGGACGGTGATTACCATATTGTATGCGAACGGTGAATTGTCCCGTTCAATGTTTTTTAAGTGAGGTGCACCATGGATAACAAAGAGCTTCAAAAGCTGACAGAGGATATTTCTGAAACGTATTTTAAAAAGCCGTTCCGCCATCAGGCGCTTTTTAATGACCGGCTCAAGACCACGGGCGGAAGGTACCTGTTAACCTCTCATAACATTGAATTGAACAGGAAATATTTGATTGAGCACGGCAGGGAGGAACTGATCGGCATCATTAAGCACGAGCTCTGCCATTATCATCTTCACCTTGAAGGAAAAGGGTACAAGCACAGAGACAGAGATTTTCGAGTGCTGCTGCAGCAGGTCAACGCGCCAAGGTTCTGTACACCCCTTAAGAAAAAAACAGAAAGCAAAAAAACTTATATGTATATCTGTACGGCCTGCGGCCAACAGTATATAAAGAAGCGTGCCATGAACCCCGACAGATACAGGTGCGGAAAATGCCGCGGAAAAATAAAAAGAATTTTTTTGTGAAAAAGGTTGACGAATATGGCAAGCCTATGTTACATTATAAAAGTCGTCACGAGAGATAAATAAAAACATTTACCTCTTGACACTGAAAATCAAGCCTGATATAATAAGTCTTGTCTCATTATTCCACAGTAGCTCAGTGGTAGAGCTATCGGCTGTTAACCGATCGGTCGCAGGTTCGAATCCTGCCTGTGGAGCCATATTGGAGAAGTACTCAAGTGGCTGAAGAGGCGCCCCTGCTAAGGGTGTAGGTCGCGTAAGCGGCGCGAGGGTTCAAATCCCTCCTTCTCCGCCATAAGAATTCGATATAAGTTCTCAACCATCGGCCCGTTGGTCAAGCGGTTAAGACACCGCCCTTTCACGGCGGTAACACGGGTTCGAATCCCGTACGGGTCATTCCATTTTCGTTGGGCTATAGCCAAGCGGTAAGGCAACGGACTTTGACTCCGTCATGCGTTGGTTCGAATCCAGCTAGCCCAGCCATTTTTATTTTTTTAAAATCTAATAGTAAGAGCCATTAGCTCAGTTGGTAGAGCATCTGACTTTTAATCAGAGGGTCGAAGGTTCGAGTCCTTCATGGCTCACCATTTGTCTTTTTGCGGGTGTGGCGGAATTGGCAGACGCGCTAGACTTAGGATCTAGTGTCTTACGACGTGGGGGTTCGAGTCCCTTCACCCGCACTTTAATTACAAAGTGCACGCAAATCGGTTTTGCTAGGTTAAGAGCCTAATAAACCCACAAACAAAATTTAATGACCACGCGGTCGTGGCGGAATGGCAGACGCGCTAGGTTGAGGGCCTAGTGGGTGAATAACCCGTGGAGGTTCAAGTCCTCTCGGCCGCATCAATGATACCAAGGGTTTTGACGCCCTTGGTATTTTTTTGTGTTTATTTTTAAATGATTTACTGCCCACAAACTGCCCACTTACCTAAAGTAAGTCATCTAATTTATCAGCCATTTCCTTTTGCTTGTTTGGATATAGGTGTCCATAAACATCAATTGTTGTTTTTACAGAACCATGTCCTAAACGCTCTTTAATTGTTATGTAATCTTCTCCTTGGTGTATTAATAGTGCAACGTGTGAATGTCTAAAATCATGTAAACGTATAGGAGTAAGATAGCTGTCCTAGCAAAAGTATTATTTTTCGACTGAATATATCTTTTCTTGAAGGTATATCTTTATATTGAAAGATATAGGTCTCATGTGAATGTATGTCTAATACCTAATTCATTAAACAACTCTTCTTGGGCTTCTCTCCAATGTTCTAGTGGCTTAAGCAATTTTTTATTGATACTAACTCGTCGAATCGAATTTTTGGTTTTTAACAACAAATTGACCATCAATCCAGATACAAGATTTATTCACATCTATTTCTAATAAGCTTTTGTCAACTTAGGAGATAAATACGAAAAGATGACCGGTATGCCGGGAAAATGGAGAAAATGATCGTCTTGGCTTGTTGAAGAAAACACCAGACTTTGAAGAAGTAAAAGGTGAAGGGACAAAGTTAGAGGAGTAAACAATGTGTTTACTCCTCTTTTTTTCTGTCTATATAAGGATAGTTAAGTCGCAAAAGTAGTGTTGTAATTGCTTACTGATTTATATGTTGATTCTATATTTTTTTTCTTTCGCAGATGGACTGATGCCATGTTACACATTTTCCTTCTCCATATATCATTTTTGATGACTATTAGAAAATTTCACAATTGCTTTTGCCAATTTTTTCGGAGCCATTATAACTGCTGAGTGATCTTGCCCCGGAAGCGTTTCGTATTTAGCTATAGGCAACAAATCAACAAGTGCCTTAGAGCCTTATGGAAGTAAGGTTCACTATTTTCTCCGATCATGATTGTTACTGGAATATTTACATCCCATCGTTCGGTTGGTTAAGGTTTATCCAATTGTTTCTCCCATAATCATACCGTCATAGGCAAGTGTATGAGCTAAGTCCTCCATTGACTTCCAAGAAGGATTAGCTTTCATATGATCTAGATATTCCAAAGGTATTCCGAGAGCCTTGCTCATGAAATATTTAGCAGCATCACCACGTCTGCCCTCCTCAATTAATTTATTCAAATGTTCAACATATTCTGTAGGTACTGCAGGACGACTATTATCAATAATAAATGGTGGCTCATACATAAATAGTTTTGTAATTTTATCTCCTAGTTTGCTTGCAGCTTCAAGTGTTAGCACTGCACCAGATGAGCTACCGAATAAAATGCCACTACCTCCAGCTTCCATTATTAAAGTCTCGATGTCTTCTATTTCTCGTTCAATTGCATACTGTGAAGCATCAGTGCTCTGTCCTCTACCCCGGCGATCATAATTATAAACTGTAAAATATTTAGCAAGCTGTACAGCTAGTTGTTCAGCGTCATAGTGATCAGCTGCGGCAGATGATACCAGAATTACAGCTGGTCCATTTCCTTGTTTTTCATAAGCAATTTTTGTTCCGTCTTTTGAGATAACTCTAGAATTAAATATTCTTCTAGCCTATCAAAAGCAGTAAATCCCTTAACCATTCCTATTTTTTCAGCGTTATTAAGGTCTTCAACATTGCTGAAACGGGTAATAATAGTTAATTTTGATCCTTCTCTTACCTCATTAATAGTTACAATGGTATACATCTCACTATTGTCGACAATACACCAATTTTCATCGGTAAATGAGTCAATGTAGACAATTCTCATAGGTTCAATAACCTCTTGGTAAATAGTTTTACAGTGAGCCTCTTCTCCATCTCCATTTTTTGGTTTTGAGTTATAGCGCCAGATACCACCGGGTCTAACATCCATCTCATATATGGTAGATGTCCAGTATTTAGGTCCCCACCAATGAGTGATATGTTCAGGTTTAGTCCAACCTTCCCATGCTAACCGGGGAGGAATAGCTATTGAACGTTCAATTGTAAGCTTTCCATGTTTTTGTAAACTTTTGTGTTACTTCTCATCTCAATATCATCCTTGTTTACAATTATTCTTAAACGTTTAGCTCCCTAGAAACAAAACTATTTTAATTTATCCCCCTTTTGTTTAATGTCGAGCATATAGTCCTCAAAGTGATCTAGACTCTCCTCCCATAAAATGCTAAATGAATCGAACCAAGCATCTAAATCTTGAAATGGTTGTGCTTCAAGGTTATAAATTCGCAGTTGTCCCTTAGTACGAAAACGTACCAATCCTGTCTTGGCCAAAATACGTAAATGACGAGACACCTGTGGTTGACCGATATTGAGAGCTTGAACTATTTCATTTACAGAACATGGTCCTTTTTTCAAAAGCTCCACATGGGACGAGTAGGATCTTTTAATTACAGGTGATGGGATTAATAAAGCTGCACTTTGTTCTCCATGTGTCCTTTTTCAGGATTGGTATAGGCATTGCGAAGCAAAAGCCATGCTATAATACCCTGCGTATTGCGGGAATTCGCTTGCAAATCTGATTCTACTTCACGCATCTCGGTCTAACTGCGGCTGCTTTTAAATTGTCTATCTGACTTTTAAGATACACCACCTAACCTACTATCTAATTTGAACTATGTAGCCTTAATAAAAGGGGCATAAAGAAGCTGTCCTTAAAAATAATAAGGACAGCTAGATGAAATATATTCTTAACTATAAATTAACAAATAAACAAACTTATGTTACTTCTGCCTAAACAGCCTATGCTCACATTGGATTGTTTTTTGTTACTTTTTGGTGATTCAGCGTCATAAAGTTTCTGAAGTGAAAGAACTTTTCTCATAATGCTTTACCTCCAGTTTATTCATTAGATTATGAAATAGTAAAAATTTAATGTGAATTTCCCTTAAGAACAACCTAAGGAAGTACAAGCATATAGACTTACAGAACTTCCTTGGCCCCCTTCGCAAATAAAAATACTCAAAACTGACTTTTTATCAGGGCTGTCACTATTTCTCGTAGGTAATTTTTGAAGTGATAAAATTTTATTAGACATCATAACACCTCCTTTTAGATTATGAATTTCATAAAAAAGTGAAAATTTTCACTTTTATCCATTGTAATATTTCCCATAAGGTATTACAATATAAATAACTTAAATTTCCTAAAAAAGAAAAAACGAAAAAGGAAATAGAAAGGTAATGAGTAATGGATAATATATGTAAACTTAGTTTCCTATTAGGACAATCAGAAGTGAATTCATTAGCTAGCGCATCTATTATCATATACAAAGATGAACTCTTTGTTGCTAGTGCAGCTCATTGCCTATACGATTTAGGCACTAATGAAATAGCCAAAAACATATCAATAGAAGTAGAGAATTGCGGAATGAAAGAATCATATGATGTATTAAAAATAGTAATACCTGAAAAATGGATTAGTACTCATAGGTTAACTTATGATTACGCCTTTGGATGGGTTAAAATGCCTGAAAACATGAAAAATATTGCTTTTATTCCTGAATTTGATTTAAGTGAGGTGATAGAGGAACATCCTAAATTGGTTACATTAGCAGGCTACCCAATTTCACTTTTCAGTTCTAAAAAGAGATATTCCAAAGGCGAATTAGATTTAACACTTCTCAAAGAAGAGCAGCTTATTGGAATGAGATCTAAACTTAAACATGGAATATCTGGCGGTCCTTGGTTTTTTGAAAGTAATAATGAAAAATTCCAGATTGGTGTTACATCTGCAAAGATAAAAAGCTTTAAAAATATGGTTTGGGCCTCTATTTGGACTAAAGATACAGAAAGAATACTAAACAAGTTATTAACAAGTGAGATGCAAGAAAAAATTATTCTAGCCTAAAGTGAGGGATTTTAATGGATTTAAGATACATTGAGTTTTTGAGTCCAGGCAATTTATTTTATGAATTGATAACACCGAATAAAATCACAAACAATTATCGTATACCCAACTTGAATTCTGAAGAGTGGAAACAAAACAAGGATATTAATTGGAGTTATTGCGTTAACACAATGAAAAAGATGCCAAAACAAGGGTGGAAAATACATATAACTGCAGATATTCATGAGGCACAAAAAACTTTAGATATTGTGCTTCCATACCTCATAAAAAATGAAATATCCTTTAAATTTGTACCTAATGAAAGGCAATTATTATTCAAAAACTCTAAAAACGGAGATAGAGCATCTTCAGGTAAGTTCATTACAATCTATCCTTATGATAACAAGACTTTTCTAACATTACTCTCAGATTTAGATAATCTAACAAAAACTTTAAAAAAAGGCCCTTATATATTGAATGATAAACGTTGGAAATATTCAAATGTCTTCTTCCGTTATGGAGCGTTTGTATCTATGTATGTAAATAAAGATGGACAAAATGTTCCGGCAATTCAGCGACCTGATGGTACATTAATTCCGGATGTCCGTGCTCCATATTATGAAGTTCCTGATTTTGTTGAAGAACCTGCTGAAATACAAATGATGACAAAAAAAGTTGACGCAGAACTTGATAAAGAAGACACATCGAAGTTTGATTCATACAATGTTATTTCTGCACTGCATTTCAGTAATGGCGGTGGAGTATATAAGGTTGAAAAAAACGGGAAAACGTTTGTTATGAAAGAGGGAAGACTTGGTTCAGGTTTGGACCGGTTGAAACGAGATGGTTTTAAACGAATTTATAAAGAAGCTGAAATAATAAAACAATTAAGTGAGAAGCCTTACATAGTTGATTTTTATGATTACTTTGAGATTTGGGAAAATAACTATTTGATTGAAGAACATGTATCAGGAATTTCGCTTATGGAATATGTATCTCAAAATTTTCCATTTTCATATAAAGAAGATAAGGATATTTATATGGAACGCATGATGCGTGTGATAGATCAGTTAATTGATGCTTTAAAAGATCTTCATAAAAGTAAGATTGCACTTGGAGATTTACAGCCAAATAATGTATTGATATTAGAAGATTACTCTATAAAATTAATAGACTTGGAAACTGCTGTAACTCCTGAGAGTAAATACACCCCCGCCTTAATGACCCCTGGTTACGTTACGGATCAAGCAGAAACTTTTGAGCAAGCAGATTGGTATGCATTACTTAGAATTTGCCGATTTTTGTTTTTACCGATAGAAAATTTATCTGATCTGTCAATAGATATTGAAATAAATCAAGATAAATGGATTGGAGAGAATTTTGGTGATGCAGTTTTAAATAAAATTAAAGAAATCCAAGACAAGACGTTACCAACCATCAAGAAACTAAGTGAAGCTTCTACTTTAACAATTCCACCTATGAAAATAAACTACAAGAATATCAATGAGATAACTGAAGGTTTGCGAGAGGGCGTCATAAGTCATTTAAAACCTAAGTCAGAAAGTTTAATATCCGGAGATATTAGACAATACATCGAAAAAATGGGGAGTCTATCAATTGCTAATGGAGGATTTGGCGGTTTAATGGCTTTGGATAGAACAGGAACTCTACCCGATTCAGTTTATCAATGGGTTGACTATGTATTAGAGACAGTATTGAATTTAGATACAGAAACATATAAAAATATTCCGCTCGGTTTATTTAACGGTATCTCAGGTATAGTGTCTGTTTTATACGATATTGGATATAAACAAGAAGCGATTAAACTGTTAACGTCAATGCCTTTTCCAGATGATGAACATTCGGATTTAACATTGTATTCTGGGTTAGCCGGAATTGGATTGAACTATCTGGCCTTTTATAGCATTACTGAGAAAAAAGATTTTTTAGATCGCGCTATTAAAATAGGAGATAAAATAATAGATGCCTATAAAGAAGATTGCTCCATCACTGTAAGAGATCCCTATGCAATGCCATATGGCTTGTTAAATGGTTGGTCCGGAATCAGCTTGTATATTCTAATGTTAGGAAAAGTGACAAAGAATAGTGACTTAATAAAACAGGCTAGCGAGATTTTCAATGAAGAAATAAGTAAAAACATTGAAATTGATTCTAAATTAGAATTAGCACAAATAAAAGAATATTCATTGGGTTATAAAAGGTTAATACCATATCTAGGTGAAGGTGCAGCTGGTATTGCATTAATCATGCTGGAATTTAACAAAAATCTTCCTGATTTTATGACTGAGAGTAATACTGAACTATTCAAAAAACTAACTAATGTTACAGACTTATATAGTACATTTGCAAGTGGCATCTTTCGTGGGGTAGGAGGAATGATTATTCTTGCTAATGCTATGAAAGGTGAAGGGGTAAATTCAGATTCATTAGAATATACCATTAAAGCACTTGGGAATTATCTCTTATATAAGGAAAACGAAGGAATTTTAAGTCCTGGAGAATATGGTTACCGACTATCTTTAGATTTACAAACAGGAAATAGCGGATTGATACTTACCCTTTCTGATATAGATAGCGGTAAGTGGAATAGTTGGTTACCATTGCCTAAGAATAATAATTTGGATATCTTTCAAACAAAGAAATTCGTTAAAGGAGGTGAAAAATTTGAAGAAGCTACTATCACTTCAGCACAAAGCACTTGATAAAGAAGTTACTCTTTTAAAAGGTAAGTCATCAGTAAGTCTAGGCTGTGATAAGATCAGTACAATTAGTATGTATTTTTGTGCTAATGGCTAGGACAACTATTAATTAATAGAGGTTTAAAGGAGGTGAAAATATGAAAAAGCTATTATCACTTCAGCACAAAGCACTTGATAAAGAAGTTACTCTTTTAAAAGGTAAGTCATCAGTAAGTTTAGGCTGCGATAAGATCAGCACAATTAGTATGTATTTCTGTGGTAACTAAGCGCCGCCCTTTATTCGAGATTAAAGGAGGTGAAAATATGAAAAAGCTATTATCACTTCAGCACAAAGCACTTGATAAAGAAGTTACTCTTTTAAAAGGTAAGTCATCAGTAAGTTTAGGCTGCGATAAGATCAGCACAATTAGTATGTATTTCTGTGGTAACTAAT